>NZ_MKKC01000064.1:0-60063 GCF_001942255.1 Nocardiopsis sp. CNR-923
CCACGGGGCACCTCGAAGGACAACCCGTTCACCGCGTGGACGTCCCCGTCCATCGTCGGGAACGTCACCCGCAGGTCGTCCACCCGGACGACGGGCTCGGTCGAGGCCATGTCAGATTCCTTCGTTCGTTGGTCAGGTACTGCGCCGGGCGCACTACTTCGCGATCCGCACCCGCGGATCGACGACGGGGTACAGCAGATCGACGATCAGGTTGCACACGACGATGAAGAACGCGCCCACCAGGGTGACGCCGAGGATCACCGGGAGGTCCTTGGCGATGATGGCGTCGATCGCGTACTTGCCGATGCCGTTGAGCGAGAACGTCTTCTCGGTCAGGATGGCGCCGCCGAGCACCAGTCCCAGGTCGAGGCCGAAGATGGTGACGATCGGCGTCAGCGTGGGCCGCAGCGCGTGCTTGAGGATGACCCGGCGCTCGCTCAGGCCCTTGGCTCGGGCGGTGCGGATGTAGTCCTCGCCCAGGGTCTCCAGCATGCCCGCGCGGGTCTGGCGCGCGTACTGGGCGGCGTGCAGGAACGCCAGCGTCACCCAGGGCAGGAACATCACCTGGACCCAGGCGAGGGGGTCCTCGGTCAGGGGCACGTAGCGCGGAACCGGGAAGAGGTTCCAGGTGTGCACCAGGAACGACAGGGAGAGCAGACCGGTGAAGTAGATCGGCAGCGAGACGCCGACCAGCGCCAGCGACATGGCGATCCGGTCGAAGACGCTGCCCTTCCTGACGGCCGAGAGCACGCCCACGGCCACTCCGCCGACGACCCACATGACGGCCGCGCCCGCGGCCAGGGACATCGTGACCGGCAGCCGGTCGATGATCTGCCCGAGGACGGGGGTGTTGGTGGTGAACGAGTAGCCCAGGCACGGCGCCGCGCACTCCACCGTCGACCGGCCGAAGGTGTACTCGGTGCCCAGGAGCAGCGTCCGGACGAAGTCGTAGAACTGGACGGCGATCGGCTTGTCCAGCCCGAGCCGTTCCACCGTGGCCGCCAGGGCCTCAGGGGTGGGCGCCTTGCCCACGTACATGGCGGCCATGCCCTCCGGCGTCACGCCCGCCCACTTGGGCAGGACGAAGAAGATCCAGAAGGTGACCATCGTGACGATGGCGAGCAGCAACAGGCCCGCACCGAGTCGGCGGAGAATGTAGGTCAGCATCGCGGTCGGCGGCGGGGACACCCGCGGGGTCGCGGGGCCCCGCCGCCTTCACCTGCCTTGTCGTGGTAGTTCGGAACGTGGCGGGTGGTGACTAACCGCGGTCCACGCCCAGGGCCATGTAGTCGTACATGGCGTAGCCGGGCTGGAAGTAGACGTTGGTCAGCTCGGTGGAGCGGTAGAACATCGCGCGGTCGAAGACCACGGGCAGGATGGCGGCCTGCTCCAGGACGAGCGTGTCGACCTGCTCGTAGATCGCGGCCCGCTCGTCCGGGTCCTCGGTCTGGACCGCCTGGTCCCACAGCTCGTTGACCTCGGGGTCGTCGAGTTCGGCCATGTTGTAGTTGCCGGCTGCGACGATGGCGCGGCCGTCGGTGATCGGCTGGGCGAACCCGTAGCCGGTGGCCCAGTCGGGGATCCAGTTGGAGACGCTCAGGCCGATGTTGTTCTCGCGGACGAAGTCTGGGAACCGGCGTACTGGCCGTAGAAGTCGCCGGCCGGGTAGGTCTCGATGGTGACATCGATCCCGACGCGGGACAGGGCCTCCTGGAGGGCCTCGGCGGTCTGCTCGTCCTTCTCACGGCCCTCGCGGACGGCGATGACGGTCTCGAAGCCGTCCTCCTCGCCGCACTCCTCCAGCTTCTCGCGGGCGGCGTCGAGGTCGCCCGTGTTGTCCTCGGAGGGGTACAGGTCGCTCTCCGGGTTGGAGCCCGGGATCTGCGGCGGGATCAGGTTGGTGGCGATGTCGCCGCCGAGCTCGCCGCCCCAGGCGCGGTGCATGCTGTCGCGGTTGGCGGCGTACATGATCGCCTGGCGGCAGGCCACGTCCTCGATCACCGGAATGTGGATGCTCACGAAGCGCGTGGCGCCCGAGTACAGGTTGTCGATGTTCGGGCGGGCGGACTCGTCCGCGGCCAGGCGGCCGTGCATGGCCGGGCCCACACCGGTGCCCTGCAGGTCGACGTCGAGGTCGCCGTTGACCAGTCGCTCGTCGATCTCGTCCTGGTTGACGCCGATCTCCACCTCGACGCGGTCCGGCAGGGCCGTGCGGATCTGGTCGGTCTCGGCGTCCCACTCCTCGTTGCGCACGAGGTTGAGCTGGACGCCGGGCTCGTAGTCCCCGTCGAACTTGTACGGGCCCGAGGAGACGACGTGCTGCTGGTAGAGCTCTCCCGTGTCCGCGTCCAGCGGGACCGGAGCGGTCTGCGGCAGGATCAGCAGGTTCGGGAACTCGGAGAAGCTGTCCTTGAGGTGGAAGACCAGTGTGTGGTCGTCCGGCGTCTCGATGGCGTCGAACTCGCCGAGCGGGTCGGAGGACTCGTAGACGTTGAAGTCCTCGTCGGCGTCGAGCTTCTGGGCGAAGTAGCTCGGGCCCTTGGTCAGGGCGCCGCCGTTGAAGTCAGCACGGATGATGCCGTACTTGATGTCCTGGGCGGTGATCTCCGAACCGTCCTCGTACCGGAGGCCCTCCTGGATCCGCACCGTCCACTCGGTGAAGTCCTCGTTGGGCTCGGGCATGCCCGCGGCCGTGTCGGTGACCAGGTCGGTGGCGTTCTCGCCCGGCTCCGGGTTGTAGGCGAGCAGGGTGCGCGCGAAGTAACGCGAGAAGTTCCAGTTGAAGCCGTAGTAGGTGTTGCCCGGGTCGACCGAGTCGAAGTCCGCCTGGATCGCGTAGCGCAGGGTGCCACCCGTGGCGTCGGACGGGTTGACGACATCGTTCTCGGCGGCGTTGAAGCCGACTCCGGCCGCGTCGCCGCCGCCCGAGGCGTCGCCGCCGCCGCACGCGGACAGGAAGATGGACGCCGCCGCGCCGAGCGCGACGAAGCCGAGTGTGCGTTTCCTCAAGGGACTGCCTCTCTACCGAACCTGAAAGGGGATGGGTGGGTCCGCGGGTCGATCCGCGCCTGGTCGGGGTGGGCGGTCGCCCGCCCCGCCCGGACGCGGATCAGTCCGAGGTCTTGGGGTCGAAAGCGTCGCGGAGACCGTCACCGAACAGGTTGAACGCGAGGACGGTGATGAAGATCGCCAGGCCGGGGAAGACGATGAAGTAGGGGCCGCTCTGGTAGAACGGGATCGCCTCGGAGAGCATCTTTCCCCAGCTGGGGGTGGGCGGGTTGATGCCCACGCCCAGGAAGCTCAGCGCCGCCTCGAACAGGATGTTGGTGGGGATCAGCAGCGTCGAGTAGACGAGGATCGGCGTGACCAGGTTGGGCAGGATCTCCTTGACCAGGATGTGCCGGTTCCCGGCGCCCAGGCTGCGGGCGGCCTCGACGAACTCGCGCTCGCGCAGGGAGAGCGTCTGGCCGCGGACGATGCGGGCGATGTAGGGCCAGTTGAAGAACCCGATGATGAAGACGATGACGCCGACGCTGAGGCCGTTGCCGGTCAGGCCGAGGAAGCCGTCCGGGATGACGCCGACGAGGGCGATGGCGAACAGCATCAGCGGGAAGGCCAGGAAGATGTCCATGGCCCGGCTGATCACGGTGTCGATCCAGCCGCCCTTGTAGCCCGCGACGATGCCCAGGACGGTGCCGATCGCGACGCACACGAGGGTGGACAGGAAGGCGACGAGCAGGGAGATCTGCGCGCCGTGGAGCAGTCGGCTGAGCAGGTCGCGGCCGGTGGTGGGTTCGACGCCGAGCCAGTGGTCGGCGCTGATGCCGCCCCACGGGTCGGTGACCGCGAAACCGGTGACCGGGTCGTAGGGGTTCTCCGGGTCCTTGTAGGGGAGCCGGGTGGAGGCGTCGATGAGGTCCTGGTGGTACTCGGTGGGCGGGTAGCCGAACCACTTCGTCAGGAGCGGCGCCAGGATCGCGGCGAGGATGAGCAGGACGACGATCACGCCGGAGACCATCGCGACCCTGTCGCGCCGAAGCCGCTGCCACGCGATCTGCCGGAGGGAGCGGTTGTCCGCTCCGCCGTGACCGGCCCCGGACTCCTCGACGGCGTCCGCTGCGGTCGGCCCGTCCGCCGACTCGGGGGCTTGCGAGGGCGCGCTCATCGGGACACCACTCTCTCCACTCATACGCTTCTGGCCGAGCGGTGACTGATACCCGTGCGTGAGACCTGCGGTCGACCCACGGGGGGCCTCACGGTGGGGCCGGTCGGATCTCGACGCGGGCTGGCGTGGGCGGAACCGGCGGCGACGGGAGGGGTGTTTCCGTCGCGCCGGGCACGGCCGCTCGGTCGCGCCCGCACTCCGCGTGGAGTTGGACACCCTCGAAGCGATACCGCCCTGGCTGTTACACAGCGACCAACCTACTCGCCCGTCAGGCACATTTCGTCCAGTTCCACATCATGTATCTGAATCGTGATAAATCATGACAAGGAACTCATTAATCCACACACATCGACAAACTTCGCATTCGTCGGATGACGGTGGTGACCTGGGGATACCGATCCGTAGCGCCAGCTCACGATGCGCCCTGATTTCAGGGCAATCCGCCCGAAAGATGGCAAGCTATGGCAAGTGCTATGCCCGGGGAGAAGTCGTCCGAGCCCGTGTCCCGGGCGGCGGTGCCGCCGCCCGCATCGTGTCCTGACGGACCCCCTGCCGGCCCCGGTCTTCGCCGGTTTCACCCCCGAGCACCGCGAGCACGTGGCGGTGTGGCTGGCCGAGGTCTTCGGTGGTCCGGCCGAGCGCACCGAGCGGCTCGGCGGACACCAGGCACTGCTCCTCGGTCACCGGGGCCTGCCGATCACCGAGGAGCAGCGCGCCCGGTGGATGGAGCTGATGGACCGGGCCGTGGGCGTCCGCTGAGGGTGGTGGGAGACGGGCGGGCGAGGCGGGCCGCGCAGCGAGGAACGGGCGATGGGCGCCGCCGAGGATGGGGAATCCCCGCCTTCTAGTCGATTCCGCGCTTGCGCAGGAGTTCCTCGATGTCGCCGAGGTCGGAGAGGTCGTCGGCGGGCGCGGCCTTCTTCCCCGAGGCGGAGCCCACCTGGGGCTTGGCCCCTCCGGCTCCGGCTGCGGGTCCGCCGGAGCCCTTGGCGGCGTCCGCGGCCTTCGCGCCCTCCGCCGACGTGCCCTTTCCGGAGCGCGGCGCGGTGCCCACGCCCCGCGAACGCATGACCCCGGAGGCGACGTACAGGACCACGGCCAGGCCGGAAAGGACCACTCCGGCCCACACCAGCGGGCTGAACAGCAGCCCCGTCACGACGCCCGCGACCCCGCGGACGAACTCCCAGACCACGCTCATCAGACCGAGCAGGGCCACGGCCAGGGGCACCAGCGACCAGGCCATGCCGCGCACGCCCGAGGCGGCGCCCCTCCAGCGCCAGAGGAGGAAGGAGACGATCAGCCCCAGTCCGGTGAGCACCGCGCCCACGGCCAGATCGGAGACGGGCAGGTTCTCAGGCAGCTCGAACATGTCGCCAGTCTCCCATCCGGCGCCGTCGCGCGCATCAGGCCGATCCCTTAGGGACTTCCCCGGTCCGGCACCCGCCCGGGGCCCCGCTTCCACCGTACCCGGACGTCCCGCCGCGTACCGGACCGGCCGCCGGCCGCGCTGCGGGGGACCGGCGGCCCCGGGCCGCGACGCCCCGCGTCACGGCCCCGCGTCGGCGGGTTGGGGTCAGCGGTCGGCGACCAGCGACTCCAGCCAGTCCACATCCACGCCCACCAGCGATTCCCGCAGGACCACGCCCTCGCGCGGGGCGATCTCCACGTGGTTGGGCACGGCGACGGTCACACAGCCCGCCGACGCCGCGGAGGCCACACCCACCACGGAGTCCTCGAAGGCCACGCAGCGGCGGGGGTCCACGCCGAGCCGCCGGGCGGCGACGAGGTAGGGGTCCGGGTCGGGCTTGTTCGCACCGACCTCGTCACCGGCCACGGAGTCGTCGAAGCTCTCCAGCCCGATCCCGCCGATCGCGGCGCCGACCAACGCGCGCTCGGTGGAGGTCACCAGCGACACCGGGATGCCCGCGTCAGCCACCATCGTGACCAGCTGCTTGGCCCCCGGACGCAGCTCGGCGCCGCCCTCCAGCTTGGCGCGGAACTTCTCATAGAGGAGGTCGGCGACCTCGCGCGGTGTCAGATCCGCCCCGGTCAGCTCCACGATGTACCGGCCCACGGGCTCGGCCGCGTTGCCGACGTTGCGCTCGTGGTCCTGATCACCCCACACGCCGCCCAACTCCGCGACGAGTTCGGCCTCGGACTCCCCCCACAGGTGCTCGCTCTCGATGAGCGTCCCGTCCATGTCCAACAGCACCGCCTGGAGGCGGCGTTCCCCGGCCGTCCGGCCGCCGGTCGTCCTCGGTTCAGTCATGCTCTCGGTGGCACGGCCGCTCTCGGCGGACCGCCGCCACGCTCTCCCCTCTCGTGTCGTTCGCACGCCCCTGAATCGGTGCGCCCACGGATCGCCCAGGGTCCCACGGGCGTGGCCGCCCGCGGACGCCCGGGGCGTGAAGTGTGACCGTCCGCGCCCCGAACACTCGGTGCCGCCCGGCGCGCGGGAACCGGCCCCTCGGAGCCTGGTCGGCGGACACACGTCCTGCTCACGGGGGCGGGGCCGGGCACCGAAGACCGACGTCACCGCCCTGCCGGTTCCGGTCAGACGTTGAAGTAGGTCGCCTCCGGGTGGTGGATGACGATCGCGTCGGTGGCCTGCTCGGGCACGAGCTGGAACTCCTCCGACAGTGTGACCCCCACCCGCTCGGGCTCCAGCAGCCGCATGATCTTGGCCCGGTCCTCCAGGTTGGGGCAGGCCCCGTAGCCGAGGGAGAACCGCGCGCCCCGGTAGCCGAGCTTGAAGAAGGCCTCCAGTTCGGCCGGGTCCTCGCCCGCGAAGCCCAGTTCGGCCCGGACCCGCGTGTGCCAGTACTCGGCCAGCGCCTCGGTCAGCTGGACCGACAGCCCGTGCAGTTCGAGGTAGTCGCGGTAGGCGTTCTTCTCGAACAGCGCGGCGGTGGCCCGGCTGATCGCCGAACCCACGGTCACGACCTGGAAGGACACCACGTCCAGCTCCCCCGACTCCTTGGGACGGAAGAAGTCGGCCAGGCACAGGTGGCGGTCGCGGCGCTGACGCGGGAACGTGAAGCGCGTGCGCTCGGCCCCGCCGTCCTCGTCCAGCACCACGAGGTCGTCGCCCTCGCTGTAGCAGGGGAAGTGCCCGTGCACGACGGCCGCCTCCAGCAGGCCGTCTGTCTGGATGCGGTCCAGCCACATCCGCATCCGCGGGCGGCCCTCCGTCTCCACCAACTCCTCGTAGGAGGGTCCGTCACCGCCCCGGGAGGCCTTGAGCCCCCACTGGCCCATGAACGTGGCGCGTTCGTCGAGGAAGGCGGCGTAGTCGGCCAGCGGGATGCCCTTGCTGATCCGGTCGCCGAAGAACGGCGGCGTCGGCACCCGGTTGTCGGTGGCCACGTCGCTGCGCGCGGGCATGTCCTCGGGCTCGGTCACCGCGAGCACGGCGCCCCGGCGCACCCTGCGCTGGCGCAGGGCGGGCAGCTCGGCGCCCTCCTCGCCGCGCTTGACGGCCATGAAG
Source organism: Nocardiopsis sp. CNR-923 (assembly GCF_001942255.1). GTDB lineage: Bacteria > Actinomycetota > Actinomycetes > Streptosporangiales > Streptosporangiaceae > Nocardiopsis. Next base: position 7,653 of record NZ_MKKC01000064.1, read on the forward strand.
CTGTCCATCAGGCGCAGCCCCTCGAAGGCGTCCTTGGCGTAGCGGACCTGCCCGTCGTACATCTGCGCCAGGTCCTGTTCCACGTAGGAACGGGTGAGCGCCGCGCCGCCCAGCAGCACGGGGAAGCGTTCGGACAGACCCCGGGAGTTCATCTCCTGGAGGTTCTCCTTCATGATGACCGTGGACTTGACCAGCAGCCCGGACATGCCGATGACGTCGGCGCGTTCGCGCTCGGCGGCCTCCAGGATCGCCGAGACCGGCTGCTTGATCCCGATGTTGACGACGTCGTAGCCGTTGTTGGACAGGATGATGTCGACGAGGTTCTTGCCGATGTCGTGGACGTCGCCCTTGACGGTGGCCAGGACGATGCGGCCCTTGCCATCGTCGTCGGTCCTGTCCATGTGCGGTTCGAGGTAGGCGACCGCGCTCTTCATGACCTCAGCGGACTTGAGGACGAACGGCAACTGCATCTGGCCGGAGCCGAACAGCTCACCGACGGTCTTCATCCCCTCCAGGAGGGTGTCGTTGACGATCGCCAGCGCGGGCTTGTCCGCCAGCGCGGTGTCCAGGTCGGCCTCGATCCCGGCGAGCTCGCCGTCGACGATCCGCCGCTCCAGGCGCTCCCACAACGGCAGGGCGGCCAGCTCCTGGGCGCGCGAGGCCCTCATGGACGTGGCGTCCACGCCCTCGAACATGTCGATGAACCGCGCCAGCGGGTCGTAGTCGTCGGTGCGGCGGTCGTAGACCAGGTCGAGGGCGACCTCGCGCTGCTCGTCGGGGATCTGGTTGATCGGCACGATCTTGGAGGCGTGCACGATCGCCGAGTCCAGCCCCGCCTCGACCGCCTCGTGCAGGAACACCGAGTTGAGCACGATGCGGGCCGCCGGGTTGACGCCGAACGACAGGTTGGACAGGCCGAGCGTGGTCTGCACGTCGGGATGGCGCCGTTTGAGTTCGCGGATGGCGTCGAGCGTCTCGATGCCGTCGCGGCGGGTCTCCTCCTGCCCCGTGGTGATGGGGAAGGTGAGGCAGTCGATGACGATGTCACCGGTCCGCAGGCCCCACTCACCGGTGATCTGCTCGATCAGGCGGGTGGCCACGCGCAGCTTCCACTCGACGGTGCGGGCCTGGCCCTCCTCGTCGATGCACAGTCCGACCACGGCCGCGCCGTGCTCCTTGACCAGCCCCATGATCCGGGTGAAGCGCGAGTCGGGGCCGTCGCCGTCCTCGTAGTTGACCGAGTTGATCACCGCGCGACCGCCCAGCGCCTCCAGCCCGGCCTCCAGGACCGCGGGCTCGGTGGAGTCGAGCATGATCGGCAGGGTCGAGGAGGTCGCGAAGCGCGATGCCAGCTCACGCATGTCGCGCACGCCGTCGCGGCCCACGTAGTCGATGTTGAGGTCGAGCAGGTGGGCGCCGTCGCGGATCTGGTCGCGCGCATCTCCACGCAGTCGTCCCAGCGCTCCTCCAGCATGGCGGTGCGGAACTTCTTGGAGCCGTTGGCGTTGGTGCGCTCGCCGACCGCGAGGTAGCTGGCGTCCTGGCGCAGTGGCACGCTCTGGTAGATCGAGGACGCCGCGGCCTCGACCACGGGCCTGCGGTTCCTGATCCCGCGCCCCTGGACGCGCTCGGCCACCTGGCGCAGGTGCTCGGGCGTGGTGCCGCAGCAGCCGCCGACCATGCTCAGCCCGAACTCGGAGGTGAACGTGTCGTGGGCGTCGGCCAGCTCGGCCGGGGTGAGTGGGTAGACCGCACCGTCCGCGCCGAGCTGGGGCAGGCCCGCGTTGGGCATGCAGGAGATCGGGATGGGCGAGTGGTGCGACAGGTAGCGCAGGTGCTCGCTCATCTCGGCGGGACCGGTGGCGCAGTTCAGGCCGACCACGTCGATGCCGAGCGGCGCCAGCGAGGTCAGCGCGGCGCCGATCTCCGAGCCGACCAGCATGGTTCCGGTGGTCTCGATGGTGACCTGGGCGATGATCGGGATGTCGCTGCGCAGGGCCTTGCGGGCACGCTGGGCGGCGACCACGGCGGCCTTGACCTGGAGCAGGTCCTGGCAGGTCTCGATGAGGATGGCGTCGGCGCCCCCGTCGATGAGACCGCGGTGGCACTGCTCGTAGTGGTCGCGCAGCAGGGCGTAGGGGGCGTGGCCCAGGGTGGGCAGCTTGGTGCCGGGGCCGACCGACCCCAGGACGTAGCGGGGGTGGTCGGGGGTCGAGTAGGCGTCGGCGGCCTGGCGGGCGACGCGGGCGCCCGCCTCCGCGATCTCGTAGGCGCGGTCCTGGATGCCGTACTCGGCCAGACCGCCGTAGTTCGCGGAGAAGGTGTTGGTCTCGACGCAGTCCGCGCCCACGGCGAGAAAGGCGGCGTGCGTGTCGTGGACGATGTCGGGGCGGGTGAGATTGAGGATGTCGTTGCAGCCCTCGTGCCCCTCGAACTGGTCGAGGTCGAGATCGTGCGCCTGGAGCATGGTGCCCATCGCTCCGTCCGCGACGATGACACGCTGGGACAGTGCTTCACGGAAGGTCAGGCGAGCTCTCATCAATCCGCAACTCTAGTCTTGGGCGCGCTGGGTTGGCCCAGCCGGCCGGAGCGCGGAGCTGGGCCGACCCCGGCGCGATCGGGTCGGGCGCTGGGGACGGCTCTGTCCACGGCAGCGCTGGCTGCGAGGCTACCTCATCAGGCGTTTCGCCATGTGAGACGTGCGTTCCACGATATGCGCGTCAGGCCCGCTCCGCACGGGTTCAATCAGACGGAATTTGGTTCGTTTCCCGGCCGTTCGCGCGACGCGTCCACCGGCGGAGCGGAGGTCGGGAAGGTCCGCGCTCAGCGGGAATCCCGGTTTCCAGGCCGGGGCGGCACCCCATAGGGTGGACTCCGTCCGCGCGCAGGAAGGGGCCGCCGATGATCAAGCTCACCCGGGAGCTCGTCGATCCGATCATGGTGGCGGCGTTCGAGGGCTGGAACGACGCCGGGGAGGCCGCCACCCTCGCCGTCGAGCACCTGTCCAGGGAGTGGGACGCCCGTGAGCTGTGCGCGCTCACCCCGGACGACTACTACGACTTCCAGGTCACCCGGCCGCGCATGTCCGTGGTCGACGGTCTGGTCGGCAAGGTCGAGTGGCCCACCACACGTGTGGCGCTGGCCACGCCGCCCGGCGCCGGTCGCGACGTGGTCCTGGTGTCCGGCCCCGAGCCGAACATGCGGTGGCGTTCGTACACGGCCGACCTGCTGGCGATCGCGCGGCAGCTGGGCGTGGAACGCGCGGTGATGCTGGGGTCGCTGCTGGCCGACGCGCCGCACACCCGGCCGATCCCGGTGACCGGCATCGCCTCGCCGGTGGAGCTGGGCGACGCACACGGCCTGGAGCCGACCACCTACTCGGGCCCGACCGGCATCGTGGGCGTGGCGCACGAGACGTTCGGCGAGGTCGGGATCGAGACGGTGTCGCTGTGGGCGGCCATCCCGCACTACGTGGCGCAACCGCCGTGCCCCAAGGCGACGCTGGCGCTGCTCGGCTGGGTGGAGGAGCTCCTCGGGACGACGGTGCCGCTGGGCGACCTGCCCGAGGAGGCGGTGTCGTGGGAGTCCAACGTCAACGAGCTCACCGCCGAGGACGAGGACATCTCCGACTACGTGCGCGGCCTGGAGGAGGCCAAGGACACCGCCGAACTGCCGGAGGCGTCCGGCGACGCGATCGCCCGCGAGTTCGAACGCTACCTGCGCCGCCGCGACGACGGCTGATCGTGGACGGTCCGGTGGGGGACGCGTCGAGTCCACGGGGGTCGGTACCGAGTAGGTCTCCCGACACGGGACTAGCATCGGCGGCATGGAGTTCAGCGACTCAACACTCCCGTCGAGAACGCCCGCACCGGTCTCCGTGGAGCGCGTCATGGCGGACCTTCCCCTGTTCGCGCCCGCGGGCAGGTCGGGCACGGGCCGCCTGGCGGACGTGGGATTCTCCCCGCTGCACGACCACGTGCTGGAGTGCACCGCGCGCTACCGCGTCGCCGAGGCCGAGGGGACCGGATTGGAGGTGACGACGCGGCGGTGGCCGGACGTGGACTGGCCGCCGCTGCGCGACCACGTGCGGCGGTTCGGGTCGGGGCACGACTTCCTCCAGCGCCGGGCCGAGGGGGACACGGACGCCGAGCCCCGCGTCCACCCCCTGGGCGCGTCGTGGTCACGGGCACGGATCGGGATCGACGGAGCGCCCTATGACTGCGACGTCCTCCACTCGCCCTACGCGTGGGCCGCCGTCGCCATGGTCGAGCCCCACTTCGTCGTCCGGGTGGCCGCACTGCGGGCCCCGGACGCGCCCCCGGCTCTGGAGCGCGTGCGCAACGCGAGCGAGATCGCGCCCCCGCCACGCGGCGGATAGCGCGGGGCCGGACGGGGTCACCGCGCCCGTCAGGGGGCATCATGGAGGCATGACCGACCGCTCGGAGGGACCCGACATCCGCGGCGCCGGAACGTTCCTCTACGACCGGGACTGCGGCTTCTGCCAGCGCGCGGTGGTCTTCGGCCGCGACCGTGTGCGCACCCGCACCGCGTTCGTGGCCTGGCAGGAGTTCGACCTGGCCGCCGTCGGCCTCACTCCGGAGCGGGCCGACCGGGAGGCGTGGATCGTCTACCCCGACGGTCGCCGCTTCGCGGGCGGGGACGCGGTGGCCGAGGTTCTGATCCACGGCCGGTTCCTCGCGCGTCCCCTGGGCCGGGTGCTCCGGCTGCCGCTCCTACGGGCACTCAACCGCGCCCTCTACCGGTGGGTGGCCGCCCACCGCCATCGGCTGCCCGGCGGGACCGCCGCCTGCGCGATCGACGGGGGCTGAGCGCGGGCGGGAGCCGAGGGCGCCGGAGGTCCCACGGCGCGTCACACGCGCAGGTCGCGCAACTCCCCCGTTGCCACAAGGGCCGCCCAGGCGCCCGCGATCCGCGCCAGCCCACGGCGCACCTCGTCGACCACGGCGGGAGCCAGGGGCGAGGCGGTGTCCGCATCGGGGAGCAGCCGCACGGTGACCCTCAGGCCGTCGAGCACCCGCTGACCGCGCGCCATCACGTCGGGATTGTCGCCGGTGTTCCCCTCTCCCCGGATCAGGACGGCGCGCATGGCGGCGCGCAGCGTCAGGGCCTCGTCAAGGTCGCTGAGGGTGATCGGTATGGCGCCTTCGGTGGCCAGTCGGTGCTCCCGGAGGAAGCGCGCGAGGTCGGCTCGGTCGGACAGCGCCTCGCCGGACGTGACGAAGTCGAGGACGAGTCGTGCGGCGGCGCTGAGTGTGGGGGTGGTCATGGTGACCATTGGATCACGCTCCGCCCGGAGAATCCGGAGAACGCCGAGGATCGCGGTCCCGATACGGCGACTCGACCGGATTCCCCCGTACGTTCCGGACACGTCGCTCACTCCTCGGCCAGTGCCCGAAGCTCCTCTCGATCCTGGGGCAGGCCGTGCGCGTCGAGGAAGCGTCGCAGTTCCCCCCGGGACAGCCGCCGCCAGGCGGGCGCGTACGGTTGGTCCGCCGCCTCCTCCCAGGCACGCCGCGACACCCGTGACACCTCGTCGGCCCGTTCCCACAGCCGTTCGGAGTCGACCAGGACGCGCAGGTACTCCCGATGGAGCGCGGTCAGATCCTCCGCCCGCCACCGCGCGCCGTCCACCGGTTCGAACAGCGCCCCGTACGGGGACAGGTCCGCGGCGAGGCTCTCCGGCTCGGTGACCTCCACCATCACCCGCGCCACCGCGAGCAGGTCGGCGCGGTCCCCCACCCGGGCTCGCCCACGCAGTTCCCGCGCCAGGCTCGACCTGACGGGGCCGCCGAAGGCACCGGGGCGCACGGAGAACCACGACTCGATCTCCTCTCCCCTCAGGAGCGCGGACACCAGTTCCCCGGTCGCGCACGGGTCGCCCCGCAGGGCCGGAGCCAGCGCGGCGCAGGCCCGGATGGCGGGATCGGCGTGGGTGAGATAGGCGGTGGTGTCGCGGCCGTTCCTCCCGAGAGCGAGGACGATGGCAGCCCCCTCGTCCCGGGTCCCCGCCATATCCGCCGCCCCGGACAGGTCCGGTTCCAGACCGGCCAGGAACGCGAACTCGCCAGCAGCCTCCACCGCCCGCTGACGGACGTGCCGGTCGTCGTCGGTCAGGTAGGGGCGCACGGCGTCGTACAGCGCGGGCGCCACCGCACGCAGGTCGAGCACGGCCCGCCGTCCCACCGCCGCGTACACCGCCCGCGTGGCGTCGACCTCCGCCGCGGTCCCGGGCTCCTCGTCGGACGGATCGGTGGACGCGGCGCGCGCGGCGGCGCCCAGGAACTCCAGGAGCACCCCGCGCAGCGTTCTCGGCCACGGCCCCGCCCAGGGCGGTACCGTGTCCGCGACCGGGTGGTCGAGCAGACCGGCGACGAACAGGGCGGCCGGCGCCGTCGCCGGATGCACCCCGCCCCCGCCGAGGACGGCCTCGTACAGGTAGTCGAGCGCGCCGCGCCACCCCGCCTCGTCCCAGTCGAGCAGCGGAGCCAGCGCCTTGGGCGCGTCCGTGGCGGTTCCGCGGGCGTGAAGGAGCCGGGACCAGTCGGTCTCGTGGAGTACGTCAGTTCCTGTACGCATGGCGGGATTGTGGCACCCGGCGCCGACGGTCCACGGGCGTGGCGACCCCGGACTGGGCGTGCCACCTGCGTACACTCGTGCCGCCCGACCCTCGCCGCACAGGAAGGCCCGACGTCCATGACGATCTCCGAGCCGCCGAGGTCACCGCTCCGGCGCGCCGCCGTCCGAGCGCCGATCTGGCTGTACCGACTCGGCCTGGGGCCGCTGCTGGGCCGCCGGTTCGTCCTGCTCACGCACAGGGGGCGCACCAGCGGCGAGCCGCGGCAGGCGGTGCTGGAGGTCGTGGGGCGCAACGACCGCACCGGGGCGGTGCTGGTCGCCGCCGCCTACGGCCCGCGCGCCCAGTGGTTCCGCAACATCCGGGCCGAGCCCCGGGTGCTGTTCCAGGTGGGCGGCCAGAGGTTCCGGGGCACGGCCGCGCCCCTGCCGCCCGAGGACTCGGGGCGGGCGCTGGCCCACTACGCCGAGCGCCACCCGGGCACGGCCAAGGCGCTCATGAGGGCGCTCGGGCGCGAGGTCGGCGAGGAGCCCGAGGACTACGCGCGGGTGGGTTCGGACCCCGTGGAGGGCGTCCCGGTCGTGCGACTCCTCCCCGAACGCGCCTCCGGATCCCCCTACCCCGACTTCAACGCCCCCTGAGGGTCCGGGGCCCGGCCGGCGACGGGGGCGCCACGCCCGTCCGATCCTCGGGCGGGGCCGACCGGCGCGGGGTGGGCGGCGAGGTCGACGGGCGAAGGTCAGCCGACCGGGGCCGGTGACGACCTGCTACAGAGCGACGCCCAACAGCGTGTCGACCGTGGTCCGTACCAGCCCCGGGGCGGAGGTGTCGGCGCCGCCCTCCTTCAGCGCGCTCTCGGCCCAGGCGTCCACGGCGGCCAGGGCGCCGGGCGAGTCCAGGTCCTCAGCCAGGGCGGCGCGCACGGCCGCCAGTACCGGGGCGGCGTCGGGCGCCGACCCCAGGGCGGTGGCCGCGCGCCAGAGCTTCACCCGCTCGCGGGCGACCGGGAGTTCGGCGTCGGTCCACTCCCAGGGCGACCGGTAGTGGTGGGCGAGCATGGCCACGCGGATGACGGCCGGTTCGACGGCCTGCGCGCGCAGCTTGGACACGAACACCAGGTTGCCCAGGGACTTGGACATCTTCTCGCCGTCCAGGCCGACCATCCCGACGTGCAGGTGGTTGTGGGCGTTGGGGCCGCCGGTGGCGCACCGCGTCTCGGCGGCGCCCATCTCGTGGTGCGGGAAGATCAGGTCGCTGCCGCCGCCGTTGATGTCGAAGGCCGGACCGAGCCGGTCCAGGGCGATGGCGCTGCACTCGATGTGCCAGCCGGGTCGGCCCCGGCCGAGCGGGCTGTCCCACGCGGGCTCGCCGGGGCGCTCGGCGCGCCACAGGAGCCAGTCCAGCGGGTTCTTCTTGCCCTCCCGCCGGGGGTCGCCGCCGCGCTGCCCGAACAGGTCGAGCATCTCGCGGCGGCTCAGGTGGCTGATGCCGCCGAAGCCCTGAGCCTCGTCGGCGGAGAAGTACAGGTCGCCGTCCAGCTCGTAGGCGGCGCCGGTGTCGCGGATGCGCGCGGCCAGGTCGCTGATCAGGTCGACCGACTCCACGACGCCCACGTAGGAGGCCGGGGGGATGATCCGCAGGGCGGCCATGTCGTCGCGGAACACGTCGATCTCGCGGTGGGCGAGGTCGCGCCAGTGGACGCCGGTCGCCTCGGCCCGCTCCAGGAGCGGGTCGTCGATGTCGGTGGTGTTCTGCACGTAGTCGACGTCGTGCCCGGCGTCCCGCCAGACCCGGTTGACCAGATCGAAGGTCAGGTAGGTGAAGGCGTGGCCGAGGTGCGCGGCGTCGTAGGGGGTGATGCCGCAGGCGTACATCCCGGCGCGCGGCCCCGGTGTCGTCGTCCGCAGCTGACCGGTGGCGGTGTCGTGGACGCGGAGCGGGCCGCCGGTACCCGGCAGGGGGACGATGTCAGGCGCAGACCATGAACGCATACCCGGAAGACTATCCGGACACCAGTGTGACAAACGCCCCCGGAAGGGTGGGTTCGTCGGGTGATGATCCCCCCTTGAAGGGTGGGAATAGGGGGACGCGGATCGGGGTTCGAGGCCCCCGACCGGCCATGGCCGGGGGCTCCGGGGGTCCTAGCGCAGGGTCTCCAGGAGCGCGCGCCACTCCGACGCGAGAAGGTCAGGTGTCCCACCTGGGGGTTCTTGGAGTCCCGGACCTCCGGGGAGTCCGCGTAACGGCACTCGACACAATCACCCCCATTGGGGCTGTAGCTGCTCTTCATCCAAGCGTCAGTGATCATGCGAGACCTTCCAGGGTGTCCAGGGACAACGCCACAGGCAGCGCCGACGCGAGGGCCGTGGTGGTCATCGCAGTCAACTTCCGTAGCTCCGTGACGTCCGCTATGACACTACCCGTGGCGTAGTCGCAGGATGCCGTGAGTTCCCCGTTCCCGAAGCGGAACACCATCACGGGAGCCGTCGGTGTCAACAGCACAGATCCTGCTGGAACCAGATGCAGGTCAACACGGCCCCCGGCGACATGCCCCCGGAGAGTCGCCACCTGCTCTCTGCGAACCTCCTCGGGAACAGCCGTCAGAGCTGACACTGGAAAGACAGCGGTGACCCTGAGGTTCGGGAGTTGCTCCAACCTCTGGCATCTCAGGGACACGAGCTTCCGAATCTCGTCGCTGGTGAGCCACGGCTGGGCAGCACGGAACAGCATTTCAGCGTAGGTCGGCGATTGAAGGTACCCAGGAACCAAAACCGGGGCTACAACCTCGACGGTCCGGGCTTTGGCCTCGATCCATGCGAGGTCACGCGCCCACGGAGGCACGGTAAAACCGTCCTTCGCCTCCTGGTAGCGCGCCAACAGAGCACCGTCCGCGTTGAGGACGGCGTCCAGTCTTTCTACTGTTTCCCGCTTTGGCAGGGATCCACCCCGTTCCCAGCGGTTGACGCTGGACAGAGACAACCCCGAACGAGTTGCCAGCTGTGTCTGGGAGAGCCCCAGAGATTCGCGACAACGAGTGAGTTCATCTGAGAACGGCGTAGGAGACACACGGTCAAGGTACCGGAAGAGCTACCGGGATACTGTGGGATTAATGGATAAAACTGTGGGAGTCCTAAGGGTTCGCGGCACGCTGAAACCATGAACGACACCGAAGGCAGCGAGAGCCGAAACGCGAATAACCCAGCAATCCACAGCATTCCGGACACCCGAATCACGCCCCCGGAAAGGCTCGACCCCTTCACCGAAGCGCGGGAGGCCTTCATGGTCCGACGCGGACTCGCCTTCACCCTGGAATGGCGGCGCTTCCCCTGGACGCGGGGATGGGACGTCGACCGCGCGCTGATCGGACCCTCCTACCTCGGCGACGTCGCCCTCGGCCTGAAGGACGGTTGGTCCTGGGGATGGCAGGACCGCGACGGTACCTGGAGGCACGTGCGGCGCGAGCGACTGGAGATCCTCGTGGAACAGGTGATCGAGACGCGCGCCGGCTTCGTCCCTCCGCTCCCCCGCAGGAGCACCGGTTAGCGAGAAGCCCGGCTCAGCGGTCGGGGGCCAGGTCCTGCTGGCGTGTGCGGGCGATCAGCACAGCGCTCAGCACGGCCGAACCCGTGCAGGCGCCGGCCAGCAGCACCGCGCCCAGCCGCCAGTGCAACAGCGCGCCGCTCACTGAGACCACGTAGAGCAGCCAGTACGCGACGCTCTCGATCCGCCCGCCCTGTCCGCCCCGCATCGCCGCTCCCTGTACCCGACCGCGCGCTCGCACGCGTGGGACGACACCCGAGCCGTCTCACAGAGAGACGCTTCGGTCACTCAGAGGGTTTACCGGGGCCAATGTGCCGCGGCGCACCGTGGGTCACTGGCGCGGCGCGCCCTGCCGAGGGCGGGGCACGGGCGCCGACGCGAGTCCGGGGGTCAGGGGTGGACCGCCGACTCCAGCTCCAGCAACTCCAGGTCGGAGGTCGCCTCGTCCAGGGCGGGGTCACCGGCGTCGGCGAACTCGGCGAGGTCGGCGCGGGCCGCCCGGAGTCTGCGCCGGGCCGAGCGCGTCGCGCGGTCCTCGTGTCCGCCGAGCGGCGCGGCGCGCAGGTCGCCCGAGCCGGTGACGACGCCGGTCGGGGTGCGCAGCGACCACTCCCACCTCCGCGCGGCGACGGAGCGGGTGGCGTGCAGGAGGACTCCGACCTGGTCGCCGTGGTCGCCGCGCACGCGCGTCCAGCGCCCCACGAGCTCGGCGGGGTCGTGGTGCGGGGTCAGCGCGTGGGGACGGGGGAGGTCGTGGGCGGGGGTGGCGTTCATCAGTGGTCCTTCCGGGTCTGGGTCGCGATCGGGGCCGACCGGGGACGCCCGACGCGTCCCTCGACCCCGTTCACCGAGAACACGGTCCTGCACTCCGCTTATGATGCGGTTTCGGAGTGTCTTTCCTACCCCGATCGCGAAGACTGCCCACCGACTCCGCCCACCCGTGATGCCACGCGGGGCCGGGACCGCCGCCGCGCCGCCCGTCCGGGACGGGCGCGCGGCGGATCAGAGGTCGATCGACCGCCAGCGTCCGCGTCGGCCGGGGTGTCGGTGAAGGCGTAGCGGACGGTCTCCCCGTCGACGGCCAGCAGGGTCACCGACCCGGTGGACCACACCCGCCCGCCGCCAAGGTCGGCGTGTGCGATCAGGCCCGAGGGGTCGCCGCCGTCGTCGGCGCCCGCCGAACGCGGCGCTCGTGCGCGGCCGCCGTGATCAGTTCCGGCCAGCGTCCCCAGACGTCGGACACGCGGGTCAGACCGGCCAGCCGTGCGGGGTCGGGCCGGGTGCGCGCGAACTCGGGGGCGTGGCGCAGCGCGCGGGGGTCGACCGGGTCGAGCCCGGTGTTGACGATCACGCTCACCCCGACGGGGAGGGGGCGGGCGTCCAGCCGCGCGCCGTCCCAGCTGTGCAGCACGGCCCTGTGGGCGTCGGCGTCCAGGAGGTGGAAGGGGGCGTACCTGGTCGGGTCCACGCCGTCGAGCGGGTCACGGTCGGCTACGGCCAGGGAGCGCAGGGGCAGGTCCCCCCGACTGGCCGGGTAGGCGCTCTCCCAGGGCATCCGGCCGTCCCAGGGCCACCCGTTGAGCAGCGCCGCCACACGTCCACGCCCCGGATCCACCGCCAGCCACGTGCCGCCCGCCAACCGGTCCCGGCCCCCGACCAGCGCCGGGTGGTCCGGCCAGTGCCGACCGGGCCAGTCCCACGGGCGATCCCTCATCTCGTCGCGAATCGCCGCGACGGTCAGGGGGGTGTGCGCTCCGGGGTCGAATCCGACGATGACAGTACACATGGCGACCTTCCCGACTCGTCCCTGGACGGCGTCCCCGTTCATACAACAGCACGCCGCCGACCGCTATTGCGGCCGGGGTGGTGGGGACACCACCAGGACGCGGGGCGTGCGCCTGAGTGAGCGCGCGTCCCGATTCTTCTAGTCTTGGTCTGGCTCCAGCCGTGACGCGTCCCCCTCGCACCAGCACCGGGCACACGACGCGGCGGCGCCCCCGTCCACCCGTTCCCGACAGGAGCAGCGCGTGCCCGACCAGCCCGACCGTCCCGGCGACGGACCGGACGCCAGCGGCGCCCCACCCGGCACGGCCTCGGCCGTGGCCTCCCCCGGACGGGCCGGACCGGCCCGCCCCCCGGCGGAACCGGGTCTGAGCCGGGAGCAGGTCGCCCGACGTGTGGCCGCGGGGCGCACCAACGACGTCCCCGTGCGCGCCAGCCGCGGCGTCGGCCAGATCATCCGGGGCAACGTCTTCACGCGGATCAACGCGATGATCGCGGTGCTGTTCGCCATCATCGCCGTCATCGGCCCCGTCCAGGACGGGCTGTTCGCGTTGGTCATCGTGATCAACACGCTCATCGGCATCGTCCAGGAACTGCGCGCCAAGCGGACACTGGACCGGCTCGCGATCGTCAACGCCGCCCGGCCGCGCGTGGTCCGCGAGGGGGCGACGGTGCGCGTCGCCGCCCAGGAGATCGTCCTGGACGAGGTCCTGGAGGTGGGCACGGGCGACCAGGTCGTGGTCGACGGCGTGGTGACCTGGTCGGCGGGGATGGAGGTCGACGAGTCGCTGCTGACCGGCGAGGCAGACCCCGTCGCCAAGCGGCCCGGCGACACCGTCATGTCCGGGAGCTTCGTGGTGTCCGGCAGCGGACGCTTCCGGGCCACGAAGGTCGGACGGCACGCCTACGCCGCCCGCCTGGCGGAGGAGGCGAGCCGGTTCTCGCTGGTCCGGTCGGAGCTGCGGTCGGGGATCGACCGGATCCTGACCTGGATCACCTACGCCCTGTTCCCGATCGGCGCACTGCTGGTCTACAGCCAGCTGGTCCTGGGCGGGCACGTCGCCCTGGACGAACCGGTCGCGGGCGGTCAGGTCTCCGGCCCGCTCGCGGACGCGCTGCGCGGGATGGTGGCGGCGCTGGTGTCGATGATCCCCGAAGGGCTCATCCTGCTCACCAGCATCGCCTTCGCCGTGGGGGTGATCCGGTTGGGCCGCCACCGGTGCCTGGTGCAGGAACTGCCCGCGATCGAGGGTCTGGCCCGGGTCGACGTGGTGTGCACCGACAAGACGGGCACGCTCACCGAGGCGGGGATGCGCCTGGCGCGCGTCCGCGACCTGGGGGGAGGGGACGGGCCCGCCGCCACCCGGGTCCTGGCGGCGCTGGCGGCCGGCGACCCGGATCCGAACCCGAGCATGACCGCCATCGCCCAGGGGTGCGCCGCCCACGGGCACGAGGCGCCCGACTGGCCGGTGACCGCGCTCGCGCCGTTCTCCTCGGCCCGCAAGTGGAGCGGCGCCAGCCTGCTCGCCCCGGACGGCGAGGAGCACTGGGTGTTGGGGGCCGCCGACGTGCTGGTCCCCCCGGACGACCCGGCGGCGGCCGAGGCGGCCCGGCTGGGCGCGCGGGGGCACCGGGTGCTGCTGCTGGCGCGCGCCGCACGACGGGTCGACGCCGAGGACGCGCCGGGACCCGTGCGGCCCGCGGCGCTGGTGGTGCTGGACCAGCGGGTGCGCGAGGACGCGGCGCCGACGCTGGACTACTTCGCCGAGCAGGGTGTGGACGTCAAGATCGTCTCCGGCGACCACGCGGCGTCGGTGGGTGCGGTCGGCCGTGAGCTGGACCTGGCCGGGGCGGAGCGGCCGGTCGACGCCCGGGACCTGCCGGAGTCGGCGGAAAACATGGCGCGGGAGGTCGAGCGGCGCTCGGTGTTCGGCCGGGTGACGCCCGAGCGCAAGCGCGACATGGTGCGCGGTCTGCGTCGGCGCGGGCACACGGTGGCGATGACCGGTGACGGGGTCAATGACGTGCTCGCGCTCAAGGAGGCCGACATCGGCGTGGCGATGGGGTCGGGCAGCCCGGCGTCGCGTTCGGTGGCCCAGTTGGTGCTCCTGGACGACCGGTTCGCGGCGCTGCCGCGCGTGGTGGCCGAGGGCCGGCGGGTGATCGGCAACATCGAGCGCGTCGCGGGCCTGTTCCTCACCAAGACCGTGTACTCGATGACGCTGGCGACCGTCGTGGGGCTGCTGGCCGTGGCCTACCCGTTCTTCCCCCGGCACGCCACCCTGATCAACGCGGTGACGTTCGGCATCCCCTCGTTCTTCCTGGCGCTGGCGCCCAACACCGACATCGCCCGCCCCGGATTCGTCCTGCGCACACTGCGCCTGGCGGCCCCGGCGGGGCTGGTGGCCGGTCTGGCCGCGGTGACCACCTACCTGCTGGTGTTGGGCGGGCGCACGGTGCCCGAGCCGGCTGACCGCACGGCGGTGGTGATCACCCTGTGCGCGACCACGCTGTGGGTGCTGCTGCTGGTGGCCAGGCCGTACGTGTGGTGGAAGGTCGTGCTGGTGGGGTCCATGGTGGGGTTGCTGACCCTGGCCATGGTGACGCCGCTGGGGCAGTGGTTCTTCGACCTGGACGTGAGCGAGCCGGGCAAGCTGCTCACCGGACTGGCGGTGGCGGGTGTGGCGATCGCGGTGATCACCGTCATCCGCGTGGTGGACGACCGGATGGCCGCGCGGGCGCGGGCGGCCGAGGACGATCCGGAGATGGAACGCGTCCCCGTCGGCCGCTGACCCCGCCGCGGTCCGGCCCGCGCCCCGGGCCGCAGGGCCTCCGGGCGGGATCGCGGTCGCGTACTCCTGGGAAGGGACCCGGCGGGGCCGTCCCGGGCGCGGCCGTGGACGGCCCCGTGCCCGAACTGGCCGAGCGGGTCCGCGCGCTCCGGGCGGGCTTCTGGGTGGGCTGGCCGGAGCCGGTCGCTCGAACGCTCCGGCTCCGATCGCGCGGACCGAGGAGAACAGTCCGGGCCGGGTTCCCTCGGCTCCGGCCGCGCTCAGACGGGACGGCGGGCGATCAGGAAGGCGTGCGGGGTGCGCTCGTCCCGGTCGCGGGCGCGCCACGTCCGGATGTGGACCTGTAGTCCGGCGTCCTCCAGCAGATCGGCGATCGCCTCCGGGGTGCGCCGGTGGAAGTCGAGCCTGACCTCGTGCCCGAACGCCTCGTCCATGCGCAGGACCCCCTCACCGGCCTGGAAGGCGAGCAGGCACTCGCCGCCGGGGGCCAGCGCCCGGCGGAACCCGGCGAAGACGCCCGGAAGCTCGGCCAGGGGGACGTGGATGGTCGAGTACATCGCCACGATCCCGCCGAGGGAGCCGTCCGCGACGTCGAGGCCGGTCATCGAACCCTCGCGGAACTCCAGCCCGGGGTGCTCTCGCCGGGCGACCGCCAGCATGCCCGGGGACAGGTCCAGGCCCGACGCGTCCAGCCCGAGGTCGCGCAGGCGGGCGGTGACCTGGCCGCCGCCGCATCCCACGTCCAGGACGGGCCCGCCCCGGGCGCGCACGAGTTCGGCGAACAGCACGAGCAGCGCCCGTTCCAGCGGCTTCGACGCGATCTCCTCGTGGAAGCGGAGGGCGTAGTCGTCGGCGATGGCGTCGTAGGAGGAGCGGGTGGCGGTGAGGAAGGAGGGTTCGGCCATGCCGCGACTCTAGACCCGGCGGGTGGGCGGCCCCGGGGTCGCCCCCCGCGGGGCAGCTCTCCGTCCGACGGGCCCGTGCGCGGTGGCGGCGCGGCGACACCGCGAACCCGGACCGGATGAGCGGGCTGAGGCGTCGGCGCCGGTCAGTTCCGGGGATCGTCGGGGTCGACCGGTTCGAAGTGCCCCTGGATGACGCGTCCGCGCCCGGGGCCGGACCGGTCCGCCCCGCCCGTGGAACCGCCGGGGCCCGCCGAGCCGCCGGGACGACGGCCGAAGGGGCCGGGGCCGCCCTGGCCGGGGACGCCGCCCCCCTGGACGGGGAAGCCCTCCTCCATCCGCTCCGTCATCCGGCGCACGCGCCGCCGCGCCCACCCGGCGAACGCCCACCGCAGAACGGGCCGGGTGAAGGGCAGCACCATGAGCAGACCGGCGGCGGCGGTGATGAATCCGGGCACGACCAGCAGGACACCGCCCGCCATAACCATGAGCGGGTCGAGCAGGCCCCCGCGCGGCGGCTCGCCCGAGCGCATGGCCTGGTCGGCGTCCCGGAAGGCCCTGGTCCCGGCGCGGCGCAGCACCGCCAGGCCCAGCACCAGGAGGCAGACGAGCACGGCCAGGGTCCAGGGAACGCCGATCCACCCGCCGACGGCGATCATCAGCCACACTTCGAGGAACGGCAGCGCCATGAGCGCCAGCACGGTCAGCAGCGGCATCGGACACCATCCCATCGTCGGCCCGCGCGAGGCGGCTCTGTGAGGGAGAACGCGCCCGCGCCGCTCAGGGTTCCCGGGGACGGTCGTTCAGGCCCCGTTCCGGGCACGGCGGCCCACGATCACCGCCGCGACCACCGCGCCCAGCCCCAGAGCGCTCAGGACCGCCTCGGGGACCGCGCCGAGCCTGGTGGCGACGGTGGTGCCCGAGACCGCGGTCAGCTCGGCGACGTGGATGTCCGGCTCGGCTTCGGGAGAGGTGTAGGAGGCGGTGCCGTCGGGGTCGACCACGGCGCTGATGCCGCTGGTGGAGACGACCACGGCGGGCCGCCCGTGCTCGACCGCGCGCAGCTGGGTGATGGCCAGCTGCTGGTCGGACTGCCCGGTGAAGTTGTAGTTGGCGTTGTTGGTGGGGATCACGATGACCTGGCCGCCCTCGGCGACGGCCTCGCGCACCGGCTGGTCGAAGGCCACGTCGAAGCAGATGCCCACGGCCAGGGTGGTGCCCGCCACGTCGAGCGCGCCGGGTTCGGTGCCGGGGACGGCGTCGGAGGAGACCTGTTCGAGGCGTGCGACGAAGCGGACGAAGAAGTCGCGGTAGGGGATGTACTCGCCGAAGGGCACGAGGAAGCGCTTGACGTACCGCTCCCCGGGGCCGGTCTCGGGATCCCACACCACGCTCTGGACGTAGCGGGTGCCGTCGTCGTTGAACCGGCTCATACCCCACAGCAGCGGGACGCCGATGTCCTCGGCGGCCTCGGAGATGAGCCGCGCGGCCTCGGGGTCGCGGTAGGGGTCGATGTCGGTGGCGTTCTCCGGCAGCAGCACCATGTCGGGCTGGGGGTACTGGCCGGCCTCGACCGCCTCGGCCAGGTCGTGGACGCCGTCGGCGTGGTTGCGCAGCACCTGCGCGCGCTCCCCGGTCACCGTCATCTCGCCGACGTTGGGGACGTCGCCCTGGACCAGGCCCACGGTGACGGTCTGCGCCTCGGCGGGACGGCCGATCGCCGGGACCAGGGCGCCGCCCGCGACGATCGCCGCGCTCGCGGCCAGACCGACGGCGGCGGCCCCGAGCGCACGGGCCCGACCGTGCCCGCCGCCGCTCGGGGCCGCGGCCACGCGCAGGACGCTCCACAGCAGGAGCGCGCCGGTGAGGGCGACCGCGAAGGTGACCAGCGGGGAGGAGCCCAGGGCCGCGTAGCCGACGAAGGGGGTGTCCGGTTGGGCGAAGGCCAGTTTGCCCCAGGGGAAGCCGCCGAGCGGCCAGCGGGCCCGCACCGCCTCCTGGGCCACCCACAGCGCGGCGGTCCACACGGGCCACAGGGGCAGGCGGGCGCCAGGGTCAGTCCGATGGCCATGGGCAGGAAGTACGCGGACTCGGCGGCGGCGATGATCAGCCACACGTCGACGCCGAAGATGTCCTGCCAGCTCACCAGCGGGACCATGAGCGTCGCGGCGGCGAGCAGGCCCAGCCACGCGGCGCGGCGCGGCCGGGTCCCGACGACCGCGAAGGCGAAGAGCGCGGCGCTGACCGGCCCCAGCCACCACCACCCGTACGGGGGCAGGGCCAGGAGTTGGGCCAGGCCCGAGCCCACGGCGGCGGCCAGGCGCCAGAGAAGGTCGTGGCGGCCCCAGCGGTGACCGGCCGGAATCGTCGAGGGCCAGCTGCGGCGATCCGGGCGAAGGCGTGCCCCGACCGCGTGCGGCGCCGGGCCGCCGGGCGCCGGGGCGCTGTCCTTCTGGGTGTTCTCGGCGACCACGTGGCCTGCTCGCTTTCCGCTGGGGACGGGAGTGCTCGTGGCCAGCATATGGGGGGACGCGGAAAAGGCCCGAGCCACCCTTCGGACCGGCTCCGTCCCGTCGGCGGCGAGCTCGGAAGACCGTTGTCTACTGGATGTTCGGGCCTTTTCCGGGTCCAACCCCCCGCCCGGTCGTGGCATTCCGCCCCTCACCCGATCCCAGCTACACCTGGCGCGTGATGCAGCGTCCGATCGGACGAGTGGGGGACACACAACCGGTCCGTCCAGTGCTGGACTGGTCGTTAGGTTACCCAGACTCCCAACCCGATGCCTCAACCCGGGTGCCGTGTCGTGGGGACCGAACCGAGGCCGTGTGGGGAGAGCGCTATGAACCGTCGGACAGGCTAACGCACCTGACGCCACCGCGCCAGCCGGATCGGACGGGTTTGTGCCTGACCGCAATCCGATCGTTCCATGGCAAGCTCTGGACATTTCGATCACATTCGTGTCTCATATGACCAGCAAATCTTCCTGTTTCGATCAACTTCGAAAGCACACAGGATGTCACGGGGCTCCCCGGAGATCCCCCCCACCACGACCCAGCGCGGGAGCTGACCCATGGCCGAGATCGTCCTCGACGGCGTCGACAAGATCTACGGCGGCGGTGTGAAGGCCGTCGACGACCTGAACCTGCGGATCGAGGACGGCGAGTTCATGGTGCTCGTCGGCCCCTCCGGCTGCGGCAAGTCCACCGCGCTGCGGATGATCGCCGGGCTGGAGGAGATCTCGGGCGGGACGCTGCTGATCGGCGACGAGATCGTCAACGACCGTCCGCCCAAGGACCGCGACATCGCGATGGTCTTCCAGAACTACGCGCTCTACCCCCACATGACGGTCGAGCAGAACCTCGCCTTCGGCCTCAAACTGCGCAGGGTCGCCAAGCCCGAGATCGCCCGCCGCGTCAAGGAGGCGGCCGAGATGCTCGGCCTGGAGCCCTATCTCAAGCGCAAACCGGGCATGCTCTCCGGCGGTCAGCGCCAGCGCGTGGCCATGGGCCGCGCGATCGTGCGCGAACCCCGCGCCTTCCTCATGGACGAGCCGCTGTCCAACCTCGACGCCAAGCTCCGCGTCCAGATGCGCGCCTCGCTCAACCAGCTGCACGAGCGGCTGGGCGTCACCACCGTCTACGTCACCCACGACCAGGTCGAGGCGATGACCCTCGGCAGCCGCGTCGCGGTCCTGCGCGACGGCCGTCTCCAACAGGTCGACACCCCCAAGCGGCTCTTCGACGCCCCCGTCAACCTGTTCGTGGCCGGGTTCATCGGCTCGCCCGCGATGAACTTCGTCGACGCCGAGATCGGCGCCGACGGCGACGGCGCCGTGCTCGCCTTCGCCGACCACGAACTCCCGGTCCTGGCCGCCCAGCTGGAGTCGCGCCCGGCCCTGCGCGAGTACCTCGGCAGGCGCGTCATCCTGGGCATCCGCCCCTCCGACTTCAACGACGCCGAGTTCGACGGCAACGGCGACCCGACCATCCGGATCACCGCGGACGTCACCGAGGAACTCGGCACCGAGATCAACGTGATCTTCGCCGTCGACGCCCCGCCGGTCCGCCACGAGGACGCCGCCGCGCTGGCCAGGGACGCGGCCGGGGACGGCGACGAGCTCGACGACTCGCTGCCGCTCAGCCGGAACCGCACCCGGTTCACCGCGCGCGTGAGCCCCCGCAGCCAGGTGCGCCCCGGCAGCCAGATCAGCCTGTCGGTGGACGTCAGCCAGCTGCACTTCTTCGACCAGGACAGCGGCCTGGCCATCGGGCACCCCGCCAACGTCTGAGACCGAGGCGGGGCGTGCGCCACCCCCTCGTCACCCTCCACCCCCCTTGAACGACTCCTCCGGCGCACCGCCCCCTCCGCCTCACCCCTCCCACCAGATGGAGCCGTTCCGGGGCCAGACGGGCGCCCTGGCGACGCCCGAACCCCAAACCTGACCGACGGGACACACTCGTGTGCCCGTCGTCAGGGAGGTGTTCCTTGACCGTCCCGTCGGAGCGCACCAACGATGTGATGGTGCGTCACCGACCCCCCGGATTCGCCCCCGCGCACGGCCCCGTGCGGGTCGTGGACACCCGGCACGGCCGCCCCGTGCCCGACCCCTACCGCTGGCTGGAGGACCCCGAATCCCCCGCCACCCGGCGCTGGCTCGACGAGCGGTCCCGCGAGTTCGAACGCGAAGCCGCCACGTGGCCGCTGCGCGGACCCCTGGCCGAGCGCATCCGCTCGCTCGTGCGCACCGAACTGTGGACGCCGCCCCGGCACCGGCCCGGGGCGCTGTTCACCACGGTGCGCGCCCCCGACGCCGAGCACCCGCGCCTGGTGGTCGTGCCCGAGCACGGCGGGCCCGCGCGGACGGTGTTCGACCCGACCGCGCAGGACCCCACCGGGCGCACCACCCTCGACGCCTGGGAACCCAGCCGCGACGGGGCCATGGTCGCCGTCCAGACCTCCTCCGGAGGGGTGGAGCGCGGCGTGCTGCGCGTGGTGGACACCGTCTCCGGGGCTGCGGTCGGGCCCGCGGTGGCCGGCGTGCGCTACTCGCACGTGGCGTGGGTCCCGGGCACGGATCCCGCCTTCTGCTACGTCCGCCGCGACGGGGCCCGGGGCGTGCGCGGGGTCTGGCTGCGCCGCGTCGCCGACGGTGCGGAGACACTCGTCCACCCCTGCACCGCGCCCGCCACCGTCCCGGGAGTGCGCGTCCTGGGCGACCGCTGGCTCCTGGTCACCGAGAGCCACGGCACCGGCCACCGCACCGACCTGTGGCTCGCCGACCTGGCCGCGCGCCGCACCGGTCGGGACCCCGCGCCCCACGGACTGGAACCGCGCCCGGTCCAGGTCGGCCCCGAGGCCGAGACCGAGGCGCGGCTGGGGCCGGACGGCGTCCTCTACCTGCGCACCACGCTCGACGCGCCGCGCCGCCGTCTGTGCGCGGTCGACCCCCGGGCCCCCGGGATCGACCACTGGCGCGAGGTCGTGCCGGAGGACGACGGCGCCACCCTGGACGCCTTCACCCCCTACGCCGCCCCCGACGGCCCGGCGCTGCTCGTCGTGCGCACCCGGCTGGGGATCAGCGAGGCGACCCTGCACGACGCCCGCACCGGAGCACGCGTGGGCGCCGTCGACCTGCCGGGCGAGGGCATGGTCCACGCCCTGGAGCCCTCCCCGGACGGCGCCGTCCACCTGGCCTACGCCGACGTCGCCACCCAGCAGCACGTGCTACGGCTGGCCCCGGGGGCCCGGCGGCCCCTCCCCTGGCCGGACCGGGCGACCCGGCCCCCGCGTCCGCCCGGGATCACGCGCGCCGTCCTGTGGTGCCGCTCGCCCGACGGCACGCGGGTCCCGGTCACCGTCTTCTCCCGCGCCGCGGACACCGGCGTCGCCGTCCCCGGCCCGACGCTGCTGCACGTCTACGGCGGGTTCGGCCGCCCCCGCCAGTTCGGGTTCAGCGCGACCGTCCTGGCCTGGCTGCTGACGGGCGGGCGCTACGCCGTCGCGCACGTGCGGGGCGGCGGCGACGCCGGACGCGACTGGCACCTGCGCGGTTCGGGCCGCGACAAGCCGCGCGCGGTGCAGGACCTGGTCTCGGCGGCCGACGCCTGGTGGACGCGCGGGTGTGCGCCCGCCGCCACCTGTGTCTGTCGGGCGGTTCGGCGGGCGGACTGCTCGTCCTGGCCGCCGCCACGGCCCGCCCGGACCTGTGCGCCGCGGTGATCGCCTCCGCGCCGCTGGCGGACATGGCCCGCTTCGAGCTACTGGGCCTGGGCCGGATGTGGACACGCGAGTTCGGCACCGCCGCCGACCCCGACGACTTCGCGGCGCTGATGTCCTACTCCCCCTACCACCGGGCCCTGGACGGTGCCGGCCAGACCTTCCCCAGCGTCCTGCTCACCGGCTTCCACGGCGACACCCGCACCGACGCCGCCCATCCGCGCAAGATGTGCGCGGCGCTGCGGGCGGCCGGGCGGGAACACGGACGCGCGTCGGTCCTGCTGCGCTACGAGCGTGACGTGGGGCACGGCCCGCGCGCGGTCAGCCGTGCGGTGGGACTGGCCGCCGACGCGCACGCGTTCGCGGCCCACCGAACGGGGCTGACCGCGCCCTGAGGCCCGGGACGGCCCCCGCACGGAAGAAGAGGACGACGGCACAAGGAAAGCGAGGTGCGAGGTGGATCCGATCGAGGTCGAGGTCGAGGACCTGGCGGAGGTGACCTCCCGCGACATCACCGCGGGCGGCGACAGTGACGGTACCGACTCCAGCTCCGACTTCATCTGACCCCGTCCCGCCCGGTCCCGCGCCCGTACGCGGGGCCGGGCGGCCCCATGGAAGGGAAAGGTAAGGACACCCGTGACCGACCCGGGCCACCTGTTCACGCGATCCCTGTGCGACGCCCTCCCCGCGCCCCTCCTCCCCCTGCTGTCGGAGGAGTTCGTCCACGCCGACCTGGGCGCCGACGCCGTGCGCTCCCTGCTGACCTTCGACGACCTCAACCACGTGCTCGCCACGTGCTCGCCCGAGCCGCCGCGTCTGCGCCTGCACCGGGACGGTTCCCCCGTTCCGGCCGACCGCTACACCGGCCAGGCGACCTCGTCCCGTTCCGCGCGCCGGGTGGTGCGGCCCGAGGCGCTCTACACCGAACTGCGGGGCGGGGCGAGCCTGGTCCTGGACGGCGTCGACCGGATGCACCCGCCGATCGCCGCCGCCGCGGACGACCTCATGCGGCTGGTCCGGGAGAGGGTGCAGGCCAACCTGTACCTGATCTGGGGGGATTCACGTGGTTTCGACACTCATTGGGACGACCACGACACGGTGATCGTGCAGGTCGAGGGCGCCAAGCACTGGCGGGTGCACGGGCCCGGGTCGCGTCCGCACCCGATGAGGAACGACACCGACCACGCCCACACGCCGCCGCGCGACGCCGACGGCGAGCCGCACGTGGTGTGGGAGGGCGTGCTCCGGCCCGGCGAGGTGATCCACGTGCCGCGCGGCTGGTGGCACACGGTGACCGGCGCCGGCGGGGTGAGCATGCACCTGACCTTCGGCTTCACCCGCGCCACGGGGGTCGACTGGGCCGAGGCGCTGGTGCGGCGGCTGGTCGAGGAGGACCTGTTCCGGCGGGACCTGCCGCGGTTCGCCGACGCCGACACCCGGCGCGAGCACCGGCACGCACTGGTCGCACGGTTGGTGGAGCTGGCCGAGGAGGGCGACCTGGACGCGTTCCTGGCCGGGCGCGACGCCCGGTTCCCCCGGCGCACCTCGTTCACGCTGCCCTGGCCGGTCGGGGACGAGCCGCCGGGGCCCGACGCGCGCGTGGAGTTCGTGCCGGTCCTGCCCCCGCCCCTGACCCGCGAGGGCGACCGGGTGTCGGTCTGCGTGTCCGGCCGCCGCTACCGTCTCCCGGTCTCCGTCGAACCGGTGCTGGCCGTGCTGGCCGAGCACCGGGCGCTGACGGTGTCCGAGCTGGCCGAGCGGGCGGGTGTGGACGCGGCCGAGGCGGCCCGGGTCGTGGCCGTGCTGACCCGGCACCAGCTGGTGCTCGTGCGGTAGGGCGTGCCCGGCGCACGCCTGCCCCGTCGCGCGGCTCCCGACCCTCGGTTCTCCCCGGCCGAACGGACCCCGCCCCGAGGCCCGCCCCCTCCGGCGAGGGTCATCGCGGAGCCGGCGGTGCGGGCGCGCGCCCCTGGCGCTCGACGTACAGTTCGACGCCGTCCAGGATCCGTTCCAGGGAGAAGGACATGTCCTCGGTCGGGGTGGTGGCCTCGCCCGGACCGGCCGCCATGACCCCGTCGTCCAGCATCGCCGCGATGGTCGGGAAGCGTTCCGGTGCGACCACCCGGCTCAGGCTGAGGGCGTGGGCCCGCTCGTGCTCCGCGAGGGTGGCGCCCGCGGCCTCGGCCGCCCGCCGCATGTCGAACTCGATGCGGCAGGTGTCGCGGACCACGCTGGAGATCGTCATGAGCACCTGGACGGCTTCACCGGTGTTCAGACCCGACCGGACCAGCTCACGCAGCGCGGCCTCCATCCACCGGAGCCCGTTCGGTCCGAGCGGCGGGCCGAACACGGCCGCGAAGACCACCCAGGGGTGGCGGCGGTAGATACCGTGCACCCCGGCCACCCACTCCCCGATCCCCGCGCGCCAGTCGGCGTCGGCGCGGGGTTCGGGCGGGTCCTGCGCCATGGCGGCGTCGACCATGAGGACGAGCAGGTCCTCCTTGCTGTCCACGTGGCGGTACAGCGACATGGTGGTGAAGCCCAGCTCCCCGGCCACCCGCTGCATGGACACGCCCTCCAGGCCCTCGGCGTCGGCGACGGTCACGGCCGCCCGGATGACCGCCTCCCGGCTGAGCTTGGGCTTGGGCCCGCGCCTGGCGGTCCCGCGCAGCTCCCACAAGAGCTCGACCTCCCGTGTCATGTCGGACTGCGGCCGTCGCTCGCTCATGCCCCACCAGTCGTCGTGTGTGCGCTCGACTCCATCCTAGATATGTGTATGATCTAAACTAATTCGTGTACGGGATACACGATTTTAGTCCGCAGCTCCCCCCGACCCCGAGGCCAGGCATGACCCAGCCCACCGCCGCCCCCACCCCGCCCGACAGCCGCGCCCCACGTCCCCCGCGACCCTGGTGGCGACGTCCCTGGATCGTCCCGCTCGCCCTCTTCGGGCTGGTGTTCGCGGCCTACGCCCTGCCGCCGTACACGTCCCTGGACCCGGAGCAGGCCCGCCTGCCCGTCCGCGACGACCTCGCCTGGCACTACCCGGTCCTGGTCACGCACATCTTCGCCGGCGCCCTGCTCACCCTGATCGTCCCCCTCCAGGTGTGGCCGTGGCTCCGCCGCCGCCACCCGAGCGTCCACCGCTGGAGCGGACGGGTCTACGTCCTGCTCGGCGTCCCGCTCGTGGGCGTGCCCGGACTGCTCCTCGGGCCGCTCAGCTCCGTCGGCCCCGACGCCCGGATCAGCAACGTCCTCTGGGCACTCCTGTGGCTGGCCTGTACCGTCCTGGGCTACCTGGCGGCCCGCCGACGCGACTTCGCCCGCCACCGGGCGTGGATGCTGCGCAGCTTCGTCCTGCTCTACGGGGTCGCGCTCAACCGGATCGTCCTGGTGCTCCTGGCACTGCTCATGCTGCCCTGGCTGGACAGCGGCTTCGGGGGCGACGTCGAGGCGATGATCCTGTCCGTGGCCGTGTCCAGCAGCTATCTCAGCTGGGTCCTGCCGCTGCTCGCCGTCGAGTGGTGGCTCGGGCGCCGCGCCCCGGGCCGGCTCCGCACGACCGCGCGCTGAACCCGGACGGAACCGGACGCACCCGGTCGGACCTGCTCTTACTCCCGTTCCGGGTGCGCCGCGACACTCACCCGAACCGTTGCCGCCGCACCGCTGATGAGGGTAGCCTCACTTAATAAGGCGCATCCCGTCCCCGGTGGGGAGTGCGACCACCCCCGGACGTGACGGCTCCGTGCGACGAAGGGCAGGTTCCAGCGGTGACCCCAGATCCGCTCGAAGCACTGCGTCAGGCGTGCGCACCGCTGAGGTTCGCGCCGCTGCCGACCTGGTCGCCACCGGAGCGCCCGATCGGCTCCGCCACGAACACACCCAGTGGCACCGTGCGGACCTCCTGGTCGCCGACGGCTGGCTCCCGGTCCTGCACGACAAACTGCGCACCGAGCACGGCCCCGGCCACCGGCTCCCCGCCGCCACCAACTTCCTCCGTGTGACCCTGCGCGAACCGATCTTCCTCGTCTCCGCCTCGCTGTACCTGACCGGCCGGGCCCCGCTGCTCACCCCGCAGGCCCTGTACCTGCCCTGGGACACCGCCCTGTCGCGCTTCGCCACCCCCGCGGTCGCGGTCGCCCGCTGGGCGGTCCTGCCCGAGGACCCCGCCGCCGGCCGCCCGGACACGGTGGTCGCCCGCGACCGCGACGAACAGCTGCGCCTGGCGGCCGAGGGCGTCGTCGCCGCCTTCGGGCCGCTGCTGTCGGCCCTGCACACCCACTCGCGCGCGGGTCTGCGCACCCTGTGGGGCTGGGTCGTGGACACCCTGCACTTCTACATGCTCAACCCGGCCCGCTACCTGGGCCGCGACGCCCGCGAGGCCTGGGACCTGGCCACGCGGCTCTGCGACGCCGTGATCGAGGCGGGCGCGGTCACCCGCCGACGCCCGCGCCTGTTCCCCTTCGCCCCGCGGGACCCGCGCGGCACCTGGGCGGTTCGGGGCACCTGCTGCTTCGACTACAAGGGCGACCCCGGGCACGGCTTCTGCACCACGTGCCCGCTCAAGTGCGACTCCGAACGCCGACAGGAGCTCTCCGAGTGGCTGCGCGACCCCGCGCTGGCCCCCTGACCCGCCCCGCCGGCCCACACTGCCGTTCACGTCAATCCCGGCTCACGGGCACCTCCACCGGCCCGTGGTAGAAGGGGTCGAACACGATGTGGTCCACCTGGACGTCCCCGCGCACGGTGATCGTCCCGGTCGCCGTCTCCCCCGGGCGACCTCCTGGACCTCCAGCTCGTTCTCGTCCATCGCGATGGCCGCCTCGTGCTCGACGCCGTCGGTGTCCACCACGGTGAAGTAGAGCGGGTTGATGTCGATGCCCTCCTCGCCGTCGTTGGTGACGGACACCTCCACACTCGTGAAGTCGCCCTCGACGTAGAGCGGGCTGGGCTCGAACTCGGTCACTCTCGCGGT
Source organism: Nocardiopsis sp. CNR-923 (assembly GCF_001942255.1). GTDB lineage: Bacteria > Actinomycetota > Actinomycetes > Streptosporangiales > Streptosporangiaceae > Nocardiopsis. Next base: position 34,455 of record NZ_MKKC01000064.1, read on the forward strand.
GACCTCCTCGGTCACCGCCTCGTCCGCGGGAGGCTCCTCCGGTTCGCCCGCCCCCGGCTGCTCGGGGGTGAGGCCGCCGTTGCCCGCCGCGACCAGCAGGAGCGCCGTACACCCGCCCAGCAGGAGCAGGAGCAGGAGCAGGATCCCGCAGCCGATGCCGATGATCTTGCCCCAGGGCGTGGGCGCGGGCGCGGGCGGACCGTGGCCGCCGGGCGGCGGCCCCCACCCCGGGCCAGTCGGCGGGGGCGGCGGGCCCGCCGGGAAGCTGCCCGCACCGGCTCCGGCCATGTCCGTCTCACCGTACCCGGGCGCGTATCCCGCGTGCTCGAAACCGGCCTGCGCCCGCCCGCTGGGCCCCTCCGAGGGCTCGCCCGTGACCGGTTCGGGGGCGCTCCGGTGGGGTGCTCGCCGGGCGGGAACCCTCCGGGGCCGGATTCCCCGGGCCGGCCCCAGGGCTCCCCACCGCCCTCGTCCGGGCGGGGCCCCGGCCGCCCCTTCGGCCCTTCCTCGGGCTGTCGGTCGGTCATGAGCGCACCCCTCGTCCCAGCCGCCGTCCGCCCCCCGGGGCCGGCGAGCGCCTTTTCCGAACTGCACCGTAACCGCGGGGGCCCGCGCGCACGGGCCCCCGCCAGGGCGTTTCCGGTAAAGGTCCGACCGAGATTTCGGCGCGACCGCTCAGGCCGCGGTGACGCCCCCGCCCCCGCGGGCCGCCAGCGCGCGCACGGCGAGCACCACGACCGGGAGGGTGAACAGCGCGGCGAACAGGTTGAGGCCGCCGAAACCGGCCTGGGTGAGCACGACGCCCGACACCGCGCCCGCCGACGCACCGCCCAGGTTCATCAGCAGGTCGCTCAGGCCCTGCACCCGCGGGCGCGCCTCGTCGGACACCGACTCGGCCAGCAGGGTCGACCCGGACACCAGGCCGAACGACCACCCCAGGCCGAGCAGCACCAGGCCGAGCGTCACCCTCGCCTCGTCGTCCCCGGCGGTCCCGGCGATCGCCACGGCCGCCAACAGCACGCCCTGGCCGGCCAACAGCACGGGCACCCGGCCGAGGCGGTCGGTGAGCCAGCCCACGAGCGGGGAGAGCGCGTACATCCCGGCGATGTGCAGCGAGATGGTCAGGCCGACGACCGTCAGCGCGGCCCCGTGGTGGGACATGTGCACGGGCGTCATGGTCATGACCGCGACCATGACGGTGTGGCTGGCCACGATCCCGACGATCGCCAGCACGGCCCGGGGGCTGCGCCCGACCTCCGCCAGGCCCGCGAGCGGGGACCGCCGGACCGGGGCCGCGTCGGGGACGCCCACGCCGGTGCCGCCCTCGGCGCCGACCAGCAGCGGGTCGGGACGCAGCAGCAGGAAGGTCAGGACCGCGCCGAGGACGAATCCGGCGGTGGTGAACAGTGCCGGGCCGAGCAGTTCGGGCAGACCGACCGCCGCGGCCACGCGCCCGCCGACCCCGATGAGGTTGGGGCCCAGCACGGCGCCGACGGTCGTCGCCCACACCACGATCGACAGGTCGCGGCCCCGGGTGTCCGGGCCGGCCAGGTCGGCGGCGGCGTGCCTGGCCTGGAGGTTGGTGGCGGTTCCCGCGCCGATGAGCACCATGCCGGCCAGGAACGGTGCGAACCACTCCAGGACGGTGGCCGCGATGACCACGGAGCTGCCCGCACCGCCCAAGGCCCAGCCGAGCGCCAGTCCGGGACGGCGTCCGCGCCGCGCGGCGACCGAGGCCAGGGGCAGCGCGAACACGGCCGCGCCCAACGTGATCATCGTGGTGGCCATGCCCGACCAGGCGTCCGAACCCGTCAGGTCCCGGGCGATGAGCGCACCCACGGCCAGCATGGCGCCCATGCCGAGGCCGCCGACGACCTGCGTGAGCATGAGGGTCAGGACGGTGCGGCGCTGGAGGCGGGCGCGTCGGACCTCCGGGAGCCCCCGACCGCTCAGCGTGGATGGCACGGTCACGAGGCCCGCCTTTCGATTTGTCCCGTTAACTGATGAATCGTAGACCTTTGTCACCTGCGGCCGTAGCGCCACCTGAGGTAACCGTGCTCACGTTCCACCGAGCGCATCTGCGCGTACAGCGTGTGAGGGTCGCGCGCGCTGATCACCACGCCCTCCTCCGGTATGACCGGCCAGCAGGCGTACGCCCAGAAGCAACGGGTGTAGCGGCCCCACACGACCACCCACGCGCCCTGCTTCTGCCACTCGACGTGCTCGGCGACCCGGCGCCGCTCCTCGTCCGCACTGTCCATGCCGATGACGGACATACCCGCGCCCGGGGGTGGTTGAGCAGGCCGGATCCGGCCACGCCCGCGTGTTCGGCGTCGTCGGCACGGCGACCCCGCCGCCGGGAGCACCCCGCCGCCAGCAGCGTGCGCGCCCGGCGGAGGGGTGTCCGGTGGGGCCGGGAGGCGTCAGCGTCCGGAGACGAGCTCGCTCCCGGGGACCGGCTCGGCCGGGTCTCCGCCCAGCGCCACGATGCGGTTGTCGCGGTCCACGTGCACGACGTGCTGGACGTGCTCGGCCCGCTCCGCCTCGCTGAGCTGGGCATAGGAGATGATGATGACCAGGTCGCCGGGGCTGACCAGGCGTGCCGCCGCCCCGTTGATCCCGATCACGCCGGTGCCGCGATCACCGGTGATCGCGTAGGTGACGAGTCGGCTGCCGTTGTCGATGTCGACGATGTGGACCTGCTCGCCGTCGACGATGTCGGCGGCGTCCATCAGGTCGGCGTCGATCGTGACCGATCCGACGTAGTGCAGGTCGGCCTGGGTCACGGTGGCTCGGTGGATCTTGCCGTTGATGAGGGTGCGCAGCACTGCTCAATCCTCGCTTCAGGTGTCTGGCGGACTACAGGCCCTGGTCGGGTCCCGTGCTCTGCCCATGATGGCCGCCCGCGCGCGGCGCCTCGACCACCGGGCCCCCACTAGTCGGCGCAACGCTCATCCCGCCCGGTGTGTTCCGTGGCGGAACCGCTCCACCCGGTCGCGGTCGGGGGGATCGGCGCCCTCGGTCGTGCACGCCAGCGCCGCGGCCGCCGCCGCGAACTCCAGGACCTCCCGCGCCGCCCCCGGGACCAGGGTCGCGAGCACACCCGGACCGGCCAGGTAGCCCAGGTCCGACAGCCGGGCCAGGACGGCCGCACCGAAAGCGTCGCCCGCGCCCACGGTGTCCCGGACCGGGACCCGCACGCCCTGGACCGACACGGGGTCGCTCCAGCGGGGGGACAGCGCCACGGCGCCGTCGCCGCCCCGGGTGAGCAGCAGCAGGTCGAGTCCGTGCCGGTCCGCCCACCCTTCGGCGACCGCGACCGGGTCGCGGCCCGGTTCCAACCAGGCCAGGTCCTCCTCGCTGGCCTTGACGACGTGGGCCGCGTCCATCCACCGCGCCGCCCAGGCGGCCACGGCGGACCGGTCCAGTCCCACGGCCGGGCGCGCGTTGACGTCATAGGCCAGCACCGTGCGCTCCCGGTGCGCCCGCGCCCACGCCAACAGGTGCCCGGCGCCCGGCTCCAGCACCGCCGCCAGGGAGCCGACGTGGATCGCCCGGGTCTTCCCGGGCGGTTCCGGCAGCTCCCGCGGGCTCCACCCCCAGTCGGCGGTCCCGTCGAGGTAGAAGGAGTACTCCGCCGCGCCGTGCTCGTCCAACCCGACCACAGCGACCGTGGAGGGTTCGTCTGCAGCCACGGCCATTCCCAGGTCCACGCCGCGTTCGACCAGGTGGGCGCGGATCCGGCGGCCGAACGCGTCCCCCGACAGTCGGCAGAGCAGGGCCGCCCGTCCCCCGAGCCGGGCCAAGGCGACGGCCGTGTTGGCCGGGCCGCCGCCCGGCAGCGCCCGCCACAGGTCCGCGCCGGGCTGGGGCACCAGGTCGACGAGGGCCTCGCCGCACACCAGGATCATCGGCGGGCCCCCGGCGCCAGCGCGCCCGAGGGCAGCTCGTCCGGATCCAGCGCTCCGGTCATCACGGCGACCGCGTCGGACATCGAGCACCCGGACGGGTCGAGGGTGGCGACCCGCCGACCGAGTCGCTGCACGTGCACCCGGTCGGCGATCTCGAACACGTGCGGCATGTTGTGGCTGATGAGGATCACCGGCAGCCCGTTGTCGCGCACGCGCAGGATCAGGTCCAGCACCGCGCGGGACTCGCGCACGCCCAGCGCGGCGGTCGGCTCGTCCATGATGACGACCTTGTTCCCGAACGCCGCAGCCCGGGCCACCGCGACCGCCTGGCGCTGGCCGCCCGAGAGCGTCTCCACCGCCTGGTTGGGGTTCTGGATGGTCATGATGCCCAGGTCGGCCAGGTGGCGGGCGGCCTCGGCCCGCATGCGCGGCCGGTCGAGCATGCGCAGCACCGATCCGAGCGGCCCCGGCCTGCGCAGCTCCCGGCCCAGGAACAGGTTGGTGGCGATGTCCAGGGACGGCGAGACGGCCAGGGTCTGGTGCACGGTCTCGATGCCCGCCTCCCGGGCGGCGATCGGGGTCGGCAGCCGCACGGGCGCGCCGTCGACCAGGATCTCGCCCTCGTCGGGCACGATCGCCCCGGACAGGGCCTTGACCAGGCTGGACTTGCCCGCCCCGTTGTCGCCGATGACGGCGAGGATCTCGCCCGGGTACAGCTCCAGGTCGGCCCCGGCCAGGGCGGTCACCCTGCCGTACCGCTTGACCAGGCCCCGCGCCTGGAGCACCGGCCGTGTCCGGGCCTCCTCCCGCGAGGGTGGGGCGACGTCGGTCCGCGAGGTCGGTCGGCTCATCGGCGGGCCCTCCTGATCCACTGGTCGAGGGACACGGCGAGGATCACCAGGACGCCCACCGCGAAGTTCTGCCACAGCACGTCCACACCGGCCAGGGTCAGGCCGTTGCGGCACACGCCCACGATGAGCGCGCCCATGACCGTGCCGACGATCATGCCCCGGCCGCCGAAGAGGCTGGTTCCGCCGAGCACGACCGCGGTGATGCTGTCGAGGTTGTCCATGACACCCGCCTGCGGGCTGGCCGAGGCGATCCGGCCGATGAGGATCCACGCGCCCACCGCGTAGACCAGGCCCGCGACGGCGTAGACGCTCAGCAGCACCCGGTCGACGCGGATGCCCGCCAGACGGGCGGCCTCCCGGTCGTCGCCGGTGGCGTACACGTGCCGTCCCCACCGCGTGCGGTGCAGGGCGTAGGCCAGCACCGCGACGAGGGCGAGCATGAGGAGGGAGCCGTAGGTGAGGCGGGCGCCCGCGAAGGTCACCACGCGGCCGGTCCACAGCAGCAGCGCCGACATGTCGGCGCCGCGGATCGTCTCGCTGCTGGAGATCCACAGGTTCAGCGCGAAGAAGATGTTGAGCGAGCCCAGGGTGACGATGAACGGGGGCAGCTTCACCCTGGTGACGAGGAACCCGTTGAACAGGCCGCAGGCCGTCCCGCTGGCCAGTCCCACCAGCAGGACGAGCGGCCCGGGCAGGCCCAGGTCGGCCGAGAGGCGGCCCATGACGATGGAGCACAGCACCATGATCGAGCCGACCGACAGGTCGATGCCCGCGGTGAGGATGATCAGGGTCTGCCCGAGCGCGAGCGTGCCGACGACCGCGGTCTGCTGGAGCACCAGCGAAAGGTTGGCGGGCTGGAGGAAGTTCGGGCTGACCACGGCGAACGCGCAGACCGTGACCAGTAGGACGGCGGCGGGGCCCACGGTGGCCTGGGCGTGCAGGAGGCGTTGGAGCCGGTCGACCGGGCCCCGGGGGCGCGCGTCGATCTCGGCCGGAGGCGGTTCGGGGTCCGGGGAGGACACCGGGCGGGTGTTGGAGGTGGTCACGGTGCGTCTTTCTTCGCGTGGCGGACGGGGTCAGCCCCAGCAGTTCTCCTGGCCCCAGGCGCTGTCCCGGGACTCCAGGCCCTCGGCCTCCCGGTCGGTGATGAGCTCGACTCCGGTGTCGACGAAGTCCGCGCCCTCGGTGTGTTCGGGCAGTGCGCCGGTCTGGCCGTACTCGACGACGGCCTCCACGCCCATGGCGGCCATGTCCAGGGGGAACTGCATGGCGGTCGCGCCCAGGACGCCGCTGGCGACGTTGTCCACGCCCGGGCAGCCGCCGTCGACCGACACGATGGTCACGTCCTCGGCGCGCCCCGCGGCCAGCAGCGCCTCGTGGGCCCCGGCGGCGGCGGGTTCGTTGATCGCGTAGACGAGGTTGAGGTCGGGGTCGCGCTGGAGGAGGTTCTCCATCGCGGTGCGACCGCCCTCCTCGGCGCCCTCGGTGACGTCGTGCCCGACGATCCGGGGGTCGTCCTCGTCGCCGATCCGGCCGGGGTCGGCGACGTCGACCCCCAGCCCCTGGAGGAAGCCCTGGTCCCGGGCGATGTCCACGGCGACCTGGTTGGGGTTGAGGTCGAGCATGGCCACACGCGGCTCCTCCCCCTCCTCCTCGAAGCGCTGGGCCGCCCACGCGCCGATGAGTTCCCCGGCGCGGAAGTTGTCGGTGGCGAAGGTGGAGTCGACCGCGTCGGCGGGTTCGGTGGGCGTGTCGAGCGCGATCACCAGGATCCCGGCGGCGCGGGCCCGGTCCAGGACCGGGACGATCGCCGCGGAGTCGTTGGGGGTGATGAGGATGCCGTCGGCTCCGGCGGCGATCAGGTTCTCCACCGCCTGGACCTGGGTCTGGTTGTCTCCGTCGTACTCGCCGGAGAAGGTCTGGAGCCTCACGCCGCTCTCCTCGGCTGCGGCCTCGGCGCCCTCCTGCATCTTGACGAAGAACGGGTTGGTCTCGGTCTTGGTGATCAGCCCCACCAGGACTCCGCCGTCGCCACCGCCGCCGTCGGAACAGGCGGCCAACGAGGCCGCCAGGCCCAGTCCCGCGGTGGCGGCCAGGGCCCGGCGCGTCCACGGTGCTTTCGTCATGCGCATCTCCTTCGGGTCGCCCCGCTGGGCGCGAGGCAGGGGGTCGGGGGACGCCGTCCCGTGGCCCAGCCACCGAGACAACGATGTCCCGAAAGTTTCAGCGAGATGTCACCGCTGTGTCAACCCCCGCAGTCACGGCTGTTCGACCATGCGAAGAAGCAAGTCCCACCCCGTTGACAACGTTGACTCGCCCGGTGCAGAGTGAGCCACGCCTCCGATTCCCGCCACGTCCCGCGGGCCCACCGACCGACCGGCCGCCACCGCCGCCGACCGGGCGCCCCGAACCGCACGGGTGCGGCAGAATATGACCGTCCCCACCTGCCGGATCGCGGCGACGGGCCTTGGGAGGCGGCGTCGGACGGCACCGTCGCGTCCGTGCGGGGACGACGGTCGAGGCGACGCGGAGAGAAGCCGGGGTTCGAGTGTCGGTGCACCACAATGGCATGGAGCGATGGTCCACGTCCGGGGAGCCGGTCCGCCGGGCCACGATGAGGGACGTCGCCGCGCTGTCGGGGGTGAGCATCAAGACGGTCTCACGCGTCATCAACGGCGTCTCCACGGTCTCCGACGAACTGCGCGACCGGGTCACCCGGGCCATCGCCCAACTCGACTTCCAGCCCAACCTCGCCGCCTCCAGCCTGCGCCGCACCGACGGCGCCACCCGGCAGATCGCCCTGCTCCTGGAGGACGTGGCCAACCCCTTCTCGGCGACCCTGAGCCGCGCGGTGGAGAACGTCGCCCGCGACCACGGAACCCTCGTCTTCACCGGCAGCCTGGACGAGGACCCCCAGCGCGAACTGGAGCTGGTCCGCGCCGCCACACTGCACCGGGTGGACGGCATCATCATCGCCCCCGCGGCGACCGACCACGGCTACCTGCACCCGGAGATCCGCTCGGGCACACCCGTGGTGTTCGTCGACCGCCCGCCGCGCGGGCTGGCCGCCGACGCGGTCCTGGCCACCAACACCGAGGGCGCGCGTGAGGCCGTCCTGCACCTGGCCGACCACGGGCACACCGAGATCGCCTTCCTCGGCGACGCGCGCACCATCAGCACGGTCGGCGAACGCGTGGCGGGCTACCGTGCGGCCCTGGCCGAACGGGGTCTGCCCGCACGGCCCGGCCGCCTCGTCCAGGACCTGCCCGACACCGCCAGCGCCGCGCGCGCGGTCGCCGCGCTGCTCGACGCCCCGCACCCGCCCACGGCCCTGTTCACCGCACAGAACCTGGTCACCATCGGCGCGATCCACGCGCTCCAGGAGCGCGGCCTGCACGAGCGCGTGGCCGTGGTCGGCTTCGACGACTTCCCCATGGCCGACCTGCTCGTGCCCCGGGTGACCGTGGTCGCCCAGGACGTGATCCGGATCGGGACCCTGGCGGTGCGGCGGTTGTTCGAACGCATCGGGGGCGACGACGCACCTCCCCGCGAGGACCGCGTGCCCACCACACTGGTGGTACGCGGCTCCGGGGAGATCGCTCCGCCGCCGTGATCGCGCCGACCGCGCACGGCGACGGGTGAACGACCTCAGCCGAACGACGAGTAGGCCACCACTCCGCGCAGGACCAGGTCGGCGGCCCTGCGCGCGGTGGAGCGCACCTGCGGGTCACCGGTGGCGCCGGCGATCTGGCCCAGCATGTCCGCGAGCATCTTGGCCGTGCGCACGAAGTCGCCGGCGGGCATGTCCGCCTGCCGCAGGATCGCGTCGAGCCGGTCGCCGCGCGCCCACCGGTGCGCGGTCCACACGAACCCGAAGTCCGGTCGGCGCAGGAACGACACCCGGTGGCGCGACTCGACGTCGTTGAGGTCGCCCCACAGCCGCAGCATCTCCTGGAGGGTCTCCTCGACCCGCCCCGTCGGGATCCGCGGGAAGGGGTCGTCGTTGCGGCGCGGCTCGTAGACCAGGGCGGCCGCGCAGGCGGCCAGGTCCACCGGGGTCAGGTCCGTCCACAGCCCCCGCCGCAGGCACTCGGCGACCAGCAGGTCCAGCTCCGAGTAGACCTTCGCCAACTGGGCCCCGTCCGTCGAGACGGTGTCGTCGGTCAGGTAGCCCAGGTCCTCCAGGACCCCGCACACCTGGTCGAAGGTGCGCGCGATGACGTGCGAACGGCCCTCCACGCGGCGGCGCAGGCCCTCGGTCTCCTTGCGCAGACGGAAGTGGCGCTCGGCCCAACGGGCGTGTTCCTCGCGCTCGTCGCACCCGTGGCACGGGTGCGCGCGCAGCTCGGCGCGCAGCCGCAGCACCTCGGCGTCGTCACCGGAGGCGCGCGGGCCGCGCCCGGCCTCGGGCGCGTCGCCCTGCTCCCTGAGCTTGTTGCGCAGAGTCGAGGCCAGGTCCTGGCGCGAGCGCGGCGACCGCGCCGAGAACGACCTGGGGATGCGCATCCGCCCGGACGGGTGCACCGGGATCGTGAAGTCGCTGGCGTTGATCCGCTTGACCTGCTTGTCGGCGGTGAGCACCAGCGGCGCCGGAAGGTCCAGCTTGAGCCCGGGGTCCAGGACCACGGCGTGGCCGGAGAAGCGGCCCGAGGGGATGCGGATGATGTCGCCCGGACGCAGCTTCCCCAGACTCTCCAGGGCCTCGTCGCGGCGCCGGGCCGAACGGGTCCTGGCCAGCGCGGACTCACGGTCGCTCAGCGCCCGGCGCAGCGACGCGTACTCCATGAAGTCGCCCAGGCGGCACTCGGCGGAGGCCGCGTACCCCTCCAGGGCCTCCTCGTGCTTGCGCAGCTGCTTGACCAGGCCGACCACGGCGCGGTCGGCCTGGAACTGGGCGAAGGACTCCTCCAGCATGGAGCGGCTGCGACGACGGCCGACCTGGCCGACGAGGTTGACAGCCATGTTGTAGGAGGGCTGGAAACTGGAGTTGAGCGGGTAGGTGCGGGTGCCCGCCAGACTGGCGACCGACTCGGGGTCCGTCCCGGCCTGCCAGACCACCACCGCGTGGCCCTCGACGTCGATTCCCCGCCGCCCCGCGCGTCCGGTCAGCTGGGTGTACTCGCCCGGGGTGAGCTGGGCGTGGGTCTCTCCGTTCCACTTGTCCAGCTTCTCCATGACCACCGTGCGGGCGGGCATGTTGATGCCGAGCGCCAGCGTCTCGGTGGCGAAGACGGCGCGGATCAGCCCCCGGCAGAAGAGGTCCTCGACGATCTCCTTGAACGTGGGCAGCATCCCCGCGTGGTGGGCCGAGATCCCCGACTCCAGGGCGCGCAGCCACCCTTCGAAGCCCAGAACGGCGAGGTCGGCCGGGGGGATGTCGGCGCACCGCGTCTGCGCGTACTCGCGGATCCGCGCGGCCTCCTCCGGGGTGGTGAGCACCAGACCGGCGGCCACGCACTGGCGCACGGCGTCGTCGCACCCGGCGCGGCTGAAGATGAACGTGATGGCGGGCAGCAGGCCCGCGTCGTCGAGTTCGCCGACGATCGCGGGCCGGGCCGGCGGCGCGTACCGGGTGCGGGGGCGCGCGTTACCGCGGGCGCGCGCCTGCGGGGCGCGCCGCCGGTGCGCCAGCTGGGTGGTCCGGGCGTCCTCCTCGGCGATCCGGATCAGCCGCGGGTTGATCGCCAACCGCTGTCCGCCGACGACGATCTCGCGCGGCCGACGCGACTGGTCGCGGCGGCGGTCGCGTTTGCGCTTGCGACCGCCCCCGCTCGGCCCCTCCTCCTGGTCGGAGGCGTCCTCCTCCACTGTCTCGGCGAACAGGTCGTGGATCCGACTGCCCACCATGACGTGCTGCCACAACGGGACGGGCCGCTTCTCGTCGACGATGACGGTGGTGTCGCCGCGCACCTGCTGGAGCCACTCGCCGAACTCCTCGGCGTTGCTGACCGTCGCGGACAGGGCGACCATCCGCACCGACTCGGGCAGGTGGATGATCACCTCCTCCCAGACGGCCCCGCGGAACCGGTCGGCGAGGTAGTGGACCTCGTCCATGACCACGTACGCCAGCCCGCCGAGGGTCGCCGACCCCTCGTAGAGCATGTTGCGCAGCACCTCGGTGGTCATGACGACCACGGGCGCCTCGCCGTTGACGCTGTTGTCGCCGGTGAGCAGCCCGACCTTCTCGGCCCCGTACCGGCTGACCAGGTCGTTGTACTTCTGGTTCGACAGCGCCTTGATGGGGGTGGTGTAGAAGCACTTGGTCCCCTGGCTCAGCGCCAGGTGCACCGCGAACTCGCCGACCACCGTCTTGCCGGAGCCCGTGGGCGCCGCGACCAGCACCCCGTGGCCGTACTCCAACGCCTTGCAGGCACGGATCTGGAAGGGGTCGAACTCGAACCCGTAGAGGCCCTGGAAGGCCTCGATCGCGGCGCTGGAGGCGCTCTTGCGCCGACGGAAGGCGGCGTACCGCTCAGCGTGAGTACTCATAGGCCTCTCAGACTATGAGGTCAGCTCCAGCATCTCGACCGCCTCGGGAACCACGTCGCAGACCAGCGGAGGACGGCCGATCCGTTCCCCGTCGGCGTAGGCGGCCCCCGCCTCGGTGCGGATCGCGACCCGGCGACCGCGCTCGACCACGACCAGGTCCAGACCGGTGTGGCCGCCGGTGAAGACCAGCGGGAACAGCCGAATGAACCGGGCGGTCGGCGCAGCGCGCAGGAAGACCACGTCGAGCAGGCCGTCGTCGGGAACCGCGTCGGGGCACACCCGCATGCCGCCGCCGTAGGCGTTGGTGTTGCCGACCGCGACGAGCATGCCGGGCTCCTCGATCCGCCGCCCGTCCACCTCGACCGTGAAGTCGGCGGGGGTGAAGGACCGCAGTTCGGCCAGCAGGCCCAGCAGGTACCCGGCCCGGCCCACGCTGAACCGGAAGCCGTTCACCCGCTCGTTGACGCGGGCGTCGAAACCGCAGGCCAGGACGCTGAGGAAATGGCGTTCGGCGCCGTCCTCCAGCCGCACGCGCACCGCGTCCAGGGAGCGCCTGCGCCCGGCCAGGATCGCCGCTGCGGTGTCCCGGGCGGAGCGGCCGGGACGGCCGACGGCACGCGCGATGTCGTTGCCGGTCCCGGCGGGCACGACCCCCAGGGGCACCCCGGTGCCCACCACGGCCTGCACGGCCTGGTGCACCAGGCCGTCCCCGCCCACGGCCACCAGTGCGTCGGGCCGGTCGGCGGCGGACAGGCGGGCCAGACGGCGGCTGTCGGCGGCCGAACGGCCGGCCAGGACGCGCACGTCGGCGCCCGCCTCACGCAGGCGCTCCTTGAGCCGGACCGCGGTGACGGCGGCGCGGCCCCGCCCGGAGCGGGGGTTGACCAACAGGTCGATCTCGGGGGTCATGGCGTGGTCCTTCAACTGCCCGGGGGTGCGGAGGGCGCGCGGGGCCCGGCCGGGCGCACCCTCGCGCCGGGTGTGCCCGGCCGTCAGGATCCGTCGGTGCGGACCCGCTCGGCCTCCTCGCGCTGGCGGCGATGGTACTCCTCCATCGCCTCGGGGGTGTTCAGCGGGGAGGGCACCCACGCGACCTCGACGTCGACCTCGCGGTTCTGGATGCGCCGCTCCTCCTCCGTCAGGTACTCCTCGGGGATGTCGAACTCGCCGTCGCGGGCGCCCAGGACGAAGGCCTCCCACTCGGCGGGGGTGAAGAACAGCGTGCCCTTCTCGGGCGACTTGCCGTCGCGGACGGCGCGGAAGCGTCGTCGAACGTGGCGACCTCGACGACGGCCTCGGACTCCTCCTTGGACAGGGAGGAGCGCATCCACACCGCGTGCGTGGTGTCGTGCCACTTCTCGTTGCCCATGGCCTCGGGAGGAAGTTCACGCTTGGCTTGGGACTGCTCACTCATCGCACTGGCCCTTCACAGCATCGGTCTCCCCGGAAGCGGCCCGGGGCGCCGGGGCCGTACCGTCCGGCCCCCGCCAGACCCTAGCGTGTCGCGGAGGCGCTCATCGGCGCTTGGAGGACTTCTCCTCCACGTCCGGGCCGTCCAGGTCCGAGGGCGCGTCGTCGAGCTCGGAGATCTCGTCGTCCCCGAGATCGGTGTAGGGGTCGTCGCGGCGCTTGCGGCGGTCGTTGAGGAAGGCGAACAGCTCGGCCGCCTCGAACAGGACCACCAGCGGAACGGCCAGTGCGATCATGGAGATCGGCTCGGCCGGGGTGATGACCGCCGAGACCGCGAACGCGCCGAAGATGATCGCCCGGCGCCACTTGGCCAGTGCGGCGTGCGGCAGGATCCCGGCCAGGTTGAGCAGCGCGACCAGCAGGGGCATCACGAAGCCGAGCCCGAACATGACCATCATGATGATCATGTAGTCGAGGTACTGGTCGACGGTCAGCATCGGGTCGGCGTCCTCGGGCAGGAAACCGAACAACACGCTGAGCGCCAAGGACGTGATCCGGTAGGCCAGCGCGGCGCCGCCGACGAACAGCACCACGGCCAGCGGCACGAAGACGTAGACGTACCGCTTCTCCCGGCTGTGCAGGGCCGGGGCGACGAACGCCCACAGCTGGTACAGCCAGACCGGCGTGGAGACCAGGGCGCCGACGAAGATCCACACCTTCATCGCGACGAAGAACGCGTCGAAGGGGCCGGTGACGATGAGCGAGCAGCCCTCGGAGTCGAACGCGGACGACTCCGGCAGCGAGCAGTACGGCGCCGTGAGGAAGTCCCACACCTGCTGGTAGAAGACGTAGCCCACGACGGCACCCAGCACGAGGCCGATCAGCGCCTTGGTCAGGCGCCCGCGCAGCTCGCGCAGGTGGTCCATGAGCGGCATCCGGGCCTCCGGATTGGCCGCCCGGCCTCGTGCCCTCATCGCGTGGTCACTCTCTCTCGTCCGGTTCCGCTGCGTCGGAACCCGCTGACACCGTCACGCGCGGCACCCTGCCGCGCCGCACGCGCGCCCGGACCGGCGCCCCACGGGGCCGGTCCAGGAAGAGCGCGGCTCAGTCGCCGTAGCTACGGGGCTGGGTCTGGCCGGACTCGTCGACGATGCGCTGGCCGGGCGGCAGCTGCGGGTATCCCTGCTGCTGCGGCTGCTGCGCCGACTGCTGCGGCGCCGACTGCTGCTGCGGCTCGGCGTCGTGCTGCCGGGACCGCTTGTCGTCGCCGGTGTCGTTGTCCTCGTCCATCAGGCCCTTGCTCTCGGCCTTGAGGATGCGTGCGCTGCGGCCCACCGAGCGGGCGAGGTCGGGCAGCTTCTTGGCTCCGAACAGCAGCACGGCCAGGACCACCAGAATGGCGATGGTGGGTCCGTTGATGGGTCCCATGGTTCTACCTCTCTGTGGGGCGCAACCGAGCGCCTTCGATGGTACGCGCACTCGACTTCCGTGACGTCACGTTCCCGTTCCGCCCCGGTTGACGCGTTCTGGGTCGGTTCCGCTCGCCTGGTGACCGCCCGCGACCCTGCTCACCGCCGCCGAGAGCACGCGCGCCCGCCCCAGCGCCCTCGCGGCGAGGACTCCGACGGCCACGGCCCCGGCGAGAACCGTGCTGAACAGGACGGCGAGGGCGATCATGCCCACCACCATATCCGCTCCGCCGTGACCCGCACCCCACCCCCCGGTGAACGGGCGGGCCGTGCGCCGGGCCGCGGCCCGCTAACGCACCGCGCCCGCCCCGTAGTGGGCGAGCGCCCGCGCGGCCTCGGCGCGCACCTCCTCGGCGACCTCGGCCGGGGCCGCGACCCGGCACGCGGACCCCAGCCCCAGGGCGAGGCGCACCACCCACGCGGGGGCGGGCGTGCGCAGCGTCGCGCGGACCCCGCCGCCGGGGAGTTCGGCCACCGAGTCGCACACGTAGTCCTCGGTGACCCACCGGGCGGACGGGTCCAGGTCGAGGGTGACCACCGTGTCGCGCTCGGAACGCTGGAGCACCCCTGTCGACAGGTCGCGGCGGCCCACTCCCTCGGGGACCCGTGCCGCCTCCGACAGGACGGCCAGCTCCAACACCCGGTCCAGCCGGAACAGGCGCACGTCGCCGCGCAGGTGGCAGTACCCCTCCAGGAACGGGTACCCGTCCTGCACCACCAGGCCCATCGGGTCGACGTCGCGCTCGGTCACCTGGTCGAGGTAGCCCGACAGGTACCTCAGGCGCAGGCGCTGACCGGAGTCCAGGGCCTCGGCGCAGCGGCGCTGGGTGTCGGCGACCTGCTCGTCCACCTCCACCCGCACCTGCACGGCGTCGGCCAGGGAGGCGACCGCGGACCCCGCGGCGGCGCGCAGCTTCTCGCCCACCCGTTTGAGGGCGCCGCCCTCCAGTCCCTCCGCCTCGGGCAGGGCCTCCAGCAGCGACAGTCCCACGACCAGGCTGGCCGCCTCGTCGGCGGTGAGTCTCAGGGGCTGGGCCAGGGTGTCGGCGTTGCCGATGATGATCTCGCCGGTCTGCCTGGCGGCGTCCAGGTCGACATCGATCAGGTCGCCCGGCGTGTAGCCGGGCAGACCGCACATCCACAGCAGGCTCAGATCGGCGACCACCTGCTTCTCGCTGAGCCCGAAGTGCTCGGCCACCTCGGGCACGCGCACGTCGCGGCCCAGGGCGTAGGGCACCAGCATGAGCAGACGGCGCAGCTGGTCGGCGGAGCGCGGACCGCGCGCGGGCGCACCGGGTCCCGCGTCCGCGGCCGGGTCGCCGGAACCCCCGACCGGGGCCGTGGGCTCGGCCGTAGCCGCCAGGTGGGCGGCGATCGCCTCACGGCGCCCGCGGGTTCGACGACGACCGCCCGCGCGCCGAACGAGGACACCCGGCGCACGAGGTCGGGGGTGTCGAAGTAGGGCAGGGTGAGGGTGTCCCAGCCGTCGCCGGAGGTGTCGCGCTCGCCGGGCACCACGCGCAGAGCGCCGCGCCGCAGGTCGTGGGCGGCGTCGGTGCGCACGCGCAGGACGGCGCAGCGTTCGGGCTCGGCGCGCTGCCCGGCCACCACCGACCGCAGGTCCACGCCCTCGGGGACGGCCACGTCGGGGCCGCCGCGCAGCACGCTCACCGCGCCGCGCACGCGGCCGAGCCGGAAGACGCGGCGGGCGCCGCGCATCCGGTCGTGGCCCACCACGTACCAGTGGCCGCGCAGGTTGACGATGCCCCACGGCTCGACCTCGCGCCGCTCGGCCGTCTCCTGGCCCGGCTTGCGGTAGTCGAAGGCGATCGGCCGGCGGTCGCGCACGGCCTGCCAGACCGGGCCGAAGGACGGTTCGTCCGTGCGCATGGCGGGGGTCAGACCGGGGGCGGCGCCGGAGTCCACCGGCACCCCGGCCGCCCGGAGCTTGAACAGGGCGTTGGCGGCGGCCTCGCCCAGGGAGGCGTGCCGCCAGGCACGCGCGGCCAGGCCCAGGACCAGGGCCTCGTCCGGCAGCAGCTCGATCTCGGGGAGCTCGTAGTCGGTGCGCCAGATGCGGTAACCCTCCTCGCCGCTGACCGCGTCACCGGTCCCCACCTGGATGGGGATGCCGCTGTCGCGCAGCTCGCGCTTGTCACGCTCGAACATGCGCTTGAACGCGGACTCGCTCTCGGCCTCCGCGTACCCCAGCACCGTCTCGCGGATCTCCTGGGCGGTGAGATGGCGGCGCGTGGACAGCAGACAGATGACCAGGTTCAACTGCCGTTCCGTCTTCCTGCGCGACATCGCCAGCACCCTTCTCGACACGTGTGGTGGATCCACCGACGGGTGCCGCGCCTCGCGCGCGTCGCTCCGCCGTCGGTTTCAGCAACGAAGGTACCGTGCCGAACATGATCCGGTGGCGTCGTGGTGTGGTCCGTCAGCTCCTGCCCTCCTGGCCGGGTGTGCGGCCGTGCGCGGTCGACCTGACCGCCGAGGACGGCCGGGAGCCCGCCAGGTGCCGGGCGCTGGCCTACACGGACCTGGTCGGAGCCCCGCGGGTGGGCGACCGGGTCCTGCTCACACCGGCGCCCTGGACCTGGGCCTGGGCACCGGCGGGTACGCACTGGTCGTGGCCGTGCCCGACCGGTTGCCGCCCGACACCCGCGGCCCCGGCCACCTGGTCAAAGCCCGCTACACCCCGTTCCAGGCGACCGTCCAGGGCGCGACGAGCAGGGGTCCGCGCACCACGCGACGCTGTGCGCCGCACCGGGCGTGGACGCCATGCCCGTGGTGGTGGCCGACCTGCACTCGGCGCTGCCCGCCGTCGTCGCCGGAGTGCGCGCTGCCCGACCGGGGGCCCGGATCGCGTACGTGATGCTCGACGGGGGCGCGCTGCCCGCCGCCTTCTCCCGGATCGTGGCGGTGCTGCGCGAGCAGGGCCTGATCACGGGGTGCGTGACCACCGGACAGGCCTTCGGCGGCGACCTGGAGGCGGTCACCGTGCACTCGGGCCTGCTCACCGCCCGGCACGTGCTGGGGGCGGACGTCGCCGTCGTGTGCCAGGGGCCGGGAAATCTGGGGACCGGAACACCCTGGGGGTTCTCCGGCGTGGCCTGCGGTGAGGCGGTCAACGCGGTGGCGGCTCTCGACGGACGGGCCGTGGCGTCGCTGCGGATCAGCGAGGCCGATCCCAGACGGCGGCACCGGGGGGTGTCGCACCACAGCCTGACCGCCTACGGCCGGGTGGCCCTGGCCGGGGCGGACGTGGTCGTGCCCCGCCTTCCCGGGGCGTTCGGGGAGCGGGTGCGGTCCCAGGCCGCGGAACTGGCCGCCCGGCACACGCTCGTCGACGTGGACGTCGCGGGGTTGGAGCACGAACTTCGGTCGCTGCCCGTGCAGGTGTCCACGATGGGTCGGGGACTGGAGCAGGACCGGGCCGCGTTCCTGAGCGCCGCCGCCGCCGGGCGGCACGCGGCCCGGCTGCTGGACGCCTGAACCCGTCAGGCGCGCTGCAACGAGTCGCCGTGCGGGGACGGATCCGGAACGTGGCCGGGGCGCGCGGACGTGAGCATGTGCGGAGACGGGACGTCGAAGAACGCGCCCGGCCGGAACATGGCCAAGGACGTGGGATCGGCGCGCACGCCCTCGTCCACGCGGAGCGCGTCCGGGACGAACACCGTGCCGTCGCCGCAGGTGACCCCCCACTCGCGACCCGACCCCGCGGAGACGATCTGACCGGGCGCGCCCCCGGCGATGTCCCGGTGCAGCGTGCCCCCGCACAGGGTGATGTGGGCGCCGCCGAACCGGGCGAAGGCGCCCGGGTAGGGGTCGGCGAGCGCGCGGACCATGCGGTCGACGTCCGCTCCGGAGGCGGTGAAGTCCAGGTGGCCGTCGCAGGGGCGGCGCCGTGGCCACACCGAGACGTGGCCGCTCTGCGGGCGGCGCGGCGCGGCGCCGTCGAGGAGACCGTCCAGGTGGCGGATGAGGAGTTCGGCCTGGAGCCAGCTGACGCGCTCGTACAGGCCGGTGGCGGTGATGTCGGGGGCCACGTCGAACCACAACTGGTCGACGATGTCGCCGGATTCGGACCCGTGGTCGAGGTGGAAGAGGGTGACCGCGCTGGAGCGCATGTCGCGCAGGATGGTCCAGGGGATGGGGGCGCGTCCGCGCCCGACCGGCAGCGGTGAGGGGTGCAGGCCGACGCCGCCGAGGGTCAGGGCGGACAGGAGCTGTTCGTGGACGATCTGCGACCAGCCGGCGACGACCATGAGGTCGATGCTGTGCGTGGCCAGGGCGTCGCGCACCTCGTCGGAGTTGATGTCGGCGGCGCTCAGGTGGGTCAGCCCGTGGCGCCGGGTCAGCGGTTCGTAGTCGAAGTAGCCGCAGCGGTGCGCCAGCTCGGCGGGGTAGGACACGACGAGGCTGGGTGGTCGCCCCTGGGCGCAGAGTTCCTCCACGGCCGGAACGCCCAGGCGCAGCCCGGAGACGTAGCAGTAGCGTCGGTCTGACATGGCTCCCCCTCGCGACCGATGGCACCGACTCTACGCATGCCGGCGGGGCAGACCGTGGACGTGCGGCCGTCAGGCGTGTCCGCGAGCGTTGCCCGTCGACGACACGCGGGCGCCCCCGCGCGGTGTGCGCGCGCCCGGTGCGACGGCTACTCCTGGCCGCCGGAGTCCTCCTCGGGCGAGGCCTCCTCGGTGTCCTCCCCGTCCTCGGCCGGTTCCTGCGCCTCCTCGACCGGCGGCGGGTTGTCGTAGGCGCCCAGCAGGTCCACGACGAAGACCAGGGGACCGGCGGGGCCGCCCCCGGCCTCCTCGGCGGTCTCCCCGTAGGCCAGGTCGCCGGGGATCACCAGCAGCAGGCGGCTGCCGACCCGCTGGCCGACGATGCCCTCGACCCAGCCGTCGATGACGCTGCCCTCGGCGATGGTCGTGTCGAAGGGCTCGCCGGCACGGCTCCACGTGGAGTCGAAGACCGGGTGGCCGCCGTCCTCGTCGGCCTCCCAGCGGACACCGGTGTACTGGACGATGATCTGCTGCCCCTCCTCGACCTCGGGGCCCGTCCCCTCGATCAGGGGCTCCACCACCAGGTCCTCGGGGGCGTCGGTGTCCGGGATCTCGATCACCGGCTCGCTCACGTCGTCCTGCGTGACGGTCGGCAGGTCGCCGCCGCCGTCGCTGGTCTGCTCGCCCGGGACGACCGATCCGTTGCCGAAGCGGTCGATCACGTCCAGCACCAGCACGCTGGCGCCCTCGGGCACCTCCTGGCCCGCCGCCTCGGCCTGCGCCGTCTCCTCCTCGGACAGCGGGGGGAAGACGTACACCATACGGCTGCCGACGGACTGGTTGACCAGCACGTCGGTGATGTACTCCGGCATCTGGTTCATGCGGATGAGGTCGGGGGCGCCGGTCTCGTAGCTCGACTGGCCCTCGACCGCCTCCCCCTCGCCCGGCCCGGTCCACTGGTAGGAGGCCACGTTGGCGACGAGGAGGTCGTCGGCGCGCACCAGCTCGTCCTCACCCGAGCCCGGGTTCACGACTCCGGAGATCTCCTCGTCCGGGAGCTCCTCGTCGGGGAAGGTGATCTCGGGCTCCTCGCCGACCGGTCCGGAGACCTCCGGGAGGCGGGGGTCGAGCTGGTCCTCGTCCATCCTGAGGAAGGCGGGCGTGCGCCATTCCTCGGGGATGGATCCGCAGCTCGAAACCGCCAGGGCGAGGGCGGTCAAGGGCACCGCGAGGGCGGCGGCACGTCGGTGCATCAGTCACAACCTCTGGTATCGGGCTCAGGACAGGGTCACACTACCGAATGGTCGGCGCACGGCCGTCCACGAGCACCGGTCCAGAGGCCGCGGTCCCCTGACCACGCCGGACGTCACATCCCGGCGATGAGCTTCTCCACCCGCTCGTCGACCGACTTGAACGGGTCCTTGCACAGCACGGTACGCTGCGCCTGGTCGTTGAGTTTCAGGTGCACCCAGTCGACGGTGAAGTCGCGCCGCTGCTCCTGGGCCCGTCTGATGAACTCCCCGCGCAGCCGGGCGCGCGTGGTCTGCGGCGGCACCGACTTGGCCTCGAAGATCTTCAGGTCGCCCACCACCCGGTCCATCTGACCGCGGTTCTGCATCAGGTAGAACAGCCCCCGGTCGCGGTGGATGTCGTGGTAGGTCAGGTCCAGCTGCGCCACCCGCGGTGAGGACAGCGACAGGTCGTGCTTGTCGCGGTAGCGTTCCAGCAGCAGGTACTTGGCGACCCAGTCGATCTCCCGGGAGACCAGTGCCAGGTTCTGCGTCTCGACCGCCTCCAGGGTGCGCTGCCACAGCTCCAGCACGCGCTTTCCCACCGCGTCCGTGCCGTGCCGGTCGACGTAGCCCTGCACCTTCTCCAGGTACTCGCGCTGGATCTCCAGCGCGCTGGCCTCGCGCCCGTTGGCGAGCCGGACCTTGCGCCGGCCGGTCATGTCGTGGCTGACCTCGCGGATCGCCCGGATCGGGTTCTCCAGGGTGTAGTCGCGCATGACCACACCGGCCTCGATCATCCGCAGCACCAGGTCGGTCGAGCCCAGCTTGAGCAGCGTCGTGGTCTCGCTCATGTTGGAGTCGCCGACGATGACGTGCAGCCTGCGGAACCGCTCGGCGTCGCGTGCGGCTCGTCACGCGTGTTGATGATGGGGCGCGAGCGCGTGGTCGCCGAGGAGACGCCCTCCCAGATGTGCTCGGCGCGCTGGCTGACGCAGAACAGCGCGCCCCGCGGAGTCTGGAGCACCTTGCCCGCGCCGCAGACGATCTGGCGGGTGACCAGGAACGGGATCAGCACGTCGGCCAGGCGGCCGAACTCGCCGTGCCTGCCGACCAGGTAGTTCTCGTGGCAGCCGTAGGAGTTGCCCGCCGAGTCGGTGTTGTTCTTGAACAGGTAGATGTCCCCGGCGATGCCCTCCTCGTGCAGGCGCTGTTCGGCGTCCACCTGGAGCCCCTCCAGGATGCGCTCACCCGCCTTGTCGTGGGCCACCAGGTCGGCCAGGCCGTCGCACTCGGGCGTCGCGTACTCGGGGTGGCTGCCCACGTCCAGGTACAGCCGGGCGCCGTTGCGCAGGAAGACGTTGCTGCTGCGTCCCCAGGACACCACTCTGCGGAAGAGGTAGCGGGCGACCTCGTCGGGTGACAGGCGGCGCTGCCCCCGGAAGGTGCACGTGACTCCGTACTCGTTCTCCAGACCGAAGATCCGTCGTTCCACGCGGCCTCACCAACTTCCCGTCACCGGGGCGCGGCGACGGGGCCTCGCCGTCCGCACCCGCCCGGCTGGTGCGGCGCGTCGGTCGCGCCGCACCGCGTTCGTCCATCAGGTCATTCGTCGGTCTGGTCCTCGTCGGCGCCGTCCCCGTCGGCGGAGGCGCTGGCCGCGGAGCCCCTGGCTGCGGTACCGCCGTCCCCGCCGTCCCCGCCGGACCCTGCGCGACCGCGCGCCCGGCCCTCCTCCAGCAGGGCGGTCAGGCGTCGGCCGTGGACGCGGCGGAACTTGCGGTGCTCTCGGGCCCGCTCCAGGACCGCCACCTCCAGGTTGCCCGCCTCCAGTTCCCGGTCGGAGCCGTTCTCACGGGCCAGGGCGTGGGTGGCGGTGTTCAGCGCGGCGCTGAGCGGTGCGTCGGCGACGAACCGCTGCTTGAGTGCCGTGGCGACGCTCTCGGATGAGCCGCCGACCGCGACGAAACCGCGCTCGTCGACGATCGAGCCGTCGAAGGTGATGCGGTAGATCTCGTCGTCGGCCGCGGTGTCGCCCACCTCGGCCACGACGATCTCCACCTCCCACGGCTTGAGGCTCTCACTGAAGACCGTGCCCAGGGTCTGGGCGTAGATGTTGGCGAGCTGGCGCCCGCTGACGTCGCGACGGTCGTACTGGTACCCGCGCACGTCCGCGAACCGCACGCCCATCAGGCGCAGGTTCTCGAACTCTGGGTAGCGTCCGACGGCCGCGAAGCCGATGCGGTCGTAGAGTTCGCTGATCTTGTGCAGTGTGCGGGACATGTTGTCCGCGACCATGAGGATCCCGCCCTCGTACTGCAGGACGACGGCGCTGCGGCCGCGCGCGATGCCCTTGCGCGCGTAGTCCGCCTTGTCCTTCATCTGCTGTTCGGGGGCGACGTAGAACGGCATCGACACCGCGGATCGTTCCTTACCTAGTCAAGAGAAGTCTGCGTGGGGCCTCGGACTGGATCAGCTCAACGTCGCGGTCGGGCCGTCGGGGTGCGCGGCCCGGCCCTGGACCACCTCCGTCGCCAGACGGGCGACGTCGTCGGTCGGGACACGGCGGTGTCCGGCCTCGGTGATGACGTCGACGAGGGGGAAGATCTTGCGGTGCAGGTCGGGGCCGCCGGTCGCGGAGTCGTCGTCGGCGGCGTCGTACAGGGACTCCAGCGCCACCCTGACGGCGCCGGTCTCGTCCAGGTCGTCCCGGTAGAGCTTCTTGACCGAGCCCCGGGCGTAGACCGACCCGGAGCCGATGGAGTGGTAGCGGTGCTCCTCGTAGCGCCCGCCCACGGCGTCGTAGCTGAACACGCGACCGACGTCGGCGGTCTCGTCGTAGCCGACCAGTAGGGGGACGACGACGAAGCCCTGCATGGCCATGCCGAGGTTGCCCCGGACCATCTGGGCCAGCTTGTTCGCCTTACCCTCCAGGGAGAGCACCCGGCCCTCCATCTTCTCGTAGTGCTCCAGTTCCACCTGGAACAAGCGGGCCAGTTCGATGCCGATCCCCGCGGAACCGGCGAAGGCGACCGCGGAGAACTCGTCCGTGCGGAACAGTTTCTCCATGTCCCGGTTGGCGATCACGTTGCCCTGGGTGGCCCTGCGGTCCCCGGCCATGACCACGCCCCCGGGGAAGGTCAGGGCGACGATGGTCGTCGCGTCGGGCGTGAGGTGCTCGGCCCCCTCGCCCGAGGGCAGGTGGTGTCCGGGCAACAGCTCGGGGCTGACCGATCGGACGAACTCGGTGAAAGACGAGGTTCCCGCACTCATGAACGCGGCGGGCAACCGTCCGCCCTCGAACCCTTCGAACACGCGACTCCCTCCACTCGCGTCCCACCCCGTCATGGGGGCGGATGGGACGCCTGTCATCTCGTTGTCGACGGCCGGACGCTGTTCCCGACCGATGGAATCGACCCTAGCCGTGTGCGCGGCGGTGCCGACGGCACGGGAGTGCGCTGTCAGCGAACCACCGCCGGGCGGCTACTGGCCGCCCTTTTGCACGAACTGCCGGACGAAGTCCTCGGCGTTGCTCTCCAGCACGTCGTCGATCTCGTCGAGGATGTCGTCGACCTCCTCGTCCAACCTGTCCTTGGTGTCCTGGACGTCCGTCGTGGCCTCGGTCTCCTCGACCTCGGTATCGCGGCGCGATGCGTGCTTGTGGCCGCCGGTGTCCTTCGTCGCCATGGCTGGCTACCTCCCGTTCGGGGCTCTCGCCCTTATCTTGGCCCAACGACGAGCGGCTCAACCCCCTTCCCGATGCCCGATACTCGCTAGTTACCTCGGATCGTCCCCTGTGCCCGGGCATGGAGCCGCAGGCGGGCAGCTCCGCTCGCATCCGCCCGACCCGCCCGGCGACGGCGGTGCGGGCGCCTTCCCGGGCCCCGCGAACCCTTGACCCGGGCGTCAACCCCCCTACCACAGGCCCGTAAAGAGCCGAAGATCCCACCGCCGCCACCCGCCCCACCCACCTCCATGACCTCGCGTGTTACGAACACGTGACGGAGAAATCACGGACGGAGCGTCGAGGGATTGGCCGGATCCGGCCACGCAAGTCCCCTTGCGAAGCCCATGGCGTCACCAAAGGTGATGAGCTCGACGCGCAAAGCCAAGGTCACGCGCGCCGTGGCTACGCGTAGCCACGGATGATCGATCGGGTGATCGGGTGATCCCGCACAACCCTGAATCGTTTTATGGGAAGAGGGTCTTTCCCTCCCCAATTTGCCCACTTATCGTGTGGAATCGTTTACCGAATGTCTCGGTGAACTTCGGCGGGCGAAGGCTCCTTCCCCGCGGCAAGGGGCGGTCCTTCCCCGAGGAACCCGCCCCGTTCCCCCGCCCATCCCCCAGCAGAGTAGGGACAATGCGACCCTCCCCCCTGATCTCCGCGATCGGAACCGGTGCGCTCGCCT
Source organism: Nocardiopsis sp. CNR-923 (assembly GCF_001942255.1). GTDB lineage: Bacteria > Actinomycetota > Actinomycetes > Streptosporangiales > Streptosporangiaceae > Nocardiopsis. Next base: position 58,737 of record NZ_MKKC01000064.1, read on the forward strand.
TCGGTCTGGCCATTTCCATGCGCCGGGCGTGAACGCCGGAACCTCTCCCCAACTTCCGTCCCCCCGGACGCCCGTCGCCGACGACGAGGCGTCCACGATGCTCGAAGCCCTCCAGAGGGATCTCGACCTCACCCCGTTCGAGGCCGAGGAACTCCTGGAGGCCCAGGACGAGGCCCTCGCCCTCGACGCGGAGGCCACCGAGGCCGCCGGCGCGGCCTACGGCGCTCGGTGTTCGACACCGACGCCCTTGAACTGACCGTCCTGGTGACCGACGCCGAGGCGGTCGAGACCGTGGAGGCCACCGGCGCCAGCGCCGAGGTCGTCTCCCACGGCGCCGACGGCCTGTCCGACATCGTCGAGGACCTCAACGCCGCCGACGCCGACAGCGACGTCGTGGGCTGGTACCCCGACGCGGCCAGCGACAGCGTGGTCGTCGAGGTCGTCGAGGGCTCCGACGCCGACGTCGACGCACTCGTGGAGGCCGCGGGCGTCGACCCGTCCGCCATCGAGGTCCAGGAGGTCTCCGAGCAGCCCGAGACCTACGCCAACGTCATCGGCGGCCTGGCCTACTACACGAGCTCCGGCGGTCGTTGCTCGATCGGCTTCCCGGCCACCAACAGCTCCGGCCAGCCGGGGTTCGTCACGGCCGGCCACTGCGGCTCGGTCGGTACCGGCGTCACCATCGGCGACGGCTCGGGGGCGGTCCAGTACTCCGTCTTCCCCGGCAACGACGCCGCCTTCGTCCGAGGAACGTCCAACTTCACCCTGTACAACCTCGTGTACCGCTACCAGAGCGGCGGCTACCAGTCCGTGACGGGCAGCACCGCCGCCCCGATCGGCTCGTCCGTCTGCCGTTCCGGCTCCACCACCGGCTGGTACTGCGGCACCATCCAGGCCCGCAACCAGACCGTCCAGTACGCACAGGGCACCGTCTACTACCTGACCCGCACCAGTGTGTGCGCCGAGCGCGGCGACTCCGGCGGCTCCTTCATCTCCGGCACGCACGCGCAGGGCGTCACCTCCGGTGGCTCCGGCAACTGCAGCGTCGGCGGCACCACCTTCTACCAGGAGGTTGACCCGATGGAGAACTCCTGGGGCGTGCAGCTGCGCACCAGCTAGGCGCTCCCCCGGGCCCTGGCTCCACAGGCGTCCACGACCACCAGACCCCCACCCCCACCCCCAGGTGTCCCCGTCCGCGCGTCGCGCGGGCGGGGACACCCCCGTTGCCGGGCGACCCTGGCGCGTGGCCGAACGCCTCATGGGCCGCGGCCCCCGGAAGACGCGAGGGACCGGCTGGAGCTTCGGACGACGCCGAACCCGGAACCGA
>NZ_MKKC01000064.1:60437-88494 GCF_001942255.1 Nocardiopsis sp. CNR-923
ACCGCGTCGAAGCGCACGATGATGGGGCTGCGCCTCATCGGCCTCGGCCTGGCCACCGCGGCTGCGGTCGCTGTCACCGCCCCCGCCTCGGCCTTCGTGGCCGCCCCGAACCCCGGCCCCCAGCTCGGCGCCGATGTCCCGCCGACGGCGGTGGAGGGCGACGCGACGTTCAAGCGCCTGGGATTCAAGTGCGAATTCACGCTTGAGGTGAAGCCCGTGAAGAAGGGGCAGTTCGGACCGGTCAGCGTGACCAAGGTCGTGCGCGGCAAGCTGGTCGACTTCCGCGTCGAGGACGGCTACGAGGCCGAAGGTGTCCTCATCAGGGGTGGGCAGGGCACCAACCTGTACGACTACCGAGCGATGGACGGCGTCACCAAGGACCAGGACCTGCACACCCCGGTCTACACGTCGCACGTCCCGGCCGACCTGGAGACCGACTTCCACAAGGTGCGCAGCGTCGAGTTCTGCCTGAACATGGACGGCTACCGCGCGAACCAGGCCTGACGCCCCCTATAGCGGGTGGATGAGCGTCCCCGGGCGCCACGGCCCCTGAGCGCACTCGCGGGCGTCCATCAACCACAGGTGCTCCCACCAGGTCGGAACAGCCCGGGCGAGCCACATCGCGGCCCTGAACAGGAGCGGCGCCGCATCACGCAGGTGGCGGTTGTACTCGGACTGGCCGGGCAGGCGGGGGAACAGGTGCCCGATCCGGTGCGGGGCGGCGCGCATCCGGTGGCGTTCGGAATCGTGGCGCAGCAGGACCAGGGGCCAGGGCGACGCAGACGAGTTCGGCGTCGGTGAGCAGGGGCGGACGGCCCGGGCCGCGCGGCGCCGGTTCACCAAAGGGATCACGTCATCGTCCAGATGGACGTAGAGTGCTGTCAGAAGGGCGTCAAGGTCAGTTTTCACACACCGATCCTCGACGCCCTTCGCCATGTCCGCAGGCGTTTCAGGAATTTCCCATCTACGATCTGGACGCAGGTGGGCACGGGCCCGGCCGCACGCGCGGGGTGCGGCCGGGGACGCCCCCGTTGCCGGGGAGACCCTGGCGCGAGGCCGAACGCCTCATGGGCCGCGGTCCCCCGGAGGACGCGGGGGACCGGCTGGAGCTTCGGACGACGCCGAACCCGGAACCGACGCCCTGCCACGACCCAACCTGGCACACGTGAACCCGTCAGCGCCCCGCGCCTGGGCTACGGTTCCTGCATGGCCAAACGCAAGGAGACGACGATCGGACCGTCCGGCATCTGCCGACGCGGCCACCACGAGTGGCAGCACGTGCCGCCCGGCGGGAAACGCCTGGTGTGCGCGCGGTGCCAGTCGATGTCGATGACCAACTACGGCGCCGCGTGCCGTGGCGACTGCACCGAGTGCCGCCCGCGCGAACTCGGCGCCACCGACGCCTGACCATTCCCCCCAATACTCGGTATACACAAACAACAAACACAGAGTGTCGTCACTTGCTTACTTTGAGTTCGTGTAACCATGGGTGCGGCCGAGGCCACCCCGCGGTGATCAGCCATAACGGCGTCCGACGGGGTGCCGCCGACCGTTGGCGAGGACCGAGGCCGCCACACCACGAACAAAATGAAGGAGTATACGGCATGCGAGCATCCATTGGGGACAAGACCGCGTCGAAGCGCACGATGATGGGGCTGCGCCTCATCGGCCTCGGCCTGGCCACCGCGGCTGCGGTCGCTGTCACCGCCCCCGCCTCGGCCTTCGTGGCCGCCCCGAACCCCGGCCCCCAGCTCGGCGCCGATGTCCCGCCGACGGCGGTGGAGGGCGACGCGACGTTCAAGCGCCTGGGATTCAAGTGCGAATTCACGCTTGAGGTGAAGCCCGTGAAGAAGGGGCAGTTCGGACCGGTCAGCGTGACCAAGGTCGTGCGCGGCAAGCTGGTCGACTTCCGCGTCGAGGACGGCCTCGCGGCCGAAGGTGTCCTTGTCAGGGGTGGGCTGGGCGCCAACCTGTACGACTACCGAGCGATGGACGGCGTCACCAAGGACCAGGACCTGCACGCCCCGGTCGTCGGGGTGCCCGCCCCGGACAACAAGACGTTCGGCCCGACGGTCCGCTTCGAGAAGGTGCGCAGCGTCGAGTTCTGCCTGGGTTCGGGCGGCTACCGCCTGGGCCAGGCCTGACGCCCCGTATGGCGGGTGGATGAGCGTCCCCGAGCGCCACGAGGGGTAGTTCCCCTCTGAGGGCGCGCTGGTGGAACCGGTCTCGCGCGACGCAGGGTCGCGCGAGACCGGTCTTGTCGTGCCCGCACGGCGAGGCGTCCCGTCCCGCCCAGGTGGCCGGCCTCCGGGAACAACTCCTGCCAGGTCGGTCGGGCGCGCCGCTCAGTGCCCTTCGGCTTCATCGGATGAGAGCCGGTCGCCTCCTCCGGCCCCGCCCGCGACGCGATCCGGCGGTCGCCCCGCTACGACCTCTGTCCGGTGAGGATGGCCACCAGGTCGGCCGCCGTCGGCGAGTCGTCCAGCAGGTGGCCCACGTGCTCCTTGGTCCCCCGCCGGGGCTCCAGGGTGGGCACGCGCTGGAGCGAGTCGTATCCAGGCAGGTCGAAGATCACCGAGTCCCACGACGCGGCCGCCACCTCGTCCGCGTACTTGGACAGGCACCGGCCACGGAAGTACGCCCGGGTGTCCTCCGGCGGCTCCGTGATCGCCCGCGTCACCTCCGGCTCCTCCAGCAACCGCCGCATCCGCCCACGCGCAGCGAGCCGGTTGTAGATCCCCTTGTCGGCGCGCACGTCCGAGTACTGCAGGTCCACCAGCTGGAGCCGCGGGTGCGACCAGTCCAGCCCGTCCCGCGACCGGTACCCCTCCAGGACCTTGAGTTTGGCCACCCAGTCCAACTCCGTGGCCAGCTCCATCGGGTCGTTGCCCAGCCGCGTCAACACCGACTCCCAGCGGTCCAAGACGTCCGCCGTGTCCGGGTCGACGTCGGTGCCGAACCGGTCCTCCACGTACTTGCGCGCCTGGTCCAGGTACTCGCCCTGCATCTCCAACGCGGTCATCCGCCGCCCGTCGCGCAGCCGCACCCGGTGCGTCAGCCCCGGGTCGTGCGAGATCGCGCGCAGATCCGCGACCGGCGTCTCCAACGACAGGTCCACGCTGATGAACCCGTCCTCGATCATCGCCAGCACCAGCGCCGTGGCGCCCAGCTTGAGGTACGTGGAGATCTCGCTCATGTTGGCGTCGCCGATGATCACGTGCAGCCGCCGGTAACGGTCGGGGTCGGCGTGCGGCTCGTCCCGCGTGTTGATGATCGGACGCTTGAGCGTCGTCTCCAGCCCCACCTCGACCTCGAAGAAGTCCGCGCGCTGGGAGAGCTGGAACCCGGGGCCCTGACCGTCGGCGCCGATACCGACCTTGCCCGCGCCGCACACCACCTGGCGCGACACGAAGAACGGGATGAGGTGCCGCACGATGTCGCCGAACGGCGTCGACCGGTCCATCAGGTAGTTCTCGTGGCACCCGTAGGAGGCGCCCTTGTTGTCCGTGTTGTTCTTGTACAGCTGGATCGGGTCGATCCCCGGCGTCGCACCCGCACGTGCGGCCGCGTCCGCCATCACCCGTTCCCCCGCCTTGTCCCACAGCACCGCGTCGCGCGGGTTGGTGACCTCCGGCGCCGAGTACTCGGGGTGGGCGTGGTCGACGTACAACCGGGCGCCGTTGGTGAGGATGACGTTGGCCAGCCCCAGGTCCTCGTCAGTGAGCTGAGTCGGGTCGGCCACCTCCCGCGCCAGGTCGAACCCCCGTGCGTCGCGCAGTGGGTTCTCCTCCTCGAAGTCCCACCGTGCGCGCCGCGCCCGCGCCGCCGAGGCGGCCAGGTAGGCGTTGACCACCTGAGTGGAGGTCACCATCGCGTTGGCCCCGGGGTTGCCTGGCACGGAGATCCCGTACTCGGTCTCGATACCCATAATCCGCCGCACACTCATGATGAGAGGTTATCCGCCACGGCCGGGTCTTGAACGTTTCCGCGCCAATCGTGGCCCAAGTGCCGTCTCCCCGGGCGTTTCACGCCGGGGGCGGACTCAGGCGTCCGCGCACGTCGGCCGGGCTCCCACGGCGGGCGGACCGGTGGCCGGGCACACCCGGGATCTCGTGCGGCGTGACGTGTGGGCAGAGCGGACGATCGACACGGCGAGAGCCGACCGGAATGTCCGGTCGGCCCCGAGTACCGCGTTCGAATACCGTGCTCCTACAGGTACTGCCCCGTGTTCGGCACCGTGTCGATGCTCCGCCCGGAGTCGGCGCCCTTCTTGCCGGTCACCAGGGTCCGGATGTAGACGATCCGCTCACCCTTCTTACCGGAGATCCGAGCCCAGTCGTCCGGGTTGGTGGTGTTCGGCAGGTCCTCGTTCTCGCTGAACTCGTCGACACAGGCCTGCATCAGGTGCGCGACCCGGATGCCCTTGGACTGGTTGTCGATGAAGGCCTTGATGGCCATCTTCTTGGCACGCGAGACGATGTTCTCGATCATCGCGCCGGAGTTGAAGTCCTTGAAGTACAGGACCTCCTTGTCCCCGTTGGCGTAGGTGACCTCCAGGAAACGGTTCTCCTCACCCTCGGTGTACATCCGCTCCACGACCCGCTGGATCATGGCCTCCACCGTGGCCTTGGCCGACCCGCCGTGCTCGGCCGTGTCCTCGTCGTGCAACGGCAGGTCCGGGGTGATGTACTTGCCGAAGATGTCGCGGGCCGCCTCGGCGTCGGGCCGCTCGATCTTGATCTTGACGTCCAGCCGCCCCGGCCGCAGGATCGCCGGATCGATCATGTCCTCCCGGTTGGAGGCGCCGATGACGATGACGTTCTCCAGGCCCTCGACCCCGTCGATCTCGCTCAGCAGCTGCGGGACGATCGTGTTCTCCACGTCCGAGGACACACCCGAACCGCGTGTGCGGAAGATCGAGTCCATCTCGTCGAAGAACACGATGACCGGCGTGCCCTCGGAGGCCTTCTCCCGGGCCCGCTGGAAGACCAGGCGGATGTGCCGCTCGGTCTCGCCCACGTACTTGTTGAGCAGCTCAGGGCCCTTGATGTTGAGAAAGAAGCTCTTGCCGACGTCGCGGCCGGTCCGCTCGGCCACCTGTTTGGCCAGCGAGTTGGCCACCGCCTTGGCGATGAGCGTCTTTCCGCACCCGGGCGGCCCGTACAGCAGCACGCCCTTGGGCGGCCGCAACTGGTGCTCGTAGAACAGGTCCTTGTGCAGGTAGGGCAGCTCGACCGCGTCGCGGATCATCTCGATCTGCCCCGACAGGCCTCCGATGTCGGAGTAGGCGATGTCCGGGACCTCCTCAAGGATGAGCTCCTCGACCTCGGACTTGGGGATCCGCTCGTACACGTACCCGGACCGCGGCTCCAGCAGCAGCGAGTCCCCCGGCCGCACCGGCTCGTCGCGCAGCGGGTCGGCCAGGCGGACGATCCGCTCCTCGTCGTGGTGCGAGATCACCAGGGCCCGTTCGCCGTCCTCCAGCAGCTCCTTGAGCATGACGACCTCGCCGACGGTCTCGAAGGACTCGACCTCGACGACGTTGAACGCCTCGTTGAGCATGACCTCCTGGCCCGGACGCAGCCCGTCCAGGTCCACCGAGGGGCTGACGTTGACCCTCATCTTGCGGCCGTTGGTGAAGATCTCGACCGTCTCGTCCTCACGGGACCCCAGATAGACGCCGAACCCGGAGGGCGGTTGCGCCAACCGGTCGACCTCCTCCTTCAGGGCGACGATCTGCTCACGGGCTTCCTTGAGCGTGGAGACGAGCCGTTCGTTCTGGCCGTTGGCCGCGGCGAGGTTGGCCTGGGCCTCCCTCAGCCGCTCCTCCAGCAGGCGTACATGTCGGGGCGAATCAGCGAGCTTACGCCGAACCACGCTGAGTTCCTTTTCCATGTAGGAGACCTGAGCCGTGAGTTCAGCGACCTCACGGTCCCGGTCGCTCTGACGCTCGTCGTCGCGCTCGGCCACGTCCGCCACCTCCCTTTGAGAAGGACGACTACTCGGGAGCCTACCTACCCCTGCCCAATTCCTAACCTCCCACCTACGGCGAGTGTCGAAGGCCTCATTTATCGGCCTTGCGTATCACCAGGTCACAGTGGTAGCGGATGGTCCGACGTAATGAGAAAGTAACCTCCGTGTCGAGCCACGGGCAAGAACGCGCCAGCCCCTTCCCGCACGTGGCGGGCGAGGCGGCGGGGGCCACGCCCGCACACGCGAACGGGACCGGCCGCCCCCGGTGTCCGGGGAGAGGACGGACCCGGCACGTCGTGTCTCAGTCCTGGAGCGAGCGCTCCCCGGTCCGCTCACCGGCCCCGGCGCCAGCCGTGGCGGCCCCCTTCTCCGCCGCCCGCGCGGCCTCGAAGTCCCTGCCGTAGGCGCCCTTGGCCGGACGGCGCCGCCGCTCGGGAGCCTGGGCGCCGTCGGCCAACCGCCGCGCGGTCACCAGGAACCCGGTGTGCCCGATCATCCGGTGGTCCGGACGCACCGCCAGCCCCTCCACGTGCCAGGTGCGCAGCATCGTCTCCCACGAACGCGGCTCGTAGAACCGGTCGTCCTCGCGCAGTTCCTCGACCACCCGCGACAGCTGCGTCGTCGTGGCCACGTAGCAGCACACCAGCCCGCCGGGGATCAGGGCGCGCGCGACCGCGTCCAGGCACTCCCACGGCGCGAGCATGTCGAGGAAGACCCGGTCCACGTCCGTCTCGTCCAGGCACTCGACCAGGTCCCCGACGGTCAGCCTCCACGCCGGGTGCGGTCCGCCGTGGAACCGCTCCACGTTCCTGCGCGCGATCTCGGCGAAGTCGGCGCGGCGCTCGTAGGAGTGCACCATCCCCTGCTCGCCGACCGCGCGCAGCAGCCAGTTGGACATGCGCCCGACCCCGCTCCGGCCTCCACGACCCGCGCGCCCGGGAAGATGTCCGCCTCCACCAGCACCTGGGCGGCGTCCTTGGGGTAGACGATCGTCGCTCCGCGCTTCATCGACAGCGTGTAGTCGATCAGCAGCGGACGCAGCGCCACGTACGAGGTACCGGTGTTGGAGGTCACCACACTGCCCTCGGGCCACCCGATCAGGTCGTCGTGGTCGACCTTGCCCCTGTGCGAGTGGAAGGCGCCGCCCTCGCTCAGCGTGATGGTGTGCATGCGGCCCTTGGGGTCGGTCAGCTGCACGGTGTCGCCGTCGGCGAAGGGGCCGCGGCGGCCATGGATACCGGTCAACGTCGCTCTCGTCTTCCCACGTCGCGTTTGGTCGGGCAATCGCCCAGAGTATCGGCCCGCCGGCACCGCCCCGACCACGCCGACACCCGCGCCACGCCCGATGACTACCGGTCCCTCGGGGCCGCAGGGCAGTATCGGCGAGAGCGGTCCCGCACGGGCGCCGCCCACGACCACGGCACCAGGGAGACCACGACCCATGTCACACCCGACCACCGGCTTGGGAATCGACATCGGCGGCAGCGGTATCAAGGGAGCGCCCGTCGACCTGACGACCGGCGAGTTCACCGCCGAACGGCTGAAGATCCCCACCCCCGAACTCTCCGCGCCCCACGAGGTCGCCGACATCGTGGGGCGGATCGTCGCCCACTTCCCCGAGGCCGCGGACGGGCCCCTCGGCGTCACCTTCCCCGGCATCGTCCAAAGCGGCGTCGTCCGCACGGCCGCCAACCTCGACGACGCCTGGATCGGCGCCGACGCCCACGCCCTGTTCGCCCGAGCCGTCGCGCCCGGTCCGCGTCCTCAACGACGCCGACGCCGCCGCCGTCGCCGAGGTCCGCTTCGGCGCCGCCCGCGACGTGGCCGGGGTGGTCCTGCTGACCACCCTGGGCACCGGGATCGGCTCCGCCCTGCTCGTCGACGGCCACCTGGTGCCCAACACCGAGTTCGGCCACCTGGAGGTCCACGGCCACGACGCCGAGACCCGCGCCTCCTCCGCCGCGCGCAAACGCGACGGGCTCACCTACGAGCAGTGGGCGCACCACCGCCTCCAACGCTACTACCGGGTGGTCGAGGACCTGCTGTGGCCGGACCTGATCGTGGTCGGCGGCGGGGTCAGCCGCAAGTCGGACCGCTTCCTCCCGCTCCTGGACATCCGCACCCCGATCGTCCCGGCAGCGCTGCTCAACACCGCCGGGATCGTCGGCGCGGCCCTGGCCGCCGCCGACCGTCCGCCGTCCTGACGGTCCACCGCCCCGACGACCGGCCGCGCTCCCGGCTCACGGGTGCAGCCCGAGCCCCTTGACCGTCTTGTCGACCTGGCCCCGCGGCCCGTACACGGCCACGCCCACCAGCGACAGCTCCTCGGCGGTCGCGGCGCGCCGTCCACGTCGGCCCGCAGCCGACGGCCGGCCGGTGCCCGGTCGACGACCGGGCACCGGAGCCGGGAGGCTCCGCTCACCGAAGGGGACGAAGGGGCAGTGAACAGGGGAGCGTCTCGGCCGTCCCGGGCCGTGCGGGGTGAGCGGGCGGGGCGGGGCGCGACCCCGTGCAGAGGGAGACTGGGTTCCGGGGAAGCCCAGACCCCACCCGCTCACCGGGCGTGGACACGGCACACGCCCGCAGGCGCGCGAGGTTTCGGGGGACCTCGCGCGTGTTCAGGGTCGGCCGGGCGACGCCGACAGGGCGCCAGCGATCCGCCGGGCCGCGTCCGAGGTCCGGGCGACCGGCGAGAGCGGCACCCCCGCCGACGCCGGGGACACCCCCTCCTGGAGCGGCCACCGCATCCACCACCACAGGCCGCCCCGGTGCGGACGCAGCAACGCCCGCTGCGGTCGCGAGACGGGTCCGGCGTCGACGGCGCCGGACACCCCGTCCTCGCGCACCTCCACCCCGTGCGACCTCAGCTCCACGGCCATCCCCCGCAGCACGGCCGACCGCGTCCGTGCGACCGCCCGCCTCGGCCGCCGAGGCAGCGACGACCGATCCGCCCTCCTCGGGCCGACCCTCGCCACCACACCCATACGCTGACCCACTCGAACCACCCGCTGACGGGGTCTCCACGGTCACGGGGCCTCCCTCCCAGGTGCTCCAGATCCACCGGCGACCTACGACCCCTGCCACTCTGCCGTATCCGCGGGGCGGTGTGCCGCTCCTATGCGCATCGCGCATGCCCCGTTCTTTCTCGCACATAGTCCCCGAGCACCGCGTGAGTCCCTAACCTAGGCTCATGCCCCAACCCGACGGCGTTCTCCCACCCGACCTGTGGACTCGGCCGCGCATCGCGGCCGCACTGGCCACCTGCGACATGGCGACGGTCATCGAGGCGTCCGCGAGGCTCGCGGATGGTCCCAGGGCGACCTCGCCCGAGCGGTCGACTACTCCCAGAGCTGGGTCTCCCGCGTCGTCAACGGCCAACAGTCGCTCACCGTCAACCAGGTCCAGGACCTCGCCCGACGCCTGGCGATCCCCCTGCACCTGATCCGCTTCGCCGACGCCCCGCACCAGGACGGCCCCGACCAGAAGGGGGTGGACGACACGAGACGACGCGACTTCGGACGAGTGGTCGCCGCCGGCGCCCTGGTCACCACCGTGTCCCCTTCCCCGGGGTGGGACGGCGCACCGCATCCGGTCAACGAGACGACCGCCCCCGCGCTGCGCTCGATCACCGGGGGCCAACGGCGGATGGACGCCACGTCCTGCGCCCGCCACCTGCTGCCCAGCGCGGTGGCGCACGTGCATCTGTCCGAGCAGATGCTCACGCATTCGCGCGCAACGCCCTTCTTCACCGAACTCAGCGCCGCCGCCAGCGAGGCCTCCGGGTTCGCCGCCTGGCTCCACGCCGACCAAGGCGACCTGGGCTCGGCCCGCATGCACTACCGCACCGCCGTCGTCCGCGCCCGCCACGCCGGGATGCGCCTCCTCGACGTCTACATGCTCGGCTCCCTGGCCGCGTTCGAGATCGACACCGCCGAGGACCCCGAGCTCGGGCTCGGCCTGGTCCGCGGGGCCGAACACGTCCTCGGCCCCGCCGCCCACCCCACCGCCCGCGCCTGGCTCAACTGCGTGGCCGCGCTCGCGCACGCCGGAATCGGGGACCGCGCCGCCGCCGCCCGAGCGCTCGGCCGGGCCGAACGCGAAGTCTCCCGCCCCGGCAACGCGACCCGCCCTGGCCCTGGGTCTTCGCCTTCGACGAGGCCAAGGTCGCCGGATACCGGGCCCTCGTCGGCGTCCGCCTGCGCCAGCCCCACGACGCCCGCGCCGCCTTCGACGAGGCCTTCGGCGCCACCGCGCCCAGCGTCAAACAGTCCGCCGTCCTCCAGGTCGAGCTGGCCTGCGCCCACGCCGAGGCCGGAGACGTCGACGAGGCCTTCCGCCTGGCCCAGGAGGCACTGACCACCGGCATCCGCTTCGGCTCCGAACGCGTCATCGGTCGCGTCCGCGCCTTCCGCCGCCGCTACCGGGGGCCGCGCGCCCGGTTCGTCGACGCCCTCGACGAACGGCTCACCTCGCTCATGACCGGTCTGCCCGCCGCTGGGTAAATAAGCGGCGAAACGACCAGTAGGGAGGTTTCGTGATCCGCATCGGCATCACCGGACACCGCGCACTGCCCCCCGACGTCAGCGCACGCGTCGCCGACCTGATCACCGGACACCTGGAACCGTACGGATGCGAGATGGTCGGACTGACCTGTCTGGCCGACGGAGCCGACACCGTCTTCGCCGAGGCGGTCGTCGCGGCGGGCGCGCCGCTGGAGGTGATCGTTCCGTCCCTCGGCTACCGCGAGGCGCTGCCCGCCGAACACCACCGCGTCTACGACCGCCTCCTGGGGCGGGCCGTCCTCGTACACACGCTCCAGAACGCCGCCTCCACCCCCGAGGCCCACATGGACGCGGGACGGACGCTGGTCGACCGCTGCGACCAGCTCATCGCCGTCTGGGACGGTCTCCCCGCACGCGGCCCCGGCGGCACCGCCGACGTCGTCGCCTACGCGCGCCAGCGCTACCGGCCGGTCACCGTGCTCTGGCCCCGGGGCGCACGCCGCTAGGACGTGGGCCGCAAACGCCGCCGAACTCGCGGAGCGGGGCACAGCGGGCCCCCTCCTCCGGCCAGATCCCGGCCGCACCGCCACCCTCGAACGACGCCGCCGACGCGGCCCGCCCTCATCACCGACCCGTCATCGCCGCGTTGACGTCCTCGGACCGCAGCACCCCGAACACCCGCCCGTCCTCCTCCACCACCAGGTACTCCGGCAGCGGGCGGCTGGTCAACGCCTCCACCAGCGCCTCGCCCTCCAGATCCGCCGACACCACCGCGCCCCGGGTCACCGCCCGCGACACACTCGACACCGGAACCCACGCCCGGCGCGCCTCGGTGATCGCCGCGGCCGCCGCCTCGTGCACGATGGACACCGCCGTCCCCGCCGCGTCCACCACCACGATCGCGCGGGCGCCGCACTCCCCGGCGCGGCGCTCCGCCTCCGCCAAAGGGGTCTCGCCCAGCACCGTCACCGCGGGCCGCGCCAACGCCCGCGCCCGCAACCCCGGCACCCGGGCGCGCATCCGCGCGGTGGCCAGCGCCTCCGTCGAGCCCATCCACATGAACCCGCCCAGGACCAGACCCCACACGATCGCCCACGGGCTCGGCCGACCGCCCGCCGACCACGCGAACACGAACGGCAGCGCGACCACCACCGCCGCCAGGAGCCGACCGCCCCAGGCCGCCACCACGCTGCCCGCGAACGGCCGCCCCGTCAGCTTCCACACACCGGCGCGCAGCAACCGGCCGCCGTCGAGCGGCAACCCCGGCAGCAGGTTGAACACACCCACCAGCAGATTGGCCACCCACAGCTGGAACAGCAGCTCACCCGGCACGCTGAACGGATCCGCCACCGACGCCAACACGTACGCCCCGGCCGCCAGCCCCAAGGAGAGCAGCGGCCCCGCGAACGCGATCCAGAACTCGCGCCCGGGCGTGGGCGCCTCCTTCTCGATCTCCGAGACGCCGCCCAGCACGTACAGCACGATGCGCCGCACGGGAAGACCGAACTTCCGAGCCACCACCGAGTGCGCCAACTCGTGCACCAGCACCGACGCGTACAGCAAGATCGCGAACACGAACGCCAGCACGTACGCCGACGGCCCCAGCGCCAGCCGGTTCTGCACGATCCCGCCGTAGACCAAGGTGATCAGCACCGCCACGATCAGCCACGAGGACGTCACGTACACGGGGATGCCGAAGGGGCGCCCGAGCAGGAGCCCCGGGGAACGCTCACGGGACACGGGCGCGGAATCGTCGTTGGTCACGCTCACAGACTAGGGCGTGCGCCGTGGCCGCCGCCCGGACCGACCGGCCCCCATCGGTCACGACCCTCTCGTAGGCTCGTTCCATGACCATCGCGCCGCTCCCGTCCGCCCTCTCCCCCTCCCGCGCCTCCGACTTCCTGCAGTGCCCGCTGCTCTTCCGGTTCCGCGTCATCGACAAACTCCCCGAACCGCCCAGCTCGGCCGCCCTGCGCGGCACCCTCGTCCACGCCTGCCTGGAGCGGCTCTACGAGCTCCCCGCCGAGACCCGCACCGCCCGCACCGCCGTCGACCTGGTCGGACCCCAGTGGGAGCGGCTGCGGGCCAAGCGCCCAGAGGTCGACGGCCTGTTCGCCGACGACGCCGAACGCGACGCCTGGCTGGAGTCCGCGCGCGCCCTGGTCACCCGCTACTTCGACCTGGAGAACCCGACCAGTCTGGAGCCCCGCGACCGCGAGACGCGCCTGGACGTGGCCCTGCCCTCGGGGCTGCGCCTGCGCGGCTACGTGGACCGCGTCGACGTCGCCCCCTCCGGCCAGATCCGCGTCGTCGACTACAAGACCGGCAAGTCGCCCCACCCCCGTTTCGAGGACAGGGCCAAGTTCCAGATCTTCTTCTACGCCGTCATGATCTGGCGCGACCTGGGCGTCGTCCCCGCCCGCCTCCAACTCGTCTACCTCGCGGCGACGGCGCCGTCCGCTGGTACGACCCCACCGAGGACGAGCTGCGCGCCGCCGAGGCGGAGATCGGTCACATCTGGGACCGCATCGAGGAGGCCGGACGCACGGGCGTCTGGGAGCCCCGGCGCAGCAAACTCTGCGGCTGGTGCGACCACCAGGCCCTCTGCCCCGAGTTCGGAGGCACCCCGCCTCCGCTGCCCACCCGCTGAGCCGCGCGCCCGGGGCCGTTGCGGAGTGCGGCAGAATCGACGCCGTGCCCGTCTCAGTTCTGCTCGTCGACGACCAACCGCTCGTGCGCGCGGGCTTCCGCATGATCCTGGAGGCCGCCGACCGCCTGTCGGTGGTGGGTGAGGCCGCCGACGGCCGCGAGGCCGTCGACGCCGCCCGCCGTCTCCTGCCCGACGTCGTCCTCATGGACGTGCGCATGCCCGGCATGGACGGCGTCGAGGCCACCGGACGGATCACCCGGTGGGCCGCGGGGCTGGGACACGACATCCGCGTCCTCGCGCTGACCACCTTCGACCTCGACGAGTACGTCACCGGAGTCCTGCGCGCGGGCGCGGTCGGCTTCCTGCTCAAGGACGCCCCGCCCGCCGATCTGGTCGCCTCCGTCGAGGTCGTCGCCGACGGCGGAGCGGTCATCGCCCCCGCCGTCCTCGACCGGCTCCTGCGCCGCTGGGCCCCCCGCCTGCCCGCCGACCCCGCACCCGACGGCCCGCTCACCGCCCGCGAGAACGAGGTGCTCCGCCTGGTCGCCCGGGGATGGAGCAACGCCGAGATCGCCGCGCACCTGGTCCTGGGCGAGACCACCGTCAAGTCGCATGTCGGCCGCGTCCTCACCAAGCTCGGGCTCCGCGACCGCGTCCAGGCCGTCGTCCACGCCTACGAGACCGGCCTGGTGCGTCCCGGAGACCGGGCGGACCCCTGAGCGGGTGCGGCGCCCGGCGCGTCGCCGTCAGCCTCCCGGCCGCCCTGAAAGGATGGTCCGGTGACCGACCTCACCGGCGTCCGCCCCCCGACCAGGCCAACTCCGCCCCACCCTGCGGCGTCTCCTGTGCGGTGGAAGGCGACGCGCCGCCACGACGGAACCGGACGGGAAGGGAAGGGAGGACGACATGCCCAGCGACCGCGAGCGGCCCGTGGCGGCCAGTGAGGACCGCCTGCTGAGCCGGATGCGTGACTGGCGGACCGAGCACGAACGGGATCTGGCCCCCGACGAGCTGGACGAGGAGGGACAGCTCCCCGACGCGCGCGCGATCGACACCGTGCTCCGCGTCGCGAACTCATGCTCGCCAGCGGAGAGGGAACCGAGGCGGTCAGCGAGGCCATGCTCAGCCTCTCGGTCGCCTTCGAACTGCCCCGCGCGGAGGTGTCGGTCACCTTCACCACCATCACGCTGTCCACCCACCCCGGCGGCGACCTGCCCCCGATCACCGGCGAGCGCGTGGTCCGCCGCCGCACCCTCGACTACTTCCGCGTCGGCGAGCTGCACACCCTCGTGCAGGAGGCCGCGCTGGGCCTGCTCGACCTGGAGGAGGCGGCCACGCGCCTCAACCGGATCCGCCGTGCACGCACGCCCTACCCCAACTGGATGATCGCGGTCGGCTTCGGGCTGATCGCCTCCAGCGCCAGTGTGATGATGGGCGGCGGGTTCATCGTGGCCTCCGTCGCGTTCCTCGCCACGGTCCTGGGCGACCGCACCGCCGTCTTCCTCGCCCGACGCGGCGTCGCCGAGTTCTACCAGATGGCCGCCGCCGCCGTCGTCGCCGCCGCGATCGGCCTCGCCATGCTGTGGATCAGCTCAGAGTTGGAGCTCGGGCTGCGGGCCGGCGCGATCATCACCGGCAACATCATGGCCCTCCTGCCCGGACGACCCCTGGTCGCCAGCCTGCAGGACGGTATCAGCGGCTACTACGTCTCCGCCGCCGCCCGCCTCCTGGAGACCTTCCTCATCCTGGGCGCGATCGTCTCCGGCGTGGCCGCGGTCGCCTACACCGCCATCCGCCTGGGCGTGAGCATCAACCTCGACTCCCTGCCCTCGGCGGGCACGTCCCTGGAGATCCCGGTGCTGGTCGGCGCCGCGGGCATCGCGATGGCCTTCGCGATCTCGCTCGCCGTCCCCCTGCGGCTCCTTCCCACCATCGGGGTGCTGGGGGTGATGATCTGGGTGATCTACGCGGGCCTGCGCGCCGCCCTGGAGGTCCCTCCGGTGGTGGGCACCGTGGCGGGCGCGGTCGCGGTCGGCGTCGTCGGCCACTGGCTCGCCCGGCGCACCCGCAGGCCGGTCCTGACCTACCTCATCCCGGCGATCGCTCCCCTGCTCCCCGGAAGCATCCTCTACCGCGGCCTCGTCCAGATCACCCAGGGAACCGTGGTCTCGGGCCTGCTCAGCCTGGTCGAGGCGGTCATGGTCGGGCTCGCCCTGGGCGCCGGGGTCAACCTCGGCGGTGAGCTCGTGCGGGCCTTCCAGCACGGGGGCCTGGCCGGGGCGGGCATGCGCGGTCGGCCGGCGGCCCGCAGGACACGCGGAGGGTACTGAACAACCGGATCCGTCCGAGGTCGGCCAGAACCATCGCGCCATCGCCGGGTATCCCAGGGGACAGAGAAGTCGGGGCGGTGCGACGCGCTCCAAACCGCTCCGACATGTGATGTCAGCCACTACTCTGGACCTCAGCTCACGCCGAGCGTTCTGGACCGAAAGGCCTTCCATGTTCACGTGCAGCCACGAACCCGCCTGTCCGTCCTACGAGGACACCGACCGCGAGGCCGCGCGGGTGGTCGCCAGCCACCCCGAGCAGGGATGGAGCCTGCTCTGCAACGGCGTCGTCCTGTTCGAGGACACCGGTGAACTGCTCCCCGACGGCGCGGTCGTCGCCCCACACCGACCCCACGTCCACGTGGCCGCCTGACCCCCGCGCCTCCCGCCATCCCGCTCAGCGGCTCCCCGGTGGCCCGTGCTCCGGCCACCCCTCCGGCAGCGGGTCCTCCCCCATCGCCTCGTGCAGTCGGCGCCGAAAGTCGGCGTGCACGTCGGCGCCCCACACCGTCTCGCTCGGGGTGCGCAGGGCCTGTTCCATGACGGCCCGCAGGACGGAGGGGCGTGCCTCGCCCTCGACCACGGGGACGGCGAGCAGCGCGTGCATCCGGGTCACGACCGCGAACAGCTCCCCGGCCAGCACGCAGGTGCTGGAGGTGGCCGCGGCCTCCTCCAGGTAGGGCTCCCACCACGGCGGAGCCGCGTCCGCCTCGGGGGCGGAGGCGAATCCGCGGCCCAGACGGCGGCGCACCTCCTCGGCGGTGTCCCGGTCGTCCAGGCCGGCCCGCCAGACGTGTTCGGCCGCCTCGGGATCCCCCAGCAGGGCGAGCAGCCCCGCCAGGAGTTCGACGGCCGCGCCCGAGGTCGCGGGGTCGGGGCGCCGATCGTCCTCGGGGCCGGTGCGGGGCTTCGCGGCGGGGACGATGGCGCCCAGGTCGCCGACGGCCCGCTCCAGGTGGACGGCTGCGCGCCGCAGACGCAGTTCGGGGTCGTCAGCGACCGCGAGCCCGCGTTCGACGGCGGCCAGGGCGGCGTCGGGCCGCCCGCGTTCCAGCAGCGCCCGGCCAGGTCCCGCGCGGCCTCGACGACGGTGGACGCGTGCAGGCGGCCCAGTTCCACGCGGTCGGCCGGCAGCTCCAGCGCGGCCTCCCAATGCTCCTCGGCCGCCGCACGGTCCCCCCTCGCCTCGGCGTCGCGGGCCAGTCCGTAGTGGGCGACCGCCGTGTGGGCCGCACCGCCCAGGTCGAGCAGTCGCCGCCAGACATGCGCGGCCTCCTCCCCCGCGCCCTGCTGTTCCAGGGACAGGGCCAGGTGGTGGGCGGCGCGCGGTGCGTACCGGGTGTCCCCGGTGGCCAGGGCCCGGCGCGCGGCCTCGCGGGCGGCGGGCGGGTCGCCGCGCTGGTCCTCGACCACGGCCAGGCCGAGCAGCGCGCGGGCCAGGACCTCGGGCGGCGGGTCGGCGGCCACGGCGCGCCGGAACAGGACGGCCGCGCGCCTGAGGTGGCCGTTCTGGGCCAGGTCCTGGGCCTGGTCGCACAGGTCGCCGGCGGAGTGGGCGGGAGGGGCGTCCGCCTCCCCGGAGTCGGCCGGATCGGCGGCCTGGGGCGGGTCGGCGGGACCGGAGCGTGCGGACGGCCCGGACGTGGTGGTCATGCGGCGCGCTTTCCATGGGGGCGTCGGTGTCCGCTCGGCGGGGCGGGCACCGTGGGTGTCGCCGCCACTGTAACCCGCGGGTGAGGGGTTCGCCCTCCGTCGGGGGCGCGTGCCGCTCCCGTGTCCGGGCGTCTCGTGTGGCGGAGCGTCACCTTTACGTCGTAGATTTACGACATCACCCAGGGAGCGCCCGCGCCCTGGAGGAGTACGTCGACCGGTACGCCGCCACCCGGATCCGCCCGACGCCGGAGGGCCTGAGCCCGGTACTCGACCGGGCTCAGACCCTGGGCGCCTCACCGTCAGTGGGCCGGTCCGACGTCGGAGAAGCGGTGCACCGCGTCGGCGCCCCCGTGGGCCCGTCAGAGCTCGAAGGCCTCCGGCGGCGGGCAGGAGCAGACCAGATGGCGGTCCCCGTAGGCCTGGTCGATCCGGCCCACCGGCGGCCAGTACTTGTCCTGGCGCAGCGAGGGCAGCGGGTAGACCGCCTCCGCGCGGCCGTACCCGTGCTCCCACACGTCGGCGGTGACCGCCTCGGCGGTGTGCGGCGCGTTGCGCAGCGGGTTGTCGTCGGCGTCCCACTCCCCCGAGGCCACCCGGTCGATCTCCCCGCGGATCGCGATCATCGCCTCGACGAACCGCTCCAGTTCGGCGAGGTTCTCGCTCTCCGTCGGCTCGACCATCAGCGTGCCCGAGACCGGGAACGACATCGTCGGCGCGTGGAACCCGTAGTCCATCAGGCGCTTGGCGACGTCCTCGTTGCTGATCCCGCTCGTCTTCTGCAACGGCCGGATGTCGATGACGCACTCGTGCGCCACCAGGCCGTTGGCGCCGGTGTACAGGACCGGGAAGTACGGCTCCAGGCGCTTGGCGAGGTAGTTGGCCGACAGCACGGCCGTCTCGGTGGCGGCGCGCAGCCCGTCCTCGCCCATCATCCGGACGTAGGCCCACGAGATCGGCAGGATGCCCGCCGACCCGAACGGCGCCGCCGACACCGGGCCGACGCCGGTGTGCGGGCCCGCCTCGGGCTGGCCCGGGTGGTTGGGCAGGAACCCGGCCAGGTGCGCGCGCACGGCCACCGGTCCGACGCCGGGACCGCCGCCGCCGTGCGGGATGCAGAAGGTCTTGTGCAGGTTCAGGTGGCTGACGTCGGCCCCGAACTCGCCGGGCTTGGCCCAGCCCAGCAGCGCGTTGAGGTTGGCGCCGTCGACGTACACCTGGCCGCCCGCCTCGTGGACCAGGCGGCACACCTCGGTGACGGTGTCCTCGTACACGCCGTGCGTGGAGGGGTAGGTGACCATGATGGCCGCCAGGTCCCCGGCGTGCTTGTCGGTCTTGGCGCGCAGGTCCGCCAGGTCGATGTCGCCGCGGCCGTCGCAGGCGACGACGGCCACGCGCATTCCGGCCATCACGGCGCTGGCGGCGTTGGTGCCGTGCGCGGAGCTGGGGATGAGGCAGACGTCGCGGTGGGCCTGGCCCCGGGAGCGGTGGTAGCCGCGGATCGCCAGCAGCCCGGCGAGTTCGCCCTGGGATCCGGCGTTGGGCTGGAGGGAGACGGCGTCGTAGCCGGTGACCTCGGTCAGCCACGCCTCCAGGTCGCGGATGAGGGCCAGGCTCCCGGCGGCCTGGTCCAGTGGAGCGAACGGGTGCAGTCCCGCGAACTCCGGCCAGGTGACGGCCTCCATCTCGGCGGTCGCGTTCAGCTTCATGGTGCACGAGCCCAGCGGGATCATCGTGCGGTCCAGGGCCAGGTCGCGGTCGGACAGGCGGCGCATGTAGCGCAGCAGGGACGTCTCGCTGCGGTGGGTGTTGAACACCTGGTGGGTCAGGTAGTCCACGTCGCGCCGCAGTTCGGCGGGCACGCGGTCGGCGGACTCGTCGACGGTCAGGCCCGCGCGGGAGGAGCCGCGCTCGAACTCGCCGAAGGCTCCCAGGACAGCTTCCAGGTCGGCGGGGGCGGTGGTCTCGTCGACGCT
Organism: Nocardiopsis sp. CNR-923; assembly: GCF_001942255.1. GTDB lineage: Bacteria > Actinomycetota > Actinomycetes > Streptosporangiales > Streptosporangiaceae > Nocardiopsis. The sequence goes on from NZ_MKKC01000064.1 coordinate 79,516, forward strand.
GACGCCCACCGTGGTCTGGTCGACGGCCAGCAGGTTGTACCCCGCCTCCAGGGCGCGTTCGACGACGGCGGCGGAGTTGGGCACGCGCACGCGCAGGGTGTCGAAGAAGGCGCCGTGCACGACCTCGAAGCCGCGCTCCGCCAGACCGTCGGCCAGGGCTGCGGCGCGGGTGTGCACCTGGCGGGCGATGGCGCGCAGGCCGTCGGGCCCGTGGTGGACGGCGTACATCCCGGCCATGACGGCGAGCAGGACCTGGGCGGTGCAGATGTTGCTCGTGGCCTTCTCGCGCCGGATGTGCTGCTCGCGGGTCTGTAGGGCCAGGCGGTAGGCGGGACGGCCCGCCTGGTCGACCGACACGCCCACCAGGCGTCCGGGCAGCTGTCGGCGCAGCTTCTCGCCGACGGCCATGTACCCGGCGTGCGGGCCGCCGAAGCCGAGCGGCACGCCGAAGCGCTGGGTGGAGCCCACCGCGATGTCGGCGCCCAGGTCCCCCGGGCTGCGCAGCAGGGTCAGGGCGAGGATGTCGGCGGCCACGACGGCCAGCGCGCCGCGTTCGTGGGCGGCGGCCACGACGTCGCCCGGGTCGCGCACGACGCCGCTGGAGGCGGGGTACTGCACCAGGACACCGAAGGCGTCGCCCTCCGGCAGGCCCCGGGACAGGTCGGCGACCACGATCTCGATCCCGAGCGGTTCGGCGCGGGTGCGCAGCACGTCCAGGGTCTGGGGGAAGACGTCGGCGTCGACGACGAAGACGTCCGCCTCGCTCTTGGCCGCGCGCCGGGCCAGCGTCATGGCCTCGGCCGCGGCCGTGGCCTCGTCCAGCAGGGAGGCGCCGGAGACGGGCAGGCCGGTCAGGTCGCAGACCATCGTCTGGAAGTTGAGCAGGGCCTCCAGGCGACCCTGGGAGATCTCGGGCTGGTAGGGCGTGTACGCCGTGTACCAGGCCGGGTTCTCCATGATGTTGCGCAGGATGACGGGCGGGGTGAGGGTGTCGTAGTACCCCAGGCCGATCATGGACGTGCGCACCCGGTTGCGGTCGGCCAGGCGACGCAGTTCGGCGAGGGCCTCGGCCTCCCCGAGCGCCTCGGGCAGGTCGAGGGGGGCGCTGCGGCCGGGGCCGGTGAGGATGGACTCGGGCACGGCGGCGGTCATGAGCTCGGCGGTGGAGCCGTAGCCGACGGCCTTGAGCATCTCCACGGTCTCGGCGGGGGTGGGCCCGATGTGGCGGTCGGCGAAGACCCGTGCGGGGGTGCCGGGGGTGTGCGGCGTCGGGTCTGGCGTGGACTGGTCAGGCACGGAGACCTCCTGGTGACAGGGCCGAACGGGTCGGCGCTTTCCTCACGGTCTCCCCCTCTGTCACCGGGCACGGCGGTGCCGGGCTTCAGAGCGGCCTCCTCCACGCGGTCCGTGGTGCCTGAGAGGTTACTGGGGAGTATTGCCCCGTCGGCGCCCCTGCCGGGGTCTCTCCCGCGTGGTATTGACGGCCTGTTGACGCTGTGCATGGATGTACGAACAGGACGAATGTCAGTTTTCGTCCTCGTTGTGACCAAACGGTACTCGATCCTCGGGCCGGAGGCCGAGCCCGGGTCCGGCGTCCACGGCCGCCAGCCCCGCCGATCCGGGGTCCCCAGCCGTGCGCCCGCTCGATCGCGCACACCGTCCACAGGCGGGACGCGCCCGGTCCAGGTTCTCGCGCGGGGACCGAACGCACGACCGCCGCGCCCGGCGGGTTCAGCCCGTGCGGCGCTCGCGGCGGCGACGCGCCAGCTCGTCCACCGGCTGCCGAGGAGCGGCGGGCAGGTCGGCGCGGTCCTCGGCCGGAACGACGCCCAGGGCCTCCTCCAGTTCGCGCCACACGTTGCCCAGCGCCAGACCGAACATGCCCTGGCCGCGTTGCATGAGGTCGACGACCTCGTCGGGGGACGTGCACTCGTAGACGCTGACGCCGTCGCTCATCAGCGTGATGCGGGCCAACTCGGGTGCGGGCCTGCCGCGCAGATGGTCGACGGCGTTGCGGATCTGCTGCAACGAGATGCCGGTGTCCAAGAGACGTTTGGCCACCTTCAGCAGCAGGATGTCGGGAAGGCTGTACAGGGGCGCGTTGTGGGCGCCGGCACGCACGCTCGGCTCGACCAGACCGGTCCTGGCCCAGTAGTCGAGCTGACGGTAGGTGATCCCCGCGGCGGTACACGCCGCTGGGCCCCTATACCCGACGTCCATAGGCAGCGCCACCACGTCCTCTTCGCACAGTAGGCCCTGCTGCCCCGCTAGCCGCAGCGCGGACCGCCTGTCATGGGTCTCCCGCTTGCCGCCCGCTACCGCCACGCCGACCTCCGGCTCCTCGTCCCACGGCGGCGTCGACAGGGGATGTCCACTCAGGGATGGGGTGCGCCGCGGGTTCCACTGCACCGACCGTAGGACGGCCGACCGGCAGCGTCAACGAAGGCGCGCGGCGCGTCGCCAAGTGCGCGCCCCGTCCGTCTCCCGGCTCCGGGTCGCGCCCCGTCCACGATCGTCCGGAGGTTCCGGCCGTGACCACGGTGTCCTCCCCCTGGCCCGATTACCCAATGTATCAGTGGCGACTACGACGAACCCGCAGGTCACAGCCGTGTCGCAGCGTTTCGCCCCCGGCGCGCACCGCGAACGCGGCGGCGCCCGCCCCCGAGGGGCGCTACTCGGCGCGCCGGCCGAAGTCCTCGGGCGAGATGTTGTCCAGGAACTCCCGGAACGCCTCGACCTGGTCCTCCTGCTCGTCGGGGATCGGCATCCCGGCCTCGGCGATCACGTCCTCGTGGGCGTAGATCGGCGTGCCGGTCCGCAACGCGAGCGCGATCGAGTCGGAAGGGCGCGCGCTGACCTCCACCCCGTTGCTGAACACCAGCTCCGCGTAGAAGATCCCGTCGCTCAGACCGGTGATGTTCACCGTCTTCAGCCCGGTGTCGAGCGCCTCCAGCACATCCCGGAACAGGTCGTGGGTCAGCGGCCGGGCGGGCGCCACCCCCTGCTGCGCGAGTGCGATCGCCGTGGCCTCCACCCCGCCGATCCAGATCGGGAGGTAGCGGTCTCCGTCGGATTCCTTGAGCAGGACAATCGGTTGGTTCGAGGGCATCTCAACCCGGACGCCGACGACCTCCATGTGCTTCACAGCGGCTCCGTCCCACGAGTCGTCATGCCGGATGGGCGCTCGTCCCTGCTCCCACGTTGGATCAGGACCCGAGGGCGAAATCGGCACCCTTCGTTACAAAGCTGTCCGGAGGCGGGGGCCCGCAAACCTTGTAGGCCCGCCTCCCCCGCCCACCGTCTACCCGGCGACCGCTTGAGCCAGGTCAGCGGCGTGGCTTGGTCAGCAGGACCATGCGGAACTTGCCGATCTGGATCTCGTCCCCACCGCCGAGCGCGGCCTCGTCGACCGGCTCACGGTTCACGTAGGTGCCGTTGAGGCTGCCCACGTCCCGGACGCGAATCCGTCTCCCCGGCGGAAGAACTCGACGTGCCTGCGCGAGACGGTCACGTCGTCGAGAAAGATGTCGCTGTTGGGGTGGCGCCCCGCGGTCGTCACGTCGCTGTCCAGGAGGAACCGGCTCCCGGCGTTGGGACCGCGCCTCACCACGAGCAGCGCCGTGCCCGGAGGGAGCGCGTCGGCGTTGGCCGGGTCGTCGGCCGCCAGCTCGTCCCCGGTCGACTCCTCCTCAAGGGCCTGGATCCCGGAGATCGAGATGGTGGACGTGACGTCGCCGGCGGAATCCCCACCCGAACCCAGTGGAGCCTGCTGCTGGGGCCTGCGGACGGGGGTGCCACAGTAGGAGCAGAAACGGGCATCATCCGCAACGGCGTGACCGCACTGCGTGCAGTAAACGCTCGACATAGGTCGGCTCGGCCTCCTACCGCACGGGGCGGTGCTTGATTCGGCTGATCGGTGACACGTCCCGGACACCGCGCGGGTTCCTCACCCGCACACCGCCCGAGGCGTGGCGAGACAGCCCGCTGTCCGGCAGCGGTACGCCTCACACGGTCGGTCGCTAGGTCTCATCCCCCATGATGTACTCCTTGTCACCCCCGGCGCGGACTCCGCCGTCATCGGGGCGCCCGCCCGGTGGTGACGCGGTGCGTCAGGGAACACTCGACTTTAAACCATATCCCTGTCCAGGAAGGGTTCTGCTCCACCTCGGCCTGCCGTGGACGCCCGGACTCGCCCACGGCTGAGGGGACGGCGGACCCGGCACCCGGGGCACCGTCTCCGCCGATGTCCGCCCCCGTCGAGATGGACACCTGCTCTGGTGCTGATGCCTCGCGGGACTGATTGGTTCGCAGCTGAGCCACAGGGATTCACGCGAACTTTCCACCACCGCGATGACCTGCCGTGATGCCCAGTTTAGCGGGCTGGAGCACGGCGGTCCCAAGCGGGGCCCGCCACCGTGGGCGCGGCACGGCCCGCGACACGCCGCGCGGGTGCGGGCGCGACGGCGCGCCCGCACCCGCGCGGCACACGCCCTAGCCCTCGGCCCGTTCCACGACGGCCGCCCACTCGTCCAGGATGCGGTGAGCGGTGTCGGGATCGGGACCTTCGGCCCAAAGATGGGTCACGGCCTCGGCGGTGTCGGGCAGGACCAGCGCCCAACTGCCGTCGGCCTCCAGGACCCGCACGCCGTCGGTGGTGTCCAGTTCCCGGTCCCCGGCGGCCTCGACGACGGCGCGCATGACACTGCCCTTGACCGCCCAGGGGGTCGGCACCGAACGGCGGTACAGGTGCGCCTGGGGGATGGCGCCGTCGATCTGGCCCACGGAGCGGCGGGTGCGCGCCACCAGCCCGAGCAGGCGGACGAAGGCGGCGATACCGTCGCTGGTCGGACTGAACTCGGGGATGACGAACCCGCCCCGTCCGTCGCCGGCGAAGACGATCTCCTCGTCCCCGGACCGGACCGCCTTGGTGAGCTCGTCGGTGGCCGTGGCCGTCCACCGCACCGCGACTCCGTGCGCGTGGGCCACTTGCTCGGCGACCCGGGTGGTGGTGACCGGCAGCGCCACCGTCCCGCCGCCGCGCTCGGCGGCGACCAGGTCCAGCACGACCAGCAGCGCGCGGTCCCCGTCGACCAGCTCGCCGTTTTCGTCCACGATCGCCAACCGCTCGCCCACCGGGTCGAACCTGACGCCGAAGTCGGCTCCGGAGCTGGCCACGAGTGCGCCCAACCGTTCCAGGTCGCGCATCCGCTTGGCGGGGGTGTCGGTGGGCGAGGCCTCGTCCAGGCGGTTGTTGACCGTCAGCACGTCCACGCCGATCCGCCCCAGGAGCGACGGCAACAGGAGCGATCCGGTGCCGCCCGCGCAGTCGACCACGACCTTGAGCTCGGCCTCGGCCACGCCGGTGGTGTCCACCGCGCGCAGCAGGTCGTAGGAGTAGTTCTCCACCCCGCGCGACGGGAAGGTCAGCTCGCCGATCTCCCCGGGGAAGGCCCGGCGGTACTCGGCGCGGGAGAAGACCCGGTCCAGCTTGCGCTGGGCCCCCGGGGACAGGTCGGCGCCCTCCCCGTCCAGGAAGAGGATGTCCACCGACTCGGGGTCCCCGGGACTCGTGCGCAGGTGGATGCCGCCGCTCACACCGCTCTGCGAGGTGTGGAACCGCGCCACCGGCAGGGGCACGACCTCCAGGTCGCGCACGTCGATCGCGGCGGCGGTCAGCGCGCTGATCACCGCCCGTTTGAGGGTGCGCGCCGCCCGCGAGACGTCGCGGGAGGTGGTGACGATCGCGCCCTTCTTCAGCGTGGTGGCGTAGGAGTTGGCCAGGCGCACCGCCAGTTCGGGGGTGATCTCGACGTTGATCAGACCCGAGACGCCGCGCGGACCGAACAGCGAGCGCTGCCCGCGCGACTCCCACACCACGTTGGTGCTGACCACCGCACCGGCCTCGATGGTCTTGAACGGGTAGACCTTGACGTCGTTGTGCACGTAGGCCTCGGACTCGACGACGCAGTCCTCGCCCACGACCGCGCCCTCCTCGATCCGGGCCGCGGCCATGACATCGGTGTTCTTGCCGATCACGGCGCCGCGCAGGTTGGCGCCGCGCCCGATGAACACGTTGTCGTGCAGGACCGTGCGGTGGCAGAACGCGTCGGCGCGCACCACGGCGTTGCTGCCCAGCACGGTGTACTCGCGCAGTTCCGCCCCGGACTCGACCTTGGCGTAGTCGCCGATGTACAGCGGGCCCTTGAGCACCGCGCCGGGGTCGACCTGGGCGCCCTCGCCGACCCACACGCCCGGGGACACCTCGAAGCCGTCGATCTCCACGTCGACGCGGCCGGAGAGCACGTCGGCCTGGGCGCTGACGTAGCTCTCGTGCGTGCCGACGTCCTCCCAGTAGCCGTCGGCGACGTACCCGTAGAGGGGCTCGCCCTCCGCGAGCAGTTCGGGGAAGACGTCCCCGGACCAGTCGACGACCTCGCCCGCGGCCACGCGTTCGAGGACCTCCGGCTCCATGATGTAGATGCCGGTGTTGACGGTGTCGGAGAAGACCTGGCCCCACGTGGGCTTCTCCAGGAACCGCTGGACGCGGCCTGTTCGTCCACGATGACGATGCCGAACTCCAGCGGGTTGGGGACCCGTTTGAGCGCGATGGTGACCTTGGCGCCGCGCTCCCGGTGGAACCGCACCATGTCGGTGAGGTCGATGTCGGTGAGGGCGTCTCCGGAGATGACGATGAACGGTTCGCCGCGCAGGTGCTCCTCGGCGTTCTTGACGCTGCCCGCGGTCCCCAGGGGGACCTCCTCGGCGACGTAGTGGAGCTTCATGCCCAGCTCCTCGCCGTCCCCGAAGTGGTTGCGGATGAGGGTGGCCAGGAACTGGACGGTCACCACCGTCTCGGTGAAGCCGTGCCTGCGCAGCAGGCGCAGGACGTGCTCCATGATGGGCTTGTTGACCACCGGGAGCAGGGGTTTGGGCAGGTTGGCCGTCATGGGCCGCAGACGGGTGCCCTCCCCTCCCGCCATCACGACGGCCTTCATCGGGGGCGCGGCCGCAGTGCCGGCGGTCGTGGTCGGGTCGCTCTGGGCGCCGTTGCCGGTCATCGACCAGACCTCCGTACGACGGTGGCGTCCGGCGTCGCGGTGCGGGGATGGGAGCGCGCGGCGTCGCACGCGGTGGGACATGTTCTCATGGCGGAGATGACACTCCCTCTCGATCCGACAGGATTCGCGGTGAGCCGTTCCGCCGGTTCGTGTCCGGACCGGCTCCCGGGCCGGTCCCGTGGCGCGTCCGTCGCCTTGCGCTCCGGGTTCGTCCGTCAGCGGTCGCGTGGTCGGTCGGATCGGGTCGATCCGTGCCGCGGCCGCTCTGGGTCGCTGTCCTCGGCGTCCGTCCGGCCGCCGGTGTGATCAGCGCGTTCGTCGCGGCGGGTCTGGGCGATCAGGCGCAGCCCCTGTACGGCGTAGAGCAGTCCGGCCCACCAATACAGAGCCGTTCCCCAGAGTGCGAACGCCCAACCCATAATCCGCGCCACATCCGAGACGATCGCCGTGTGCCCGGCGATGAACAGCAGGGGGAACGCGTACAGCAGGCACAGCGTGGCGGCCTTGCCCGCGAAGTTGACCGGGAGCGGCCCGTATCCGAAATGGCGCAGCAGCGGCAGCGCGCCGAGGATGAGGACGTCCCGCAGCACCAGGATCGCCATCAGCCACCACGGGACGATGCCGCGCACGACCAGGCCGAGCAGTGCGGCGAAGATGTAGAGCCGGTCGGCCAGCGGGTCGAGCACCGTGCCCAGGCGCGAGGTCTGGTTCCAGGCGCGGGCGATCTTGCCGTCGAGCCAGTCGCTGAGCCCGGCGAAGGCGAGCACCAGCAGGGCCCACCAGTCGGCTCGCGGCCCCAGGACCAGCCACAGGAAGACGGGCACGCCCAGCAGCCGGAGCATGCTCAACAGGTTGGGCACCGTCCAGATCCGGTCGCTGACCACCGGTCCGGCCACGTCGCCCCCCGCCTCGCCTCTACCGTCGTCCCCGGATCGCCCCATAGCGCCAACGATAGCGGGCGGCGGTGCCGTTTCCCGCCACTACGGCCGCCACCTGGCCCGACGTGCCCCGCCCGCGGCTCACCGGCCCGGCGCCGCGCCCAGGAACCGCACGAGTCGGCGCAACCGGTCCGGTCCGGTGGGCTCGGCGTCCTGGAGCGGCACGCGCACGACGCCCAGGTGCGCGAACCGTTCCTCGGTGAGGGCGAGGGCGTCAGCGTTGTCGGGGCCCGCCGTGCCCTCGGGGATCTGGTTGACGATGACGGGCGTGAGGCGGAACCCGGCCTCGGTGAGCTGGTCGACGGCGCGTCCGGTCTCGGCGAGCACCATGCGCCGGGGCAGGGTCACGAGGGTGACGGCGGCGTCCTCGCGCAGGCGGGCGGAGGCGCGCTCCAGTCGTCGGCGGCGGGCGTGCAACCGCTCCAAGAGGGGGTCGTCGGCCTCGTCGTCCCCGCCGCCCACGATGTCGGCCAGGGCCTCGGCCCTGCGGGCGCGTTCGCGCTGGCGGGTCAGGCCGACCACCCACGGGGTGAGCAGCGCGGGCAGGTGCAGCAGGCGCAGGAGGTGGCCGGTCGGGGCGCTGTCCACGACCAGGTGGTCCCACCGCCGGCCGACCTCCTCCATGCGGTCGACGAGCAGGTCGGCCAGCGCGGACTCGGCCATGCCGGGGCTGGCCCCCGCCTGGTCCAGGTGGCGGTGGACGGCGGGCATGACCTCGCGGGGGACGGCGCGGCGGGCGTCCTCGGCGACCTGGGCGATGCGGCGGCGCACGGCGGCGTCGGCGTCGGGTTCGGCCGCCCACAGGTTCGGCGCGATCAGCGCCGGGGCGTCGGTCAGGGGGGTCTCCAGGGCGTCGCCCAGGGAGTGGGCGGGATCGGTGGACACCACCAGGACGCGGCGGCCCGCGTCGGCCAGGGCCAGGGCGTGCGCGGCGGCCAGGGTGGTCTTGCCGACGCCGCCCTTGCTTGCCGACGCCGCCCTTG
>NZ_MKKC01000065.1 GCF_001942255.1 Nocardiopsis sp. CNR-923
CTCTCACTTGACGGTCACACGGTGGCTCGCCTTGTCGCTATAGCCGTCCAGGTCAGATCACCCATCCCGGAGTTACACCACTCCAAGGGACATGACCGAGCTTGCCTTCGGTGAAATCCCTTTTCGCCATCAGGTGGCCCCGTTTGTTCAGCGCGTCGACGGCGGCACCGAGGGAGGCGAATGTGCCCATCGGGTGACGGTCGCCGTGTGAGTTGGGGGCGAAGCTGGAGTAAAGCTCGCCCGACTCCTTGTTGTAGACGAACATTATCGGTCTATTGGGTCTGGTGTCGCTCAATCCGGACCTCTTCTCCGGGACCGCCATTGGCCACGGAATGGGGGTTCTGGCCAGATCTGTCGGTCTGTCGGAGAACCACGCTGTGCCGTGCTTGCAGCCCGATCAGTGAGGATCCGGGCGGTCGTGGAAACCCGCGCGGAGCCTTCCGGCGGAATGCCGAGGTGGATCTCCTGGTAACGCGGCCGGAGCAGACACGGTCTTCCGACCTGTCCGGTTCCGGCCAAGGGGCCCTCGATACGCCTGGAAGGCGTCGAAGCGTGATCGAGCAGGGGCGAGGAGGAGTAGAGTGTGGGGCGCTGTCCAGCGCCGATTCCGTGCACTGCGGCTCCCCCCATCCACAACCGAGGAATCAGTATGAGCATCCCTCCGGAATACCCCCACGATCCCTCCCAGCTCTACGGCCAGCAGCCGCCACAGCATTTCGGGCCGCAGGGGACGCCTCCCGGTGGCCACGGGCCCCAGGGCTACGCGGGACCCGGAAATCAGCCCTACCCGCCGCAACCCGGATTCGTACGGGGAGCGCAGCCTTCCGGGAAGGGCTTCTTCGGAGCGCTGTTCGACTTCTCGTTCCGTGATTTCGTCACCCCCAAGATCATCAAGGTCCTGTTCATCCTGTGGCTGACCCTCATCGTGCTGTTCACGCTGATAGCTGTGGTGGGCTCCTTCGTCTCGATGGGCGAAGAACCGTTTCTGGGCATCGTCATGCTCTTCAGCAGCCTGCTGATCGGCGCGATCTACGTGCTGCTGTCCCGGGTTGGGCTGGAGATACTCATCGTGGTCTTCCGGATCAGCGAGGATCTCACCGCGATCCGGAAGCAGCGTGGCCTGTAGCCGGACCTGGCCAAGGAATGAACGAGGGGATCGACCAGGGGACGCCTCGGACCCGTGGAGAACAGCCATGAGACGCGATGGCGTTGTAGCCCGGAGCGGAGTTCACGAGGAGGTTCGGATGTCGGCAGACGCGCGGCACATGCACGAGGATGCGATCGAGGAGCAACAGGAGCGGATCGGGAGAAGCCCGAAGGAGATCCGAGCCGCTCTGCTTCCGGAGGAGGTCGGTGACTTCGACCGGGAGTACCGCCGGGTGATGAACGACGCAGGGAAAGCCTGGACCTCTCCGAACTCAACACATTCCTGGAACGTTGGTGGCGGGTGGCCATGTCGTCACGGGATCCTGAGGCCCATCGGCACATGCTGGACGTTGCGATCGGCTCCAACGTGGTGAGAAGGTGCGCACGGTCCCCTGGTCGGAGACGAAAGCCAGGTTGGGTCTCCAGATGTACCGGATCGAATCCGAGGAGATAGCGGAAACACCGCGGGTGGGGGCGGACGTCGGACGCCTACACTGAGGGCCCGCCAAACCCAGGGAGGACGCTTGTCAGCCGATCGCCGCGTGTATGAGGTCCGCGTTCCCGGGGCGCGAGCGCCGGGGAGGCGATCGCGCTCCAGCAACCGCTGAGCCGACTCGTGTGCCCCCATCCCGGACACCCGGCCCCGTGCGAGATCCCGTGGGGCTTCTCCGTCGACGTCGACGAGGAGGGAGCCAGGGTGCTCCGCCTCGGCCTCCACACGACCGCCGACCGGGCGGCCGAGGTGGCCGAGGTGGCCGAGGTGGCCGAACGCGCCTGCGACGCCATCGGCCGACGTACCGTGGCCACCGAGGGCGATGCCGAGCACTTCGAGCACATCGCCGAGCAGTACCGGATCGAGCCCGGCCCGGCCTGATCTCGGCGCCCTCGCGGGAACCGCCCGCCTGAACGGGGCGGTACCCGATGGCCGTCAGGCCACGTCGAATCCCGCGATGACCTTGGTGGGCCGGATCCGCACCACGAGCTCGCCGGGCACGCCGTTGCGGCGGCCGAACTCCTCGGCCCGGTCCTCGCCCATGTACCGCGCGGCGATGGCGGTCGCCGTCCGCAGCAGCTCGTCCGGGTCCTCCGACACCTCGGCCACCCCCTGCACCTGCACGAACGCGTACGGAGGCCGTTCCAGGTCCACGCTGAGCGCCACGCGGGGATCCCGCAGGATCGACCGCCCCTTCGCCGAGCTCTTCCCGGTGTTGAGGACGATCTCCTCGCCCTCGACGGTGAACCAGACCGGCGCGACCAGCGGACGGCCGTCCGAGGCGGTGTAGGCCAGTTTTCCCGTGCGGGTGCCTTCGAGGAGGAACGAGCGGACGCGCTGATCACTGAGGGAAGTCATGCGATCACCCTAGTGCTTCGCCGTGCGCCGCTGTGGCCCGCGACTCGCGCGTCGAGCGCGCGTCCTCCCGCGTCGGCCCGGAGAACACCGCCCCCACCGGCACCCCCGAGCGCGGCCCCGCCCCGGTCGCGGCGCGCACCCACTCGGACGCGTCCGCGTGGGCCCAGCGTGACGGCGCGCGTCCCGCCGCGCCACGTGTTTGGCTGGAATGCCTGCGACGATGGGGGCACGGCGCCGACACGCCCGTCCTGGCGGGTACGGGGTGACGGACCGCGCCGCTAGCATGGTGCGAACGGACGTTCGAGAAGGGTGTGGCGCGTGCGCGTGGTGGGGATCGACCCCGGGCTGACCCGGTGCGGTGTCGGAGCCGTCGAGGGCGCGGTCGGCCGACCGCTCGCCCTCCGGGGCGCAGACGTCGTCCGCACCAGTGCCGACACCGACCTCGCCCAGCGCCTCGTCGCCATCGAACGCGGCATCGACGACTGGCTCGACCGGCACCGGCCCGACGCCGTCGCCGTCGAGCGTGTCTTCGCCCAGCACAACCTCAGCACCGTCATGGGCACCGCCCAGGCCAGTGGCATCGCCCTGCTGTGCGCCGCCCGTCGCGGCCTGCCCGTGGTCCTGCACACCCCCAGCGAGGCCAAGGCCGCCATCACCGGCAGCGGTCGCGCCGGCAAGGCGCAGGTCGGCGCCATGGTGGCGCGTATCCTCGGACTCGACGGCCCTCCCAAACCCGCTGACGCGGCCGACGCGGTCGCGCTGGCCATCTGCCATATCTGGCGGGGTGGCGCCGACGCCCGCGTCGCCCAAGCCAAGCAGGACTTCGCCCGCAAGGTGGAACTGGCGCGCCGCGCGCGCGGCCGGTGACCCCCGCCCCCAGGAAGGAGAAGGGCGCCCCGGCGCCCGCACCAGATGATCGCGTTCCTCACCGGCCGGGTGGCCGCACGCGGCGCGGACACCGCCGTGATCGACGTCGGCGGGGTCGGCATGACCGTGCGGTGCACCCCCGCCGCCCTCTCCGGCCTGCGCGTCGGCGAGACCGGGACGGTCGCCACCAGCCTGGTGGTCCGCGAGGACTCGCTGACCCTCTTCGGGTTCGCCGACGACGACGAGCGCCACCTGTTCGAGCAGCTCCAGACCGCGTCCGGAGTCGGCCCCCGCCTGGCCCTGGCCATGCTCGCCGTCCACAGCCCGTCGAGCCTGCGCCACGCCGTGGCCACCGAGGACACCGCCGCGCTCACCCGTGTGCCCGGCATCGGCAAGAAGGGCGCCCAGCGCATCGTCCTCGAACTGTGCGGCAAGCTCGACGTCCCTGACTTCGGCGCAGGCGCACCGCCCGCCGCACCGGGCACCGGCGAACCGAACGGCGCCTGGCGCGGCCAGGTCGTGTCCGGCCTGGTCAACCTCGGCTGGTCCGCCAAGGACGCCGAGTCCGCCGCCTCCGCCGTCGCCGCCGAGGCCGAGGCCACCTCCGACGTCTCCGTCCTGCTGCGCAGCGCCCTGCGCAAGCTCAGCCGAGCCTAGGAACCGACCCCCATGCACGAACGCGACGCCGTGTCCCCCGACGCCCAGGGCGACGAACGCCAACTGGAGGGCGCCCTGCGCCCGCGCGGGCTCGACGAGTTCGTCGGCCAGGAACGGGTGCGCGAACAGCTCTCCCTGGTGCTGCGCAGCGCCCAGCGGCGCAACCGGGCCCCCGACCACATCCTCATGTCCGGCGGTCCCGGCCTCGGCAAGACCACGCTCGCCATGATCATCGCCGCGGAGATGGGCGCCCCGCTGCGCATCACCTCCGGACCGGCCATCGAACGCTCCGGCGACCTGGCCGCCGTCCTGTCCACCCTCCAGGAGGGCGAGGTCCTCTTCCTCGACGAGATCCACCGCATGGCCCGCCCCGCCGAGGAGATGCTCTACGTCGCCATGGAGGACTTCCGGGTCGACGTGGTCGTGGGCAAGGGGCCCGGCGCCACCGCGATCCCCATCGACATCGCGCCGTTCACCCTGGTCGGGGCGACGACCCGGGCGGGCATGCTCCCCGCGCCCCTGCGCGACCGCTTCGGGTTCACCGCGCACATGGACTTCTACACACCCGAGGAACTCGAACTCATCCTCCACCGCTCGGCGGGCCTGCTCGGGGCGCCCCTGGACGAGGACGCCGCACGGGAGATCGCCGGGCGCTCGCGCGGCACCCCCCGCATCGCCAACCGGCTCCTGCGCCGCGTCCGCGACTACGCCGAGGTCAGGGGCGACGGCAGGCTCTCCCTGACGACCGCTCGCGCGGCCCTGGAACTGTACGAGGTCGACGCGCTCGGCATGGACCGCCTCGACCGCGCCATCCTCGACGTCCTGCTGCGGCGGTTCCGCGGCGGGCCCGTGGGCCTGTCGACCCTCGCCGTGTCCGTGGGGGAGGAGGCCGAGACCGTGGAGGTGGTCGCCGAGCCCTTCCTGGTCCGCTCCGGCTTCCTGGCCCGTACGCCGCGCGGCCGGGTCGCCACCCCGCAGGCCTGGGCGCACATGGGACTGACCCCGCCGCCCGACGCCGCCTTCGGCGCTGCCGCACCGTGACCGCGACCGTTGCCCGTCCGAGTTCCGACCGTGGGGCGGCGGTGACCGCCGCCACGTAAGCTGGGAGTCGTCCAGCCACGCGGGGGCCGGATCCGCGGCTCCCACGTGTCTTCCGACACGGGCGGAACGCGCGGGCCGTCTGGAGCGTTATGTCTGACGGGTGCGGACCGCGACATATACGTCCGGGTCGGCACGGTGAAGGTGGTCGTCGCGGTTCTTGAGCCGACAACGGTCGGCCACACGAAGAAACGTACGGAAGGACGCCCCAGTGCAGGGCATTTACACTCTCGCCGCCGAAGGAGAGCCCACCGGGGGTCTCCTGAACATGATTCTGCCGTTCGCGCTGATCCTCCTGGTGTTCTGGCTGCTGTTCTGGCGGCCGAACCAGAAGCGTCGCCAGCAGGAGTCGCAGATGATGAACGCGCTCGTCCCCGGCGTCGAGGTCATGACCAAGGCGGGCATCTTCGCCACCGTCGTGGAGGTCAACGAGCAGGACGTCCTGCTGGAGATCGCCCCCGGCACCCGGATCCGCATGCTCAAGGCCGGTGTGGGCGAGGTCATCACCCCGCCCGCGGACGACACCCCGGTGGAGGACCGTCCCGACTTCGGCGACGACGACAAGCCGAACAGCTGATCTCCCACCGGTCGCACACTCCCCGGTACCGGTCCCGTACGGGGCCGGTACCGGCGTGTCCGGCCCGCCACGAGTAAGGTCCCACCACCCATGTCCCACGACCCCGCGACCGCCGCGGCCGGCCGCCTCGACGGTCTGATCCGGTCCCACGTCCGCGACGTGCCCGACTTTCCCCAGCCCGGGGTGATGTTCAAGGACATCACGCCGCTGCTCAACGACCGGGAGGCCTTCGGGGCCACCGTCCGGGGACTGGCCGAACCCTTCCAGGCCGATGGGGTGGACCACGTGCTCGGTCTGGAGGCGCGCGGCTTCATCTTCGGCGCCCCCGTGGCGCTCGCGCTGGGAGCGGGCTTCGTCCCCGCGCGCAAAGCTGGGAAACTGCCCTCGGCGACCATCGGTCAGGCCTATGATCTGGAGTACGGCACCGCGACCGTGGAGATCCACTCCGACGCGATCCCGGCCGGAAGCCGCGTGCTCATCGTCGACGACGTGCTCGCCACCGGCGGCACAGGCAGGGCCGCGGTGGAGCTGGTGCGCAGGGCGGGTGGTACGGTCGTGGGATTCTCCGTCCTGATGGAGCTCTGCGCGCTCCAGGGACGCGGGAAGTTGCCGGACGTGGAGCTGCACACCCTCCTGTCGGTCTGACCGGGGACCCCCGCCGCGCACCCGCCTGTACGGGAATGCGCGACGAATCCCCCCACGTTGAAGCTAGGACGCACCCCTCACCGCGCCCGATCGAAGGCACCGCCGGGCGCGGCCCGGGGCGTACCTGACGACCGCGTCCCCCGCGCACGCGGGACCGCAGACACTAGACTGGTGGGAGAGGTACCGCGGCGGCCACGTTCAGCGACTGGCCCTGACAACACGCACGTGCACCGGGCGGCGTCGGCGACGGCGTCCACGCGACCGGGTGGATCCGCGGGAGGTAGGCATGCCAAGCGAAGTGGTTTCGACCGGGGCGGTACCGGCCCGTGACGAGCGGCCGGGGGCCACCGGGGGCCGAAGCCCCGGCATGCCGGAAGGGCACGCGCACGGCGGCGACGTGACGGCCGCCCGCAGACCACAGGGGGACCGCCCGGAGGGCGCCGCGACCGAAGCGGCGCCCTCCGACGTCTCAGAGGCGGGCTCCGGCGGCCCCCAGGGACCGCCCGACTCCACCACGCCCTCCACCGTGCGAGTCCGCAGAAGGCTCGCCCGACTCGGCGCCCAGCGGGGAGTGACGATGAACCCGGTGCTCGAACCACTGATCAAGACCGTGCGTGCCACCCACCCCAAGGTGGACGTCCGGCTCGTCGAGCGCGCCTACGAGGTCGCCGCCCACCACCACCGCGACCAGAAACGCAAGAGCGGCGACCCCTACATCACCCACCCGCTGGCGGTGGCGACCATCCTCGCCGAGCTGGGCATGCAGGAGGCCACCCTGGCCGCCGCACTGCTGCACGACACCGTCGAGGACACCGCCTACTCCCTCGACGAGCTGCGCGCCGACTTCGGCGACGAGATCGCCGAGCTGGTCGACGGCGTCACCAAGCTGGACAAGGTCAAGTACGGCGAGGCCACCCAGGCCGAGACGGTCCGCAAGATGGTCGTGGCCATGGCCCGCGACATCCGCGTCCTGGTCATCAAGCTGTGTGACCGCCTGCACAACATGCGGACCCTGCGGTACCTGCCGTCCCGGGCCAAACGGGAGAAGAAGGCCCGCGAGACGCTGGAGATCTTCGCTCCGCTCGCGCACCGTCTCGGCATGAACACCATCAAGTGGGAGCTGGAGGACCTGGCCTTCGCCACCCTCTATCCCAAGCGCTTCGACGAGATCGCCCGTCTGGTCTCCGAGCGAGCCCCCCGCCGCGACGTCTACCTCCAGGAGGTCATCGAGGCGGTCTCCGGAGACCTGCGCGAGGCCAAACTCAAGGCCACCGTGCGGGGTCGGCCCAAGCACTACTACTCGATCTACCAGAAGATGATCGCCCGCAACTGCGGATTCGACGAGATCTACGACCTCATCGCCGTGCGGGTCCTGGTGGACAGCGTCCGCGACTGCTACGCGGCCCTCGGAACCATCCACGCGCGGTGGAATCCCGTGCCCGGCCGGTTCAAGGACTACATCGCGATGCCCAAGTTCAACATGTACCAGTCGTTGCACACGACGGTCATCGGTCCCTCGGGCAACCCGGTCGAACTCCAGATCCGCACCCGCGCCATGCACCGCCGCGCCGAGTACGGCATCGCCGCGCACTGGAAGTACAAGGAGGACCGGGTCACCGGCGGCGACTCCAAGGGCGCCTCCGACATGCAGTGGCTGCGCCAGCTCATCGACTGGCAGCAGGAGACCAAGGACCCCGGCGAGTTCCTGGAGTCGCTGCGCTTCGACCTGTCGGTCCAGGAGGTGTTCGTCTTCACCCCCCAGGGCGACGTCATCTCCCTCCCGCAGGGCGCCACCGCCGTCGACTTCGCCTACGCCGTGCACACCGAGGTCGGCCACCGCACGGTGGGCGCCCGGATCAACGGCCGCCTGGTGCCGTTGGAGAGCGCCCTGCACAACGGCGAGACGATCGAGATCCTCACCTCTAAGGACCCCGACGCCGGGCCCAGCCGCGACTGGCTCAACTTCGTCAAGAGCGCCCGTGCCCGCAACAAGATCCGGCACTGGTTCACCAAGGAGCGCCGCGAGGCCGCGATCGAGCGCGGCAAGGACGAGATCGCCAAGGTCATGCGCAAACAGGAGCTGCCGGTCAAGCGCCTGTTCAGCGGTGAGGCGATCATCGCCCTGGCCAGAGACCTGCGCTACGCGGACGTCGACGCGCTCTACGCCGCCGTCGGCGAGCACCAGGTCAGCGCACAGAGCGTGGTCAGCAAACTGGTCGACTCCCTGGGCGGTCTGGAGAGCCACACCGAGGACATCGCCGAGTCGGCCCTGCCCACCAAGGCCGTCACCCGCCGCCGCCACCCCGGCAACCCGGGCGTGGTCGTCGAGGGCGACGCCGACGTGTGGGCCCGGCTGTCCAAATGCTGTACGCCGGTTCCGGGCGACGAGATCGTCGGCTTCGTCACCCGCGGCAACGGGGTCTCGGTGCACCGCGGGGACTGCGTGAACGCCTCGACCCTGGACACCGACCGCATGGTGCGGGTGGAGTGGTCGCCCACCGAGGACTCGATGTTCCTCGTGGCGTTGCAGGTGGAGGCGCTGGACCGGTCACGGCTGCTGTCGGACATCACCCGCGTGCTGTCCGACCAGCACGTCAACATCCTGTCCGCGACCGTTCAGACCAGCCGCGACCGGGTGGCGCAGAGCCGGTTCACCTTCGAGATGGCCGACCCCGCCCACCTCGGCAGTGTCCTGCGCGCGGTACGCGGTGTGGACGGTGTCTACGACGTCTACCGGGTCCGCAACTGACCGTGCTCGTTGTGGGTGTGGACATCGGCCCGCCCGTCACCCTCCACCACCCTCAATCGACGCCTGCGGCGCGGCGCCGTTCCCCGGCCCCCGGCGGCGTCCGAACCCGCTCAGATGCGAATCGTCGTCGTCCGCACGATCTCGAACACCGGGTGGCGGTGGGCCTCGGCCGCGAAGGCCTCGTCCGGCGCCTCCGGCGGAGCCTCGAAATACGGGCCCACCACGAACGCGCGCGGCTGGTCCAGGTACTCGCGGAGCACCGGGGCCGCCTCCTCGGCGTCGAGCTCGCGGACGATGGCCAACTCGATCCACCCGCCCTGCCGCAGGGTCGCGAACCCGTCATTGCGCAGGTTGTGCACCCAGTCCACCGCCCCGTAGCGCGACCAGGTACCGGCCCCGGTCACTGTCCAGCACACTGACCGGGGTCGTCCGCAGGAAACCGGACGTGCGCCCGCGCGTCGTCAACAGGTGCAGGTCGGGCGGGCACACTCCGTACTTGACGAAGCCACTGACGAAGGCGTTGGCGGTCCGCCGCACCCGCGTCATCTCGAACCGCTTCGTCGGCTCGTTCACCATCTTGCGCAACTCCCTCGGTCGGATGCTCCCTATTCTGGTGGTTCCGAGGGACCTGCGACACCCGAGGCGCCGCTTCGCGGGTCACCGGAACGCCGAGACACCCGTCACGGCCTGCCCGATGCTCAACGCGTGGATCTCCTCCGTGCCCTCGTAGGTCGCTACCGTCTCCAGGTTCACCATGTGCCGCATCACCGGGTACTCCAGTGTGATGCCGTTGGCCCCGTGGATGGAGCGCGCCGCGCTGGCCACCCGCTGGGCGGCTGCCACACACGAGAACTTGCCGAAGCTCACGTGGTTGTGGTGACAGTTCCCCTCGTCCTTGAGGCGGCCGATCCGCAACGCCGTCAGGTTGGCGTGGTTGACGTCCACCACCATGTCGGCGAGCTTGCGCTGGGTGAGCTGGAAGCCGCCGATGGGACGGCCGAACTGCTCACGGGTGGTCGCGTACTCCAGCGCCGCCTCGTAGCAGGCCCGGGCGGCCCCGGCCGCGCCCCAGACGATCCCGTAGCGGGCCTCGTTCAGGCACGACAGCGGCGACCCCAGGCCCCCGGACCCGGGCAGGAGGGCGTCCGCGGGCAGCCGCACGTCCTCCAGAACCAGCTCGGAGGTGATCGAGGCACGCAGGGACAGCTTCCTGTGGACGAGGTTGGCGGTGAAGCCGGGCGCGTCGGTGGGCACGAGGAAGCCGCGGATCCCGTCGTCGGTGGCGGCCCAGACCACGGCCACGTCGGCCACCGAGCCGTTGGTGATCCACATCTTGGTGCCGTTGAGGACCCAGTCCGACCCGTCACGCCGCGCGCGGGTGCGCATCGAACCCGGGTCGAGCCGGAGTCGGGTTCGGTCAGGCCGAAGCAGCCGATCGCGTCGCCCGCGGCCATCCGCGGCAGCCACGCGTTCTTCTGCTCCTCGGAGCCGAACTTGTGGACGGCCGCCATGGCCAGGGAGCCCTGCACGGACACGAAGCTGCGCAAACCGGAGTCGACCGCCTCCAGCTCGCGGCAGGCCAGGCCGTAGGCGACGGCGCTGGAGCCCCCGCAGCCGTAGCCCTCCAGGTGCATGCCGAGCACGCCGAGGTCACCGAAGGCCTTGGCCAGGCCCCGGGGGTCGGGCAGTGTGCCCGCCTCGAACCAGTCGGCGACCTCGGGCAGGAGTTCCCGGACGCCGAAGGCGCGGACCGCGTCGCGCACGTCGCGTTCGGTGTCGGAGAGCGTGGCGTCCACCGCGAGGAAGTCGCGGGGGTCCGGGGCGGCGGGCCTGCGTCGGATGTCGCTCATGAGCGTCCCTTCGTCATTCGGTGTGCGTGCGGGGGCGGGCGCGCCGCCCGGATCAGGTCAGGTCGGCCTGGTGGACGGCGCCGCGCTTGATCATCGCGTCGATGCGCGCTCCGTCCAGGCCCAGCTCGTCGAGCAGGTCGCGGGAGTGCTGGCCGAGGAGGGGAGGGGCGGCCAGGGGAGTGGGCGTGCCCTCCATGCGGAACCCGGCGCGGACCAGTTCGAGCGGCCCGAGCGCGGGGTGCTCCACGGTGCGCAGGACGTCGTCGCCGTGGGCGTCGGCGTTGCGCAGCGCGTCCAGGACGCCGCGCACGCGACCGGCCGGGACCCCGGCCGCCACGAGCACGTCCATCCAGTGGTCGGCGGGCCGGGAGCGCAGGGTCCGCGACAGTTCCGCCACCAGCTCCACACGGTGTTCCACACGCCCGGGGTTGGTGGCGTAGCGCGGGTCCCCGCCCAGGTCGGGCCGGTCCAGGGCGGCGCACAGGCGCTGGTACAGGGCGTCGTTGCCGGCGGCGACCACGATGTCGGCGTCGGCCGTCGGGAAGACCTGGTAGGGGACGATCGTCGTGTGCGCGTTGCCCACCCGCGCGGGCTCGCTCCCGGTGACCAGCGCCTGCTGGGTGAGGTTGACCAGACCCGACAGGGTCGAGTTGATGAGCGAGGCGCTGATGTTCTCGCCCCGACCCGTGGTCCGCGCGCGCATCAGGGCGCCCAGGACGCCCACGGCGGCGTTGAGGCCGGTGAGCACGTCGGTGAGCGCGACGCCCACCTTGCTCGCCGGGCCCTCCGCCGGGCCGGTGACCGCCATCAGTCCGCTCTCGGCCTGCACGACGATGTCGAAGCCGGGGCGGGCGGCGGGCTCGTGCTCGGGCCCGAACCCGCTGACCGAGCAGTACACGACCGCCGGGTTGCGGGCGCTGACGTCGGCGTATCCCAGCCCCAGCCGGTCGATGACCCCGGGGCGGAAGTTCTGGATCACCACGTCGGAGGAGGCACACAGGTCCTGGACGGCGGCCAGACCCTCGGGGTCCTTCAGGTCCACCGCGAGGCTGCGCTTGTTGCGGTTGACCGACAGGAAGTAGGCGGACTCCCCCGCGCCGTGGCTCCCGGAACGGGAATCGGCGGCGCCCGCCCAGGGCGGACCCCAGGCGCGGGTGTCGTCCCCGCGTACGGGCTGCTCGACCTTGACCACCTCAGCGCCCATGTCCGCGAGGAGCATCGTGGCGTAGGGCCCGGCCAGGACCCGGGACAGGTCGGCCACGCGCACCCCGGCCAGGGGCGGGTGCGCGGCCGGTTGGTCGTGGGTGTCGGACACGGGTGCGCTCACTCCTCGCCGTCGGCGTGACCGGGCAGCTGGTCGCCGTCCCGCAGTTGGCGGTAGGTCTCCAGGCAGCGGCGGAGCGCGGTGGTGAGGGCGGCGCCGGACTGGCCCGCGTACCGCGTCTGCACCCGCTGGACGATCTCGGCGATGTCCTCGGTCACCGAAGCGCCTTCGACGAGGGCGCGGAAGAACTCCTTGGCCAGGTCGGTGAGGAGTGTGGTGTCCGCGGCGACGACGCGGTCGTCCGCGGTGTCCACGGCGAGCACGACGCCGAGCCGCTGGTACTGGGAGTGGCTCGCCACCGTGTCGGGAAGACGGGCGTAGCCGGAGACCAGGACGACCCTGGGGTTGCGGAACAGCTGTTGGACTCGGTCATCGCCGTGCACGGCAACACACCTCTCGCTCGCGGGCATGCGAAAACTCCGATGCTCTGGAGTCTCGCGCCTGGAGGGCGGCCGGGGAAGCCGGACACCCGCGGCGTGAGGGCAGGCCGCTCCAGTATGTCCCAGGTTCCGCGGCGGGTGTCAAGCAGGGGTGTGTCCGGGCGCACACCGGGCCGCGGGTGTACGGCGGGTCGGGGCTGTGCTACTTTTCTGGCCAGGTCACGAGTGCCAGCGTCAAGCCCCGGCTTGCTGGCCGGCAACCCTCCTTCCGCGGTGGGGTGCCCCGGGTGAGGACCAGGTCCCGACACGACCGTGTCTGACAAGCGCGGACCCCGCAGCTGCTGCCGTGAGGCACCACGTGGGTCCCCCGACCCACGAATGAGGTGCATCTTGACCACGGTCCATCAGATCCACTCCCCGCGCTCGCCCGAACCCGCCGAGTGCTCGATCGTCACCGCCGACGCCGGCGTCCCCCTCGTCACCGGCGAACGCGTCGACTACGCCAACTTCGACTACGCCGCCAGCGCCCCGTGCCTGACCTCGGTCGCCCAGGCCCTGTCGGACGCCCTGCCGCACTACGCCAGCGTGCACCGCGGCGCGGGCCACCACTCCCAGGTGAGCACCGACGCCTACGAGCGCGCTCGCCGCAGCGTCGCCCGGTTCCTGGGCGCGCGCACCGAGCCCGCCGACGCCGTGGTCTTCGTGCGCGGCACCACCGACGCCCTCAACCTCCTGGCGCGCGCCGTGCCCGAGGGCTGCACCGTGGTCGTCTTCGAGTCCGAGCACCACGCGAGCCTGCTGCCCTGGGAGCACCCCGCCTCCCGCGCGGGCGGGGTCGTGCGCCTGCCCCTGCCCGAGTCTCCCGAGGCCGCCGTCGCCGCCGCTCGGCGGGCCCTGAGCGAGCCCCCGACGGTCCGACCCTGCTGTGCGTCACCGCCGCCTCCAACGTCACCGGCGAGATCTGGCCGGTCGAGGACCTGGTCCGCGCGGCGCACGCCGAGGGAGCGCGCGTGGTGGTCGACGCCGCCCAGTACGTGCCGCACCTGCCGTTCAGCCTCGCGGCCAGCGGGGCGGACTACGTCGCACTGTCCGGACACAAGCTCTACGCGCCGTTCGGCTCCGGTGTGCTGGCCGGGCGTTCCGACTGGCTGAGCGCGGCCACTCCCTACCTGTCCGGCGGCGGGGCCACCCGCCTGGTCACCGAACACGACGTCCAGTGGAACGACCTGCCCGCGCGACACGAGGCGGGCAGCCCCAACGTCCTGGGCGCCGTCGCCCTGGCCGCGGCCTGCGACACCCTCACCCCCGCCACCCAGGAACTGCTGCACATCCGCGAGTCCGCGCTGCTGGAGCGGCTGCGCGCGGGACTGGCCGGGATCGACGGGGTCCGCGAGCTGAACCTGTGGGGGAGCGACCACGCCCGCGTGGGCATCGTGTCCTTCACCGTGGACGGGCTCCCGGCCGAGCCGTTGGCCGCCGCGCTGTCCGCGGAGTACGGGATCGGCGTGCGCGACGGGCTGTTCTGCGCCCACCCCCTGACCCGTCACCTGCTGCCCGAGGGGCACGCGCAGGCGGTGCGGGCGAGCCTGGGCCTGGGCACCTCGACCGAGCACGTCGACCGGCTCGTCGCGGCGGTCGCCGCCCTCGTCGAGCACGGTCCCCGGTGGGAGTACGCCGACTGCGACGGACGGCTGGCGCCGGTCCCGGATCCGCGCGACGTGCTTTGAGCCGGCCCGGTGCGCGGGCCCGCGCCGCGAACCCCCCGGGGATACCGACCACACGGAGATCGGGGGGACGAATCACCCGACCCTGTGCGACGGATCACGTTCCCGGGGGTAGCATCGGGCCCTGACGGCAGGGCGCGCCACGCACGGTCCCGATCGGATCCACGCGCCGTGCCTCCCGGGAGCGGACCGGCTGGGGAGCGTGATCGTGACGGACGTGCGAGGATCGAAGGCAGGCCCGCTCACGGCCGCGTCACAGCGGCCCGATCCCGTGCCGGTCCCCGGACGCCGTTCGCGCGTGGTCGGCCTCGGCCACCGCGCGGACGCCCGGCTCCCCGACCCCCGCCACGCCGAACAGCTGC
The DNA here is from genome assembly GCF_001942255.1 of Nocardiopsis sp. CNR-923. Lineage (GTDB taxonomy): Bacteria > Actinomycetota > Actinomycetes > Streptosporangiales > Streptosporangiaceae > Nocardiopsis. Next base: position 14,731 of record NZ_MKKC01000065.1, read on the forward strand.
GCCTGCACGAGCGCTTCCTGGGCCGCGTCGTCGACTACCTGTGCGCCGACGCCGACGTGGACCAGTTCGTCGACTGGGGGTGCGCGGTGCCCGGAACCGGCGCACGCGTCCGGGAACGCAGACCCGACGCCGCCGTCGTGTACGTCGCGCCGCACGGCACGGCGGGCGCGCTCCCCGCCTGCGACACCGCGGTCCTGCCCGGCGACGGAGCCGACCCCGCCACGCTCCTGCACCGGCTGCGCGCCTCCGGCCTGGTCGACCTCGACCGGCCACTCGCCGTCCTGCTGACCCGGCCCCCCGCCTCCGACACGCCCCCCACCTGGATCGGCGACCTGCACTCCCTCATGCGCGGCGGCGGCTTCCTCTGCCTCACCTCCACGGCCCCCCACGCCGCCGTCCGGGAGGCCCTCGCCCCGTTCCGGCCCGTGGAACCGGGTGTCGCGGACATCACCTGGTGGCCCTACCCGGACGAGGACGTGTCCGCCCGGGGCAGCGGGATCCGGGGCGGGCTGGGCCGGGCCGCGGCAGGCTCGGGGAGGCCGGGACCGTGGCGGTGAACTGGACCGGGGAGACGCTGGCGCAGCTCCGGTTCTACTGGGAGTACTCGCTGTGGCCGAGGCTGGACGGCCTCACCGACGCGGAGTACCTGTGGGAGCCCGTCCCCGGATGCTGGACGGTCCGCCGGAGGCCGGACGGACGGTACGCGCCGGACGGAGCGGCGTGCGAACCCGACCCGCCGCCGGTGACCACCCTCGCCTGGCGGCTCGGCCACATCGTCGTGGACGTGTTGGAGACGCGGGTCAACTGGCACTTCGGCGACCGGACGGCCACCCGGGAGTCGATCGACTGGCCCAGCGGGGCCGAGGACGCCCGCGCCCGGCTGCACGCGGGCTACCACGCCTGGTGCACGCACGTCCAGGGGCTCGACGACGAGGCGATGTCCGCTCCCGTCGGAGCGGCCGAGGCGCCCCAGTGGGCGGAGTTCCCGATGGTGGCGCTGGTCCTGCACCTGAACCGGGAGATCTTCCACCACGGGGCGGAGATCGCCCTGCTCCGCGACCTGTACCGGGCCGGGTACGCGCGAGGTTGACGTATCGGGGCCACGCTCGGCGCCGTCGCCGACGGGGGATCAGACCACGTGCGGCGGGTCCACCCTGACCTGGGCCAGGTGTTCGTCCCGGCGCGCGCTGCGGGCGGAGGCGGCGGCCTTCAGCGCCCGCGCCAGCGCCCCGACCCCGCCCCGGGGCACCCGGAGCAGGGCGCGTTCGGTGCGGGCGTCGCCGTCCCTGGCCCCCTCCCGGGCCGAGGCCACCGGGACCGGTCCGAGCAGTTCGGTTCCCTCGGGCAGTTCCAACTGGTCGAGCAGCTCGCGCACGTGCTCGGGCGCGCCGGTGATCGAGGCCATCGTCACCGCCGGGGGGAACCCGAGTTCGCGCCGGTCGGCCAACTCGCGTTCGGCGAACCCGGCCGGGTCCCAGCGCACCAGGGACTGGACGACGGACAGGCCGGCGTCGGCCGACACCACCACCGTGCCGCCCGGCCGGACCAGGGCCGAGGCGTTCAACCAGCGGCGCAGCGCCTCCTCCTGCGCCCGCAGGTCCATCCGGTCGAGCAGCGCCCAGCCGTCCAGCAGCACGGCCGCCGCGTACCCGTTCTCGGCCGCGGGTTCGCGCCCGGTGTGGCCACCACGATCGACGGCCGGTCCGCGACCGCGGAGAGCACCTCGTCCCGGCCGGACGTGTGCACGGTCAGCGAGGGGAAGGCCCGGCCCAGCTCCTCGGCCGTGCGCCGGGCGCCCACCACGACCGCGCGCATCCGCGTCTGGCCGCACTCCGGGCACGCCCACTGCCCGGCCACCCGGCCGCACCAGCCGCACGAGGGCAGGGCGTGCGAGCCGTGCACCGCCAGAGGACCCCGGCACGCGTCGCACCGCGCGGGCTCGCGGCACCCGGAGCAGGCCAGCGCGGTGAGGTAGCCCCGTCGCGGCACCTGGAAGAGCACCGGTCCGGTCCGGGCCGCGCCCCGGGCCGCGCGCAGGGACAGGCTCGGCAGGCGCGCCGTCCGCGCCGCCTCGTCGCGGGCCAGTTCGCGGTCGTCCCCGGCGGCACGCACCACCGGAGCCCGCCGTCGCAGGGTGGCCCGGTCCGCCGCCAGTGGCAGCGCCCACCCCGACTCGACCAGGAGCTGGGCGTCGGTGGTGCGGGTGTGCCCGCCGAACAGCGCTCCGGCGTCGGCGCGGTGCGCGCGCATCGCCAGGACCGTCCGCGCGTGCGGGTAGGGCGCGTGCGGATCCACGTGGAGGTCGTCGCCGTCGTCCCACAGCACCACCAGACCGAGGTCGCGCACGGGCGCGAAGACCGCCGTGCGCGAGCCCACCACCACCTGGACCCGCCCGTGCAGCAGCGACAGCCAGCGCCGGTACCGCGGGGTGGGCCCGAGATCGGAGGGCAGTGCGACGTGCCGCCCTCCACCCAGGCGCCGGGTCAGGGCCGCGTCCACCGCCTCGACGTCGCGGCTGCGCGGGACCACCACCACCGTGCCGCGCCCCGCCGCCAGGGTGGCCTCCGCGGCGACCGCGATCGCATCGGTCCAGTCGCCGCCCGGCAGGGCGCTCCACACGGCGCGCGCCGCTCCCGCCTCGCGCAGCGCCGAGAGGAAGGCGGGTCCGTCCGGGTAGTGCGCCCACGGGCCGGGGTCCGCCTCCCGTTCGGCGGACGTCACGTCGGCGGCGTGCGCGCCGGACCCCGCCGGAGCCTCCCCCGCCTGGTCCGTCACAGCGGACCCCGCGTCGTCCGCGGGCAGGGCGTCCGGCTCGCTCTCCACGCGTGCGCGGCGCGGAGGGACGGCCAGACGGACCACCTCGTTCAGCGTGCCCGCGTACCGGTCGGCGACCGCCCGGGCCAGCCCCAGGATCTCCGGGGTGAGCACCGGCACCGGGGAGACCACGGACCGTAGGTAGGACAACGGGCCGGGGAACTCCGACCGCTCCACCCGCTCCGCGATGAACCCGCTGAGCAGGCGATGTTTGAACACCACCGTCACGCGGCACCCGGGGACGGCGGACTCGTCCATGTCGGCGGGGACGCGGTAGTCGAAGTAGCGGTCCAGGTGGGGGAGAGGGGTGTCGACGATGACGCGCGCGACCGGGAGCCGCTCGGCGGGTCGCCTCGGGGCCGGGCGGCGTGCCTGCTCGGCCCTGGCCCTCGCCGCGGCCTTGGGGTCCTCCAGCTCCGCCAGATCGAAGAGTCCGTCGTCGGGCGGTCTAGGCTGCGCTGTCATCACCCACTGGTCTACCAGAAGCCGCGGACACCGCCCGTGGTCCGCGCGTCGGGCGGCCCGGACGACTGGTAGAACTGGGACGCGTACGGACCGTGCGCGTGGGCGTCACGCGATCCGGTCGTCCGGGGGCACGCGGCGGCCCGGAGCAGTGGAGGGGACCCGATCATGAAGCTCGTCTTTGCTGGAACGCCGGAGGTGGCGGTGCCGTCCCTACGGGCGCTGATCGACTCCGACCACGAGGTCGCCGCGGTCGTCACCCGCCCCGACGCGCGCTCCGGGCGCGGGCGGAAGATGTCCGCGAGCCCGGTCGCCGAAGTGGCCGAGGGCGAGGGGATCGAGGTGCTCAAGCCGGAGAAGGCGGGCGACCCCGCCTTCCTGGAGCGGCTCGCCGAGATCGCCCCGGACTGTTGCCCGGTGGTGGCCTACGGCGCCCTGCTGCCGCAACGAGCCCTGGACGTGCCCGAGCACGGCTGGGTGAACCTGCACTTCTCCTTGTTGCCCGCATGGCGCGGCGCGGCCCCGGTCCAGCACGCCGTCCTGCACGGCGACGACGTCACGGGCGCCTCGACCTTCCGGATCGTCAAGGAACTCGACGCCGGTCCGGTCTTCGGCACCCTGACCGAGACCGTGCGCCCCTCCGACACCAGCGGCGATCTCCTCGACCGCCTGTCCGTCTCCGGCGCCGAACTGCTCGTGCGTACCGTCGACGGCATCGCCGCCGGCCAGCTCAGCCCGGTGCCGCAGGAGACGGACGGAGTCTCCTACGCGTCCAAGCTCACCCCCGAGGACGCCGAGCTCGACTTCACCGCCCCCGCCCAGCACGTGGATCGCCTCGCGCGCGCGTGCACGCCCGCCCCCGGAGCGTGGACCACGTTCCGCGGGGCCCGGCTCAAGGTCGGTCCGGTGACCCCCCTGCCCGACGCAGACACCCCCGTCCTCGACCCGGGGCAGGTACACGCGGACAAGCGCCGCGTGGTCGTGGGGACCAGCACCCATCCGGTCCTGCTGGGCCAGGTGAGGCCCCAGGGCAAGCGCGCGATGGCGGCGGTGGACTGGGCCCGCGGCGTGCGCCCCGCCGAGGACGACCGCCTGGGCCGCTGAGCTGCCGTAGTCTCGACCTGACGTGAACGGGCCCTCCGGCCCGTTCCGGCCAGACCCCGTCCCCGGTTCGTTGAGGCAGAACACCGTTGAGCGAGCAGTCCCGATCCCCGTACCGCCGACCCCGACGCGGCGGGAGACCCGCGCAGGGCGGAGGCCGGGGCGCCTCCGGACCTTCCCAGCCCCGTGACCCGGCCCGCCGCGTCGCCTACGACGTCCTGCTCGCCGTCGAGCACGCGACGCCTACGCCAACCTGCTGTTGCCCGCCCAGCTCACCGAGCGGGGCATCAGCGGCCGCGACGCGGCCCTGGCCACGGAGCTGACCTACGGGACCCTCCGCCACCAGGGCACCTACGACGCCGTCCTGGAGACGTGCGTCGACCGCACGCTGGCCTCCGTCGACCGCGAGGCGCTGCCCCTGCTGCGCCTGGGCGCCCACCAGCTGCTGTCGACGAACATCCCCTCCCACGCGGCCGTGAGCGCCACCGTCGACCTGGCCCGCAAGGTGGTGGGGCACCACCGCGCGCGGTTCGTCAACGCCGTCCTGCGCAAGGTCTGCGCACGCGACCTGGGGGCGTGGACCGAGGTCGTCGCCCCCGACCGCGGCACCGATCCCAGCGGGTACCTGTCCGTGGTGCACAGCCACCCGCGCTGGGTGGTCAAGGAGCTGGCCCGCGCGCTCGGGGAGCGGTCCGCCACCGGGCTGGTCGAGACCGAGCGCCTGCTCGTCGCGCACAACGAGCGCCCCCGCGTCACGCTCGTGGCCAAGCCCGGCCGGTCCACGGTCGCCGACCTGGTCGCCGCGGGCGCGCAGGAGGCGCGCTACTCGCCGTTCGCCGCCTACCTGCCCGAGGGCGACCCCGCGGCCGTCCGCGAGGTGCGCCAGCACCGGGCCGCCGTGCAGGACGAGGCCAGCCAGCTGGTCGCGCTGGCCCTGACCCGGGTGGACGCCCGCGGGGACGACGCCCTGTGGCTGGACATGTGCGCGGGCCCCGGCGGCAAGGCCGGACTGCTGGCGTCCCTGGCCGGACAGCGCGGGGCGCGCCTGCTGGCGTCGGAGGTTCAGCCCGCCCGCGCCGGGCTGGTGGCCACGGCGGTCCGCCGCGCCCCGCGCGACGCCGGTCGGGTCGTGGTCGCCGACGGCACCGCCCCGGCGTGGCGGCCGGGGGTCTTCGACCGGGTCCTGGTGGACGTGCCGTGCACGGGGCTGGGGGCGCTGCGCCGCCGCCCGGAGTCGCGGTGGCGCCGCACACCGGAGTCGGTGACCGCCCTGGCCCCTCTCCAGTACGACCTGCTGGTCAGCGCGGTCGAGTCCGTGCGCCCCGGGGGAGTGGTCGCCTACGTGACCTGCTCGCCGCACCTGGACGAGACCGACACAATCGTGCGCCGGGTCCTCGACGGGCGCGACGACCTCACCCTGCTGCGCGCCGCCGACCACCTCGACACGATCCCCGACCTGGCGGCGGGACCCGACGGGAGGTACGTCCAGTTCTGGCCGCACGTCCACGGGACCGACGCCATGTTCCTGGCACTCCTGCGCAGGTCCGACACCTGACCGCTCCGGGCACGGCCGGGTTCCCGGCCTCGGCGCGGTCCCGGCCTCGCGGTCGCAGACGAGACCGGCCCGGCCGGTGCCGAACCGCGCCGCACCCGTGCGGTGCCGTGTCCGCCCAGGCGGGCGCGGCTCCCCGCGCGGCGCCCGAGGACGGCTGGCTACACTGCGGGTGTGGCAATCCAGATCTCACCCAGCATCCTCAGCGCCGACTTCGCCCACCTCGCGGACGAGGCGGCCGCCGTGTCCCCGTCCGCCGACTGGCTCCACGTCGACGTCATGGACAACCACTTCGTCCCCAACCTGACGCTCGGCCTGCCGATCGTGGAGTCCCTGCTCAAGGCGGCCTCCACGCCGCTGGACTGCCACCTGATGATCGAGGACCCCGACCGCTGGGCCCCCGCCTACGCAGAGGCGGGCGCGGGCAGCGTCACCATCCACGCCAAGGCCGCGGGCGCGCCCGTGCGCACCCTGCGCGAGATCCGCCGCCTGGGCGCCCGCGCCGGGCTAGCCCTCAACCCCGCCGAGCCGGTCGAGCCCTACGAGGACCTCATCGGCGAGATGGACATGCTCCTGCTCATGACGGTCGAGCCCGGTTTCGGCGGCCAGCGGTTCCTCGACATGGTCCTGCCCAAGATCCGCAAGGCACGGGAACTCCTCGACACCCGCCAGTCCTCGGTCTGGCTCCAGGTCGACGGCGGTGTGAGCGCCGAGACCATCGAGCGCGCCGCCGAGGCCGGGGCCGACGTGTTCGTCGCCGGGTCGGCCGTCTACGGCGCCCAGGACCCCGCCGCGGCCGTCGACACGCTGCGCTCCCTGGCCGCCAAGGCCAGCCCGCTCGCATAACGATCCCGGCGCGGCGCCGGGTGGCTCTGGCCACCCGGGCGGCGCCCGTCCTATGCTTCCCGACCGAAGTCACCGATTCCGCTTGGCCGCGGCTCCGTCTTCCCCCGCGCCCCCGCGGACCGGGTGGAGCGGCGCGGCGTGAGCGCGTTGCCAGGCGCGGACCCCTGGAGTGCGCGTTGACCGCTTGGACCCCCGAGCACCTGGCTATGGACGCCCTGTGGGAGGCGGAGACGGCCCCCGTCCTGTGGGTGCAGGGATGGGGTGACCGGCTGTCCCTCCCCTTCGAACTCGTCACCGAACTCGGCTCGCAGACGTTCATCGTCCTCCTGCTCGCCCTGGTCTTCTGGTGCGTCCACGCGGGCACGGGCGCCCGCCTCTTCGTGGCCGTGGTCGGCTCCGGCGTGGTCAACTACCTCCTCAAGGCCGTGCTCTTCGGCGCGCGCCCCTACTGGTTCAGCCCGCACGTGAGCGCGCGCGCCGTCGAGTCCAGCTTCGGCGTCCCCTCCGGGCACGCCCAGTCCTCCACCGTGCTGTGGGGCTACCTGGCCGTGCGCTCCGGCCGCCGTGGCTGGATCGCGGCGGCGGCCGTCCTGGTGGCCCTGGTCTGCCTGTCCCGCGTGTACCTGGGCGTGCACTTCATCAGCGACGTCCTCGCCGGTCTCCTCGTCGGGCTGGCGATCCTGTGGGCGGTCCTGCGCTGGGAGGGACGCGTCCTGGCCTGGTGGCGCGGCCTGCCCACCGCCGCGTGGGTCGGCTGCGCGCTGGCGGTCTGCGTCCTGCCCTGCCTGGCGGCGGCCCTGTGGCAGGGGCTCGCGCGCCCCGACTGGGTCGCCCCCGCCGACTGGACGGGCGCGGTTCCCGTCGACCCGGCCGCGGCCTCGCTGACCGGTCTGGCCACGGTCTGCGGCGCGTTGCTCGGCGGGATCGTCGGGTTCACGGTGCTCCACGCGCGCGGGTGGTACGACGCCGGGGGCGCCCTCACCGCGCGCGCGGCCCGCTTCGTCCTGGGCGTCTCGGTCATCGTCCTCATCCGTGTCCTCGACCACCTCCTCCTCGGTGGCCTGACCGGTTCGGCCGAGGCCGTCGCGGAGTTCGCCGTTTACGCCCTCATCGCCCTGTGGGCCTCCCTCGGCGCGCCCGAGACCTTCCTCCGCAGCGGTCTGGCCCGCCGTCCCGACCCGCTGCCGACCTCCCCCAACGGCGGCTCCGACACCGGAGCGACCCGTGAGTAGCCTCACACCGCCTAGGATTCCGGCCCGGCGACCAGGTAGGATCCGGGCAGTTAGACGACAGTCGAACGCGTGCTCCGGGGTCGGTGAAAGTCCGAACCGGCGGTGACAGTCCGCGACCCGGCCGAAGCCATCGGTCGGTTGAGCCGGTGGAATTCCGGTACCGACGGTGAGAGTCCGGATGGGAGGCAGTACGCGTTGGGACGGGTCCGACCGCCGTGTCACACGAGCGCCGTCGGCCCCGACCGCCGTGGACCCGATCCACACCCCCGTGCCCCGGAGCGCCATGAGGCGAAGGGAAGGCAAGGGCGTGTTCACCGGAATCGTGGAGGAACTCGGCGAGGTCGTGTCCATCGAGCCCGCCGGCACCACGGGCGAGTCCCTCCTACTGACCGTACGCGGACCCCTGGTCAGCTCCGACGCGGGCCACGGCGACTCCATCGCGGTCAACGGCGTGTGCCTGACCGTCGTCGGCCGGGGTGAGGGCACCTTCACCGCCGACGTCATGAAGGAGTCCCTGGACCGTTCCTCCCTGGGCGCGCTCGTCCCCGGCTCCCCGGTAAACCTCGAACGGGCAGCCCGCGCGGACGGCCGGCTCGGCGGGCACATCGTCCAGGGCCACGTCGACGGCACCGCGCGCCTGATCTCCCGAACCCCCGGCGACAACTGGGATGTCCTGCGTTTCGGTCTTCCCTTCGAACTGTCCCCGTACGTGGTCGGGAAGGGATCGATCACCGTGGACGGCACCAGCCTGACCGTCTCCGCCGTCAGCGCCCCCGGCGCCGCCGACGAGCACTTCGAGGTCAGCCTCATCCCCGAGACGCTGCGCGCCACCACCCTGGGCGCGCTCGCCGTCGGCGCCACCGTCAACGTCGAGGTGGACGTCGTCGCCAAGTACGTCGAGCGCATCGCCGCGGTCGCGGCCGCCCGCGACCGCGGCTGACTCCCGACGGGCGGCCGCCCGAGGGCGGCATCCAGGCCGCCGCCCACGCACACCACACCACCCAGTCTTCTCCAGGGAGCGGCAATGACCGTCACCGACACCACACCAGGAGCCACGGACACCTCGGCCGTGGTCCTCGACTCCATCGACGACGCGGTCGCCGACTTCGCCGCGGGCCGCGCCATCGTGGTCGTGGACGACGAGGACCGTGAGAACGAGGGCGACATCATCTTCGCCGCCGAACTCGCCACCCCCGAACTCCTGGCGTTCATGATCCGCCACACCTCGGGCGTGGTGTGCGTGCCCATGGAGGGCGACGATCTGGACCGTCTCGACCTCCCCCTGATGACCGCCCGCAACGAGGAGAGCCTGCGCACCGCGTACACGGTGACCGTCGACGCCCGCGAGGGCGTCACCACCGGCATCTCCGCGGCCGACCGGGCCCGAACCATCCGCCTGCTGGCCTCCGCAGACAGCCGCCCCGTCGACTTCGTCCGCCCCGGCCACATCCTCCCGTTGCGCGCCCGCCCGGGCGGCGTGCTGGCCCGCCGGGGGCATACCGAGGCCTCCGTGGACTTCGCGCGCATGGCCGGGCTCCGCCCCGCGGGGGTCCTGGCCGAGGTGGTCAACGACGACGGCACGATGGCGCGGCTGCCCCGGCTGCGCGCGTTCGCCGACGAGCACGGTCTGAGGCTGGTCTCGGTCGAGCAGCTGGCCGAGTACCGCGTCGCGCTCGGCCACGCCCTGACCCCCGACCAGTCCACCCCGCCGCTGGTCACCCGCATGGTGGAGACCCGGATGCCCAACCGGCACGGCGAGTGGCGGGCCCTCGGGTTCAGGGGCACGGCCGACGGCGCCGAGCACGTCGCGCTCGTGTACGGCGACCTGACCGACGGCACGGACGTCCTGACCCGCCTGCACTCGGAGTGCCTGACCGGCGACGCCTTCGGCTCCCACCGGTGCGACTGCGGCGCCCAGTTGGACGCGGCAATGGCCGACATCGCCGAGGAGGGCCGCGGCGTCGTCGTCTACCTGGGCGGCCACGAGGGGCGCGGGATCGGGCTGCTGCACAAGCTGCGCGCCTACAGCCTCCAGGACGAGGGCGTGGACACCGTCGACGCGAACCTGCGCCTGGGCCTGCCCGCCGACGCGCGGGAGTTCGGTGCGGGCGCCCAGATCCTCACCGACCTGGGGGTCTCCTCGGTGCGCCTGCTCTCCAACAACCCCGCCAAGGCCGAGGGCCTGGCGGCGCACGGCGTGCACGTGGTGCGGCGGGTGGCCATGCCCTCGTTCGTGACCAGGGACAACATCACCTACCTGCGCACCAAGCGCGACCGCATGGGGCACGAGCTGAACGACGTGGCCCAGTAGGGTCCGATCCCCCGCCCCGCCAGCCGCCGTCCCCGCGCGTCGGCGCCGGCCGCCCGACCGCATCCGAACACAAGGAGTACGCATGAGTGGTGAAGGTCGCCCCGACGCCCAGGGGCTCGACGCCTCGGGGATGTCGGTGGGCATCGTCGTCACCCGATGGAACGCGCAGATCGTCGAGCCGATGCTGGCCCGGGCCCTGGACGTGGTCAAGGCCACGGGCGCGGCCGAGCCGGTCGTCGTGCGGGTGGCGGGCGCGGTCGAGATCCCCGTGCTCGCCCAGGAGCTGGCCCGCAAGCACGACGCCGTCATCGCCCTGGGCGCGGTCATCCGCGGAGGTACCCCGCACTTCGACTACGTGTGCCAGTCGGTGACCCACGGACTCACCGAGGTCGCGCTGCGCGAATCCACCCCCGTGGGTAACGGCGTGCTCACCTGTGACACCCTGGAGCAGGCACGTGACCGCGCTGCCTGCCCGGAAGCGCCGAGGACAAGGGAGCGGAGGCGGCCTGGGCCGCCCTGGACGCGGCGGCGGCGCTGCGCGGACTACGGCGCTGAACCTGGAGCAGTCGGTGAGAACGAGGGAACGACCGGTGGACGAGACGGCGGGCGGGCCCGCGCTTTCGAGGACCTGGCGGCCGCGCGCGGTGCGGATCGTCGCCTACGGGATGGGGCTGCTGGTCATGGCCACCATGATCGTGCTCACGGTCATCCTCCCCGACGACTGGCGACCGCAGGACCGGGTGCTGCTGGTCATGCTGGGCGCGGTGATCGCCGCGGCCCTGCACCTGCTCGCCCGGCCCAGGCTCGTCGCCGCGGAGGACAACGTGACCGTGGTCAACGGCATCCGCACCCACGTGCTGGCCTGGCCGGAGATCGTCGACATCCGCATGCCCGTCGGCGAGCCCTGGCCCTCGGTGGACCTGTCCGACGGCACCACGCTCGCGGTGATGGGCATCCAGAGCGCCGACGGGGAGCGTGCGCGCCGCGACCTGGAGGAGTTCCGGGCGATGCTGCACGAGCGCGGCGAGGCGCCCGAGCCCGGCGACTCGTAGACATCTACCAGGGGAGTGCCCGTTTCTTGGCGGAACGGGGACTCCCTGCGGTTTGCCCGGGGCACATACGTTGGTAACGAAGGTCATACGGGGGAACGCGGAAGGGATACCGAGTGCGCGACATCCGAGCGGCCGTGGCCGAGCTCCAGGCCTCTGGACAGACGTTCGCACTGGCCACGGTGATCGACACCGACAAGAGCGCGCCGCGCGACCCCGGGGCCGCCATGGCCGTGGGCGACTCGGGCGAGGTCGTGGGTTCGGTCTCCGGCGGTTGTGTGGAGGGAGCGGTCTACGAGGAGGCTTTGGAGGCCATCCGCACGGGTCGGCCGGTCCGCCGCACCTACGGGGTGAGCGACGAGGAGGCCTTCAGCGTCGGGCTGACCTGCGGTGGAACGCTGCACGTGTTCGTCGAGGCAGTCAACCGCACCACCTTCCCCGAACTGGAATCGGTGCTCGCGGCCGTCGACGAGCACCGGCCGGTGGCCGTCGCCACCGTCGTGGCCGACCCCTCCGGCTCCGGCCGTGTGGGACGGCGTCGCATCGTGTGGCCCACCCGCGCCGAGGGCGACCTGGGCCCGACCAGCGGTCGTCTCACCGACGCCCTCGACGACGACGTGCGCGGCATGCTCGCTCAGGGCAGCACGGGCCTCCTGCGCTATGGAGTGGACGGGCAGCGGCGCGGCGACGCGCTGGAGGTCTTCGTCCAGTCCTTCGCCCCGGCCCCGCGCATGCTGGTCTTCGGGGCGATCGACTTCGCCGCGGCCGTCGCCGACCTGGGCTCCTACCTCGGCTACCGGGTCACGGTGTGCGACGCGCGGCCGGTGTTCGCGACCTCCAAGCGCTTCCCGACCGCGGACGAGGTGGTGGTGAAGTGGCCGCACGTGTTCGTGGACGAGATCGCCGACCAGATCGACGAGCGCACGGTCGTGTGCGTGCTCACCCACGACCCCAAGTTCGACGTCCCCGTCATCAAGGCGGCGCTGGCCACCCGTGCGGGCTACATCGGCGCGATGGGTTCACGGCGCACCCACCAGGACCGGTTGGAGCGCCTGCGCGAGGCCGGTGTGCGCGAGGAGGACCTGGAGCGCCTGCACTCGCCGATCGGACTGGACCTCGGGGCCAGGACACCGGAGGAGACCGCGGTGTCCATCGCGGCTGAGCTCGTCCAGGCACGGTGGGGCGGGAGCGGTCGCGCCCTGCGGGAGACGAGCGGCCGCATCCACCGCGACACGCGCCCCCTCGTTCCGGCCGGATCCGGTCAGCTCCACAGGTGAACCGAACCCCGGTCTCCCGTGAACTGCCTGGTCACTGAGGGGTCGTCGGCGCGTGCCCGAAAGCCCCACGCCGAGCCCGCCACAGGTACGACGCGGATCGTCCCGCCGCGTGGCATCATCTCGTCATGGTGACTGGGGACAGGGCGGGCACGGGGAGCGAACGGGCGGGCACGGTGGCGGGGCTGCTGTTGGCGGCGGGATCCGGGAGCAGACTCGGCCGTCCCAAGGCCCTGGTGGAGGTGGGCGGACAGCGTCTGGTCGACCGGGGTGTGCGCACCCTGGCCGAGGGGGGCTGCGCGCCCGTGCTGGTGGTGCTGGGCGCCGCCGACACCTCCGTGCACGGAGCACTCACGGTGCTCAACTCGGACTGGGCCAGCGGCATGGGCTCCTCGGTGCGGGTCGGCATCGACGCCCTGCCCGACACGGTGGACGCCGTCCTGGTCGCCCTGGCCGACCAGCCGCTGGTCACCGCCGGGGCGGTGCGGCGCCTGCTGCTCGTACACGCTCAGGGAGCCCGGGCCGCCGTCGCCACCTACGGCGGGAACCCGCGCAACCCGGTGCTGCTGGGCCGCGAGCACTGGTCGACCGTGCACGCCATGGCCGAGCGCGACGTGGGAGCGCGCCCCTTCCTGCGGACCTACTCGCACCTGGTGACCACCGTGGCCTGCGACGACATCGCCAGCCCCGAGGACATCGACACCGCCGAGGACCTCGCGCGCGTCCGGGACCGGATCGACGGCCCGTGACGCGCACGTGAGCCCTCCCGGCACGGTGACCCCTGGGGTCTGGGGGTCCGGCACAGGGCGATCGAAGGGGTGCCGCGCCGGAGGTGGCGTTTGAGGGTGGTGGAGGGTGACGATGCGGGGGTGCCGCGCCGCACGCCGAGGAATCCCTGCCTTCGGGGTGCCCGAATCCGGTCCGAAGCGGAGCGCGGGACCCAGGAAACTCTGCCTAGCCCAGCAGCCCGTCCAGCGGGATGAACACCCCCGAGCCCAGCGCCACCAGCCCCGTCGACAGCAGGACGAGGGCCATGAACAGTGAGCCCGCCACGGCCAGCCGGAAGGCTGCCAGGCGGCGTCGGGCGCGGGAGGAGTTGCGCTGGCTGGCCGCTGAACGTCCCAGAAGTACCAGGATCACCGACAGCACCACCGGCAGCCACCACGCGGTCTCCACGGGCTCGGGCAGGAGCCCGGTCACCATGCCCGCCGCGCGGGACAGCCCGGCCAGCACGCCGTCGCGCGCCGACTCCACCAGGCCTGAGTACGCGGAGGTGACGAACGCGCTCTCCGGGTAGAAGCCCTCGTCCGGACGCAGGACCCGCCCCAGCCCGTCGAGCAGTCCGAGCAGCGCGGCGGGATAGGCGAACCGGCGGCACCGGCCCGCCCGCATCGCCCGCTGGATCTGGTTCATCGTCCGTTCGACGCGGCGCTTGGCCCGCTCCTGGGCACGGCGCGACCCGGACGTCTCCTCCTCACCCTGCGGGTTGGGCGACCCGTAGCCGTAGGGTCTCCACATCGGCGGCTGGTCCGGCCGGGTCGGGGCGGTGGCCGCCTGGGCGCGTCGTCGGCGGGCTCCGTCCCAACGCTCCCTGACCCCGTCCCAGCGCTCGCGCGCCGCGCCGGACAGGGACGCCCACCGGTCCTGCCGCCGGGCCCGGCCGTCGGCGCGCTCCCGTTCGGAGACCAGTCCACCGATCCGGACCGCCTCCGGGAGGAGGAGCGCGGCGGTGACCAGGGCGGCGCGGGTGGCGACCGCCTCGCCGCTCCTGCCGTCGCGCAGGGCCAGCCGCCGCTGTTCGACCCACCAGGGGGCGTGCGGGGCGGGGCTGCGTTCGGTCGGGTGCCACGACTGGCGGCGCAGCACGGACCGGTGGGTCGAGGCGGAGCCGGGGTCCAGAACCAGCTCGACCGCCCGGGCCCAGGCCGAGTCCACCTCGTGCGGTTCGGGTCGCCGGGGCGCGTCCGTGCCGGACCCGACCAGTCGCTCGACGGTTTCGACCGTCCTGCGCATGATCAACGGAACCTCGTGCTGGACCCGTTCCAGCAGGGCGCACCGACCGGACCCGCCCGAACGGCAGGACGGATGCGGGCACCAGTGCTGCGCCGCCAGCCCCACCGCGCCCGTCGCGACCGCCTCGCGCACCGCCGCGTGGCGGCTCGAATCGCCCGTGGCCAGTGCCAGGAGTCCGTCCGCGCCGATCTCGTGCCCGCGGAACCGGGGCGGCATGCCCGGCACGTATCGGGCCGCCAGCGCGCTGATCGCCACGTGCGCCAGCTGGGGGCTGGCGTCGAGGCCGGTCAGGTAGGACCGGTCGAAGGTGTAGTCGTTGACCTCTCGGTCCAGCCAGCTGCGCAGCTCCGACCAGTGCGTGCGCAACCACATCGCGCCGGTGTCGGAGCGGTCCAGCAGGTCGAAGGCCAGGCTGGGCGGGTCCTCGTGGCTGGCTCCGGCGAAGACGATCGGGCGGGTTCGGTGCGCGGTCCGGATCCTGGGCCGCTCACCGGCCAGCCACTGGACGACCTCGTCGTGGCCCCACCGGGCGGAGGGGGAGGGCGCGAGCAGGCCGCGCGCGAGCAGGCGCCAGCGTTCGTCGGTGACCGCCGAGACGTCGACCTCGGTGTTGCGGGCGGTGAGCCAGTTGCCGCCGCGCTCGGGGCGGCGCCCGGTGACCAGTTCGTGGACCATGACGCCCAGGGACCACCATGCCGCGGGGGCCTCGCGGCGGCCTCGATCACCTCGGGGGCGGCGTAGTCCTCGGTGACCGCCAGCCCTCCGTACACGCGGCTCATCGTCGCGCGGACCGCGCCGCCGAAGTCGGTGAGGGCGACCACGGGCGGGTCGGCCGAACGCAGCAGCAGGTTCTCGGGCTTGACGTCGGTGTGGTTGTGCTGGAGGTCGCTCTGCCAGTGGTGCAGGCACTCGGCGACGGCGCGGACCACCGCGCGGGCGCGCGCGTCGTCCAGCGGGGCCTCGTCCATGACCGTGCGCAGCGATCCCAGGGAGAAGTACTCCTGTGCCTCCCAGGCCAGGCTCTCGCCCCAGGAACTGGCCGCGCTGCCGTAGCCCTGGACGGCGGGGGTGTGCGGTGAGGCGGTG
Organism: Nocardiopsis sp. CNR-923; assembly: GCF_001942255.1. Taxonomy (GTDB): domain Bacteria; phylum Actinomycetota; class Actinomycetes; order Streptosporangiales; family Streptosporangiaceae; genus Nocardiopsis. The sequence continues at coordinate 30,471 of NZ_MKKC01000065.1, forward strand.
CCCCGGGCGCGCAGCCGGTCGAGGAGTTCGCGGTTGATGTCGTGCCCGGGCCGGTACACCTTGAGCGCGAGCCGGCGGCCGGGGGAGTCGGCGGGCTCGGCGAGGTAGACGACGGCCTCTCCGCCCGAGCCCAGGTGGCCGAGGATCCGGTAGCGGCGGCGCAGCTCGGTGGGGACGGCGTAGTCCAGGTCGCCCGCGGGGCCGACCACCACGCGGGAGACCACCCGGGTCAGCCAGTCCAGGACGGGACCCAGGAGCGTCCGCCACCAGCCGCCGCCCCGGCCCTCGGGTGCTTCGCCGACGACGGTTCCGCCCAGCCGGGCGGTCCGGGATTGCGGAGCGTCCACGCGGGCGCCGCCGGGCAGGACGCCGGTCCTGTCCGGGTCGGGGGCGACCACGCGGGTCGGCGCGCTGTCCCCGGTCCGGGCGGAGCCTGGCCGCAGCACGCGCGTGACCCACCGCGTGGCGCCCGCGGCGGGTCCGGTCCGCGTGGTCGGCACGGTGGGTTCGATCCTTCGGGTCGGCGCGTTCTCGTCACCGGGTTCGGGCGTGACCATCGAGGTCGGGGCCACCCTTCGGTAGCTGGTCGGGTGAGGTGTCCGGGGGCGGTTGACCCTTCCACACTAGGCGCTGGGACGTGCCGCGCGCGGCGGGGGCGTCCGGGCCGCCGTCCACCTCCGTACCCCCTTGGACTCCCGGCGGCCCGTGGGAGTTCCGGGGCGTCGGAGACGACCCGGCCCGGCGCCTCAGTGCCCGCGCGGTGCGACGCCGAGGCGCTCGCAGGCCTCCCGGTGCATGCGTACGACCTCGGCGCGGATCTGGGCGCGCTCGGTGAGCGGGTGCGACCAGGGGATGCGGACGGCGCGCTCGACGCCCTCCGCCGTGACCGCGTAGTCGCCGCCGTCGCCGTCCAGGCCGGTCATCCGGGCCGCCGTGGCCTCGGGGTGGCCGCCCAGGCCGCGGCAGATGACGAGGGTGTCCTGTGGGTGGTCGCCGTTCATGTGCGCGGTGACGGCGGCGACGACTTCGTCGGAGAAGGGATTGGAGGGCACGTGGACTCCTGTGGTCTGGTCGCGGACACGAGTGGGGGAGGGCGCCGCGCGCCCTCCCCCACCGACGATATCCGAGGCCCCGTCTTTTCGTGACACTGTGTCGTCACGTTGGTGTGGGCGGTCGTCCGCCCACGTGGCCGGGCCGGCGTCCCTAGGGCTGGCGGGTGAACTCGGCGTCGATCTCGATCGCGATCCTGTCTCCGACGACCACGCCGCCGCCGTCCATCGGCAGTTCGATGTCCACTCCGAACTGCTTGCGGCTGATCGCGGTGGTGGCGGAGAACCCGGCGCGCTCCAGGCCGTAGGGGTCGAGCGTGGAGCCGTTGAACTCCAGGGCGAGCTCGACCGGGTGCGTGACGCCCTTGATCGACAGCTCGCCGGTGAGGGCGAACTCCCCGCCCGAGGCCTCCAGACCCGTGGAGCGGAACGACAGCTCCGGGTGCGTCTGGACGTGGAAGAAGTCGGCGGACCGGACGTGGGCGTCGCGGTCGGCGTGGTCGGTGTTGATCGAGGCGACGTCGATGGTCGCCACCACTGAGGACCGGGTCGGGTCCTCCGGGACGGTGAGCGTGGCGTCGAACTTCTCGAAGCGCCCGCGCACCTTGCTCACCATCATGTGGCGCACCGAGAACCCGACCACCGAGTGGGCGGGGTCGATGTTCCAGATTCCTGCCTTGAGCTCCTGAGCTGCATGGTCTGTCTCCCTCGCTGTGGGGCCCAGGCCGGGCCCCTTTTGTTTGCCTGTAACAAGGTAGCTCAGAAGTATCTTCCTGGGAAGGGGAATGGTCCGGTCGGCCTTCCCCGAGGCGCCCCGATAGGATGGAGCAATGGAGAACGCCACCTGGCTCGACGCCGACGAGCAGCGCGTCTGGCGCGGCTTCCTCAGGGCCAACGCGGCGCTCTACCACGACCTGGAGAAGGACCTGCGCTCCCGGTGCGGGATCTCCCTCGTCGAGTACGGCATCCTCGTCCACCTCTCCGAAGCCGAGGACCGGCGGCTGCGCATGCGGGTGCTCGCCGACAGCGTCATCGTGTCCAAGAGCCGCCTGTCCCACCAGGTCGCCCGCCTCGAACGCGACGGATTCGTGCGCCGTGAGCACTGCGACGACGACCGGCGCGGACTCTGGGCCATCCTCACCGACGAGGGGGCCGCGCTCCTGGAGCGGGCCGCACCCGGCCACGCCGCGTGCGTGCGCACCCTCCTCTTCGACCGGCTGGACCGCTCCCAGGTCGCCCAGCTCGGTGAGATCGTCACCGCACTGGAGGGTGAGACCCGCGTGACTCCGGGAGAGGGCTCCGACTGAGCCCCACCAACGCGTGTCGGCGCCCGGTAGAGTCGGGCCCTGTGAGCAGACCATCCATCATCGGCGCCCAGAACTTCCGTGACGACGACGGCGGCGCCGACCCCGAGGTCGAGGCGCGCCTGCGCGACCACGCGGCGGGCCGGGTCGGCGACCGCCAGGTCCTGTCCGTGCTCGCCGGTTCCCGGGTGCTCATCCCCGTCGTCGCCGTGGCCACCGAGACGGAGACCGGCGCGGCCGGGCTCACCAAGGACAAGTCGAGCGAGGTCGCGGTCCCGATCATGACCGGTAAGGACGGCCGCCGCGGTGTGCTCGCCTTCACCTGCGTGGACGCGGTCCGACGCTGGCGCCCCGACGCCCGGCCCGTCCCGTTCACCACCCAGGACGCGTGCAGGGCCGCGGTGGAGGAGGGCGCCGACGCCCTCGTCCTCGATGTCTCCGGACCCCTGCCCTACACCGTCCAGGGGCGCTTCCTCGGCCTTCTCGCGGAACACGGTCACGTACCCGAGGCCAAGGAGGACCCGCAGGTCCTCGCGCTCGTCTACCGCGTGACCCACGCCGAGTTCGGGATCGGGCGCGTGCGCGTGCACGACTCCGAGCGGGCCGACCTGGGCATCCGCCTCGAACTCGACCGGCGTGACGACGAGGCCCTGCGCCGGGTGGCCGAACGGCTGCGGGCCGAGCTCGGCCACGTTCTGCCCGGCGGTATCGAACTCAGCGCCGTCGTGCGGGCCCGCAGGACGGTGACTGATCGCGCCCCGGTCGTCCACAGGTCGTCGTCGGGCACTGTCGCCGCGTCCGGTTCGACGGTAACTTTCCGACTATGACCACCCCCGTCCTGACCTCGCTGCCGCCCCACTCCTGGCTGGTCACCGCCGCCGTCGCGGTCCTGCTCGGGCTGTGCGGAGCACTGGCCGGCCTGGCCACCGGGCGCATCGTCCACCTGTTCGGGTCCGCCCGCCCGAGCACGTACGGCAGGCGCGTGGGAGCGTCGGGACCGCGCGGCCCCGGTCGGGCCGATGGCGGCGCCACGCCAGTCAGAGCCACGGGGCCGACGCCCGACGCGGCCGCGCCGGGCGGGGACACCGCGGATCACGCCAGCGGACTCGCGCCGGGGACGGCGACCGGTCCCGAGCCCGACGAGGACGATGGGCCGCCGCCGCCGCGTTGCCCGCACTGCCTGGCCGAACTCCGCTTCGTCCGCGCCCTCCCCGCCGTGGCCGACCGCGGCTTCCGCCGGACCGGCCGCTGCCCGCACTGCGAACGGGTCGTGCGCCCCCATCCCGGGGCCGTCGTCGCCACCGCCGGGCTCTTCGCCCTCACCGGGGCACTGGCCGTCCACCACCCCTCCTGGTTCCCGTTCGGACACCTGGCCGTCCTGTGGTTGGCGTTCACCGGTGTTCCGCTGGCCGTCGTCGACATCCGGGTCATGCGGCTGCCCAACGACCTGCTCGCCGGCGCGTACCCGGTGGCGGGCCTGCTCGTGACCGCCGCGTCCTGCTCGCGCCCGCGGGACCCGACCTGGACGCGGCCGTGGACGCCCTCGCGGGCATGGCCTTGGTCACCGTGTCGTTCTGGCTGTTGTGGCGGGTCAACCCCCGGGGCCTGGGCTTCGGGGACGTCAAGTTCTCCGGCCTGACCGGCCTGTACTGCGGATGGGCCGCCGGTCCGCTGGGCGCCCTGGTCGCGGTCTTCTGGGCCTTCACGGCGTTCAGCCTGGTCGTGGCGGCCCTGCTCGCGCTGCGCCGCGTCGCCCGGCGCGACCCGTTCCCGCTCGGCCCCTTCCTGGTCGCCGCGACGCTCGCCACCGTGCTGGCCGGACAGCCCCTGGTGTCCGGATGGTGATATCCGATGCCGCGTCCGGCGGCGATTCATGGCAGGATCGTGGACATGTTGCGTTGGCTGACCGCGGGGGAGTCCCACGGACCGGCACTCGTCGCGATTCTGGAGGGCCTTCCGGCCGGTGTGTCCGTCACCTCTGACGACATCGCCGCCGCACTGCTCCGCCGCCGCGCCGGGTACGGCCGTGGTGCCAGGATGAAGTTCGAGAAGGACGAGGTCTCCGTCATCGGAGGCATCCGACACGGCCGGACCCAGGGGGGACCGGTCGCGATCGAGGTGGGCAACACCGAGTGGCCCAAGTGGGAGAAGGTGATGTCTCCCGACCCGGTGTCCGCCGAGGAGTTGGCGGGCGTGGCGCGCAACGAGCCGCTCACCCGCCCGCGTCCCGGGCACGCCGACCTGGTCGGCATGCAGAAGTACGGCCACGAGGAGTCCCGGCCGATCCTGGAGCGCGCCAGCGCGCGCGAGACCGCCGCCCGCGTCGCCGTCGGCGAGGTCGCCCGCCAGTTCTGCCGTCAAGCGCTGGGCGTGGAGATCCTCAGCCACGTCGTGTCCATGGGCCGGGTCGAGGTGCCCGAGGGCTCGCCCGAGCCGCGTCCCGAGGACCTCGCCGCCGTCGACGCCGACCCGGTGCGCTGCTTCGACGCCGATACCAGCGCCCGCATGGTCGAGGAGATCGACGACACCAAGAACGCCGGCGACACTCTCGGCGGCGTGGTCGAGGTGCTGGCCTACGGACTGCCGCCCGGCCTGGGCAGCCACGTCCACTGGGACCGCCGTCTGGACGCCCGGCTCGCCGGCGCTGATGGGGATCCAGGCCATCAAGGGCGTCGAGGTCGGCGACGGCTTCCGCACGGCCGCGCGCCGCGGCTCCGTCGCCCACGACGAGATCGAGCCCGGACCCGACGGCGTGCGCCGCAGGACCAACCGCGCGGGCGGTGTCGAGGGCGGCATGAGCACCGGCGGCCCGTTGCGCGTCCGCGCCGCGATGAAGCCGATCGCCACCGTCCCCAGGGCGCTCGACACCATCGACACCGAGACGGGCCAGCCCGCCCAGGCCCACCACCAGCGCAGCGACGTCACCGCGGTCCCGGCCGCCGGTGTGGTCGCCGAGGCCATGGTCGCGCTGGTCCTGGCCGAGGCCGCCGTGGAGAAGTTCGGCGGGGACTCGGTGGCCGAGACCGCGCGCAACCTGCGCGGCTATCTGGACTCGCTCACCATCCGCTGAGGCGGGGGCCCGGCTCCGCGCCGGGCAGTCGGCCCCGCCACGGGGCGGCCCGTCTGCTAGACAGAGGGCGATGAGGAAGAACGGCGAATGTCCCCGCGCACGCGGGGCGGACCAAGGCAGGCGAGTGTGGCCAGAGCGATCGCGGTGCTCATCGGATCCCCGGGATCGGGCAAGTCGACCGTCGGGCGGGCGCTGGCCGAACGCCTCGGCGCGGACCTGCTGTGCACCGACGGCGAGATCGAGAAGCGCGCGGGCAAGCCGATCGGCGACATCTTCGTCCAGGACGGCGAGGACCGCTTCCGCGCCCTGGAACGCGAGGTCGTGGCCGAGGCGCTGCGTACCTGGGAGGGCGTGATCGCGGTGGGCGGCGGCGCCGTCCTGAACGAGGACACCCGGGCCGAGCTCGCCGACCACCACGTCGTCTACCTCCAGGTCGAGTTCGCCGAGGCGGCCAGGCGCGTCGGCATGGACGTCGCCCGGCCCCTACTCGCGGGCAACCCCCGCGCCAGGCTCCGCGCACTGCTCGTCGAGCGCCTGCCCGTCTACGAGGCCCTGGCCACCGTCACCGTGCCCACCACGGACCAGCACCCCGAAGAGATCGTCGACGCCATCCTGCCCACCCTCGGGCACGGGCGCGCGACGGGAAAGGCCCAGCAGTGACCGTGACGCGCATCGGCGTCGGCGACTCCTCCGGCCGCTACGACGTCGTGGTCGGCAGCGGTGTCCTCTCCGAGCTGCCCGCACTGGTCGGCCACGCGGCCCAGGTCGCCGTGGTCCACCCCGAGGGCCTCGGGGAGATCGCCCGACCCGTCGTCGGTGTGCTGGAAGCGGCCGGGTACACGGTCCGGCCCATGCCCGTCCCCGCCGGCGAGGCCGCCAAGACCGCAGCCGTGGCCGCCGACCTCTGGTCCCGCCTGGGTCGGCACGGCTTCACCCGCAGCGACGCGATCGTCGGCGTCGGCGGCGGCGCCACCACCGACCTGTCAGGTTTCGTGGCCGCCTCCTGGCTGCGCGGCGTCCGCTCGGTCCTGGTGCCCACCACGCTCCTCGGCATGGTCGACGCCGCAGTCGGAGGCAAGACCGGCATCAACACCCCCGAGGGCAAGAACCTCGTCGGCGCCTTCCATCCGCCCGCGGGCGTCCTGTGCGACCTGGCCACCCTGCCGAGCCTGCCCCGCGCCGACTACGTGGGCGGCCTCGCCGAAATCGTCAAGGCCGGGTTCATCGACGACCCCGTCATCTGCGACCTCGTCGAGGACGACCCCGAGGGCGCCACCCGCCCCGAGGGCAAGCACACCCGCGAACTCATCGAACGCGCCGTCCGCGTCAAGGCCGACGTCGTCTCCGGAGACCTCAGGGAGAGCGGCCGCCGCGAGATCCTCAACTACGGTCACACGCTCGGCCACGCCATCGAGCGCGCCGAGAACTACACCTTCCGGCACGGATACGCGGTCTCCATCGGCATGGTCTTCGCCGCCGAACTCGCCCGCCTCGACGGCCGCATCGGCGCCGACCTCGTCGAACGCCACCGCTCCCTGCTCACCTCGGTGGGCCTGCCCGTCTCCTACGCGTCCGAGGCCTGGCCCGAGCTGCGCGCCGTGATGAGCGTCGACAAGAAGGCCCGCGGCGCCACCCTGCGCTTCGTCGTCCTGGACGCTCTGGCCGCCCCCGCCATCCTCAGCGCTCCCGCCCCCGAACTGCTGGACGACGCCTACCGGGCGGTCGCCGGCGGCACCCGCGTCCCGCGAAGCCACTAGACTGACCGCGGATGGGGTGCGCCCCGGCAGATCGCCACCGCCGGTCAGCACGTGGCCAGCCACGGAGCCGCGCCCCGAACCACCGACCACCGACCGGAACGCGCGTCCGGTCCCCGACGTGTCACACCCCTGGGAGAGACGACCGAAGTGGCCACGACGAACGACATCAAGAACGGCAAGACCCTGCGACTCGACGGCGTCCTCTGGAACGTCCTGGAGTTCCAGCACGTCAAGCCGGGCAAGGGCGGCGCGTTCGTCCGTACCAAGCTCAAGAACGTCCTCACGGGCAAGATCGTCGACAGGACCTTCACGCCGGCGCCAAGGTCGAGTTCGCCGACGTCGACCGTCGTGACATGGAGTACCTCTACAACGACGGCGCGAACTTCGTGTTCATGGACTCCTCCACCTACGAGCAGCTTGAGGTCGGATCCGGCGTCGTGGGCGACAACGCCGACTTCCTCCTGGAGAACACCAAGGTCACGGTGGCCACCAACGAGGGCAACCCGCTCTACATCGAGCTGCCCGCCGCCGTGGAGATGGAGATCGTCCAGACCGACCCCGGCGTTCAGGGCGACCGCTCCACCGGCGGCACCAAGCCCGCCACCGTCCAGACCGGCGCCACCATCCAGGTTCCCCTGTTCATCACCACCGGCGAGCGCGTCAAGGTCGACACCCGCACGGGTGACTACCTCGGGCGAGTCAACTGATGAGCGGAGCACGCCGCAAGGCCCGCCGACGCGCGGTCGAGGTCCTCTACGAGGCCGAGGTTCGCGGTATCTCGGTCGAGGACGTCATCCAACGCCGCAGGGCCCAGCCCGAGCCGCCGATCAACGAGTTCACCGAGAGCCTGGCCCGCGCGGTCGACGAGCGGCGGGCGCGCATCGACGAACTGCTGGACACCTACGCCATCGGCTGGACCCTGGAGCGCATGCCGGTCGTCGACCGCAACATCTTGCGGATGGGCGCCTACGAGCTGCTGTGGGCGCAGGACATCCCGGACGGCGTCGCCATCGCCGAGGCCGTCGGTGTGGCCAAGGAGCTGTCCACCGACGAGTCGCCGAACTTCGTCAGCGGCCTTCTGTCACGCTTGATGGAGAACAAGGCGCAGCTCGCGCTCTGACGGCCGCCGCGGGCGGACGTCGGGACACCGGATTGAGGGGACCCAGGTGACTGACAGGACCAGCGCGACCGCGACCGGCGTCGGCTTCGCCGCGGGCGGCGCGACCGGACCGGGACGTGCGGCCAACGCCGCGCGGACGCCGTGGTGTGGGACGCCCTCGCGGACCTGCTGGCGCGTCTTGGCGCCGGGCCCCTGGAGATCGTCGACGCGGGCGGCGGCACCGGTGGCGCCGCGTCCCGCTCGCCGAACTCGGCCACCGCGTGACCGTCGTCGAGCCGAGCCCGGACTCCCTGGCCGCGCTGGAGCGCCGCGCGGCCGAACGCGGCGTCACCGTGCGCGGCGTCCAGGGCGAGACCCGGGACCTCGCCTCGCTGTTCGCCCCGGGCAGCGCGGACCTGGTCCTGGTGCACAACGTTCTGGAGTACGTCGAGGACCCCGCCGCGGCGCTGCGCGACGTGGTCGGGGCGACCCGCCCCGGCGGCGCGGTCAGCCTTCTGGTGACCAACGCCGTCGCCGGCGCCCTCCACCGGGCGCTGTCCGGGCACATCGCCGACGCCGCCCACCTGCTCTCCGACCCGGAGGGCCGGTGGGGCGAGAACGACCCGATGCCGCGCCGCTTCACCCGCCGACAGCTCCTGGCCCTGGTCGGCGAGGCCGGGCTGACCGGTGAGAGCGTCCGGGGCGTGCGGGTGTTCGCCGACGTCCTGCCCGGGCACGCCTGGGAGGGCGACGCCCACGCGGGGCAGCAGCTGGTGGAACTGGAGAAGGCCGCGGCCGAGCACCCGGAGCTGGTCGCATCGCGACCCAGCTGCACGTCGTCGCGCACCGTTAGGGCGTGTGCGGCGGCGTCCGTCACGGAGCGGGGCGTGCGTTCGCCACGCACGTTCCAGAGGTGCGGAGCGGGCGTAACCTGGGCCTATGAGCCGACGCCAACTTGAGCGCGGCGCCGCGCTGCGCGGAATGGTCGCCCCCGAGGGCATCGTCCCCCTGGGGGCGGACCTGCCCGCCGACGGATCCGGTCCGGACGCGGGCTGCGACATCCTGCACATCGACATGGACGCGTTCTTCGCCAGTGTCGAGCAGCTGCGCCACCCCGAGTCGCGAGGCCATCCGGTCATCGTCGGCGGAACCGGTCCGCGCGGGGTGGTCTCCTCGGCCGACTACCTCGCCCGCGCCCGCGGTGTGCACTCCGCGATGCCCATGGTGCGCGCGTTGCGGTTGTGCCCGGACGCGTTCGTCTTCCCCCCGGACGGCTCCGCCTATCGGGAGGCCTCCGAGGCCGTCATGGACATTCTGCGGTCGGTGACCCCCCTCGTGCAGCCGCTCTCCCTCGACGAGGCCTTCCTGGACGTCTCCGGGGCGCGCAGACGGCTCGGCGGTCCCGTGCGCATCGCCGCGATGATCCGCGAGCGCGTCCGCGCCGAGCAGCGGCTCACGTGCTCGGTGGGGGTGGCCGCCACCCGGTTCGTCGCCAAACTCGGCTCCACGCACTGCAAACCCGACGGACTGCTCCTGGTGCCCACCGGCCACGTCCGCTCCTTCCTCGACCCGCTTCCGGTCGGCGCGTTGCCCGGTGTGGGGGACAGAACCGAGCAGACCCTGGTGAAGCTGGGCCTGCGCACCGTCGGGGCACTGGCCCGGACCGACTCCGACCTGCTGCGGATGGAGCTCGGGGCCAAGGCCGGAAGCCGTCTGTCGGAGTTGGCGCGCGGGGTGGACGGCACCCCCGTGGTCCCCGAAACCCCTGACAAGAGCGTCGGCGCGGAGGAGACCTTCGACGCGGACGTGGGCGACCCGGAGGTGATCAACCGGGAGTTGCTGCGGCTGTCGGAGAAGGTGGCGCGACGCCTGCGCGCCTCGGGACAGGTGGGGCGCACGGTGAGTGTCAAGCTCCGCCGGGCGGATTTCTCCACCATCACCCGCTCGCGGACCCTTCCCGAGGCCACCGACGTGGGCCGGGAGATCAGCGCCGTGGCACGGGCGCTGTTCGCGGCGGCCGGGCTGGAGCGGGCGCGGCTCCGGCTGGTCGGGGTGCGCGTGGAGGGCGTCGTCCCAGTGCAGGAGGCTCCGCGCCAGCTGGCCCTGGGCGAGGAGGAGACCGGCTGGCGGGACGTCGAGCGTGTGATGGACAGGGTCACCGCACGGTTCGGTCCAGGCGCGATACAGTCAGCGGTACTCGCCAAGCGTGACGAAAACGACGTATGATTCCGCAACTTCCGGACCCTTCCGAGCGTTCCAACGGTAGGACCGGAGTCAGGGTAGGCAGAGAGGCATGGAAGCCGGTGTTTCCGATACGGAGTGTGGGTACCGGGACCCCAGTGGGTCAGGTGGTCACGCAGCTTTTCTTTCCAGTGGGCGCTAGCGCGCCGTATTCTGGGCATACCACTGACCGAGAGACTGTTCATCAGTACCCGTCACCCCAACCGGGGACTGTCGTAGGGAGGCGCCGTGCCGCTCTCTGAACACGAGCAGCGCATGCTCGACCAGATCGAGCGGGCGCTGTATGCCGAGGACCCGAAGTTCGCGAACACCGTTCGGCAGACGAACCCCGCGGTCCATTACAAGCGCTGGATCATCAAGGCCGTACTCGGATTCGTCATCGGCGTCGTTCTGCTGCTGGCGGGCCTCCTGATCGGTAACCCGGTCATGCAGGTACTCATCAGTGTCCTCGGCTTCATCGTCATGCTCGCCTGCTTCCTGTGGGGAGCCAACGCATGGCGCAAGGCGGCAGGAGGGGGAGCCGAGACCGCGGCGCCCGCCGCGGAGGCCAAGCAGAAGCGCAAGGGCGCGCGTCCGGGCATGATGCACAGATTCGAGGAGCGCTGGCGCCGCCGCCAGGAGGGCGAGGAGTAGCCCCTTTCCGGACGGCGCACCGGCTCCCGCCTCTCGGAGCGAGGCGCCCGCGACCGGGAACGGCACCGCGACCCCGACGGGACCGGAACAAACCCGTGCGAACGGATCCAGCCCCCGACCTGGAAAGGTCGGGGGCTGGTCCGTTTCCGGCTCAGCCGGTGGTCGGCTCCGGCCGTACGTCCGGGCGCGGTCGGAGCCACGGAGCCAGTGACCGCGGCAGCAGCACGGCCCGGACCCTCTCGGTCCGACCGCTGGCCGCCGCCAACCCCGCACGCGCCACGGCCAGGTCCTCGCGTGCCCCGGGCGCGGCGACCGGTTCGGGGGCGTACCGCGCCGACTCCTCGCCCAGGGCCAGGCGCCACAGCGCCGCCCGGACGTCGTCCGGCACGGGCCCCCGCCGCGCCAGGCGCGCCGCCGTGCTCCGGGGGCTCTCCGCCAGGTCCCAGGCCGCCCCCAGGTCCAGACAGGTGTCACGCAGTTCCCGCCAGGCGGCGTGCGCCGCGGGCGCCGGGGCGGTCCCCGACACCGCGACCGCCCGCGACCCCCGCACCGCCATCCGGACCAGGGCCGGCAGGGCCGCCAGGAGAAGCGCGAACAGGACTGCCCCCACGACCGGCAGCCACACCGGGACGGCACCGGCGTCCGGCCCCGAACCGGAGTCCCCGGCCGCCGCGTCGGCCCCCTCGTCCTCGGGAGCCGCGCCCTCCCCGGGGCCGCCGGACGACTCGTCGGACCCGGGCTCGGCACTGGCGGACGGCTCGGTCCGCGACCCCTCGGACTCCTCGTCCTGCGGGTCGGCGTCCTCGTCCGCGGACGAGCCGTCGGACTCCGGGCTGGTGTAGTCGGGCACCGTCGCGGTCCCCTGCCCCCGCCCGCCGGAGCGTCCGGAGTCGGCTCGAACCGTACCCAGCCCACGCCCTCGAAGTACAACTCCGGCCACGCGTGGGCGTCGCCCGAGGACACGGCCCACCGGCCGTCGCCCATCCGCTGCCCGGCCGTGTAGCCGGTCGCGACGCGGGCGGGGATGCCGGCCTGCCGCGCCATGACCGCCATGGCCCCCGCGAACTGCTCGCAGTAGCCGACCTTGTCCTCCAACAGGAAGTGGGACAGGGGGTGGGCGCCGTCGGGGATCGGCGGCGGCGCCAGGCTGTAGTCGAAGGAACCGCCCGTGAAGTACGCCTGCAGGGCGAGCGCGCGCTCGTAGGGCGACCCCGCGTCGCCGGTCAGCGACTCGGTCAGGTGCTCCACGCGCGGATCCACGTCGGGGGGGAGGGCGAGGAAGGCGCTCGGCGCCGACCGGGCGCTTCCCGCGTCGGCCAGCGCCTCGGAGGAGGGCGTGCGCGTCGCCGACTCGATGGTGTAGCTGAGCCCGGTGCGCGGGTCGTCCGTGGTGAACACCATGAGGCTGTCGGGGTCGGCGTACCACTCTCCGGACACGTCCACCGAGCGGGGCCAGTAGGGCACCGGCAGGAAGTCCCTGCTGGGCGCGTCGGCGTCCATGGAGACGCGGGTGGTCGAGGTCGCCCCGTCCGGCTCGGCCGGCCAGCCAGACGGCAGCGGCAGGACGTCCGTCATCCGGGTGTCGCGGTTCGCGTCGACCGGCGACATCGTCCAGTTGACGCCGTCGAACTCGTCCAGCACGTACATGCGCAGATAGTCGGGGTCCTCGGCGTCGGTGGTGTAGGTGAGCACCGTGCGGCCGGGGTCCGAGACCAGGTCGCCGCGCAGGGAGACCAGCGGGTGCGTCGTGGTGAAGCCGTCCGGGCCGTTGCCGAGGGAGGTCCCGCCCGCGGCCTGGTACTGGTAGATGACGTCGGTCCGCAGGGACGGCGCCGCCAGCGGTACCGCCAACGCCACCAGTACGGCCGTCATGACGGACACGGTGAGGATCCCCGCCCACAGCAGACCGACCAGGACCCGGGCCGAGGGGTCGGAGCCGTCGGTGACGGGCGTTCCCCATTCCCGCCCGCGCAGCCACATGTCCGCGGCCAGCAGCGCGAGGTATCCGACCGACGCGCTCACCGCCGCCCCGGCGCTCACCCCTCCGTCGTCCACCGCCAGAGGGATCACCAGCAACGCGACCACCAGGACGCCGACCATGCCGGGGCAGCGCGCGGTCACGGCGAGGAAGTCGGCGGCGCCGACGAGCACGGCGAGCGCCAGCGCGACGATCAGCGCGACGCCCGGTGCGCCGGCGACCGGCGGCGCGCTCACGTTGATCGTGTCGACTCCCTCGTTCAACAGCCCGCCCAGGGCGGGGAGGGTGTCCCCGGTCGGGAACAGTCCGAGGACGGCGGTGTCGGCGGCGAACAGCGGCGTGAGCAGGACCGCGGCCACGAGGATCTGGAGGAACGGCACCGCGAGGGAGGTCCACCCGCTCAGGCGGTAGAGCGCGGACGCCCCGGCCATGGCCGTCATCATCACCACGGCCGGAACCCACCAGCCGGAGCCCGTCACGACCGTGCCGAGCAGGGGAACCGCCGCCAACAGGCTGAACAGCGCCGCCAGGGGCATCAGGGCTCTCACGCGGACCCTCCCGGAGGGTGGTCGGCCCGGCCGCCGGGGAGGGGGCGGGGGCGGTCGCCCGCTGCCACAGCGGCGGCAGATCGGTGGGCGAGGAGACGGTCAGGACCCGCCACCCGGACGCGCTCAGGATCTCGCCTGCGCCGCGGAGGGTGTCGGGGGAGGGCCAGGCCGCGTTGGCGCACAGCACGGCCACGCGCGCGCCGCCGCGGACCCGCGCCAGCGCCGCGGCCTCGTCCGCGGACACCGCGCCGAGGACCGCCACCACCAGGCTGGGGGAGCCGCCCCGGTGCGAAGTGAGCATGTCGACGCCGCCCAGCAGGTCGGGGAGGTCGGAGGGCTGGGCCACGGCCAGGCCGTCCAGGACTCCGGCGGCCGAGGCGGAGCGGAACCGGCCCGACTCGGTGTGCAGTCGCAGCTCGTGGCCGTGGTCGAGGAGGTGCACCGCGACCGAGGCGGCGACGCTCACGGCGGACTCCAGCGATCCGGCGGGGCCGTGTCCCCGGTGGGCCCGGAGCCTGGTGTCGACCAGGACCGCGCCCTCCTCGCGCCAGTGCTGCTCGTCACGCCGCACCATCAGCGCACCGTGCTTGGCGGTGGACCTCCAGTGCACCCGGCGCAGCTCGTCGCCGTGCTGGTACTCGCGGGGGATCGGGTCCTGTTCGCCGAGGCCGGTCATCGCGCGGCGGGGGGACTCCTCACCCTGGGATCCCCCGGCGGGGCCGAGGGAGGGCAGCGGAACGGTCGGCGGCGTCACGAGCAGGGAGGAGGGGGCGCCGACGACGCGGGTGACGCGCACGCAGCCCAGCGGGTCGCAGACGCTGACCACCAGGGGGCCGATCGGGTAGCTGCCGCGTACGGCCGGTCGTACCAGGTAGGAGACGTCGCGGACCGCGCGCGGCCACAGGTGGCCCACGGTGAAGCGGGGCTGGGAGCCGAGGGGGACGGGCAGGCCGTCCTCGACGAACACCGACGCGACCGGCCAGGTGGACGAGGCGTTGGCGATCCGTACCAGCACGCGCGCGTCGTGTCCGGCCGGGACCCGCGCGGGCACGACGACGCGGCTGTGCACGACGCGCGAGACCGACCCGACCAGGGTGAGCACGGCCACCAGCGGCACAGCGGTCAGCAGGGCGCCCAGACCCACGATCTCGCGCTGGCCCACCACGAATCCGACGACGAGGGCGGCCAGGCCGAAGGAGAGCATGAACCCGCCGCGGACGGTCAGGGTCCGCCGGGTCTGGGACCGCACCGCCGGTGTCTCCGTTGGGTGAGCCGCGGGCGGGGGGCCGTGACCGGTCACTGCGGGCCGGGGACGGGGAGGCGGGAGACCAGCTGGGCGACGATCTGCTCGGCCGACAGGCGCTCCATCCCCGCCTCGGGGCTGGGCAGCAGCCGGTGCGCCAGGACCGGCACGGCCAGTGCCTGGATGTCGTCGGGGACGACGTAGTGCCGCCCGTCCAGGGCGGCGTAGGCGCGGGCGGCGCGGACCAGGTGCAGCGTGGCGCGCGGCGAGGCGCCCAGCCGCAGCTCGGGGCTGGTCCGTGTGGCGTTGACCAGGTCGACGACGTAGCGGCGCATGCCGGGGGCGACGTGCACCGAGCGCACCCGGTCGGCGAGATCGCGGATGCTCGCGGCGTTGGTGACGGGCGCCAGACCCTCCAGAGGAGAGTGGGCGCTGTGCGCGTCGATCATGTCCAGCTCGGCCTGCGGCGCGGGATAGCCGACGGAGACGCGGGCCATGAAGCGGTCCCGCTGGGCCTCGGGGAGGGTGTAGGTGCCCTCCATGTCCGACGGGTTCTGCGTGGCCACGACCATGAACGGCCGTTCGAGCTGGCGGGACTGGCCGTCGGTGCTGACCTGGCGCTCCTCCATGCACTCCAGGAGGGCGGCCTGGGTCTTGGGCGAGGCGCGGTTGATCTCGTCGCCCAGCACGATGTTGGCGAACACCGGGCCGGGGTTGAACTCGAACTCGTTCCGGTCCTGGTGGTAGACGTTCACGCCGGTGATGTCGCTGGGCAACAGGTCCGGAGTGAACTGGATCCGCTGCACCGAGCAGTCGACCGCCCGGCCCAGGGCCTTGGCGAGCATCGTCTTGCCCACGCCGGGCACGTCCTCGATGAGCAGGTGGCCCTCGGCCAGCAGGACGGTCAGCGCGACGCGCAGAACCTCCGGCTTGCCCTCGATGACGGTCCCGATCGCGTGGCGGACGCGGTCGGCGACGCCGACGATCTCGCCGACGTTCGCCTGGACGCCGCCCCCGTGACCGCCGTGGTGTGTGCCGAGTGACACGAGACCCTCCCGCTCGTCGTGGCTCCGTGTGTCGGTGTCGCTCCGAGGCTAGGCCCATTCGGAGTGATTGCAAACCGAAGTGCTGGGATCACCCCGCTCCGTCCCCAGGTCGGAGAGGTCGGATGTGCCAGCTCGGGTCCCACCTTCCGATCCGTGTCCGGTCAGATGCCCACGCCTCCGCCCAGGTTCGCCGCACAGTTCCCGGTCCTGCCGACCGGAGGCGCCGTCGGTGAGGGAACCGTCGGGACACGACAGGGCGCCCCACCCGGACCGTGCGCTCCTGACCTGCCCGTTCAGCCCCGGATCCAGCTGTGGACACGGGCTGGCGCTGTTGACGGTGGGGAAGAGTGGAGTAAGGTGGGGCAGCGTGGGGAGAGTGAGTTCCCCAGGGCGGGGTGAGGGAGGTGGCGCTGTGTTCCTCGGCACCCACACGCCCCGCCTCGACCAGAAGGGGCGGCTGTTCCTTCCGGCGAAGTACCGCGACGAACTGTCGGGGGGGTTGGTGATCACCAAGGGCCAGGAGCACTGCCTCTACGTCTTTCCGTTGGAGGAGTTCGGCCGCGTCACCGACGCGCTCAGCTCCGCTCCGGTCACCGCCAAGGCGGTTCGCGACTACGGCCGGGTCCTCTTCGCCAGTGCCTCCGACGAGTCCTGTGACAAGCAGGGCCGGATCACCATCCCGCCGAAGCTGCGTGAGTACGCGGGCCTGGACCGCGAGTGCGTCGTCATCGGCGCCAACACGCGGTTGGAGATCTGGGCCGCACGGGCCTGGTCGGACTACGAGGCCGAGCAGGAGCAGGCCTTCGCGCGTCTGTCGGAGGAGGTGCTGCCCGGGGTGCTGTGAACCCGGCGACGGCGCCGGTGTGACCAGCACGACAGTCCACACCCTCGCAAGCCGGGGTCCGGCCGGACCCGCGGACGCGGCACGGACGAGCTGGCGCGACTTCCCCGGTGCCAGGTCGTCAACGCGAGTCCGCCGAAAGGTGGACAATGGCGGCCGTGTCCGGACGAGGTCCGGCCGGAATCCGGTCGGGCCACGCCGAGGACACCGCGCGACGCACGATCCCGTGCGCCCGTGTGGAGACTTCAGGGGGAGACGGCGACAGCGTGGAGGAACGGCACCGCATGGGGGACACCCGGAAGCACGAGGGCCCGGACGACGACATCGCGGCCAGGACCGGTGCGCGCGCGGGAGACGCGGACACCGCGCCGGAGGCGTCCGTCGGGGGCGGTGAAGGGCCGGAGGGGCCCTTGCACGTTCCCGTCATGGTGGACCGGATCGTGGAGCTGCTGGCGCCCGCGCTCAGCCACCCCGGCGCCGTGTTCGTCGACGGAACGCTGGGGCTGGGCGGCCACTCCGAGGCCCTGCTCAAGGCGTGCCCCACCGCGCGCCTGGTCGGCGTCGACCGCGACACCACCGCGCTGGAGCGCAGCGCCGAGCGCCTCGCCCCCTACGCCGACCGCACCCACTTCACGCACGCGGTCTACTCCGACATCCCGCGCGCCCTGGACGAGGCGGGCGCCGCCGAGGCCGACGCCGTCCTGCTGGACCTCGGCGTGTCCTCGCCGCAGCTCGACGAGGCCGACCGCGGCTTCGCCTACGCGCACGAGGCCCCCCTGGACATGCGCATGGACCGCACTCAGGACCTCACCGCGGCCGACGTCGTCAACACCTACCCGGCCGCCGAACTCACCCGCGTCCTGCGCACCTACGGCGAGGAGCGCTTCGCCTCCCGCATCGCCCGCGCGATCGAGCGGCAGCGCGCCCGCGCCCCCATCGCCTCCACCCGCGAACTGGCCGAACTGGTCCGCACGGCCATCCCCGCCGCCACCCGCCGCACCGGAGGACACCCCGCCAAGCGCACCTTCCAGGCCCTGCGCATCGAGGTCAACGGCGAACTGTCCATCCTCGAACGCGCGCTGCCCGCCGCGATCTCCCGTCTGGCGGTCGGTGGCCGGATCGCCGTGCTGTCCTACCACTCCCTTGAGGACCGGATGGCCAAGCGAGCGCTGGCCGCCCTGTCCACCGACACCACCCCCGCCGACCTTCCGGTCCCGCTCCCCGACCGGCAGCCGGAGCTGAGGCTGCTCACCCGGGGCGCGGAACTGCCCACGGACACAGAGATCGAAGGCAATCCGCGCGCCCAGTCCGCCCGCCTCCGCGCGGCCGAACGCGTGCGCGCGGCGTCGCGGTAGAGCGGTAGGAGACCAGATGAGTGCGAGTACGGACACGCGCCGCGCGCCCGACCGGGACGAGGGCGCCGGGCGGACGCGGTCGGCGCGATCCGACGCCCGTGGGCGCGGCGCCGAGCCGGCCGCGCGCGACGCGGCCGGGCAGGGGCGCGCGCCGCGCATCCCGTTCGTCCTGCTCGTCCTGTGCCTGCTCGCCGGAGCCCTGGTCAGCCTCCTCGTGCTGCGCGGCGTCATCGCCCAGGAGGCCTTCACCATCACCCGGCTCCAGGCCGAGAACCGCGAACTGGCCTACGCCCAGCAGCAGTGGCGGGACCGGGTCGCGCACCTGGAGAGCTCCGAGCGCATCGCGCAGGAGGCCGAGGAGCTCGGTATGGAGCAGCCGGAGGAGGCCCCGCGCTTCCTGGACCGGGACAGCGGTGAGGTCCTCGGCGGGACCGGGAGCACCGAGTGAGCCCCTCGGGTGACCGCCGTCCGCGCGGCCCCCAGCGTCCGGGGGCGACGGGACGGTCGGGGTCGCGGCCCGACAAGCGCCCCCGCAAGTCGTCCAGCCGCCCCGCCGGGGGCGGTCTGCCAGGCGCCGGCACCCGCTCCGGGGGCCGTCCGGGCAGGGGCGCCCGCCGAGAGCGGGCCCCGGAGCGCCGCCGGGCCGCCCCGCCGCCCCCGCCGCTGCTCAGACGGACCTTCCGCCGCGGCGACCCGCACAAGCGCGTCAAGGTCGGCGGTGTGCTGATCGTCGTGATCCTGCTCCTGTTCGCCGGTCGACTGGTCCAGATCCAGGGTCTTCAGGCCGACACCTTCGCCGAGGCCGCGGCCAACCTGCGGCTCCAGACCATCGACATCCCCACACTGCGCGGCCAGATCACCGACGCCGACGGCAACCCGTTCGCGCTCTCGGTGGAGGTGCGCACGGTCTTCGTCGACCCCGAGGAGGTGGAGGAGGACGAGCGCGACCAGCTCATCGACGAACTCGTCGCCCGCTTCGGATTGGACGAGGTCGAGGTCACCGCACGCGTGGACGCCCGCCCCAGCCGGTACCAGGTCGTGGCCACCGAAGTGCTGCCCCGGGACTGGGCGGACCTGCGCGATCTGAGCCTGTCCGGCGTGGGCTCCCAGGTCGACTACCGCCGCGTGTACCCCGACGAGACCGGCGCCGCCGACCTCGTGGGCTTCGTCGGCTCCGAGGGCTACGGCCTGGAGGGGCTGGAGGGCTACCTCGACTCCACCCTCGCCGGAGAACAGGGCAAGCGCCAGGTCGAGGTCGGCAGCGACGGCACCCAGATCCCCATGGCGGGCGGTCTGGTCCGCGAGCCGGTCCCCGGCCAGGACGTGCGCCTGACGCTGGACCGCGACCTCCAGTGGTACACCGCCCAGGTCCTGGCGGAGCGGGTGGAGGAGCTGGGGGCCGAGGGCGGCAGCGCCATCGTCATGCGCCCGGACGGCGAGATCCTCGCGATGGCCGACTACCCGACCTACTCCCAGGAGGACATCTCCGACGCCAGCCCGCAGGACTGGGCCAACGGCGCGGTCCACGACACCTTCGAACCCGGCAGCACCAACAAGGTCATCACGATGGGCGCGGCCCTGGAGGAGGGGGCCACCACCCCCGACACCGTGTACACCGTGCCCTACGCCATCCAGTACTACGACCAGACCTTCCGCAACTCCAGCAACCGCGGGACCCAGCGGCTCACGGTCAACGGCGTCATGGCCCAGTCCAGCAACGTGGGCACCATCCAGATCGCCGACCAGGTCGGCGCGGGGGTCCTGCACTCCTATCTGGAACTGTTCGGTCTTGGCCAGCCCACCGGGCTCGCGCTGCCCGGCGAGGAGGCGGGCATCCTCACCGACCCCGAGGACTGGTGGGGCACCCAGCTGCCGTCGGTGTCCATCGGCCACGGCCTGTCGGTCAACGCCGCGCAGATGGCGTCGGTGTACGCCACCATCGCCAACGGCGGCGTGCGGGCCGAGCCGCGCGTCGTCGCCGGGACCGTGGACAGCGAGGGCGAGTTCACCGCCGCCGAGGCGGGCGAGCGGCGCCGGGTGGTCAGCGGGGAGACCGCCGAGCAGCTCGCGCTGATGCTGGAGGCGGTCACCAGCGACGAGGGAACCGCGCCCCAGGCCCGCATCGACGGCTACCGGGTGGCGGGCAAGACCGGTACCGCCAACCGGATCGACCCCGAGACCGGCCGCTACGAGCGCGGCGCCTACACCGCGACGTTCGCCGGGTTCGCCCCCGCCGACGACCCCGAGCTGGTCGTCCAGGTGGTCCTGCACAACCCGCAGGAGTCCTACTACGGCGGGGAGGCGGCCGGGCCGGTGTTCAACGACATCATGTCCTTCGCGCTGCGGTCGATGCGGATCCCGCCCACGGACACCGAGCCGCCCGCCATCCGCCTCTTCGAGGACGAGGAGGGCTGACGAGCAGGGCCGGGGGGTGGCTGTCGGGCCTCCGCTCCGCCTCGTCCCGCCCGTCGCCCAGCACCGTCCGGACCGTCTTGGACCGCGCTCTCCCCTCCTGCGGACGCCCGCGGCGCGGGCACGTTCTCACGAACCCCGCGGCGCCCGAAACGCTCGTCCACGCGGGCGCGGATCGCGCGCACGTGCTCGGGGCCGGTACGGCAGCACCCGCCCACGAACACGGCCCCCGCCGCGCACCAGCCGACGGCGGCGGCCCCGAACTCCCCGGGAGCGCTCGTCCCCGTCCACCGGCCGCGCCGCGCGTCCCACGCCTCGCCCGAGTTGGGGTAGGCGACCGCGGGCAGTCCCGCGGCGGCCACCGCCCGCACCAGGGACGGCACGAACCTGGGCGCCGTGCAGTTGACCCCGACCGCCACCAGCCGCCCGTCCGCGTGCCACGGCGCCAGCTCCCGGGCGACCCGCGCCATCGGGGTGCCGTCGCTGATCCGCGCCCCGTCCCGGCACGAGAAGCTCATCCACGCGCGTACCCCAGGGGTCTGGCCCAACAGCCGGGCCAGAGCCCTGGCCTCGTCCAGCGACGGGATGGTCTCGCACGCCACCAGGTCGGCCCCGGCGCCGGTCAGCAGTTCCCAGCGCTCTCGGTGCCAGCGCACCAGCCCGTCCTCGTCCAGGTCGTAGTCGCCGGTGTACTCCGACCCGTCTGCCAACGCCGCCCCGTAGGGACCCACACCCGCGGCGACCAACCCCGCGCCGAACGCGTCCCGCTCGGCGCGCGCCAGATCCACCGACCGCACGACCAGAGCCCGGGACTCGGCCTCGCCGAACCCCCGGGCCGCGAACGCCGCCGCGGTCGCCTGGTACCCGGCGGCGATCGCCACGTCGCGCCCGCCTCGAAGTAGTCCCGGTGCACCCGGCGGACCAGTTCCGGCTCCTCCGCCAGCAACCGCGCCGACCACAGCCCGCCGCCCAGGTCGCGACCGTAGGCCTCCAACCGGGTCGCCAGTCCGCCGTCGAGCACCAGTGGTCGCCCGCCCACCGCGCCTCGGTCCATGGGCTCCTCCCAGCGTTCCCCCCACCGTACCGAGCGGCCGCGGCCCGCCGCCCGCGCGCACGCGGCGTAACCTGGGACAAACGCCCACGCGGAGAAACCGGGCCGATCGCAGCGTGGAAATTACCGAGCGGTCGCCCACAGCCGTTAACCTCCACACGTGCCACCGGTAATGCGACCTGAACACACCCAACTCCGTCCGCTGTCCGCCCTCGCGGCGCTGCTCGGGCCGGACACCACACTGCTGCGCCCGGGGCCGGGCGCCGACGACACCGCCGAGGTGCCCGGCGAGGAGGTGCACGTCCGCGGCATCACCCACGACTCCCGCCGGGTCCGCCCCGGCGACCTGTACGCCGCACTGCCCGGCAGGCGCGCCCACGGCGCCGACTTCGCCGCCCAGGTGGCCGAGGCGGGAGCCGCCGCCGTCCTCACCGACGCGGACGGGGCCGAGCGGGCGTCGGCCGCCGGTCTGCCGGTGCTGGTCGTCCCGGACGCGCGGGCCGCGCTCGGGACCGCGTCCGGATGGGTCTTCGGCGATCCGGCCCAGGACCTGCTCCTGGTCGGCACCACCGGAACCAGCGGCAAGACCACCATCACCTACCTGGTCGAGTCGGGTCTGCGCCGGGCCGGGATGCGCACCGGTCTGGTCGGCACCGTCGAGATGCGCGTGGGCGACGAGCGCGTCGCCTCCTCGCTCACCACCCCCGAGGCCACCGACCTGCACGGCCTGTTCGCTCTCATGCGCGAACGCGGCGTCACCGCCGCCGCCATGGAGGTCTCCAGCCACGCCCTCGCCCTGGGCCGGGTCGGCGGCACCCGCTACGACGTGGCCATCTTCACCAACCTGTCCCAGGACCACCTGGACTTCCACTCCGACCTGCGCGACTACTTCGAGACCAAGGCGCGCCTGTTCACCCCGGAGTACTGCGACATCGCCGTCGTCAACACCGACGACCGGTTCGGCCGCGCCCTCGTCGACATGGTCCGCGGCGACGGCGCCGTGCCCGTCACCACGTTCGGGGTGGACGGCTTCTCCGACGCGGCCCCCGAAGCGGGCGGCCTGGCGGCCGACTGGCGTGCCGTCGACGTCCGGCTGGGCGCCACCGGCAGCACCTTCCGTATCGTCGGCCCCGGCGGCATGGAGGCCGACGCCTCCGTCGCCCTGCCCGGTCCGTTCAACGTCTCCAACGCCATGGCCGCCGTCGTGGGGTTGGTCGAGGCGGGCTTGCCCCTGGAGACCGCCATCGCGGGCGTGGCCGCCGCCCCCGGCGTGCCCGGACGCATGGAGTCCGTCGACGTCCGCGACGTGCCGGGCGCGCTCCAGGACTTCACCGCGATCGTCGACTACTCGCACAAACCGGGCGCGATCGAGGCGGTCCTGACCTCCCTGCGCACCACCACCCGGGGTCGGCTGACCATGGTGGTCGGCTGCGGCGGCGACCGCGACCGCGCCAAGCGCCCGCTCATGGGCGAGGCGGCGGCGCGCCTGGCCGACCACCTGGTCATCACCAACGACAACCCTCGCAGCGAGGACCCCGTCACCATCGCCACCGCGATGCTCGAAGGCGTGGTCAAGGTGCCCGAGGACGCCCGCGCGCGCGTCACCGTCGAACTCGACCGGGCCGAGGCGATCCGCCTGGCCGTGGCCGGGGCCCGCACGGGCGACGTGATCGTCGTCGCGGGCAAGGGCCACGAGACCGGCCAGTACGTCAGGGGCGAGGTCCTGCCCTTCGACGACCGCGAGGTGCTGCGGGAGGCGTTGCGGGACCGGTGCGGGGTCAGTGCCCGTGAACGCCTGGGCGACGCCCTGCAACACATCCACAGGGTTCCTGACGAGGGCTGACGGAGCTCCAGGCCCGGACGTGACCGATCGGACGCCCCCGGGGCGCGGCCTCGGCCCCGCCCCGGACGCGTCCACGGGGGTGCGCCGTCTGGTCGCGTGGCGCGTCACGGTAGGACGGTCACGAAGTGGCGCATATTGCTCTACACGGGCCCCGACAGGACCTCGGACACCTCAACATGTTCTAAGGTGGGTCCGGCAATCGCAGCCCGGAAACGTGCCGCAGTGGCTCCCACGGCAGCGGCGTGTGCCGTTCCGTGGCGAGGTCCGCGCGCCGTCGCGCGCACGGTGACCGCGGTGCCATCCCCTGACCTGAAACTCCGGCCGGTGGCCAAGCGCCCCTGCGCGCCGTGAGCCGGGCCTGACATGAGGAGTGGGTTTGATCGCGCTCACGCTCGATCGGATCGCCGAGATCACCCAGACCGCCATCGGCGGACCAGCGCGCCCCGACGCCGTCGTGGACGGCCCGGTCGTCATCGACTCGCGCCAGGCCGCGCCGGGAGCGCTCTTCGTCGCCCTGACCGGCGAACGCGCCGACGGGCACGACTTCGCCGACGCGGCCGTCCAGGCGGGGGCGGCGGTCGTTCTGGCGTCCCGACCCGTCGACGCCCCACACCTGCTGGTGGACGGGGGGGACGACGAGGTCGTCGCGGCGCTGGCCCGCCTGGCCGCGCACGTGTCCAGGGAGCTCTCCGATCCCCGACGGGGAGCGGACGCCGCCGAGGTCGTCGGGGTCACCGGGTCGTCCGGCAAGACCACCACCAAGGACCTCATCGCTCAGGTCGTCGGGCGGCTCGGTCCCACGGTCGCTCCCGCCGGCTCGTTCAACAACGAGATCGGCCATCCGCTCACGGTGCTGCGAGCCGACACCGGCACACGCCACCTCGTGCTGGAGGTCGCCGCGCGCGGGATCGGGCACATCGCCCACCTGTGCCGTGTGGCGCCCCCGAGGATCGGCGTCGTGCTCAACGTGGGCAGCGCGCACATGGGCGAGTTCGGGGACCGCGACGCGATCGCCCAGGCCAAGGGCGAACTCGTCGAGTCGCTCCCTCCCGGCGACGCGCGGCGCGGCGGGGGCGGCGTGGCCGTCCTGAACGCCGACGACCCACGCGTGCGCGCCATGGCGTCCCGCACCGAGGCCCGCGTGGTGACCTACGGCCTCGGCGAGGACGCGACGTGCGCGCCACCGACGTGGTCCTGGGGTCGACCGGGGCCCCGTCCTTCACACTCCACCTGGGCGGCGAGTCCGCCCCGGTGCGGTTGGCGCTCGTCGGCGCCCACCAGGTACACAACGCGTTGGCGACCGCCGCGGTCGCGACGAACTCGGCATGGACATCGCGGCGATCGCCGATGCCCTGGGCGCGGCGACCCCGGTGAGCCGGTGGCGCATGGAGGTCACCGAGCACGGCGGCGCCACGCTCGTCAACGACGCCTACAACGCCAATCCCGAGTCCATGCGGGCGGCCCTGGCCACCCTCGGCGCCCTCGCCCGCGACCGGCGCTCCATCGCGGTGCTCGCCCACATGGCCGAACTCGGTGAGGACGGTCGCGCGGAGCACGAGCGGGTCGGTGAGCTGGCGGCCCGCACGGGCGTGTCCCACCTGGTCGTGGTCGGCGAGGAGGCCGAGGGCATCGCCGTCGGCGCCGAGCGCGCCGCCGGGGAGGGGCGGTGGCGTGGCGAGACCGTCCGGGTGCCGGACGCCGAGGCGGCCGCCTCGGCGGTGCGCGAGCGGATGCGCGCAGGAGACGTCGTCATTGTGAAGGGATCGCGGGTGGCAGCGCTCGAAAGGGTTATCGACCTCATCACCAAGGGTGATGTCCAGTGATCGGCATCTCCATCGCGGCGGCGCTCTCGCTCGTCGTGTCCATGGCGCTGATGCCGCCGCTGATCAAGCTCCTGTACCGGTTCAAGTTCGGCCAGGAGGTCCGCGACGACGGGCCCGAGGGCCACAAGACCAAGCAGGGCACGCCCACCATGGGCGGCATCGTCATCATCCTCGGCGCCCTGGTCGGCTACTTCGGGTCGCACCTGGTGCTCTGGCTGCTCCAGCCCGCCGCCACCGGTCCCACCGCATCCGGCCTGCTGGTGATGTTCCTCTTCGCCGGCATGGGCTGCGTCGGCTTCCTCGACGACTTCATCAAGATCTACAAGCGCCGCAGCCTGGGCCTGCGCAGCGGCGCCAAGATGATCGGCCAGGCCATCGTCGGCGTCGCTTCGCCTACGGGGTCACCCAGTTCCCCAACGGGTACTCCTACACCCCGGCCGCCCCCAGCCTGTCCTTCCTGCGCGACTTCGGTCCCGCGCTGATGCTCCCGCTGTTCATCCTGTGGGCGCTGTTCCTCATCGTCGGCTTCTCCAACGCGGTCAACCTCACCGACGGCCTGGACGGCCTCGCCACGGGCGCGACCATCCTGTCGCTGGTCGCCTACGTCATCATCGGCAACTGGCAGCTGCGCCAGTCCTGCGTGTCCTACCTGGCCACCAACTGCTACACGGTCCGCGACCCCCTCGACCTGGCCGTCGTCGCCTCCGCCGTCCTCGGCTCGTGCATCGCCTTCCTGTGGTTCAACGCCCCGCCCGCCAAGATCTTCATGGGCGACACCGGTTCCCTGGCCCTGGGCGGACTGATCGTCGGCCTGGCCATCACCACCCGCACCCAGCTCCTGCTGCTGCTCATCGGCGGTCTGTTCGTCATCATCACCCTGTCCGTGATGATCCAGATCAGCTCGTTCCGCCTGACCGGCAAGCGCGTCTTCCGGATGGCTCCGCTCCAGCACCACTTCGAGCTCAAGGGGTGGGCCGAGACGACCATCGTGATCCGCTTCTGGATCATCCAGGGCCTGTTCGTGGCGATCGCCATCGGACTCTTCTACCTCGAATGGATGCCGAGGTAGCGCCGTGCCCGACCACGAGAACCCAACCGCGCCCGCCCTCGCCGGCCGCACGGTCTGCGTCGCCGGACTGGGCGTCTCCGGCCCCCCCGCCGCCCGCGCGCTCCTGGCCCGCGCGCCCGCGTGGTCGTCGTCGACGGCCGCGACGACGACACCACGCGCGCGGTCGCGGCCGAGCTGACCGACGCCGGAGCCGAGGTCGTCCTCGGCCGCACCCCCCTGCCCGAGGGCTGCGACCTGGTCGTCACCTCGCCGGGTTGGCGCCCGGACTCCCCGTTGCTGGTCCGAGCTTTCGAGGCCGGGATCGAGGTCATCGGCGACGTCGAACTGGCCTGGCGGCTCAAGCCCGCCGACCAGGTCTGGCTCGCGGTCACCGGCACCAACGGCAAGACCACCACCGTCCGCATGCTGGAGGCGATGCTGCTGGCCGACGGTCGCGACGCGCTGGCCGTCGGCAACGTCGGCACGCCTGTCATCGACGCCGTCCTGCCCGACGCGGACGGACGCGTCCACGACGTCCTGGCGGTCGAGCTGTCCAGCTTCCAGCTGCACTGGTCCCGCACCGTGCGGCCGCACGCGGCCGTCGTGCTGAACGTGGCCCCCGACCATCTGGACTGGCACGGCGGTCTCACCGCCTACGCCCGTGCCAAGGGCCGGGTGTACGCGAGCGGCACCGTCCGCGTGGTCAACACCGCCGATCCCTGGTCGGTGCGCCTGGCCGAGGAGGACGGCGACCCGCACACGCCGCTGGTCGGCGTCGGTCTGGGCACCCCGAGGGCGGGGGAGCTGGGCGTGGTCGAGGATCTGCTGGTGGACCGCGCGTTCGTCGCGGAGCCGCACAGCACCGCGGAGGAGCTGGCCCGCCTCGCCGACGTGCGCCCCGCCGCGCCGCACAACGTCGCCAACGCCCTGGCCGCAGCCGCGCTGGCCCGGTCGATCGGGGCCGCGGCGGAGTCGGTCAGGGCCGGACTGACCGCGTTCGTCCCCGAACCGCACCGCATCGCCCACGTGGCCGCGGTGGACGGCGTCGACTACGTCAACGACTCCAAGGCCACCAACCCGCACGCGGCGGCGGCCTCGCTCAGCGCCTTCCGCCCTGTGGTGTGGATCGCGGGCGGCCTGCTCAAGGGCGCCGACGTCGACGACCTGGTCGCCGCGGCCGCCGACCGCCTGCGCGGCGTCGTCCTCATCGGCGCGGACCGGGCGCGGCTGCGCGAGGCCCTGGTCGAGCACGCGCCCGACGTCCCGGTGGTCGAGGTCCTGGGCCCGGCCGCGGACGCGCCCGAGGGGCACACCGTCATGGACGCGGTGGTGGCCGCGGCCGCGGACCTGGCCGAGGAGGGTGACACGGTGCTGCTGGCGCCCGCCGCCGCCTCCATGGACATGTTCACCAACTACCCCGAGCGGGGCCGGTTCTTCACCGAAGCCGTCGAGCGGCGACGCTGAGTAGCCGCACGCTTCCCTTGCGCGACCATCGTGCGTGCGGGGGCCCACCGGTGTGCTCGGTACCACCCTCCCGAGCGCCAAAGATGGCCAACACGCGGAAAATGTCCGCGCTCCCGCGCGTGCCCGTGCGCCACTATTGAGGCGCGAATCGTGCGGAGGGTGTGGATGGCGACGACAACGGTCCCAGGGATGGCCCGGCCCCGAGGGCGCGCGGCGACCGGCGGGCGTGAACGCGCACTGTGGCGCGAGTGGGCGCGGTCCCTCGACCGTCCCCTCACCTCCTACTACCTGGTGCTGGGCACCGGGGTGATGCTCATCGCCCTGGGCCTGGTCATGGTGCTGTCGTCCACGATGGTCAACTCGATCACCGAGACGGGCTCCGCCTTCTCGATGTTCCAGCGCCAGATGGTGTCGGCGTGCATCGGCCTGCCGCTCATGATCGTCGCCTCCCACCTGCCCCTCACGGTGTTCCGCATCGCGGGCTATCCGGCGATGATCATCTCCGTCCTCCTGCTCCTGCTCACCGCGTTCCAGGGCACCGAGGTCAACGGCGCCATGCGCTGGCTGGAGATCGGCGGACTGACCATCCAGCCCTCGGAGCCCGCCAAGCTCGCGTTCGCCCTGTGGGGCGCCAACGTGCTCGCCCGTCGCGAGGAACTGCGCGAGATGACCGAGTGGCGGCACCTGCTGTTCCCGCTGCTGCCCGGTGTCGGCCTGCTCGCGCTGCTGGTGCTGCTCGGCTCCGACCTGTCCACGACGCTCGTCCTGCTGCTGGTCTTCCTGGCCCTGCTGTGGGTGGTCGGCGCGCCAGGCCGGATGTTCGTGGCGATGTTCGGCCTGGTGCTGGCGCTCGCCGTGATCATCATCGCGATCGAGCCCTACCGCATCACCCGCGTCACGGCCTTCCTCGACCCCGGCGCCGACCCCACCGGGGACGGCTTCCAGTCGCTGCACGGGCTGTACGCGCTGGGCACCGGCGGGGTGTTCGGCGTCGGCATCGGCGCCAGTCGGGAGAAGTGGGGCTTCCTGCCCTTCGCCGAGTCCGACTTCATCTTCGCGATCATCGGCGAGGAGTTCGGTCTGATCGGCACGCTCGTCGTCGTCTCCCTGTTCGGGGTGCTGGGCTACGCCGGCCTGCGGGTGGCCCGGCGGGTCGAGGAGCCCTTCGCGCGACTGGCGGCCGTCGCCGTCATCGCGTGGATCCTCGGCCAGGCGATGATCAACATCGCCGCCGTCATCGGCCTCGTGCCCGTCACCGGCATCCCGCTGCCCCTGGTCTCCTACGGCGGTTCGTCGCTCGTGCCGACCATGCTGGCGCTCGGCGTGCTGCTCGCGCTGGCCAAGTCCGAGCCCCAGGCGCGAAAGGCCCTGGCGGCCCGGGGCCCCAGTAGGCTCCAAAGGGCCCTAAGCTGGCTGGGCCTGGAGAATGTCGGCGCCTCGGTGCACAAGCGGGGCGGCGCCACCGTCACCAGGCGTTCCACCACGGCGCGCGGCCCCCGCGGGAACCGTGGCGCAAGGACGACGGCCAAGCACAGGAGCGGACCGGTCCCGGCGGGTGACCGGCCAAGGAGGAATCGGCGACCATGAGGGTAGCCCTAGCCGGAGGCGGCACGGCCGGGCACATCGAGCCCGCACTCTCCCTTGCCGACGCGCTGCGGCGCGTCGATCCCAGCACGGAGATCCTGTGTCTGGGCACCGAGCGGGGGTTGGAGACCAGGCTGGTCCCCATGCGCGGATACGAGCTCGGTCTGATCCCCGCGGTCCCCCTGCCGCGCAAGCTCACCCCCCAACTGCTCACGGTCCCCGGCAAGCTCGCGGGAGCGCTCAGCGCCGCCGGAGAGCACCTGGACCGGCTCCAGGCCGACGTCCTCGTCGGCTTCGGCGGGTATGTGGCCACCCCCGGCTACCTGGCCGCGCGCGCCGGCGCCTCCCGATCATCGTGCACGAGGCCAACCCCCTCCCGGGGCTGGCCAACCGGCTCGGGGCGCGGCTGACCCCCCACGTGTACACCGGACACCCGCACACCCAGATCCGCAACGGCCGCTACGTCGGCATCCCGCTACGCGAGCAGATCACCAGGCTCAACCGGCTGGCCGTGGGAGACAAGGCACGCGCCTACTTCGGTCTGCGCCACGACCTGCCCACCCTGCTGATCTTCGGCGGATCCCAGGGCGCCCAGCGCATCAACGAGACCGCCTTCGCCGCCATCCCCCACTTCCGGGCCGCCGGAGTGCAGGTCCTGCACGTCGTGGGCCCCAAGAACGCCGCCGAGCCCCAGGACCTGACCCAGGACGGCGTCCCCTACGTCGCCGTCCCCTACGTGGACCGGATGGACATGGCCTACGCCGCAGCCGACGTGGCGATGTGCCGCTCCGGCGCGATGACCTGCGCCGAGCTCACCGCCGTCGGCCTGCCCGGGGCCTTCGTCCCGCTGGCCATCGGCAACGGGGAACAGTCCCTGAACGCCGAGCCGATCGTCCAGGCGGGCGGCGGCGTCATGGTCGACAACGCCGACGTGTCGGTCGAGTGGATCACGGGTCGGCTCATCCCGCTGCTGACCGACACCGACCGGGTCGTGGCCATGTCCGAGGCGGCCGCCCGGATGGGCCGCCGCGACGCCGACACCGAACTCGCCCGCGAGGTGATGGCGATCGCCCGCGGTGACCGCCCCACCCCCGACCTCCCCATCGACGACGGTGACGGTGACGAGGTCTTCCAGGACGACGGGAAGGACATCCGATGAGCCTCGTCGAACCGACCGAACCGGTCCCGGTGGACAAGCTCGGCCGCACCCACTTCATCGGCCTGGGCGGTGCCGGCATGTCCGGTATCGCCCGCGTCCTGCTTCAGTCCGGGGTCGAGGTCTCGGGCAGCGACGCCCGTGACAGCGAGACCCTGCGCGAACTGGAGGAGATGGGCGCCACGACGCACGTCGGCCACGCGGCCGACCACCTGGGCGCCGCCGAGACGCTCGTCGTCTCCTCCGCGATCCGCGACGACAACCCCGAACTCGTCGAGGCGCGCCGCCGCGGCCTGCGGATCCTGCCGAGGGCGGCGGCCCTGGGCGCGCTCCTGCTGGGCCGCGAGGGGATCGCCGTGTCCGGGACGCACGGCAAGACCACCACGACGTCCATGATCGCCGTGGTCCTCCAGCACATGGGCGCCGACCCCGGCTACGTGATCGGCGGCAAGCTGGTCACCACGGGCCTGGGCGCCGACGCGGGGATCGGCCCGGCCATCGCGGTCGAGGCCGACGAGAGCGACGGATCCTTCCTCATGCTCTCCCCGAGGATCGCCGTGGTCACCAACGTCGAGGCCGACCACCTGGACAACTACAGCGGCCTGGACGAGATCCACGCCAACTTCGCCTCGTTCGTCGACCGGGTCGAGCGCACCCTGGTCGTGGGAGTCGACGACCCCGGCGCCCGGCGGGTCGCCGAGATCGCCCGGGAGCGCGGCAAGCGCGTCGTGACCTACGGGGAGGCGGCCGACGCCGACCACCGGATCACCCGGACGGTCGCGCGCGGCTTCACCACCGATTTCACCATCCAGACCGCGGGAGGGGAGCCCATCGACGGCACCCTGGCGGTCCCGGGACGGCACAACGTGCTCAACGCGGCCGCGGCGCTCGTGGTCGCCGACGAACTCGGCCACGACCTGGAGGTGGCGGTGGAGGGCATCGCCGACTTCGCCGGCGCCGCGCGCCGCTTCGAGCTCAAGGGCGAGGCGGAAGGGGTGGCGGTCTACGACAGCTACGCCCACCACCCCACCGAGATCGAGGCCGACCTGCGCGCCACCCGCGCCGCGCTGGAGTCGGTCGCCGACGAGGCGGCGGAGCAGGGCCTGCCCGTCGGTCGGGTGGTCGCGCTGTTCCAGCCGCACCTGTACAGCCGCACCCGTTTCTTCGCGGACGAGTTCGCCGCGGCGCTGAGCCTGGCCGACGAGGTCGTGGTGATGGAGGTCTACGCCGCCCGGGAGGACCCCGAGCCGGGGGTGACCGGAGAGCTGATCACCTCGCGCGTCTCCCACGACCGCGTGTGGTACGTGCCCGGTCGGGACGAGGTCGTGCGCCGCGTGGCCGAACTGGCCCGACCCGGTGACATCGTGCTCACCATGGGCGCGGGCGACGTCACCGAACTGGGGCCGCTGATCGTGGAGGCGCGCGCCCGGACCGCCGAGATCGCGGCCGGGTAGGCCGTTCGGGCGCAGTCGGGGTCGCGCGGGACGAGGCGGGCCGCGGAGTCGGGGACGAGCGAAGTGCGAGCCCAAAGCGAGCGGGGGGAGACACGTGAGCGCTGACCGGGGCGGGGCGACGGCGGAACCCGGGACGGACCCTAAGGCGGCTCCGAAGCCGGGCGGAAGGCCGCGTCGCGGGTCAGACCCGTGGAAGCTCGCCTTCGTGGCGCTGCTGGTGGTCGCCCTGGTCTGCGTCGTCACCTGGGGCCTGCTCGGATCCCGGTTGCTCGTCGTGCGCGAGGTGTCCGTCACCGGTCTGGACCGCGTCTCGCGCGAGCAGGTCGTGGCCGCCGTGGACGTGGCGACCGGCACCCCGCTGATCCGGGTGGATCTGGCGGCGGGCGCGCGGCGGGCCGAGGCCGTCGATCTGGTGGAGTCGGCCACGCTGTCGCGCGGCTGGCCCGCCACCCTGCGTGTGGAGGTCGTCGAGCGCCAGCCGTTGCTGGCGGTTCGGGCCGGGGGCGAGTACCGGCTCGTGGACGGGGACGGCGTGCGCATCGAGGACTCGCCGACCCGTCCCGGCACCCATCCCGTGGTGCGTGTGACGGGCGAGGTCGAGGGCAACGAGGCGGTCCGGGCCGCGGCCGACGTCGTCGAACGTGCCCCGGGCTCCCTGTTGGCACAGGTCCAGCTCATCGACGCCACCGAGACCGACGCGATCGTCCTCGACCTCGGTGACGGATCGCTCGTGGAGTGGGGAGACCCCTCCGCCACGTCCGACAAGAGCGAGGTCCTGCGCGTCCTCATGCGCGAGCACCCGCCCGAGGACGGGCGGATCTACGACGTGAGCACACCTGACCTGGCCATCGTTCGGTGAAGTGGTGACCAGGGGGCGGAAAAGGAACGGTGTCGGCGGTTCGGACGCCGTGCGGGAGCACGGCGGGGGCCCTCACCGGACGCTTTACCGACCGGCGCGGACATTCCAGACGCGACGCGCCGGGTGCGCACATCGCTTCCTCGTGTTATGCGCGGTTAGGCTGACCCCAGCATCGGTTGCCCGTACTCGGCAGTCCGCTTACTGTCGGGAAGCACAACCATCGTCAAGAACGTAGCAAAACACGCTTTTCGGGGGACGCAGGAACCGTGATCCGTCCAGCGGACGGACGGCGCCGGCCGAAGGGTCGGACGCGGAGCGGCTCCGGGTGGCCCCGGGTCCTCGGACACCCGCGTCGTGGACGCCGCGGTGCGGGGGAACCCGAAACGCACATGGAGTAAACCGGATGCCGAACCCGAGGCGTTCTCCGGCGGCCCTGGCCCCGGACGCGCCCACGGATCGGCTCATGCGAGCGGAAAGGCCCCTCGTCGTGGCAGCACCGCAGAACTACCTCGCGGTCATCAAAGTCGTCGGCATCGGCGGCGGCGGTGTCAACGCCGTCAACCGAATGATCGAAGAGGGGCTCAAGGGCGTCGAGTTCATCGCCATCAATACCGATGCCCAGGCGCTGCTGATGAGTGACGCCGACGTCAAGCTCGACGTCGGCCGTGAACTCACGCGCGGCCTGGGAGCCGGAGCCAACCCCGACGTCGGCCGCAAGGCCGCCGAGGACCACCGGGAGGAGATCGAGGAGGTCCTCAAGGGGGCCGACATGGTCTTCGTCACCGCGGGCGAGGGCGGTGGCACGGGCACCGGAGGCGCGCCCGTGGTCGCCAACATCGCCCGCTCCCTGGGCGCCCTCACCATCGGCGTGGTCACCCGCCCCTTCGGCTTCGAGGGCAAGCGGCGGGCCACCCAGGCCGAGTCGGGGATAGCGATGCTCCGTGAGGAGGTCGACACACTCATCGTGATTCCCAACGACCGGTTGCTGTCCATCTCCGACCGCCAGGTCAGTGTGTTGGACGCCTTCAAGGCGGCCGACCAGGTCCTGCTCTCGGGTGTTCAGGGCATCACCGACCTCATCACCACCCCCGGCCTGATCAACCTGGACTTCGCGGACGTGAAGTCGGTCATGTCGGGCGCCGGATCCGCCCTCATGGGCATCGGGTCCGCGCGCGGGGACGATCGGGCCGTCGCGGCGGCGGAGATGGCCATCTCATCACCGCTGCTGGAGGCAAGCATAGACGGCGCCCACGGGGTCCTTCTGTCCATTCAGGGCGGCTCCGACCTGGGGCTGTTCGAGATCAACGAGGCCGCGCAACTGGTGGCCAACTCGGCGGCGCCCGAGGCCAACATCATCTTCGGAGCCGTCATCGACGACGCGCTCGGCGACGAGGTGCGGGTCACGGTCATCGCCGCGGGCTTCGACGAACCGGGCGCCAACGGGGCGCCGGCACGGGAGCACCGTGCCGTGGACCCTCCTGAGGCCGCCGCCCCGGAAGCGATCCCCGAGTCCGTCCAGGCGACACCGCGCGAGCGGGCGTCCGCGGACACGGGAGGGGCGACGGCCGGCACCGTGCACTGGACCGCTCCGACGCGTCCCGAGCCGACCGCGGCTCCGGAGCCGGCGCGCCCGATCGGCCAGCCGGTCCAGCCGAAGGAGCGGGAGCGACCCGCGCCGAGTGCCCCGACCGCGTCGACCACCCCGGTCGCCCCGGCGGCCCCGGCCGACCCGGAGAAGGACACGGAGACTCCGGTTCCGGGTCCGGACACCCGAGCCGAGTTCGGTGGCGACACCGCCTCGGCCCACGAGTGGCCGGTCACACGGGACGCGGAGGAGTTTGGCGCCCGGGAAAGCCGCGGCGGCCCCGTCCACGCGGTCGCCGACTCCGCCGCCGAGCGGCGCGGCGATGTGCCCACGCCCCGGCGCAGGGTCATCTTCGACGATCCCGACGACCTGGACGTTCCGGAGTTCCTGAAGTAGCCGGAACCGGTCCCGGTAGCATCGGAGAGTCAGCGGCCCCGCCCCGTGGCGGGGCCGTCGTCGCCCCCGGGGACCCGCGTACCACCGCACCTGCCCGGGTGGGCCGAGTGAGGGGACACCAGGACGCGGATGGGCACGATCATCGAACTGGGGCACGGCGTCCGTGCCGCCGTGACCGAGCGCGCCGGCGGGGTGAGCGCTCCCCCCTATGACTCCCTCAACCTCGGACTCGGCTCCGGCGACGAGCGCGAGGCGGTCCTGGCCAACCGGGAGACCGCCGCCCGCCGTCTCGGCTTCGGCCTCGACCGCGTCGTGTGGATGGACCAGGTGCACAGCGCCGATGTGCTCGTGGCCGCCGGACCCGGCGCCGTGGGATCCTGCGACGGGGTGGTCACCACCCGCTCCGACCTGGTCCTGGCCTCCATGGCCGCCGACTGCCTGCCCGTCCTGGCCGCCGACGCTGAGGCGGGAGTGCTGGGCGCGGCCCACTCCGGTCGCCGGGGGACGGCAGCGGGCGTCGCCGCCAACCTGGTGCGGACCATGGTCGCCCAGGGCGCTGACACCGACCGGATCACCGTCCTCCTCGGCCCCGCCATCTGCGGCAAGTGCTACGAGGTGCCCGAACGCGTCCGGGACGAGACCGCCCGGAGAACCCCCGAGGCCGCCTGCGTCACCCGCCGGGGCACGCCCGGCGTGGACATGCTCGCCGCCGTCACCGCCCAACTGCGCCGCGCCGGTGTCACCGCCGTCACCGCCGACGGCCGCTGCACGGCGGAGAGCCCCGAACTCTTCTCCCACCGGCGCGGCGCCCCGACCGGACGGTTCGCCTCCTTCGTCTGGCGCGACTGACTCCGCCCCGGCCACCGGGTTCGGGGGCGCCCGGACCGCAGGTCGTACCCTGGACCCGCGGTGATGGCGGGCCCTCAGGCCCTGGAGCTTCACCGCGCACACCATCTCTCACACCGCCCCGCTCCCGCGGGGAACAGAAGGGAAACTGTGTCACAGCCCGATCCCGCACGCGTCGACCAGGTCCGTGCCAACCTCGACGCGGTGCGGGCCAGGATCGACGCGGCGTGCGCCGAGGCCGACCGCGACCCGGCGGGGGTGGCGCTGGTCGCGGTCACCAAGACCTACCCGGCCAGCGACGTGCGGGTGCTCGCCTCACTCGGCGTGACCGACGTCGGCGAGAACCGCGACCAGGAGGCGGCGCCCAAGGCCGCCGATACCGCTGACCTCGACCTGACCTGGCACTTCGTTGGCCAGTTGCAGACCAACAAGGCCCGGTCGGTCGCCGGTTACGCCGACGTCGTGCACTCCGTCGACCGCGCGCGCCTGGCCCGGGCGCTGGGCGACCGCGCGGCGGCCGCGGAGCGCCGCCTGACCTGCCTGATCCAGGTCAACCTCGACACCGACTCCCAGGCGGGGGTGATCGGTCCCCGCGGCGGCGTCGATCCCGAGGACGCGCTCGACCTGGCGGCGCGGATCGAGGAGCACGAGGCGCTCACGCTCGGCGGTGTCATGGCCGTCGCGCCGCGCGGGGGCGACGCCCCGGCCGCCTTCGCCCGGTTGCGCGCGGTCGCCGACCGCGTGCGCGACCGCCACCCGGGCGCCACGGCGATCTCGGCGGGCATGAGCGGTGACCTGGAGGCGGCGATAGCACACGGGTCGACACACCTGCGACTCGGTACGGCGTTGCTCGGCGACCGGGCGTCGATCGTGGGGTAATGTCCCCACATAGACCTTGGGGCCCGTCTGTGGAGTTCGCCCGAAAGGGCTCTCCGCCCCGCGGAGGCGGCGAGTGACGGGTGAAGATGGAGGAGCTGGCTGCGGTGAAGGCCGCGGGGACGACGGAGGGTATGAGATGGCCGGCGCGATGCGCAAGATGGCGGTCTACCTCGGCCTCGTGGAGGACGACCGTTACGATCACCGCTATGCGGACGAATATGATGAGTTCGACGATTTCGACGAGGGGTCGGAGGACGGGCGTGACGGCGACGCCGATTCTCCGCGGGGCGAGGAAGCACGGGGCGACGCAGTGACGGACACCGACGACTACGTGGGTTCGGGCGACCGGCGCGGCGGCTCGACCACGGTGGCCTCCACCGCTGATCTCGCGCGGATCACGACGCTCCACCCCCGCACCTACAACGAGGCGCGTACCATCGGAGAGCACTTCCGGGAGGGCACGCCGGTGATCATGAACCTGACCGAGATGGTCGACAGTGACGCCAAGCGTCTCGTCGACTTCGCGGCTGGTCTGATCTTCGGTCTCCATGGCAGTATCGAGAGGGTCACCAACAAGGTGTTCCTGCTCTCTCCGGTGAACGTCGAGGTGACCGCCGAGGACAAGGCGCGAATCGCTGAGCGAGGGTTCTTCAATCAGAGCTAGACCATCACACCCGTCCACAGATTGGGTCGAGGAACGACCGTGAGTATCGTCCTGTCAGTGCTGCTCATCGCGCTCCAGATCTTTCTTTTCGTGCTGATCGCGAGAGTGGTCCTGGAGATGGTGCAGTCCTTCTCCAGGACATGGCGTCCCACGGGGTTCGTGCTCGTGCTCGCTGAGATCGTGTACACGATCACCGACCCACCACTGAGGTTCCTGCGTCGGTTCATCAAGCCGGTGCGGCTGGGGAGCATCGCACTCGACCTGAGTGTCCTGGTCCTCTTCATCGCCGTGGCGTTGTTGATGAACGTTCTCACGGGCCTCGCCACCACCGTCGCGTAGGGATGCACAGGGCAACGAGACGCCCCTGATTCCGTTATGTGGTCTTGGTCATGATCTGCATTGCCGTAAGGTCACGATCAGGTAGCGTCCCTACGGACAGACTCCCAAGCGCGCCAAGGAGATGAAGATGCCGCTGACACCCGCGGACGTGCGGAACAAGCAGTTCAGTACCACCCGGCTCCGTCCGGGATACGACGAAGAAGAGGTCGATGCCTTTCTCGACGAGGTCGAGTCCGAGCTGGACCGGCTGATCCAGGAGAACGAGGAACTGCGTGGCAAGCTGGCCGAGTGCCTGCGGGGCAAGGTCCCCAACGCGGGCATGCAGGACTTCCAGCAGCAGGACGCCGGTCCCGAGGCCCAGCACGTCGAGCAGATGCGCCCGGAGCCCGTGCAGCCTCCGCAGGCCGTCGAGGCTCCCCAACCTCCGGTCCAGCCCGCCCAGATGGGCATGACCGGTGCGAACCTGGCCATGGGCGGCGAGGAGAACATGGACACGGCCGCCCGCGTCCTGGCCCTCGCCCAGCAGACCGCCGACCAGGCGATCTCCGACGCCCGCCGCGAGGCGGACGAGACGCTGGGCCGCGCCCGGCACGAGTCCGAGGACATCCTCGGCAAGGCGCGCCGCCAGGCCGACCAGATCATCGGCGAGGCCAGGGCCCGATCGGAGAACCTGGACCGTGACGCCCAGGAGCGCCACCGTCAGGTCATGGGCTCGCTCGTCCAGCAGCGCGAGGAGCTGGAGCACAAGGTCAACGTGCTCAAGGACTTCGAGCGCGAGTACCGCAGCCGCCTGAAGGACTACTTCGAGCGCCAGCTGCGCGAGCTCAACGACGAGGGCAAGTCCGGTGAGCCGAACCCGAACACCACGGGCGGTTTCCAGACGATGGGCCCCCAGACCGGCGGCGCGCCCTCGCTCCAGCAGCACGGCCCGGCCGGCAACCCGTTCGGCCAGCCCGAGCCCGCCCAGCACGGTGGCTTCCACCCGGGCGAGGCTCCGCACGAGCGTCGCTGAGCTCGGCCCGATGCGGCTCCGAACAACTGAAGACTCCGGCTCAACGCGTGTAAAGGCCTTGGTCGACCCGTGATCCTTAGCATCATCGCAACCGTGGCGGTGCTGGCGGCCATCGCCGTCATGGCGGCCGCCCTGCTGCTCGCCGAGACCACGCTCGTCTATGTCGCGCTCGGACTCGGCGCGGTCAGCGCACTGCTCCTCGTGGGGGCGGTGGTCCAGGGACGGTTCGGCGGGGGAGGACCGAACCGGGAGC
This sequence comes from Nocardiopsis sp. CNR-923, assembly GCF_001942255.1. Classification (GTDB taxonomy): domain Bacteria; phylum Actinomycetota; class Actinomycetes; order Streptosporangiales; family Streptosporangiaceae; genus Nocardiopsis. The sequence continues at coordinate 69,303 of NZ_MKKC01000065.1, forward strand.
GTTCCGGGACGGACGGTTTGGGGAAGTCGTCCGTCCCCGCGACGGCGCCGGCCCAGTACGAGCGCTCCGATGAGTGGGGGCGTGCGCCCGCACCGGCCCAGACGCCGGTGGGGGAAGTTTCCGTGCCCCCGGGGCGCGGAACCGGACCGGTCGCGGAAAGGACCGGTCCCGAGGAGTCGGAGCGCCACGCACCCCGCGGGGAGACCCCCGCGTCGGCCGCCTGGCCGGATCACCCCGACACCGCCGACCCCGTACCCTCGTGGGAAGAGCGGTCCACGGCCATGGAGCCCCCTGAACACGACACGTCCGCCGCCGAGTCCGCCCCCGTGCCCCCGGGCGAGGAGGACCCCTCCGCCCGGTTCAGTTACCGCATCCCCGCCCGCCCCTGGACGGCCGAGGACGACAGCGCGCCGGTGCGGGAGGAGACCAACGCGCCCGCCCCGACCTTCGCGGAAGCCGTGCGGGACGATGCGTCCACGGACGCGCACGACCCCGGCGACGAGGAACCCGACCGGGTCCGCTGAGACCGCCGCGACCCGCCCCGAACACACGACGGGCGCCGCTCCACCACCGGGAGCGCGCCCGTTCGCGTCGGCCGTCAGGCCCGGCGGAACCCGAAGGTGACGCCGAACTCCTCCGACGCGACCGTGTACAGGTCCTCGCCCGGCTCACCGGCGACGAACGCGTCGGCCAGCACCTCGCCGGCGATCGTCCCACCGTGCTCGACCAGAGCCCGCTCAGCGGTCTCCTCCGAGGCCGTCCACCACACGTGGATCCGGTCGGAGACCTCCAGCCCGCTGCGCTTGCGCGCTTCCTGGAGCATCCTGACCATCTCCCGCGCCAGACCCGCACGGCGCAGCTCCGGCGTGAGCTCCAGGTCCAGGGCGACCGTCTCCCCGGACTCGGAGGCCACCGTCCACCCCTCCCGGGGCTGCTCGGTGACCAGCAGCTCGTCCGCGCTGACGTCGACGGGCTCGTCCTCGACCCTCACCTGCGCCCAACCGGTGCCGCGGACCCGGGTGACCAGCTCGGCCGGGTCGGCGGCCTGGATCGCCGCGGCCACCAGCGGCGTGCGCTTGGCGAACCGCTTGCCCAGGGCGCGGAAGTTCGGCTTGACGACGTAGTCCACCAGCTCTTCCCCGACGGAGGCCAGGGCGTCCAACCGTTCGACGTTGAGCTCGTCCGCGATCTGGTCGCGCAGCTGCGCCGGCAGGTCGGTGAACCCGGGCGCGCCCACCAGGGCCCGGGCCAGCGGCTGGCGGGTGCGCACCGCCGAGTCGACGCGGGCGGACCGGCCCAGCTCGACGAGACGCCGGGTCAGCGCCATCTGCCCGGACAGCCGGGTGTCGACCAGGGCCTCGTCCACGGACGGCCACGGCGCCAGGTGCACCGAGTCGGGCGCGTCGGGACGGCGCAGCGCCGACCACACGTGGTCGGTCAGGAACGGCACGATCGGCGCCATCAGCAGCGTGACCGTCTCCAATGCCTCGAACAGCGTGGCGAACGCGGACGCGCCCTCCGGGGTGCTCGCGCCGCCCCAGAAGCGGCGCCGGGAGCGGCGCACGTACCAGTTCGACACGTCGTCGACGAACGCGGTCAGACGGCGTCCGGCGGTCGTGGTGTCGAAGGCGTCCATGGCCTCGGTGACGTCGCGGACGACCTCGTTGAGCTCCGAGAGCAGCCACCGGTCGAGCAACGGGCGTTCCCCGGGCGCGGGCGCCTGCGCCAGCTGGGCGTGGTCCCAGCCGTCGCCGGCGTTGGCGTACAGGGTGAAGAAGGACACCGTGCTGTAGTAGGTCAACAGGACCTTGCGGACGATCTCCTCCAGCGCGGCGTGGCCCACCCGGCGGGCCGTCCACGGCGAACCGCTGGCCAGCATGAACCAGCGCAGCGCGTCGGCGCCGTGCCGGTCCATCACCGGGATGGGCTCCATGACGTTGCCCAGGTGCTTGCTCATCTTGCGGCCGTCCTCGGCGAGGATGTGGCCGAGCACGACCACGTTCTCGAAGGAGTTGCGGCCGTAGACGAGGGTGCTCACCGCCAGCAGCGAGTAGAACCACCCGCGCGTCTGGTCGATCGCCTCGGAGATGTACTGCGCCGGGAAGTTCTCCTGGAAGGTGTCGGCGTCGCGGTGCGGAGCGCCCCACTGCGCGAACGGCATCGACCCGGAGTCGAACCACGCGTCGATGACCTCCGGCACGCGGCGCGCCACCCGCTGGTCCTCGGGCAGCGAGGGGTCGGCGTCGGGGTCGGGGATGACGACGTCGTCGACGTAGGGGCGGTGCGGGTCGAGGTCGGACAGGTCCTGCCCGCTCAGACGGCTCAGCTCCGCCAGGGATCCGACGCAGATCTGGCGGCCGTCGGGGAACTCCCAGATCGGCAGCGGTGTGCCCCAGTAGCGGTTGCGCGACAGCGCCCAGTCGACGTTGCCCCGCAGCCACTCGCCGAACCGGCCCTCCTTGACGTTCTCGGGCACCCAGTGGGTGGCGTCGTTCTGCCCGATCAGCTCGTCCTTGACCGCCGTCGTGCGGATGTACCAGGACGGGACCGCGTAGTAGAGCAGCGCGGTGTGGCAGCGCCAGCAGTGCGGGTAGGAGTGCTCGTAGCTCTGGTGCCGGAACATCAGGCCCCGGTCCTTCAGGTCGCGGACCAGGGTCGCGTCCGCCTCCTTGAAGAAGGCGCCGCCCACCAGGGACAGGTCGGCCTCGAAGGTGCCGTCCTGGCGCACCGGGTTGACCACGGGCAGTCCGTAGGCGCGGCAGGTCGCCATGTCGTCCCCGCCGAACGCGGGCGACTGGTGCACCAGACCGGTGCCGTCCTCGACCGTGACGTAGTCGGCGAGCACGACGAAGTGCGCGGGCTCGTCGAAGGGTACGAGATCGAACGGGCGCCGGTAGGTCCAGCGCTCCATCTCATCGCCCTCGAACCGCTCGCCGGTCAGCTCCCAGCCCTCGCCGAGGACCTTCCCGAACAGCGGCTCGGCGACCACCAGGCGTTCGGCGCCGTCGGTCGCCACCACGTACGCCACGTCGGGGTGCACGGCGACGGCCGTGTTGGACACCAGCGTCCACGGGGTCGTGGTCCACACCAGCAGCGATGTCGGGTGCTCGGGGGCGGCCAGGGGACCCGAGGTCACCGGGAAGCGCACGTAGACCGAGGGGTCGGTGACGGTCTCGTAGCCCTGGGCGAGCTCGTGGTCGGACAGCGTCGTGCCGCAGCGCGGGCAGTAGGGGCTGATCCGGTAGTCGCGGACCAGCAGGCCCTTCTCCCAGATCTGTTTGAGCGCCCACCACACGGACTCCACGTACTGGGGGTCCATGGTGCGGTAGGCGTCGTCCATGTTCACCCAGTAGCCCATGCGTTCGGTCATCGCGGTGAACGCGTCGACGTTGCGCAGGACCGACTCGCGGCAGCGGTCGTTGAACTCGGCGATGCCGAAGGTCTCGATGTCCTTCTTGCCGGACAGGCCCAGTTCCTTCTCCACGGCGACCTCGACGGGCAGGCCGTGGCAGTCCCAGCCCGCCTTGCGGTCGACGTGGTAGCCGCGCATGGTGCGGAAGCGGGGGAACACGTCCTTGAACGCGCGGGCCTCGACGTGGTGCACGCCGGGCTGGCCGTTGGCGGTGGGCGGGCCTTCGTAGAAGACCCAGTTGGGGCCGCCGCGGGTCTGGTCGAGCGAGCGTTGGAAGACGTTCTCCTTCGACCAGCGGCCGAGGATCTCGCGCTCCGTCGCGGGCAGATCGATCTGGGCGGGCAGCTGGGGCAGCGCGCGGGGTTCGGGCCGGGGGTCGTTGGCCACCGTCGTACCTTTCCATCAGGGGTGTGCCTGACGGAGGGACGAGGCCAGGGCCCCGCGGTACCACCCTCCTTGGAACCGCGGCCGGTCCGCTGGGCGGACGGGCGGCGGATCCCTCTTCGTTGCGCTGGTGCCGGTTCTACTGGGGAGCACGGGCTCCCGTTCCTCCGGCGGCTCCGGGGTGATCTTCACGCTGGTCGTGCCCCCGGGCTCCCACCATCCCCGGGTCGCTCGGGCGGATCGGGCCGTCTAGGCTGTGTCCGTCCGGTCGGGGCCAGCGATACTCGTCCCCATCGACGCCTCGACAGTCAGGATAACGCAGCACCGTACGGCGCACGGCGCGTTTCACCGCCCAGGGAGGGTGCCCGCCATGGCTCAGGACACGGACGGCGCGGTCATCGTGAGCCTGCCCGACCGCGACGACGCCGAGGAGCTCGCCGAGCAGCTGCTGGAACAGGGCTACGAGCCCTGCTTCGTGCACCGGGACATGCTGGCCGGGGAGGACGACGCCGACGACGCGGACTGGGTGATCGAGGTGCGCACCGGACCCCACGGCGGCCCGGCCGTCTTCGACGAACCCCACCTCGCCGCGCTCGCGGAGGACTACGGCGGTTTCGCCGCCGTCGGGTAGACCCCGCCCGCCGGGGCGGGGAAGCACCAGGGTGGGGTCATCGTTTGACCAGGTGAGGTGGGGGCACACCGCTGGGATCATTGCCTTGGGGGCGTGCATTGCCTAGGCTTCCGCTCGCGCCACGGCCCACCGGGGAGGATCCGCGGTCAGCGGGGCACGGGGTCGGGCGAGTCCGTCTGGGAGGGGAAGTGCGATGAAGGCCACCGAAGCCGCCAGGCTGCCGGTCCGTCCGGGGGAGGAACCCTGGACACCGGGGGAGATCGCCGAGGTCAGCGAGCGGCTCCAGAAGGAGATCGCCGCCCTGCGCGAGGAGATCCGCGAGAGCGAGGACGAGCTCGCCGCACGCCTGAACGACCCGGTCGAGGGCGCGGGGGACGACCCCGCGGACACCGGGGCCAAGGCCTTCCAACGCGAACACGATCTGGCGTTGGCCTACAATACTCGTGACCTGCTCTCCAAGAGCGAGCGGGCGATCGAACGGATGGACGCGGGAACCTACGGGGTCTGTGAGTCGTGCGGCCAGGCCATCGGGAAGGCACGCCTTCAGGCCTTTCCACGCGCCACCCTGTGCGTCACCTGCAAACAGCGCGAGGAGCGTCGCTGACTGAGGTAGAGCCCTCCGGGGACAGCAACATGACCACGCCCGACACCGTCGCGGCGCGACCGCGCAGGTACCCGTACCTGCTGCTGGTCGCGCTCGTCGCCGTGCTGGCCGACCTCGCCACCAAGCAGTGGGCGCTGTCCGCCCTGTCCGAGGGGGAGAGCGTCGACGTCATCGGCGGCCTCCTGCGGTTCACGCTGGTGTACAACACCGGGGCGGCGTTCTCGATGGGCACCGACCACACCTGGGTGTTCACCGGCATCGCCATCGTCGTCGTCGGCGTCATCGCCTACATGGGACTGCGCGTGCGCAACCTCTGGTGGGCGCTCACCCTCGGTCTGATGATGGGCGGGGCCGCCGGGAACCTCATGGACCGGCTGTTCCGCGACCCGGCGCCCTTCCACGGCGCGGTCGTCGACTTCATCCGCGTGCCGTACTGGCCGGTGTTCAACATCGCGGACTCGTGCGTGGTGGTCGGCGCGTGCCTGGTGGTGCTGCTGACGTTCAGGGGCGTCAACCTGGACGCAGTCTGGCCGCGGAGGGTGGCGGCCGGGACGAGGGCGCCGACGAGGGGACGGGCACGTGAGCGACACTCGGAGCCTTCTGGTGCCAGACGGGCTGGAGGGCGACCGCCTCGACGCCGCGATCGCCCGCATGTTCGGGCTCTCGCGCACGCGTGCGGCCGAACTCATCCTCGACGGCAGCGTCCTGGTCGACGGAGCCGAGGCCGCCAAGTCCGACCGGGTCCAGGCCGGCGCCTGGCTGGAGATCACCCTCCCGCCGCCGCCCACCGCTCCCGTGCCGCGCCCCGAGGCCGTGCCCGGGCTGCGCGTCGTGCACGAGGACGCCGACATCATAGTCGTCGACAAGCCGGTCGGCGTGGTCGCGCACCCGACCGTCGGCTGGACCGGCCCGAGCGTCCTGGAGGGGTTGCTCGCGTCCGGTGTCCAGGTGGCGACCAGTGGCGCCGCCGAACGTCAGGGGATCGTGCACCGCCTGGACGCCAACACCACCGGCCTGATGGTCGTGGCCAAGAGCGAGACCGCCTACAGCGTGCTCAAGCGGGCGTTCAAGGAACGCACCGTGGACAAGCGGTACCACACGCTCGTCCAGGGGCACCCCGACCCGCTGCGCGGCACCGTCGACGCGCCGATCGACCGGCACCCCGCCGGAGACGGCCGGTGGGCCGTGGTGGCGGGAGGTCGCCCCTCGGTGACGCACTACGACACCCAGGAGGCCTTCCGGGCCGCCAGCCTGCTGGAGATCAAGCTGGAGACCGGACGCACGCACCAGATCCGCGTGCACATGGCGGCTCTGCGTCACCCGTGCGTGGGCGACGTGCTCTACGGCGCCGACCCCACGCTCGCCGAGCGGCTGGGGGTGCGCCGACAGTGGCTGCACGCGGTCCGACTGGGCTTCGATCACCCCACCGAGCACCGCCCGGTGGAGTTCACCAGCCCCTACCCGGACGACCTCTCGGCGGCGGTGGAGGCGCTGCGCGAGGACTGATCCGCATGTGTGGTGGAGGGGGAGGCCGGGCGGCCTCCCCTTCGTCACGCCTGGTCGGCCGGGCTCCGCCGGGTGCGCAGGACCCCCTGGCACAGGGCCGCGCCGAGGATGACGACCACCGCGCCCAGCGGCTGGTTCCACGTCAGCGTCTCGCCCATGAGGACCAGGCCCGCGGCGATCGCCACGACCGGCGCCACGTAGGTGACCGTCGTGGCCACCGTCGCGCCCGCGCCGCGCACCACCCCGTACTGGAGGATGTACGCCAGCCCGGTGCCCAACGAGCCCAGCGCGGCCACCGAGGCGACCACCCGCCAGTCCACCCCCGTGGGCATGTCGGTGACCAGCGGCGTCAGGACGACCAGCGGCGCCGAACCCAGCAGGAGCTGGAGCGTGCTCAGCTCCAGGGCGCCGTGCGGGCTGCCCGCGACGAAGCGCCGCAGGTAGGGGGTGCCGAGCCCGTAGCACGCGGTCGCGGCGACCACGAGCAGCATGCCGACCAGCGCGTCCCGGTCGGTCACCGAGACCTCGCCGAGGGAGTTCCACACCCCGAACACGGTGAGCACGCCGACGAACCCGATGCCCAGCCCCAGCAGCCGGTCCCGGTCGGGGCGCTCGTCGGCGAGCAGGAGCATGGAGAACAGCACGGCGAACAGGGGCGTGGCGGCGTTCACGATCCCCATGAGGGCCGAGGGGATGAGCTGAGCGGCGTATCCGAACAGGGTGAACGGCACGGTGTTCAGCAGCAGGGCGGACACGAACAGGTGGCCCCACAGCCGGGGTGAGGTCGGCAGGCGGCGGCCGCGCAGCAGCAGGACGGCCAGCAGCGGGAGCGCCCCGCAGAGCATCCGGCCGAGCGAGAGCTGGACGGGCGCCAGGGCCTCCGCGCCGACCTTGATGAAGACGAAGCTCATACCCCAGATCAGGGCCAGGAGCACGAACTTGGCGCGCCAGCCGGACAGCGCGCGGGTGGTCGCCCCGGACAGGGTCGGGGGAGGGGAGATAACGGACATGGGACCGTTGTACCGTCGTCCCATGTCTTAGGTCTACTTATAATTCCTTAAGCGGTACGTTAGACTTGCTTACATGCTCAGTGTCGACCGGCTCCGCGTCCTGCACGCCGTCGCCGTGCACGGATCCCTCAGCGCGGCGTCCCAGGCCCTCCACGTCACCAACTCCGCGGTGTCCCAGCAGCTGACCAAGCTCGAACGCGAGGTCGGTCAGCCGCTCGTCGAGCGCGCCGGTCGCGGGGTGCGCCTCACCGACGCCGCCGAACTCCTCGTCGAGCACACCGCCCGGATCCTGTCCATGGTCCAACGGGCCGAGGCCGAACTGGAGGCCCACCGCGACGACGTCGTCGGGCACCTGCGGCTGTCCGCCACCCCCACCGCCGTGCGCGGACTCATGCCGCACGCCCTGACCTCCCTGCGCGAGGCCCACCCCGGTCTGCGGGTGGAGATCAACGAGGAGGAGCCGCACGAGAGCGTGCCCGCCATGGCCCGCGGGGACGCCGACCTCGCCCTGGTCGTGGACTGGGAGGGCGCGCCCCTGGAACTGCCGACCGGGATGAGCCGGGCGCCGCTCATGGAGGACGTCGGCGACATCGCGCTGCCCGCCGTCCACCCGCTCGCCCACCGGGAGCTGCTGGAGCTCGACGAGATCCTCACGCTTCCCTGGATCAGCTGGTCGCGCGGGTCGATCTGCAACGACTGGCTGTACGACATGATCCGGTCGCGCGGCGCCGAACCCCTCATCGTGCACACCGTCGAGGAACACCAGACCAAGTTGACCCTCATCGCCGCCGGGATCGGCGCGGCGGTCATGCCCCGCCTGGGATGCGGCCCGGTCCCGGAGGGGGTGCGGGTCGTGCCGGTGCAGCCCGCGCTGGTCCGCCAGGTGTACGTGTTCTGGCGGACCGAATCCTCACGACGGCCCGCGATCCGGGCGGCCGTGCGCGCGCTGCGGGAGGCCGCCTCCGTCTACACGGAGTCGGCTCCCCGGCCCTGAGGGACTCCGTCGGGACATCCCCCACGGACGACCGAGGGCGGCCGCGACGCGTCGGAGCCTCAGCCCACCCCCCACCACCGCAGCGCCGCCGTGGTGGCCGCCGCGGCCAGGACCACGACGAGGAAGGCGCCCGCAGGATCAGCGCGACGACGGCGGCGCCGATCCCGCCCATCCGCGCGGTGTCCCAGGCCAGGGCCTGTCCCTCTCCCCGCAGCGCCTCGACCGCGATCAGCGCGGCGAGCAGGGCGATCGGCACGGCCATGGCGAACCGCTGGAGCCAGGGGACGTCCAGCAGGCGGCGCGGGGCGGCCAGCCCGGCGTACTTGAGCAGGTAGCACCCGGCGGCGGTGGCGATCACCGCGATCCACAGGGTCCTCGTCGGCCCTCCTCGACACGTGCTCGGTCGGTCCGGTCCGCGGCCACGGGACGCAGGAGCCCGAGCAACGCGGCCGAGGCCGCCAGCAGCACCGGGACGCCGGACGGCAGCACGGGCGTGGCGGCCAGGGCGATCCCCGCGCCCAGCAGGGCGATGACCCGCACCCGGGCGCCGTCGTCGCGCAGCCGCGGCCACAACAGCCCGAGGAAGACGGCCGGGCCCACGGCGTCGAGCCCGAACGCGGACACGTCGGCCACCCGGTCCGTCGCCAGCGCGCCGACCAGCGTGGTCGCCACCCAGAACCCGCCGAGGACCACGTGCGTCGCCGTGAACGCCTCCCGGGCCGTGGCCCGGTCCGTGTGGGGCAGGGTCATCGCGGCGGTCTCGTCGATGACCCCGTGCGCCGCCAGGGCACGCCGCGTGCCGTGCCAGCCAGGGTGTCGGCGAGCCGCAGTCCGTAGAGCGTGTTGCGCGCCCCGAGCAGCAGGGCGCCCACCACGCCCGCGACCAGGCTGCCGCCACCGGCGACCACGCCGACCAGGGCGAACTGCGACGCTCCGGTGAAGGCGAACGTGCTCAGGAACACCGCCTGCGCGGGGGAGAGTCCGGCGGTCACCGCCGCCGTGCCGAAGGCCAGACCGGCGGCGCCCACGGCGACGCCGAGCCCGACGCCGTCGCGCACCGCGGCGGAACGGAGGATCGAGGATGTCTTCACGACGACCGAGGCTAGGACCGCGCCCCGGCCCCCGTCTTGAACGTTCTTGCGCCCCGGCTGGTGCGGCCCTCAGGACGCCAGGATCGCGCGCCGGTAGGCTCCGGGCGGCACCCCCAGGTGGCGGCGGAAGTGCCGCGTCAGATGCGGTTGGTCGGCGAAGCCCACCTCGGCGGCGACCTCTCCCACCCGTCGGCCGGAGCGCAGCAGCGCGCGGGCCCGGTCGACCCTCAGCTGGTTGAGGTAGGCGTGCGGGGGCAGGCCGTACTCCTCGCGGAACGCGCGGACCAGCGTGAACGGTCGCAGCCCCACCCGCACGGCCAACTCCTCCAGGGTGGGCGGGTCCAGCAGCCGGGCGGCCAGCAGGTCGCGGGCCAGGGCGACCTCGGGGCGGGCGGCGTGCCCGGCCGGAGCCGCGGCGCGTTCGCGCCCGTGGGAGCTCAGCAGCATCCCGAGCCCCCGCCGCGCGTGGGCGGAGGCGGCCAGCGACTCGCCCCGTTCGGCCGCCAGGTGGGCGCGGGCCAGGACCCGGGCGGCCTCCGGCGCGTCGATGCCCGACTCCGTGAACGCCGGGGTGCCGCGCATCCCGAGTTCGCGGGCGACGTCCTCGACCACCTCGGGGGCGGGGTAGAAGACCCGGTAGCTCCATCCCTCCGGGACGCCCGCGTGGCCCGTGTGCACCTCGCCGGGGCCGACCACGGCCAGGCCGCCGGGACCCACCCGCACGTGCCCGCGATCGTGCGCGAACTCCTCGATCCCGCCCGTGATCACCCCGATCGTGTACGTCGGGTGCGTGTGGCGGGCGAACGCCGTGGTGACGAACCGCGCGGTGAGCAGTTCCGTCCCGGGCAGCCCGGAGAAACGCCAGTAGCGCGCGTGCTCGGCGCGCGCGTCCTCGACGGGCGGGTGGTCGGTCTCGGGTCGGCCCATGCCACCAGCTTGGCATCCTGGCCCGGCCGACGCCGAGGGCACCCGGCCCTCCCGCCCCGGAGCCGCTGGCGGTCGACGCCTCGCGGACCTGCCGGCACCGGGTCCGCCACCTCCTGGCGCGGACAGCGCCGCCCCGCGCCTGCGCTGGTCGGGACCGTGCTGAGCCGGACTCGGAGGAGGCGCGCCCCGGGTACGTCCCCGGGGCGATTAGTCTGCGGACATGACCAGTACTGAACCGCTGATCCGTCTGGCCGAGGACGACCGCGACCGCGCCGCCGTGTTCGTCATCCGCGGCGCCGTGTTCGTCATCCGCGGCGCCGTGTTCGTCTCCGAGCAGCAGGTGCCTATCGAGGAGGAGTGGGACGAGCGCGACGTGACCGCGGACCACCTCCTCGCGCTGGTCGACGACGTGCCCGTGGGCACGGTCCGGCTCGTGGACCAGGGCGGGGGCGTCGGCGTGCTCGGCCGCCTGGCCGTGCTGCCCAAGGGGCGGGGCGCCGGTACGGGGGTGGCGCTGGTGCGCGCGGTGGAGGACCGAGCGCGCGAGCGCGGTCTGACCACGGTGGAACTCCACGCGCAGACCCACGCGCTCGGCTTCTACGAGCGGCTCGGCTACACCGCCCACGGCGAGGAGTTCCTGGACGCGGGGATCCCGCACCTGCACATGGCGCGCGATGTGGGCTGACACGCACGTCGTCGGAGTGTGACGAGAAGCGCTGGGGTTCCGGATCTCTTCCTGGAATACTACCGAGTAGCATTCGGTTTGAAGTTCGTGCCCCCCGCCTCCCGTGCCCACCCCGATCCGACGAGGAACACATGACGGTCAACACGCAGCCGGTCCCGGCACTGCCCGACCCACGGGAGTACGGTCTCCCCGTCGTCGAGGCCGCCGACATCCCCCCGGAGCTGCGCTCCCTGGTGGCCCGCGTCCACGACCTCGTCGACGCTGTCGCCAACACCGAGGCCGACACCGACACCCTCGCCGACGCAGCCGCCACGGTCGAGACCCTCACCGACCGGCTCAACGTGGCCCGCCGCGACGTCGGCACCATGGTCCAGCGCGACCTGCGCGACGGCACGGTCGAGTACGGCACCATCACCAACATCGTCGCGGGGGACACCAACCCCGTCGCCCCGCCGCTCTCCCTGGAGCGCACCCCCGAGGGGCTGCGCGGCGACGTCACCCTCAGCACCACCTACCAGGGCCCGCCCGGACTCGTCCACGGCGGCTGGGTTGCCGCACTGCTCGACCAGGCCCTCGGCAGTGCCGCCGCGCTGGCGGGAATGCCCGGGCTCACCGCCAGGATCGACGTCGACTACCGCAGACCCACCCCCCTGTTCACCCCGCTGGAGATCACCTCCCGGGTGACGGGCGCGGAGCGTCGCAAGGTGTTCGTGGCCGGGGAGATCCGCGTGAACGGCGAGGTCACCGCCGAGGCGACCGCGATCATGGTGCAGTTCAGGCTGCGCGAGCCCGGGGCGTAGGAGTGTCGCACGGGCGCGCGCCGGGCGAAGGAGGTAGGATCGGCGCCATGGTCCACCGCTATCGCGTGTTTAGCCAGCCGACGGTCCCGTCGGCCGCTGACGCGTAGGCGGGCACAGGGATCGTCGGCAACGGAGCACTCGGGCGGCACGCCCGGTGCTCTTTCGTCTTTCAGGCGGCCGACGCCCTCGGGGACAGCACACCGACAGGACGCGGCGGCCGCGCCCCGTACTCACCCGTTGGAGCCCACCGTGCACCGTCCGACCGCCTCCGCCGAGGCCACACCCGACGAACGGATCCGCCAGCTGCGCGGCCGCATCGACCAGGTGGACGCCGAACTCGCCGAACTCCTGGAACGCCGCGCGCTCCTGGCCGCCGAGGTCCAGCGGCTCAAACCGGTCGGGTACTTCGCCGGACGCGACGCCCGCCGCGAGCGCGACCTGGTCGAGCGCATGGCCGAACACGCCCCGCGCCTGGGCGCCGACCGGCTCGCCGCCATCATGGACAGCGTCATCAGCGCCGGGCTGGCCGCCGCCCAGGAGGAGGCCGAGCGGGAGCGTTGACCAGGACGGTTGCCGCGGTTCGGGGAACCGTTCGCCGCGGAACCGCGTCCGATGTCCGGCGGCCCGGGTCCTGTCCCCGCACAGGCAGAGATCGACGTCCTCTCCGGCTTCGGTGAACCAGGTCCAGCGGTGACCGTGGCGTACGCGGTCGACCAAGAGGAGGGGCCGCTGGGCCCCCGCGGTGGTACGCCTGGTCGGTGGCACCACCTACGGACCTGTCGCACACCATGTGTCTGAGCGTCGGCGCAGCCCGTCGCGCAGGCCCTGACATCCCGCGGTCAGGGCCGCCCCACGTCCACCCACACCAGCCGGTGGTCCGAACTGGGGAACGGCCGATCGCCGGTCAGCCGGAACAGGGGGTCGTCCGGCGCGGGCCAGAACACCCCCGATCGCCCCACGGGCAGCTCAGCCGAGGGCAGCACGTAGTCCGCGCGCAGGTTACCCGAGGGAACGGCGGCCCCCGCGTCCACGGCGGCCTGGCCCAGCCCGCCCCTGCTCGTTGGCTCCACGTCCCTGACCCCGGGATGCTCCAACAGCTGCGTGATGGCCTTGGGGTGTCCGTCACCCGCAGCCGGATCGGCGTTCAGATCCCCGGCGACCACGAACGCCGCACCCGTGGCCAACCCCCCTCGCCTCCCCTCGTCGTCGTACAGGTGCCCGGCGTCCGGGGACACGTAGTCGACCCAGAACCGGATCTCGTCGTGGTTGCGCAGCACGTTGCGCCGTTCGGGGCCGTCGAACGCCGGTGGAGTCGGATGGCACGCCAACACGTGCACCGGCCGCCGCCCGCCCACGTCCACCGGCACGTCCCAGTGGCTCTTCGAGGACAGCCTCAGCACCTTGAGGGCCGCCCCCGAATAGAAGGGCCGTCCCGTCTCCGGACGCACGGGCAGCAGGGCCCCGTTCAGGTCGGCCCACCGGACGTCCGGAAGGTGCGGACGCGGTCGGTCAGGATCGGGTAGCGGGAGAACAGGACCATGCCGTACTGGCCGGGGAACAGCCCGAACCCGAACGCGTCCGCGGCGTAGCCGCACAGCCCGGCTCGATCACCACCCGGCCGTCGCCGTTCAGGTCGGCCCCCGAGGCCACCCCCGTGTTGACCGGAGCGTTGTGGACGTAGGGGTACTCGATCGGCTCCGCACCCCGGTGCCCCACCGACAGGTAGCGGTCCTGGAACAGGCGGGGGCCCAGACCGCCCGGATCGTGGTCGAACTCGTTGAGGAGCAGGACGTCGGGGCGCACCCGCTGGACGATCTCGGCGACGTTGCGGAGCTGCGCGCCGCCCGGTCCGGCCAGTTCGGACAACAGGGCACCGGCCGTCGGCCGCGTCAACGCGGCGTTGAAGGTCGCGAACCGGACCTCGCCGGGCCCGGGCGGACCCGGAACCGAAGGCGAGACCACCGACACCGGACGCGCCGGGCGCACGCCCGAGGACGCCAGCACCAGGGTGGCGGTCGAACACATGGAAGGGCCTCTCGCGGGGGAGACGGGGCGACCCACCCCGCCCGCCGGACGTTAGCAGGTCACCCGTCCACAGCGCGCGGAAACCGGTTGTCCCGCCCGCCCCGCACTGCTTTCATGGCCGCCCATGGAACCGATTCGCCCCTTCCGCTGGAACATCGCCCGCGGTGACCGGCTCGGCTCACTCCTCGACGGCCACGAGCACGAACCCGAGTACCTTCCCCACCTCGCCGAGTGCGCCGCCAAGGTGCTCGCCCGCAGCTCCGACGGTGACCTGTACTTCGTCGGGCGATCCGCCGACAGCGTGTTCGACCTGCTCAGCGGAGTGCTGGCGGAGACTCCTTACGCGTCGCGCCTCCACCAGCTGCCATTGTCCCTGTACGGCTCCGACGGCGAGGACCTCACCGCGACCGAACGCGCCCAACTGCGTACCAACCTCACCTCCTCCGGGCTGTCACCGAACGACCTCGCGGGGCGTCGACGCCCGGTGGTCTTCGCCGACCTGGTGCTGCACGGGTCGACCTTCACCAACCTCCACCACCACCTGCGCGACTGGATCGACGACGAGCGCGCCGCCTGGAACGTCATCCGGACCAAGATCCGCTACGTGGGCATCACCGTGCGCGAGAAGACCAGTCCGAACACCTGGCGGTGGCAGCAGCATGAGGACTGGGTCACCGAGTTGCCCGGCAAAGCGGTGTGCAACGTCTCGGTCGACCTCTGGTTGTGGCGTTACCTGGGCAATCACCAGCCCAAGACCGCCCACTCCTTCCGGCGCACCCGCTGGGCCGACCCGGAGGTGACCGTGCCGCGCCACGACGAGGAGGCTCGCCGAGGGCTGGCCCAGGCGGTCGCCCTCTACCAGCACGGCCGCACGCGCGAGGTGCGGGAGGAGATCCACGAGGTGCTCACCGGCGAGCCGACCTTCCGTGAGCCCTGGTTGCGCGGCATCGCCCGCGCGCTCCGGGGGCGTTAGTCCTCCGGGGCCGGATCCGGTTCCGGGTCGACCCAGGCCACGTAGGTCTCAGCGCCGCCGTATGCGCAGACCCGGAGCGCCGAGCGTAGCGAACCGAACGTTCCGCGGATGGGTGCGCCGTCGCCGACGAGAACGACACGGCCGTTCCCGAACCGCAGTCCCCAGGCCAGGATGACGCCGTCCTGCTCGGCCTCGTCCAAGGCGAAAACCGCGAACCGGTGCGGTGCCTCCTCACAGGCCAGAGCGTCAGCCTCGGCGCGCAGGTCGTCGGGGGCGAGGTCGAACGGGTGGACCAGTCGTGCGGTGGTGTTCTCCATGCTTCGAGGCTGCGGGACGACCGTCACCCAGCGCTACCGATTCATGCCCACCGTGCGAGCCGTGGATTACTGTCCGAAATGCCGCAGGGGCCTGTGGAGTGCGTGGAGTCCGGCCAAGTGCTGTGAGCGGCCTCGAAGTGATTGTGGGCGGGTGAGCGAACTTCATCTGTGGAAAACCCCGACCGACGGTGAATGAGGAATTACGCTGAGATCACCGATTCGCGGGGACTCGGTGTCACCCCTCACCCCTTTCGGAGCGCCCGCCATGACCGACCTGCACCTTGTGCCCGAGGACGAGTCCAACGAGCCGCAGCGCTCGATCTCGCCAGCACTGAGGTACTACGCGGCCGAGCTCAAGCGCTTCCGGGAAGCCGCCGGGCTGACACAGGCGCAGCTCGCGGAAGTGATCCCGTACTCGAAGTCGATGATCTCGATGGTGGAGACCGCCCGGAGGACGCCGCTGGACGCTCGCGACGGCGACCGGGTCATGTCCAAGTTCACCGAGTGCTGCGACGAGGCGCTCGACACCGGAGGCGCGCTCAGCCGGATACTGCCGCTGCTGGAGGACGCGAGCGACCCCTACCCCTCCTGGTTCAGGCCGTACGCCGCTCTTGAGGCTGAGGCCACAGCGATCTACACCTTTCAATCACAGACGGTGCCAGGGCTCTTCCAAACAGAGGCCTACGCGCGAGCGGTCCTGGGCTGCGACCGCCCGTACATGGGTGATGCCGAGGTTGATCGGCAGACCACAGCCAGGATTCAGCGTCAGC
This sequence comes from Nocardiopsis sp. CNR-923, assembly GCF_001942255.1. GTDB lineage: Bacteria > Actinomycetota > Actinomycetes > Streptosporangiales > Streptosporangiaceae > Nocardiopsis. The sequence continues at coordinate 85,432 of NZ_MKKC01000065.1, forward strand.
AGGTCTTCCGACGCGAATCCCGTCCGACGATCTTCGCGATTATTGATGAGGTCGTGGTCCGACGTCCTATCGGGGGCGCAGCGGTGCTGCGCGAGCAGCTCGAACGGCTCATCGCGTTGGCCCAGAGCCACGTTGTGAATCTCGGGATCATGCCGATCAACGCAGTCGAACACGCCGGCTTGGACGGATCCTGGAATCTTCTGGACTTTGTCGACGATGACTCGCTCCTGTACATCGAAGCTGGCGGGGCTGCCACAATGTCCAACCAAGCGAAGGATGTCCTCCCGATGCGCCAGGCGTTTGGTGCGCTGTGCATGCAAGCACTGGCGCCCTGCGCATCTGTCGAGTTGATGATGGGGATTGCGAGAGACCTATGACCGAAGCGTGGAGACTTCCCGAGTCTAGGTGGTGGAAGTCCAGCTACAGCGGGAGCAAGGGTGGTGACTGCGTGGAGGTGGCGCGCTCGTGGCGGAAGTCCTCCCACAGCAGTGTCCAAGGCGGAAACTGCATCGAGGTTGCCGACGGGGCTTGCCACACGCGCCTGCGGGACTCCAAGAACCCCGGTATTGGCTACTTCTCCTTCGCGCCGGGGGAGTGGGACGCATTCTTGGCGTCCGCCAAGCGCGACTGATCCCTGACGAACGGTTCGGTGGCCGGGAGTCTCCCGGCCACCGGACAGGGGACGTCACGCAATCGGAACTGGTGTGTCAGTCAGCCGAGGGCTAGACAGCGGTCCCAACCGCTGAGCGGTTGAGTGCCGGAAGCGAATGTGTGCAACGCCAAGGCGATGCCTGCGCGCCCTGTGAGCAGGCCGTCGGGTGCGCTGTCGAACTCGGGATGGTCCATCACTGCGTGGGCAAGCACCGGTAGCCGTACCTGGAGCCTGGGATCGCCGCTCGTATGGGCCGCGCGCCAGCTGACGTGCAGCGCGCCAGCCCACCCGTGGCAGAGCGTCGGGTCGGTGATCAAGCCGGTGAGTGCGGGGGCGTCCAGCACCGCGACGAGGCTTTCGACGGCAACGCTCGTCCACTCAGGCCGGGAAAGGGCGACCCCCGCCAACTGCACGGCCCTGGCGACTCCGACCGTCCCGTAGCACCACACGGGTCGCTGCGGTTGAACGGGTGCCCTGAGTTGTCCGTCTGCCTCATCAGGGATCACGATTCCCGGCCAGCCCGACCACGTTTCGGTGCGCGGTCCAGTGGGACCCCAGCGCAGCAACCAATTCACGAGCCGATCGATCGCGTCGCTATGCCCTGGAACGCGGACATTCTCTGTCCAGGCTTGGGTGAGGAGGGAGAGCGTCCCGGCGATGCCATGGGCGACTCCCAGACTGACGTGGCCGCGTGGGTAGAGGGCGGGCTGGGCGGGAGTGGGTGTATCCGGCGTCCACCAACCTGGGAGGGGTCGGCCTCGAAGATCACGCGTCGGTTCGGTCAGCTCCACCAGGGAGGAGAGCAGTGCACGGAGTTCGGCCGGGGCGGAACCCCTGTGCAGGAGGTAGAAACCCAGACCGGTGGCACCGGAGATCAGGTCGTACGCCCTCATCCGTACGCCCGGCACTCCCGACCCTGCGCGGTTCCGTTCATCCCGGACGAAGGCGCGGACCCGGTCGACGGTGACGTCGTCCAAGCGGTCGAGCGCGTCCCCGTAGTCGCTTGGACCAGCCGTGTGCAGGGTGTAGGCCAACGCGGTGGCTCCCTGGTAGAGGCCGTCCTCCGGCCGGACACGGACCTCCTGCGCCGCCTTGGAGAGCCATGCGTGCGCGGTCGAGCGGGAGTCGGAGTCCGTGCGGCCCAGTTCGGCGAACAACAGAGCGATCCCGGGGCGGCCCTGGTCGAGCGACGCCGGGGCAGGGAGGACTCTGCGAGGATCGGCAAGCTGCTCGGACACCTGGGCAACGAGGTCGCGGGCACGCTCACGCGCCTCGTCGGCTTCGCTCACGGCGAACCGCCTTTCTCAGCGCGCCGCTCGTGGGCGCGAACGGCCGCCCGTGCCACCGCCAGCGCCTCCGCCTCGCTCTCCCGGTCGATCCCGAGCAGGCGGTTGGCGTGCATGTGCAGCAACGAGCTGAGGACCTGCTCGGGCGCGGGACAGCCGTTGACGCCTTCGTGGAGGCGGGACCGGTACTCCTCCAACGCCGCACGGCGGTCCTGCCACGACTCGATGACGGCGTGACCTCCTGGGACACCACGCAGCCCCGACCAGTCGGAGTCGGGGTCGATGAGTGCCAGCGCCGTGTCACGCCGCTCCTGGAAGGCACGATGATGCGAAGTCTTACTCCGTGCGGCGAACCAATCCGCCGCGTCAGCGCCCAGGAACGACCATGCGATGTCCGCGACGTTCGTGGCGGCCAACAGCATCGGGGGGATGTCCACCCGACCGGCGCGAACGAGGCGGGATTGATCGAGCACGGAAACGCTGTCAGCGTGGAACACGCGTTCCGCCGCCGTCATGGCGTCCCCGGGGCCGTAGCGGCGACCTCGGGCGTGTAGGTCGTGAGCTGCAGGCGGCCGACCAGACCCGAGGCCCCGAGCGCGACGACCCAGTCCCTCAGCCGAGGCAGCACATCGGCGTTGAGCGTGTCCGGGACACCACGGAAGCGCAGGCGTAGGTGGGGGTGAGGGTCGTCGTACCGCACGAAGAACCATCGCTCGACCGTCAGCCCGAGAAGCAGCTCCGGCAGGTGTGCCGTGATGAGGTCGTCCATGTGCTCCGGATCGCACGCGACCTGAGTGCTGAGCCACGACCCTCCCGGCAGGTGCTCCGGGGCTCGGATGAGGGACGCCGAGACTGTGGGAACCGGGGGCGGGGTAGGCGGTGTGCCGAGCGTGAGGGCGAAGACGATCTCATTGCTGCGGCCCGCCAACCATCCAGTTGCTTCTGGCGCGGCGTCCGGGCATTCGGTGACGACGATCTCCTTCTCGCGCAGGACTTCTTCCCGGAACAGGTACCGATGGGATTCCCGCCCCAGGTCGAGTATGAGACAGCGGTCACGCGAGACGTTCGGGGCCAGGATCTGGACCCTGTCGGGAACGCGCCAGGTGTCACACCAACGGTTCATCGCGCGTTCCCAGGCACGGAAGTCCTTGTCGAACCCACGGAGCGCGGCGGGAACACGCCACCGAGCGGACGCCAGAATCGTTCTCCCATATCGGACACGCGGTAGGTGCGGCAGGTGCGCCGCCGCACCCCACGTCCAGGGCTGCCAGGGCCGGATCCCGCAGAGGCCGATCTCACGGAGGAGTCGCGCGAGCGGGGGAGCCTGGGAACGGTAGTTGAGCGAGTGGACGCCGACGGGGGACACCTCCTGCTCGCGGGAGTACGAACAGACGTGGAGACGGTGCGGACCAGCAACGACGTAGAGGTCGTCGGGGTCGAGCACGGTCGGGTCGCGGGGGTCGGCGAACGTTCCCAACGGGATGGCCGGCCCCGACCACTCCGGGCCACGGAGGACGTTGGCGCTCCGGCGGTGCAGCGGTGAGAACACGAGGCGCGCCCGTGGAACAACCGCGCCTCCCTCCTGGGCGCGGGAGCGGTCGTCTCGCCGTATCTGCCGCTGGTCCGGGAACAGGTGGGCGAAGCGGTTGGTCATCGCCCCGATCGAGGGCGAGCCGAACGCGGAAGCGACGACGAGGAGAAAGTCACCGGCGTTGAGTGCGTCGTCCGATGCGGCCAGAAGTCGCGCGCACAGTTCGACCTCCCCCGGTGGTGGGAGGTCGTGCGTCGGCTCCGACAGTTCCGCCAGCGAGGATTCGTCCAGCACGACCTCACGTCCCAGGAGCGTGGCCTCCTGCGCGAGTGTCGCGAGGACGCGATCCCGGTGCTCCTGCCCCCCGAAGGCCACGTGGGGCCTTCCACCGGCCCAGGGCGGATCCAGCCCACGTTCCGGGTCCAACACCTCCTTGACGGGCACCGGGGTGTTGACGCCGTACCATCGCGCGAACCGTCGGTGGTAGTCGTCCAGGATGCCGGGATAGGGCGCGGCCAGGCGGGACAGGACGCTCGCGGCGGCTTCCACCTCCTGCGCGACGAGGGGCGGGAGTTGGACATCCGCGCCCAACGCCAGGTCGACCTGGACGTTCTGTTCGCGAGGCGTGGCACAGATGGTTCGCAGACGCCGCTGGGCTGACGTGATGAGGTCGAGCCCGGTGCCGATGGGCAGCCGCCTGTAGCGATCGAGGTCCTTGTGCACCTGACGTAGTTGGTCCACATCCTCGGCCATGTCCGGGAGGAGGGTGTCCGGCGGGAGAGCCTCAATGACGGCCAGGACATGCCCGACGGGATCAGGTGTCCCTGGCGCTGGCGGCAGCTCGGTGAGCAGAAATCCCAGGTCCACGAGCTGCTGTAGCAACGCATCGATCACCGCCGTGGGTACCCGGGGGTGCCGCTGGCCGATGCTCTCCCGAAGCCGACGGGCGGGGACCGGTGCGCGGGCCGATTCCAGGAGCACCCGAACGGGATCGCTCAGCCGGACGGAGGTGTGCGCGGGCTGCCCCTCGGCCGTGTGGTTATTGGGAAGCACCAACCTCTCGCCACGGATCCGGCAGAGGTTGTTGACGACCACAAGGAGATGGGCGAGGACAGCGGGCTGCGACTGACATCGCCGCACCCAGGGATCGAGCCAGCCGAGGTCGATGGAGGCAACCCCATGGTGGCGACCGTGCCATCGTGTTGACGCCTTCGGGCCGAACGTGGCGGTGGCGACTCCCGCCAGCGTTCCGAACGGCGTCGCCCGGCTGTGCATGCGCAGGAGGTACCGGGCGAGGGATCCGGCAGCTCGACGGACCCGTCGCGGTGGAAGCTCCCGCCCGGCGATCACCTGCTCCACCGCTCGGGCCAGGGACGGACTGGAGATCCTGATCGCCTCCCGTAGGGCCGCGTCACGGTTGACGGTGCCGCGAATCCAGGCCGTGAGCTCCAGCGTTTCAAGTGATGACGTGCGGTCCAGGGCGGCGACGGGAATGTCGGGGAGAGCGTCGAACGAGTGCAGCGGTGCCCGGAGCATGGCGGTACCCGCACACTCGTACCGAGGCATGTCGGCGGTCATAGGTCCTTGCGAGGAGTGGGAGAACGGGGACGGAAGTGCGCCGCCCCCGGGTGTCCGGGGGCGGCGCTCACTCACACCGAGCCGGGGGCGTCGGCGAAGCAGTTGGGCAGGGTGGCACAGGTGTTGGTGCAGTCTTCGGAGGCTGCGGCAGTGGGGCTCTGCCACTGGGCCTCCGGGATGATGCGCAGGTCGAGCTGGAACTCTCCGTAGATCTCGTTCTCCTGCATGACCTTCCTCTCCGTCGGGAGCCGGTGTCGACGATCCGCCTTCCGCGTTCACTGATGCGGTCGGCGTCACGAAGACTGTTCCCAGGGGACGGGGCGGGAGACACGAGTGCGCTGCCCACAAGGGAGTCTGTGAGCGGGTGTCCGACATGCCCGGGGTCGCTGTGCCCGGCTGTGGGTATCGCGGATTGCGTGTGAGCAGCGAGAGTGACTGGTGAGCGGCTCGGAACCTGGAACACCGCCAGCAGTGGGTTATCCACAGGGCGCCCCGAGAGTCGTGGGACGGGCGTAGGCTCAGGAGTCATCACCCATCCGTCGACCCTCCTGGGGGCACCTGTAGCCATGGCTGACTCCTTCACCCATCTGCACGTCCACACCGAGTACTCGATGCTGGACGGCGCCGCGAAACTCAAGCCTCTCTTCAAGGAGGCCTCGCGGTTGGGCATGCCAGCGGTCGCCATGACCGACCACGGCAACATGTTCGGAGCCTACGAGTTCTTCCAGCAGTCCAAGGGCACCGGAGTCACGCCGATCATCGGCATCGAGGCCTACGTCGCACCGGAGTCCCGCTTCCACAAGAAGCGCGTGTTCTGGGGCCGGGCCAGCGGCTCGGACGATGTCGCGGGTGAGGGTGGCAAGGACGTCTCCGGCGGTGGTCGTTTCCTCCACATGACGATGCTCGCGCAGAACGAGACCGGGCTGCGCAACCTGTTCAGGATGTCCTCCCTGGCGTCCATGGAGGGCTACTACATGAAGCCCCGCATGGACCTCGAACTCATGGCCGAGTACAGCGAGGGCATCATCGTCAGCACCGGCTGCCCCTCCGGCGGTGTGCAGACCCGTCTGCGCCTGGGCCAGGAGAAGGAGGCGATCGCCTACGCCTCCCAGCTCCAGGACATCTTCGGCAGGGAGAACGTCTTCCTGGAACTGATGGACCACGGGGTGGACATCGAGAAGGAGGTCCGCGACGGCCTGCTCAAGGTCGGCCGCGAACTCAACATTCCGCCCCTGGTCACCAACGACTCCCATTACGTCTACGAGAGCCAGGCCGCCGCGCACGACGCCCTGCTGGCGGTCGGCGTGGGCAAGAACCTGGACGACCCCACCCGGTTCCGGTTCAACGGCTCGGGTTACTACCTCAAGACCGCCGACGAGATGCGCGGGATCCTCAACTTCGCCGAGTGGGCCCAGGGGTGCAGGAACACCCTGCTCATCGCCGAACGAATCGCCCCGGACGCCTACGACAACGTGTTCGCGCACCGGGACCTGATGCCCGCCTTCCCCATCCCCGAGAGGGAGACCGAGTCCTCCTGGCTGGCCAAGGAGATCGAGCGGATGCTTCCGACACGCTATCCGGACGGGGCCAGCGACGAGGTCCGCCAGCGGGTCGAGTACGAACTCGGCGTCATCAGTGAGATGGGCTTCCCGGCCTACTTCCTCGTGACCGCTGACATCTGCCAGTACGCCCGCAAGAACGGGATCGCGTTGGGCCCCGGCCGTGGCTCCGCAGCGGGGTCGATGGTCGCCTACATTCTGGGCATCACCGACCTGGACCCGGTCGCGCACGGCCTGTTGTTCGAGAGGTTCCTCAACCCCGAACGCGTGTCCATGCCCGATATCGACCTCGACTTCGACGAGCGTCGGCGCGGGGAGATGATCGAGTACGTCACCCGTCTGTACGGCGAGGAGCGCGTCGCGCAGATCCTGACCTTCGGCACCATCAAGGCCAAGGCCGCGATCAAGGACTCCACCCGTATCCTCGGCATGCCCTACTCGACCGGCGACCAGATCACCAAGGCGTTCCCCGCCCCGGTCGGCGGCAATGAGATTCCGCTCGACGCCGTGTACAACACCGAGCACGAGCGTTACCCGGAGACCACCGAGCTGCGCGGCCTCATCGACAGCGATCCGCAGGTCGCCAAGGTCATGGAGACCGCCCGCGGTATCGAGGGTCTGACCCGCGGCACCGGCGTCCACGCAGCAGGCGTCATCCTGTCCCGGGACCCTCTGGTCGATGTCATCCCCGTGCACAAGCGCGACACCGACGGCGCCATCATCACCGGCTTTCCCTACCCTCAGTGCGAGGCCATGGGGCTGCTCAAGATGGACTTCCTGGGTCTGCGCAACCTCACCATCATCGATGACGCGGTCAAGAGCATCAAGGGGGCCGAGGGAGTGGACATCAACATGTCCGACCTTCCCCTGGACGACAAGAAGACCTACGACCTGCTCTCGCGAGGCGACACTCTCGGCGTGTTCCAGCTGGACGGCGGCGCGATGCGCAACCTGCTCAAGCGGATGGAACCGAAGACCTTCGCTGACATCACGGCCGTGATCTCCCTGTACCGGCCGGGGCCGATGGCAGCCAACGCGCACAACGACTACGCCGACCGGTCGAACGGGCGCCAGGAGGTCACCCCGATCCACCCTGATCTCAAGGACGCGCTGGATCCGATCCTCGGTGAGACCTACCACCTGATCGTCTACCAAGAGCAGATCATGGCCATCGCCCAGCAGCTGGCCGGATACACGCTGGGCGGCGCGGACCTGATGCGTCGCGCCATGGGCAAGAAGAAGAAGGAGGCCCTGGAGGCGGAGGAGGCCAAGTTCTTCCCCGGCGCCAAGGAGCGCGGCTTCTCCCAGGAGGCCATCCAGGACCTGTGGGACGTCATGCTGCCCTTCGCCGGGTACGCGTTCAACAAGTCGCACGCCGCCGGATACGCCCTCGTCGCGTACTGGACCGCCTACCTCAAGGCCAACTACCCCGCCGCGTACATGGCCGCGCTGCTCACCTCGGTCAGCGATGACAAGGACAAGATGGCGGTCTACCTCGCCGAGTGCCGCGCCCAGGGCATCAAGGTCCTCCCCCCGGACGTCAACGACTCCGGTCTGCGCTTCACCCCGGTCGGCCGCGATATCCGCTTCGGCATGGGCGCGGTCCGCAACGTCGGCGCCAACGTCGTCAACTCGGTCATCAAGACCCGCAACGAGAAGGGCCGCTACACCTCCTTTACCGACTTCCTGTCCAAGATCGAACTGGCCGCCTGCAACAAGCGCGTCATCGAGTCCCTGGTCAAGTCGGGCGCCTTCGACTCCCTGGGCCAGCCGCGCCGCGAGCTGTACCGCCACCACGAGACCGCGGTCGACGGCATGATCAGCTCCAAGAAGCAGGAGGCGCACGGCCAGTTCGACCTGTTCGGCGGCGCCGACGAGGGCGGCGACTCCACGCCGATCGGCCTCAACATCCAGTGGGGCGACGAGGAGTGGGACCGCAAGACCAAGCTCGCCTTCGAGCGCGAGATGCTCGGCCTGTACGTGTCCAGCCACCCGCTGGCCGGCGCCGAGCGCATCCTGGCCCGCTCGCGCGACACCTCCATCGCCCAGATCGTCGCCGGTGAGCAGGCCCGCGAACGCGGGGAGGTGCGTATCTCCGGCCTCATCTCCAAGGTGGACAAGCGTGTCAACAAGGCGGGCAACCAGTGGGCGATCGCCACGGTGGAGGATCTGGACGCCAGCATGGAGGTCCTGTTCTTCCCCAAGACCTATCCGCTGTACGTCGAGGCCCTGCTGGAGGACACAGCGGTCACGGTGAAGGGTCGTCTGAACGACCGTGACGGCACCTGGTCGATGTTCGCCTCGGAGATGTCGATCCTGGACATCTCCCACGTGTCGGACGGCGAGCCGCCGGTGCTGCTGACCGTGGACGAGAAGCGGCTCACGCCCGAACTCGTGACGGAGCTGCGCCAGGTGCTGAGCGGCCACAGGGGGCAGACCCCGGTCCGGATCCGCGTGGACAACCCGGTGCGGTCACGGATCTACGCCGTCGACGGGTACTCGGTACGGATCTCGCCGGAGTTCAACGGTGAGATGAAGAGCCTGCTGGGGGCGTACGCGGTCGACTACTGACGCGACTGGCCCGGAGGGGTTCCGGGTGCCGGTGGCACACGGGACCCCTTCGTCGTGTCGGCGCACCCGGCGAAGAGAGGCGAGACACTTGTGTCGGCGATCTTAGCGATATATCTTTGAGCTATTAGAGTGAAGCTTGACTATCGACAAACGGACTTGACAGTCGCTTCATGTCGCCCCGACGACGAAGGAGTCCCCCATGAGTGCCATGGCACTGCCCGGCCCCTGGTCCTGGGAGGGACGCGGACGCCGGTTCCGCGGCCCCTGGTCCTGGCGGCCCACCGACACCCCGCGCGGCCACCACGACCACCACGAACGGCACGACCACCACGCCGAACACGAGGACGAGGGGCCGCACGGTCACCACCGCGCCGCGTTCGGCCACCGGCCGCCCGGCCCGCCCATCATCCCGCCCGTCGGCCCCTGGGGAGGCGCCCCGTTCCCGCCCGGGTCCGGCGGACCGTTCGGGGGCTTCGGTTCGCACGGAGGGGGTCACGGCTTCGGCCCCGGCGGACACCGCCGGGGCCGAAGCCGTGCCCGTCGCGGTGACGTGCGCACCGGCATCCTGCTGCTGCTCGCCGAGGAACCGCGCAGCGGATACGAGATCATCCGCGAGGGGCGCGAACGCAGCGCGGGCATGTGGCGGCCGAGCCCGGGGTCCGTGTATCCCATGCTCCAGCAGTTGGAGGACGAGGGCCTGGTCGGCCAGATCGGGGGAGAGGGGCGTCGCCGCCCCTACCGGCTCACTGAGGAGGGCGTCGCGCACCTGGAGGAGCGCGGCGCGACCTCACCCCGCCCTGGGAGGCGGGCGCCGACGCCTACGCCGACACCCGGTCGCGCTTGGAGGAGGTCGGCGCGCTCGCCTGCCAGCTCAGCGCCGCCGCAGCCCAGGTCGCCCAGGCGGGCACCGACGACCAGGTCGAGCGGGCCAAGCGGCTCCTGAACGAGAGCAAGCGGGGTCTGTACCGGATCCTGGCCGAGGACGACGCCGAAGCCTCGGGCGACGACGACGGCGGGTCCGACGCCGGACTCTGACGGGGGACGCGCGCGGACGGAGCCTCCGTCCGCGGGCGCGTCGGACGTTCACGAGCTGTGCAGCACCTCGGCGTGGCTCATTTCGCGGACCTCGGTGATCTGGCCGAAGAACGCGGCCGCCGCTTCGTCCGAGGGCATCTCCTTCGCGGCGCGTTCCGCGGTTTGGCGGGATCCCCACAGGACGAGGTCGCCGAAGCTGCCGTCGTCGAACCGCACCAGACGGGAGCCGGCGAACTCGTCGCCGTAACGTTCCTTCAGGCGGTCGACGAGCTGGTCACGGCCCGCGGTCAGCGCTTCGGCGTCGTTGGTCTCGAAGCGAACGAACTCAAGTGTCATGGCGAACCATCCTCATTCCGAGCAACCAGTGCGTCACGGATTTGGATTGCTAAATCCGTGACGTGAGAGTATCACGGATTCAGGAGGAAAAGTCCGGTAGCTTGAAGGGATGACGGTGCGCGAGTTCTACGAGATGCCGTGGATCGGCCGGGAACACCCCGTGTTCGACCTGACCAACACCGTCGTCGTCGGGGCTGGACCCGGGCGCGGCGACGTCGACTTCCTCGCCGATCCCGGGCTCACCGCGATCTGGCGCGAACGTGCGGGGGACCGGGCGTTGGCGCGGGAACCACTCGGTGCGTTGCGCGCGCTCCGGGAGCCGCTGCGCGCGGCCGTGGACGCCCAGGCGAACGGCGAACCGCTTCCGGACCCGGTCAGGGAGGAGCTCAACGGCCTCGCCGCGAAGGCCCCCGTGGCCCTGCGACTCGACGCCGACGGCGACCTCCGCCGCGAGGAGACGGCCCCCGGAGCAGGTCCCGCACTGGCGCGCGAGGCACTCGTGCTGCTGGCGGGTGAGGGCCGGGGCCGGATCCGCCGGTGCGACGCGCCCAGCTGCGGCATGTACTTCCTGCGAACACGCAGGGACCAGGCCTGGTGCTCGGTGGTCTGCGGGAACCGGGCGCGCGCCACCCGGCGGCGCGCGTGAGGGCGGGGTCCGGACCGACAGGGCGAGCCGGGCGCGGCCGGGCCGCGGCGACGCACGGGGCCGGGGGCTCTTCTCCCCGACACCCCGTGCGTACGGCCGCGCGCGCCCTACTCGCCGGTGGCGCCGTCGGCGAGTTCGCGCAGCACGTCCAGATGCCCGTTGTGCCGGGCGGTCTCCTCGATCATGTGCACCAGAACCCACCGCAGCGTCGCCCGCGTCCGGGCGTTGCGCGCGGTCGTGCCCAGCTCCAGCCGGGCCGTGATCTCCCGGGACCGGGCGCACTGGGCGTCGTACTCGTCCAGGAGTTCGCCCAACGGCCGTTCGGCGCCGACCCGGAACTCCGCGTCGGGATCCTCCTCCGAAGAGGGGCCGTTGTCGGGTTGGTTGATCATGACGCTCTCGAACCAGTAGGCCTCCACCCAGCGCAGGTGCGACACGACGCCGCCCACCGTCATCAGCGGTGAGCGCGGCAGCGGCGCTGCGCCCGCCAGGTGCGGAGCCAACCCCGCGCACTTGCGGCGCACGGTCGCGCGGTGCCAGTCCAGCCAGGTCGTGAGCATCGTGCGTTCGTCTGCGGCCAGGGGCGGGTCCACCCGTGCGGGCAGGGGGGTCGTGCCGACGTGGCCGGTGATGTCTCTCATGCGGGTATTCTCCTTCGGGCCGCGCCCCACGGCCAGTCAATTCCCGGGGCGTCCGAAGGGTCCGCGCGAAGGGGGATCATGACCGATCACAGGGGGTCGCGGCTGGGGCGGCAGTTGCTCGTGGGCGCGTGCGTCCTGGTCGCCGTAGCCCTGGTCGGAGCGGTCCTGGGCCCGGTGTGGTGGCTGGCGGCCCCGGACCGCGCGGTGGGCACCTCGCTGGGCGACGGCCAGGTCTTCACCGGCACGGCTCAGGAGGTGTTCGCGGGGGAGGGCTGGTTCGCGCTCATCACCGCCGCCGCCGGGATGGTGACCGGCTACGGCGCCTACATGGTCCAGTTCTGCCTCTCCCGACTCCGGATCCAGGACCTGCGCCTGGTGTGCCTGGTCGGCGGTTTCCTGGGCGCGGCGGTCGCGACCGTCCTGACCTGGCAGATCGGTACGGCCCTGGACGCGCCCTTGCACGGGGCCGCGGCCGGGGCCGCACACGGCGAGTCCGTCACCGTCGGCCTGCAACTGCGCGCGACCGCGTTCCTGGCGGCCTGGCCCTTCCTGTTCGTCCTCCAGTACGGGCTTCTGGACGCGATCAGCATGGCGCGGGGCGACCTGCCGGGCGTCCCCCAGCCGGCACCCGCTCTTCGCTCCGAGGCGGAGGTCGCGGGCGTCCGCGTCACTGACGGCTCGGAGTCCACGTTCACGGCACCGCCCTCGGCGGACGGCGTCAGCGGCGGAGTGCCCGTGACCGGCCACGCACCCGCCGCCCATGACACGCCCGTCACCACCGAGCCGCTCGCCACCGCCGACTCAGCCGTGACCGGCCATGTACCCGCCACGGCCGAAACACCCGGCAATGGCGGCGCACCCGCCGTCGAGCCCGGTGAGCGCCCCGCCACCTGAGGACGCACTCCTCACAGGCTCTGCACGGTGCCCTCGTACATTGCGTCCAGCAGGTCCCGGTACTTCTCCTCGATCGCCCGCCGCCGCATCTTCAGACTCGGCGTGATCTCGCCCTCCTCCACGGACAGGTCGCTCGGCAGGATCGTGAACCGCTTCACGGTCTCGTGCCGGGGCAGATCCCGGTTGAGCGCGTCGATGGCCTCCTGTACCAGCTCCCGCACCGCCGCTTCCCTGGTCAGCGCCGCGTAGTCGAGCCCGCCGCGCCCGTTGTCGGCGGCCCACGACCCGATCGCCTCGGGGTCCAGTGCCACGAGCGCCACGCAGTACGGCCGCCGGTCCCCGTGCACGACCAGGTTGCTCGCGTAGGGGCACAGCGCCTTGAACCGGCCCTCGATGCCCTGCGGCGCCACGTACTTGCCGCCCGAGGTCTTGATCAGTTCCTTCTTGCGGTCGGTGATCCGCAGGCGCCCGTCCTCCAGGACGCCGATGTCACCGGTGGCGAACCAACCGTCCTCGGTCAGCACCGCCTGGGTCGCTCCGGACAGGTTGTGGTATCCGCGCATCACTCCGCCTCCGCGCAGCATCACCTCGCCGTCCTCGGCGATCCTCACCTCGGTGCCGGGCACCGGCAGCCCCACGGTCCCGAACCGCACCTGCCCGGGCCGGTTGACGAACGTCGCCCCACTGCTCTCGGTGAGGCCGTACCCCTCAAGAATGGTGATCCCGGCGCCGTAGAAGAAACGGCCGATCTCCGGGGCCAGGGGAGCGCTGCCCGAGACGAAGAACCTGAGTCGACCGCCGAACCGCGCACGCAGCTTCGAGAACACCAGTCGGTCGGCGATCCGGTACTGGACCGCCAGCACACCCGCGGGCTCGCGGCCCTCCTCGCGCCCGCGCGCGACGCGGTCACCCACGCCGACCGCCCACCGGAAGATCCGGTACCTGGCCGCACCGCCCTCCTTGGCCTGCATGACCACGCGGTTGAACACCTTCTCGAAGATGCGCGGCGCGGCGGCCATGAACGTCGGCCGGACCACGGCCAGGTTGTCCAGGATCCGGTCCATCCGCCCGTCCACCGCGGTCCGGAACCCGATGCGCAGTTGGCTGACCTGGATCACCTTGCCGAACACATGCGCCAGCGGCAGCCACAGGTACTGCACGTCGTCACCGGTGATCAGGGCGTGGCCCCGCTCGCGCAGCTCCTGGTCCAGGGCGTGCAGGGCCTCGGCCTCGTACACCCAGTTGGCGTGGTCGAGCCGGACCCCCTTGGGTCTGCCCGTGGTCCCCGAGGTGTAGATCAAGGTGGCCAGGTGCTCGGGTCGCACACTCGCCACCAGTTCGTCGAACAGTCCCGGGCGCTCGGCGGCCAAGCGCGCGCCGCGCTCCTCCAGTTCGGCGAGCGGGATCACCCAGTCGTCGTCGCCCCCGGCCTCGCCCTCGAAGGCCACCACCCGGGACAGGCCAGGCATCTGGGCACGCTGCCGCCGGAGCTTGGCCACCTGTTCGTCGTCCTCGGCGAAGGCGATCATGGTGCCGGAGTCGGAGACGATGTAGGCGCAGTCGGGAGCGGTGCACGAGGGGTAGATCGTCGTGGTCGCCCCGCCCGCGCACAGCACGCCGAGGTCGGCCAGGATCCACTCGATCCTGGTGCTCGACGCGATCGCGCAGCGGGCCTGGGAGGTCACCCCCAGCGAGTGCAGGCCCAGGGCGACGCGGCGGACGCGGTCGAGCGTCTGGGCCCAGCTGAGGGTCGCCCAGACCTCGCCTTCCCCGGAGGGGTCGGGGACGGGGTGGCTGAAGGCCACGGCGTCCCCGGATTCGGCGACGCGGGAGGTGAACATGGCGGCGATCGAGGGGAAGGGGGACGCACTGTTGTCCATGTCACAACGCTACCGCTGGGTAGAGGCTCCGGCAACGGTCCGTGGCCGACTGTGCGCGAGTCCACCAGCCCTGTGGCGCAGGGGATGCGCGCTCGTGCCCGCCGTCACTCCGTGGCTTCGGGGGAGGGGGTCAGGGGGCGCCGATCGGCGCGGTGACCGCCTCGGTCAGCCGGATCAGATCAGCGGGCGCCAGCTCCATCTGAAGGCCTCGCCGCCCGGCCGACACGTAGACCGACGGCAACTGCGTCGCCGAGGCGTCGACCACCGTGCGCAGCCGCTTGCGCTGGCCCAACGGGCTGATGCCGCCGCGCACGTACCCGGTGACCCGCTCCGCCCGGTCCGGGTCGGCCATCCTGGCCCGCTTCCCGCCCACCGCCGCTGCCAGCGCCTTCAGGTCCAGCGACAGGCTCACCGGCACCACCCCGACCGCGAACCGCCCGTCCACCTCGGCGACCAGCGTCTTGAAGACCCGTTCACGGGGGACCCCGAGCGCCTCCGCGGCGTCGCGCCGTAGGAGCGCCCGTCGCGGTCGCCGTCCACCGAGTAGGGGTGCAGGGTGTAGGGGGTCCTGGCCCGCCCGGCGGCCACGGTCGCGGGTGTGCCCCGTCCACTCATGCCCGGATCCTCCTCGACTCTGGCGAACACTGACGGTCGCGGGCACCGGTCACGTCCGGCGCACGGCGACCGCACCGACCCGCACCGACCCGCACCAGTAGGCTAGGGCGTCTCCCGCGGAGGCATACCCCGCAGCCAGACGGGCGGCATCCCGCCACACGTCCTAGTTGAAGCAGACGCCGTTGTTGAGGAAGGGACCGGCGGGCAGGTTGGGCAGGGTGGGAGCGTCCACGATCCGGTTCTCCCGGCGCAGGAAGCGCGCGGCCACCGCCAGGCGCGTGGCGGCGTCCTCCGCCTCCAGCAGGCGCTGCTTCTCCGCCTGGTCCAGCACCATCGACGCGGCCACGGTGTACGACAGCGCGATCGGGTCCTTGGGCAGTTCGGGATGGGTCTCCGGCGCCATGCCGATGGCGGCCAGGCGCTCGCAGTAGGTGTCGTACAGGTCGCGGACCCGCTCGGCGTGCTCGTCGGCGTCCGGACCCACGGCCTCGGGCAGGAACGCCACGGACGCGGTCGAGTACTCGTCCGCGGAGGACGGATCGACCTCGGACAGGTCGGTGACGGTGAACCGCGCTCCGCCCTCGACGACCAGGTCGTAGCGCCCGTCCCGGTAGGTGCGCACGTCCCGGACCACGGCCGTGCAGCCCGTCGCGCTCACCCTCGGCAGGGCCACGTCCGAGCCGCCGGTGGTGGGGACCCCCGTGTCGGCGCCGCCCGAACCCTGGCCGGACTCGCTGGCCACCTCGTGGCCCAGTTCGATCCACACCACGCCGAAGCGGTGCGGACCGCCCCGGTGCGTCCCTCCCTCGCCCCCGGCCAGGCTCGGCCCCAGGAGTTCGGAGACCAGGCGGCGGTAGCGCCGCTCGAACACGTGCAGGGGGACGCTCATACCGGGGAACAGCACGGTGTTGAGCGGAAAGATCGGCAGTGCCACGGGCATGGTTCCAGTATGCCCGGCGCGCCGTGACCGTGGCGTGGCGCACCCGTCACGCGGACCGCACGCCGACCGGGCCGCGCGCACGGCGCGGCCCGGGAGGGCGCCCGGCCTCCCCCCGGGGCCGGACGCCCGTACCCGGGCCAGGACGAACCGGACCGGCCCGAGGTCAGGACACCGAGGGACCCGCCGTCTCGGGCGCGTCCTGGCTGCCGTGGTCCTCGCTGGGCATGTCGCGCGCCACGAAGGTCTCCACGTCGAAGAGGTTGCCGTCGGCGCGGTCGATGACGTTGAGCAGGGTCGACATCGTGGCGACCTCCTCCGTCTGCTCCTGGACGAACCACTGGAGGAACTGCTCACCCGCGTAGTCGTCCTCGTCACGAGCGACCTTGGCCAGACGGTGGATCTGGTCGGTCACCTCGCGCTCCTGGCGCAGGGCGAGCGCCGCCAGGTCGCGGGCGGTGGCGAAATCAGTCTCGATCGCGTCCACGCCGGGAAAGACGAAGTCCACGTCGCTGTCGATGAGGTATCGCACGATCATCTGTGCGTGGTCGCGCTCCTCCAGCGACTGATCATAGAAGACTCGCGCCAACTGCGGAAGGTCGTGTGCGTCAAACCACGCCGCGATGGCTACGTACTGGTGCGACGCGGTGAACTCGTGTCGTACCTGGTCAACCAGGAGACGGTGGAACTTGGAAAGGCCGCTGTCGCCGCTCTTGCTCGAAGTCATGCCATCACGATAACTCATTCAAATGCATTTAGCGACACGCGGCAAAACGCTCTTTAATTTCTTAGGCAAGCCTTTCAGAACATGACTGAGGTTAGGTGTTCCAAAGTTAGGCGACACTTCTTCGGGTCTTTTTTGCGGGGCTGGTCGGCGATGGCCCCGGACACCGCGACCCACCGGCCGCGCACGTGTGCTGTCCAACATTCGGACACGGCGCCCGCGGTCACGGGGGGAAGCACCCTAGACTGGGGCCGTGATCAGTCGAATCGACCTCCGAGGCACCCAAGGCGACCCCCGCCTCGCGCTCCCGCGCGCGGAACTGGACGTGGCGGACGCGGCCGAGCGCGTCCGCCCCCTGTGTGAGGACGTGCGCCATCGCGGGACCGAGGCGCTGATCGAACTCACCGAACGCTTCGACGGCGTGCGCCTCACCGACATCCGGGTCCCCCGCCAGGCGATCGACGCCGCCCTGACCGACCTCGACCCCGCCGTGCGGGCCGCGCTGGAGGAGTCCGTCCGCCGCGTCCGCAAGGTCCACCGCGACCAGCGCCGCACCGACCACACCACCCGGGTCGTGCCCGGCGGCACCGTCACGGAGAGGTGGATCCCCGTCGACCGCGTCGGCCTCTACGTGCCCGGCGGTCGCGCCGTGTACCCGTCCAGCGTCATCATGAACGTCGTCCCCGCCCAGGAGGCGGGCGTGGCGTCCCTGGCCGTCACCTCGCCGCCCCAGCGCGAGTTCGGCGGGCTGCCCCACCCGACCATCCTCGCCGCCTGCGCCCTGCTCGGCGTCGACGAGGTCTACGCGGTCGGCGGCGCACAGGCCGTGGCCATGTTCGCCT
The DNA here is from genome assembly GCF_001942255.1 of Nocardiopsis sp. CNR-923. Taxonomy (GTDB): domain Bacteria; phylum Actinomycetota; class Actinomycetes; order Streptosporangiales; family Streptosporangiaceae; genus Nocardiopsis. Next base: position 103,159 of record NZ_MKKC01000065.1, read on the forward strand.
ACGGAGCGGGCGAGTGCGCGCGCGCCGACATGGTCACCGGTCCCGGCAACATCTGGGTGGCCGCGGCCAAGCGCCTGCTCAAGGGAGTCATCGGCATCGACGCCGAGGCCGGGCCCACCGAGATCGCCGTCCTGGCCGACGCCACGGCCAACCCCGACTACGTGGCGGCCGACCTCATCAGCCAGGCCGAACACGACGTCGTCGCCGCCTCCGTCCTGGTCACCCCGGACGAGGCCCTGGCCGACGCGGTCACCGACCGCCTGGCCGAGCGCGTCCCCGCCACCAAGCACGCGGACCGCGTCCGCGAGGCCCTCGGGGGTCCCCAGTCCGGCATCGTCCTGGTCGACGACGTCGAACACGGGCTCGCGTCGTGGACGCCTACGCCGCCGAGCACCTGGAGATCATGACCGCCGACGCCGCCGGCGTCGCCGCCCGTGTGCGCAACGCCGGAGCGATCTTCGTCGGCGACCACTCGCCGGTGTCCCTCGGCGACTACGCCGCCGGGTCCAACCACGTCCTGCCCACGGGTGGGTGCGCCTGCCACAGCGGCGGTCTGAGCGTCCAGACCTTCCTGCGCGGCGTGCACGTGGTCTCCTACGACCGCGACGCGCTGGCCGAGGTCGCCCACCACGTCGTCACCCTGGCCAACGCCGAGGACCTGCCGGCGCACGGAGAGGCGATCACCGCCCGCACCGGCGACGGCACGGCCTGAGGACCCGACGGACGACCCGACACACCAAGAGCGTGCAACCGTGAGCTTCACACTGAACGACCTGCCCCTCCGCGAGGACCTGCGCGGCCAGTCGCCCTACGGCGCGCCGCAGCTGCCCGTGGACGTGGCGCTCAACACCAACGAGAACCCGTACCCGCCCTCGCCGCGGCTGGCCAAGGCCCTGGCCGAGGCGGTCGCCGACACCGCACAGGGCCTCAACCGCTACCCCGACCGCGACGCCGTGTACCTGCGCGAGCGGCTCGCCGACTACCTCGGGCACGGGCTGGACGCCCGCCAGGTGTGGGCGGCCAACGGGTCCAACGAGATCCTCCAGCAGGTCCTCCAGGCCTTCGGCGGCCCCGGGCGCACGGCGATGGGCTTCGAACCCTCCTACGCCATGCACCCGGTCATCTCGCGGGGCACCAACACCGGGTGGGTGTCCGTGCCCCGCGACGACCGGTTCCGGATCGACGCCGACGCAGCCCTGGCCGCGATCGCCGAGCACCGGCCCAGCATCGTCTTCCTCACCTCGCCCAACAATCCCACCGGCACCGCGCTCGACATCGACGAGATCCGGCGCGTCGCCGAGGCCGCCCCGGGCGTGGTCGTCGTCGACGAGGCCTACGCCGAGTTCCGTCGCCAGGGCACGCCCAGCGCCCTGACCCTGCTGCCGGAGCACCCCCGGCTCATCGTCTCGCGCACCATGTCCAAGGCCTTCGCCCTGGCCGGCGCCCGCCTCGGCTACCTCGCCGCCCACCCGGCCGTGGTCGACGCCCTCCAACTGGTCCGCCTCCCCTACCACCTGTCCGCCGTCACCCAGGCGGTGGCCGCCACCGCGCTCGACCACGCCGACGAACTCCTCGCCGCCGTCGCCGACCTGCGCGCCGAACGCGACCGCCTCGTCGGCTGGCTGCGCGAACGGGGATTCTCCGTCGCCGACTCCGACGCCAACTTCGTCATGTTCGGGGAGTTCGAGGACCGCACCGCGGTGTGGCACGCCATGCTCGACCAGCAGGTCCTCATCCGCGAGGTCGGCCCGCCCGGGTGGCTGCGCGTCACCGTGGGCACCCCCGACGAGATGGCCGCCTTCCGCCGAGCCCTGCTCCGGGCCGCGGGCCCGCGGGCCACCCGCCGCCCACCGTCGCCGTAGCCGCCCGGCGTGGGTGGGCCACCACCCTCGACGGACGGCCTCCGGCCGCGGCACACCGCGGGACCCACGCTCCAACCACCACCGAGAGAGTCACCATGAGCCGCACCGGACGCGTCGAACGCACCACCAAGGAAACCAAGGTCCTGGTCGAGATCGACCTCGACGGCACCGGCGTCGCCGACGTCTCCACCGGCGTCGGGTTCTTCGACCACATGCTGGACCAGCTCGCCAAGCACGGCCTGTTCGACCTCACCGTGCGCACCGAGGGCGACCTGCACATCGACACCCACCACACCATGGAGGACACCGCGCTCGCCCTGGGCGCCGCCTTCCGCGAGGCGCTCGGCGACAAGCGCGGCATCCGCCGCTTCGCCGACGCAAGGTGCCCCTGGACGAGGCCCTGGCCGAGGTGACCGTCGACGTGTCGGGCCGCCCCTACCTCGTGCACAGCGAGCCCGAGGGCATGGCGCCGACCATCGGCCGCGACTACGACACCACCATGACCCGCCACATCCTGGAGTCGTTCGTCGCCCAGGCGCGCGTGGCCCTGCACGTGCGCGTGCCCTACGGACGCAACGCCCACCACATCGTCGAGTGCCAGTTCAAGGCCCTGGCCCGGGCCCTGCGCGCCGCGACGGAGAACGATCCGCGCGTCACCGGCGTCCCGTCCACCAAGGGCGCCCTGTAGATGGACACCACCCTGTGGGGAGTGCTCCTCCTCGTCCTGGGCGGATTCCTCGTCGGGGGCGCGTACTCCCTGTGGAAGGCCAACCGGGCCCTCGCCGTCGGCCTCGGCGTGTGCGCGGCCCTGGCCGTGGCCGCCGGCGTGCTCCGGCTGGGCTACTTCTAGCGGAAAGGCAGGCTTCATGCCGTCACGAGTGGTCGTCTTCGACTACGGATCGGGCAACCTGCGTTCGGCGCAGCGCGCCATGGAGCGCACCGGCGCGGACGTGACCGTCACCTCTGACCCGCACGCCGCCCTCGACGCGGACGGGCTCGTCGTCCCCGGCGTGGGCGCGTTCAGCGCCTGCATGTCCAGTCTGCGCGCGGCGGGCGGCGACCGGATCATCGGCAAGCGCGTGGCCGGGGGCCGCCCCGTCCTGGGCATCTGCGTGGGCATGCAGGTCCTCTTCGAGCGCGGCGTCGAACAGTCCGACGTCCGCGCCGAGGACGTCGCCACCGAGGGCTGCGGCGAGTGGCCCGGCACCGTCGAGCGCCTGCGCGCGCCGGTCGTCCCGCACATGGGCTGGAACACCGTCCGTCCGCCCGGGGACACCCGTCTCCTCGCCGGGATCGGCGCCGGGGACCGCTTCTACTTCGTGCACTCCTACGCCGTGCGCACCTGGGAGTTCACGCCCACCAACGAGCGCATCCCCGCTCCGGGGGTGACCTGGTCCGAGCACGGCGAGCCGTTCGTGGCCGCGGTCGAGAACGGACCCCTGTGCGCCACCCAGTTCCACCCGGAGAAGTCCGGCGACGCGGGCGCCCGCGTGCTGGCCAACTGGGTGGGCACGCTCGGGTGACCCCAGGCACCCCACTCACTCCTCAGTACCGACCACGGGAAGGTTCCATGACTGACACCGCGCCGTCCACCGCACTCGAACTGCTGCCCGCCGTGGACGTGTCGGGCGGGCAGGCCGTCCAGCTCGTCCAGGGCGAGGCGGGCTCCGGCGGACGCTACGGAGACCCGCTCACCGCCGCCGCGCGATGGCAGGAGGCCGGAGCCGAGTGGATCCACCTGGTGGACCTCGACGCCGCCTTCGGCCGCGGCCACAACCGGGACCTGCTGCGCGAGATCGTCGGCCGGCTGGACGTGAAGGTGGAGATGTCCGGCGGCATCCGCGACGACGAGTCGCTCGCCGCCGCCCTGGCCACCGGCTGCGCCCGCGTCAACATCGGCACCGCGGCCCTGGAGAACCCCGAGTGGTGCGCCAAGATCATCGCCGAGCACGGGGACCGCATCGCCATCGGCCTGGACGTGCGCGGCACGACCCTGGCCGCCCGCGGCTGGACCCGCGAGGGCGGTGACCTGTTCACCACCCTGGAACGTTTGGAGTCGCAGGGCTGCGCCCGCTACGTGGTCACCGACGTCAACAAGGACGGCACGCTCAAGGGTCCCAATCTCGACCTGCTGCGCTCGGTGTGCGCGCGCACCGGCAAGCCCGTCGTGGCCAGCGGCGGCGTGTCCAGTCTCGACGACCTCACCGCCATCGCCTCGCTCGTCCCCGAGGGTGTGGAGGGCGCCATCATGGGCACGGCCCTGTACGAGGGCGCCTTCACCCTGGAGGACGCCCTGGCCGCGGTGCGGGGGGAGCGGTCGTGAGCCTCGCGGTCCGAGTCATCCCCTGCCTGGACGTGGACGCCGGGCGGGTCGTCAAGGGCGTCAACTTCGAGAACCTGCGCGACGCGGGCGATCCGGTCGAACTCGCGGGCGCCTACGACGCCGGCGGCGCCGACGAGCTCACGTTCCTCGACGTCACCGCGTCCAGCGGCGACCGGGAGACCACCTACGACGTGGTGCGCCGCACCGCAGACCAGGTGTTCATCCCGCTGACCGTCGGCGGCGGCGTGCGCACGGCCGAGGACGTCGACCGCCTGCTGCGCGCGGGCGCGGACAAGGTCGGCGTCAACACGGCCGCCATCGCCCGCCCCGAGCTCATCGGGGAGATCGCCGAGCGCTTCGGCCGCCAGGTCCTGGTGCTGTCCGCCGACGTGCGCCGCGTCCGCGACGGCGACCGGCCCACGCCGAGCGGCTTCGAGGTGACCACCCACGGCGGACGAAGGGGCACCGGCGTCGACGCCCTGGAGTGGTGCGAGCGCGCCGCCGGCCTCGGCGCGGGGGAGATCCTGCTCAACTCCATGGACGCCGACGGCACCAAGGAGGGCTTCGACCTGGAGCTCATCCGCGGCGTGCGGGCGCGCGTGGACGTTCCGCTCATCGCCTCCGGGGGAGCCGGGGCCGTCGAGCACTTCGCCCCGGCGGTCGCCGCGGGGGCGGACGCGGTCCTGGCCGCGACCGTCTTCCACTTCGGCGAGTTCACCATCGCGACGTCAAGGCGAGCCTGCGCGAGGCCGGGTACCCCGTGCGCTGACCCCGGCCGCCCAGCCGCGGAAGCGCGGAGGGAGCCGCGTCCCACCCGTCGGTGGGACGCGGCTGCCTCGCGTTCGCGGGACGCGGAGGTGAACGATTCGCGCCCGGTGCCCGTCCCACGGAGTGACAGTAGACCGTCCACACGGGAGGGAGCACCCCCATGCGCACACATATCCGTCTGACCGCCCCGATCACGGCCGGGTTCCTGGCGTTGGCCTTCGCCTGGTCACTCTCGTCGCCCCGTCGTCGGCCGCGGCCAGGGACCTGCCCGCGACCCCCCTACCCGTCCCCGCCCACGGCCCGGGCCCCTGGCCCGAGTACGGACCCGATGACGCCGACGTCGACATCGCCGTCGCCAAGATGCTGCTCATCGAGATCGGGTTCGACCCGCACATGGACCTGAACCGCCCGATCCCCTTCGACGCCCAGATGGGCCACGCCGTCCGCGCCTATCAGGAGTACGCGGGCATCGCCCAGACCTCGCGGCTGGACGCGGCGACCTGGGAGGCGCTGAGCGCGGACACGTTCGGGCTGTACCGGCGCGGCTCCAGCGGTCTGGTCGTCGAGGCGATCCAACGCCTGCTCAACGCCAAGTACGCGCTCCACCTCGTCGAGGACGGCCTGTACGGGCCGCGGACCGAGGCCGCGGTGCGCGGCGCCCAGGACGACCTGGGCGTCGCGGTCGACGGCGTCGTCGGCCCGGACACCTTCCGCGCCCTGATCTCCTACCAGGACTACGACCGCTGACGCCTGCCCCGGTGCCGCCCGCGGCCACGCGGAACGCGCCCCCGCGCCACGTGGCCGACCACACCCCGCAACCGGGCGAAACCGGCGGAATAGCCCCGACACGCCCGGCGCTGAAACAACTCGGTGGAACCTGTCGGCACCCGCGGATAGGTTGACCGACGAACGCCCCGCCCGCCTCCGGCACGACCGGAGTCTCGCGGGGCGTCATCGGTCGGCCCCACTCGGGCCGACCCGCACGCACAGGTGAACGGGGAGCGTATGGCGCAGGCAACGACGACCGCGGAACAACGCGAGCGGGAGGGCTCCGCCCCACCCGGCGGCGACCACACCCGCGTCTTCACCCGCGGCCTGCGCGTCCTGGCGCCGCCATCCGCACCGAACCCTGGGTGTTCCTCGTCGCCGTCGTCGGAGCCATGCTCCACGCCGCGGTCACCGTCGGCTCCGCCTCCGTCCTCGGACACCTCACCGACAACACGATCCTGCCCGCCTTCGAGAGCGGGGCCACCACCGCGGCCGCCCTCACCGGCGCGGCGGCGCTGCTGCTCGCCGTCGGACTCGGCAAGGCCGTCGGCCTGGCCCTGCGCCGCCTCTTCGCCGGACTCATGCAGTTCCGCATGCAGGCCCGCTTCCGCCGCGCCGTCGCCCGCAAGTACCTCGACCTCCCCCTGGCCTGGCACCACCGTCACCCCACCGGACAGCTGCTCTCCAACGCCAACGCCGACGTCGAGGCCGCCTGGCAGCCGCTCGCACCCCTGCCCATGGCCGTCGGCTCCGTGTTCATGCTCGGCACGGCCGCCCTCGCCATGGTCGTCACCGACCCCGTCCTCGCCCTGGTGGCCTTCGTCGTCTTCCCGGTGCTCACCGCCGCCAACGTCGCCTTCCAACGCCGGGTCTCGCCCATGGCCTCCCGCGCCCAGGCGCTGCGCGCCGAGGTCAGCGGCGTCGCCCACGAGTCCTTCGACGGCGCGCTCGTCGTCAAGACCCTCGGCCGCGAGGACACCGAGACCGAACGCTTCACCGAGGCCGCCCACCGCCTGCGCGACGCCCTCATCCAGGTCGGCCGGATGCGCTCCCTGTTCGACCCCTTCACGGAGGCCCTGCCCAACCTCGGCGTCCTGGCCGTACTCCTCCTGGGCATGTGGCGGATGTCCACCGGCGCCATCGACCCCGGCGAGCTCGTCCAGATCGCTACCTGTTCACCCTCATGGCGCTGCCGATCCGCTCCTTCGGGTGGATCCTGGGCGACCTGCCCCGCAGCGTCGTGGGCTGGGACCGCGTCCAGTCCGTCCTGCACGCCGAGGGCGGCATGCGCCACGGCGGGCGCACCCTGGAGGCCGCGCCGACCGGCGTCGCCCTCACCGCGCGCGACGTGACCTTCTCCTACGCCGACGGCTACGACGCCGACGGCCGCGTCCGCGACCTCATGGACGCCACCGACGACCGGGCCCGCACCACCGTCCTGAACGGCGTCGACCTCGACATCGCCCCCGGCCGCACCGTCGCCCTCGTCGGACCCACCGGGTCGGGCAAGTCCACGCTGACCACCGTGCTCATGCGCCTGGTCGACCCCGACTCCGGCACCGTGGCCCTCGACGGCGTCGACGCGCGCGAACTGGCCCGAGACCAGATCCCCCTGCACGCCGCCCTCGTCCCGCAGAGCACCTTCGTCTTCGAGGACAGCGTCCGCGACAACATCACCCTCGGCGCCGCCGGCATCGACGACGACCAGGTCTGGGCCGCCCTGCGTCTGGCCCGCGCCGACGGGTTCGTCCGCGAACTCGACGCGGGCCTCGCGCCCGACTCGGCGAGAAGGGCACCACCCTCTCCGGCGGTCAACGCCAGCGCCTCGCCCTGGCCCGTGCCGTCGTCCGCGGGCCCCGCCTGCTCATCCTCGACGACGCCACCTCGGCCGTCGACCCGCAGATCGAGGCGCAGATCCTCGCCGGACTGCGCGAACGCGACGACGCCGCCACCGTCGTCGTGGTCGCCTACCGCCGCGCCACCATCGAACTCGCCGACGAGGTCGTCTACCTGGAGGGCGGCCGCGTCCTGGCCCGGGGCACGCACGACGAGCTCCTGGCCGCCTCGCCCGGGTACACCAGGCTCGTCACCGCCTACGAACGCGCCTCGGCGGAGAACGGCGCCGGGGGCGCGCCGCCCACACCCGAGCAACCCGCTCCACCCGCCGCCCACCGCCAGCCCGTCGTCACCGAGGAGACCAGCCGATGAGCGCACCCGCCCAGCCCCGCACCGGGCAGCGGCCGGGCCCGGAGGCCGGCGACCGCGCGCGGGCCGAGCAGGTCGCCGCCCCCGCGCTCAGCCGCTCCCAGGACTCGGCCGTCCAGACCCTGCGCCGCGGACTCCAGCTGTCCCCGGAGTTCGCCCGCGGCCTGTGGCTGACCCTCGTGTTCGCCGTCGTGGCCACCGTGGGCAAGGTCATCGTCCCGGTCGCGGTGCAGCAGATCATCGACAACGGACTCTCCGGCCCGGACGGCCCCGACCTCGGCTTCGTCACCCGCATGGTCGCGCGTGCGCCGCCCTGCTCGTGCTCACCATGGTCTGCTCCTACCTGATGAACCTGCGCCTGTACCGGGCCACCGAGTCCGGGCTGGCCACCCTGCGCCGCAAGGCCTTCCGTCACGTGCACGACCTGTCCGTGCTCACCCAGAACAGTGAACGCAAGGGCGCCCTGGTCTCCCGCGTCACCGGTGACGTCGACCAGATCAGCACCTTCATGCAGTGGGGCGGACTGCTGCTCATCGTCAGCACCGGGCAGCTGCTCGTGGCCACCACCCTCATGGCGGTCTACTCCTGGCAGCTCACCCTCGTGGTGTGGATCTGCTTCCTGCCGCTGCTCTTCGGCGCCCGTTGGCTCCAGAAGCTGCTCTCCCGCGCCTACCTCAGGGTCCGCGAACGCACCGGCGACATGCTCGGCGTCATCGGCGAGACCGTCATGGGCGCCGCCGTCATCCGCGCGCACGGCACCGAGGAGCGCACCGCGCGGCGGATCGACACCACCGTCCTGGACACCCGCCGCGCCCAGGTCCGGGCCCAGCGGCTGTCCATGGCCGTGTCGCCCTTCGCCGAGATCGTCGCGGCCGTCGGCAACGTCGCCGTCGTCCTGGTGGGCGTCTGGCTCGGCATCGACGGCCAGCTCACCGCCGGCGAGCTCGTCGCCTTCCTCTTCCTCATGACCCTGTTCGTCATGCCGATGATGATGGCCACCGAGATCTTCAACGAGGCGCAGAACGCCATCGCCGGGTGGCGCCGCGTCCTGGGCGTCCTCGACACCGTCCCCGACATCGCCGACCCCGGCGAGGCCGGGCACGTGCTGCCGCGCGGCCCCGTCAGCGTCCACTTCGACGACGTCACCTACGCCTACCCCGACGGCCCGGTCGTCCTCGACGCCGTCGACGTGCGCATCGACCCCGGCACCCGCCTGGCCGTCGTCGGAGAGACCGGCTCGGGCAAGACCACCTTCGTCAAGCTCCTCACCCGCCTGATGGACCCGGTGGACGGCCGGGTCCTCCTCGACGACGCCGACCTGCGACAGGTGGCGTTCTCCTCGCTGCGCAGCCGCGTCGTCATGGTGCCCCAGGAAGGCTTCCTGTTCGACAGCTCCCTGGGCGACAACATCCGCTTCGCCCGCCCCGAGAGCACCGACGCCGAACTGGAGGCGGCCATCGCCGAACTCGGCCTCACCGACTGGCTCGCCAGCCTCGCCCACGGCCTGGACACCCCGGTCGGGCAGCGCGGCGAGTCCCTGTCGGCGGGCGAACGGCAACTCGTCGCCCTGGTGCGCGCCTACGTCGCCGACCCCGACCTGCTCGTCCTGGACGAGGCCACCTCCGCCGTCGACCCGCACACCGAGGTGCGCATCCAGCGCGCCCTGGACCGGCTCACGCGCGGGCGGACCTCCGTGGCCATCGCCCATCGCCTGTCCACCGCCGAGGCCGCCGACCGCGTCCTCGTCTTCGACCAGGGGCGCATCGTCCAGAGCGGGACCCACGAGGAACTCGTCGGCCGACCCGGCGTCTACGCCGACCTGTACGCCTCCTGGGTGCGCTCCTCGGCCTGACCCGGGCCGCTCCCGCGGGGGAGCCGGGTCACGCCCGGACCCGTGCCACCAGTGCGCCGCCACCAACTCCGCCACCAGCGGCTCCACCAGCAGGTTGACGTCCGGGTCCGTGTCACCCGGGTACCGCACGGTCAGCTCCGCCCCCGGAACGCTCTGCCGCCCGGGGGTGGGGCCCACGGCCACGAACCGGCCCCGGAGCTGCCCCAGGTGCTCGGCGAACCGCTCGTCGTAGGCCGAACCGGCGAACAACAGCGCGCGGTAGTCGGTCACCGCCGCCAGGAACCGGTCGGTGTGCGACCACTCTCCGGTCTCGACCGCGTGCGCCGCCCGCACCGGGCCGCCGCGCAGCACCCGAACCCCCTGCCCCGCCGACGACAGCCGCTCCGCCGGAGCCACCAGGTGCACACCGTCCGGGGAGTCCACGCCCGCGCCGCCGCCGGAACCCACCGGGGCGCCTCGGCCAGCAACGCGCGGGTCGCGTTGGCCGCCCTGTGCAGCAGCCCGGGGAAGTTCCGGCTGCTCCCCGACACGGGCGCGCCCAGGCGGTGTCCCAGCAACAGGGTCAGCGCCACCGCGTGCTGGAAGGCCCGGCACCCCAGCCCGGCGGACTCCGTGCCCGCGTGCAACGGCACCACCAGGTCCGCCAGTTTCGTCACCACCGCGTCTGGATCGGGCGTGAGAACGATCACCGGCGACCGCGCGACGTAGCGGTCCAAGGCCGTGCACAGTTCACGTTGGCCGCCGCCCAGACTCACCCCCACCACCAGCGTCTCCGGCCCGGCCGGGGGCTCCTCCGCGGACGAGGCGTGCTCCGCGCTCGCCGCGACGCCCGCCCTGCGCAGCCGCGCCGCCGCCGTCTCGCACACGTGCCGGGCCGCGCCCAGGCCGAGCAGCCGCACCGCCGCGGGCTCGTCCTCCAGCAGCGCGGGCAGCGCCGCGTACGGGTCCCAGCGGGGGAAGCGTTCGGCCAGCGCGGTCAGTACGGCGGGCTTGTCCGCCAGGTCGGCGGACAGGGACTCGGCGGTCACGGGACTCCCATCGTGCGGGACCGTCGGAACGGGACGGTGACGGACGCACGAACTCTACGCCTCGCGCCGCCGCGCCGACGCCGACGCGAAAGGCCGGGCCGGTGCGCGACGGCGGCGAGGCGGCCATAACCTGGGGAACATGAGCGTCTCCAGTCTCGACCCGGACATCGCAGCGCGCCTGAAGCGGACCCCGGACGGGCTCGTGCCCGCCGTCGTGCAGCAGCACGACACCGGGGAGGTCCTCATGCTCGCCTGGATGGACGACGAGGCACTCCACCGCACCCTGACCACCGGCGCCGCCACGTACTGGTCGCGCAGTCGCGGCGAGTACTGGGTCAAGGGCGCCACCTCCGGGAACACCCAACGTGTGGTGTCGGTCGCACTCGACTGCGACGGCGACACCCTTCTGGTCCGCGTCGACCAGTCCGGGGCCGCCTGCCACACCGGCGACCGCACGTGCTTCGACACCGGACGGCTCCTGTGAGTGGTGCCGAATCCCGCACCCGAGCGCGCCGCGAGTACGCCGTCGCCACCCTGGCCCTGGCCGCCGGCGGGGGGCTGCTGCTCGCCGCCGGCGGGCGGCTCTGGGCCTCTGGTGAGTTCACCGTGCCCGGCCCCGTCGCGCCCGCGCCCGTCGAACTCACCGGAGCGACCTGACCGGCGCCCTCTCGGGGATCGGTTGGGCGGCGCTGGCCGCGGTCGCGGGTCTGTACGCCAGCCGCGGGTGGGCGCGCCGCGTCGTCGGAGCGCTCGTCGCCCTGGGCGGTGCCGGCGCGCTCGTCGCCGTGTGGACCGCCACCCGGCCCGGGGCGCTGACGGCCGCGCTCGCCGACCGCGCCGCCGAGACCGCCGGCGCGGCGCAGGCCTCGGCCGACCCGCGGCTGCTGGTCCTGGGGCCGCTCATGGCGGCCGGGGGGGCGCTGCTCGTCGCGCTCGTGGGAACGTTCGCGGCCCTACGCTCCCCCGCATGGCCGGGTATGGGGACCCGGTACGATCGGGACGCCACACCGCGTTCGACCCGGGCGGACACACCCGCCGACCTGTGGAGATCGTTGGACTCCGGTGACGACCCCACCCTGGACGGCCAGGAGGGCGCCGTCGTCACCGACGCCGCCGACACCGCGGACGGCGCCGCACCCGCACCGCTGGCAGCACGGCCAGCCGAACCGAAGGAGAGCCACTGATGGCTGACGAACACCACGACGACCACGGCAACACCGTCTCCGCCTGGTTCCTCACCCTCTCCTGGATCGTCGCCTGGTCCGTCGCCGGATTCGCCATCGTCTTCGGGGGCGGGCTGGTCGTGTGGACCGGGATCGCCCTCGGCCTGAGCGTGGTGTTCGCCATCATCGCCGGTGTGATGAAGAAGGCGGGGCTGGGCCGCAGGGAGCCGCGACCGGTTCCGCCCACGCGCGAGCAGTGGGAGGCCGCGCGCGAGGCCGAGACGGGGAACCCGACCGCCAACCGTGAGGTCGCGGCCACCGCGGGCAAGGCCTGAGTCGTCCCCCACCACGGGCGGTTCGTACAGCTCACAACGTGTGCGTAACGAAAAATGGACGCGGATCCGGTGGGGCGGGCACATTCTCCGCACCGGACCGGCCCACCGTGCCGGGTTCCACTGGTTGGTGTCTGACCGATCTGGCATGATTTGCGCGTGCGGCGTGCGTATCCGCCGGTCCATCAACCCTGCCCCCGCATCGGACCCTCCGTGCTGGCGCGCCGCAACTTCCCTTCAGCCCGCTTCAGGAAAGACGTTTCGATCATGAGTTACGGTCCCCCGCCCCCCCGGCGGCTACGGCGCGATGCCGCCCGGCGGCGGCTCCACCGGTGAGCGCCCGAAGAACTACCTGGTGCACAACATCCTCGGCATCTTCGGCTGCGGCGTCATCGGCATCATCGGTCTGATCTTCGCGATCCAGGTCAACAGCAAGTGGGATTCCGGTGACTACGCGGGCGCCGAGTCCTCCGCCAAGGTCGCCAAGATCCTGGGGATCATCGGGCTGGTCGCATTCATCCTCGCGGCCGTCTTCTGGGTCCTGTACATCATCTTCGGGGTGATGCTGGTCGGGGCCACCGCCACGAGCGGCAACTGAGCCAGGGCGCATCCGCGCGCTCCTGCCCCCGGCCACCTCGGTGTACGGGGGCAGACGCCTTCCTCCGACCGGTACCGAATCGCCGCTCCCACCCGAACACGTAGGCTGGTGCCCGTGCGACCACAGACCGACCGGCCCGCGAGCCCCCGACTCCCCAACGCCGCCCCCCACTCCCTCGCCGACCGGATACGCCGCCGTGTCCAGTCACTGCACCCGGTCGTCTGGCCAGTCGGGTTCGGTGCGCTGGGGCTGGTCGGGGCCACGCTCCTGCACTTCGTGGACCCCAACGAGCCCGGGAACTACCCCACCTGCCCCTGGCTGCTGCTGACGGGGACGCAGTGCCCGGGCTGCGGCACGATGCGCGCCGTCGCGCTCGTGACCCACGGGGACGTGCTCGGGGCCGCCAGCATGAACCCCCTGCTCGTGTTCGGCTTCGCGCCGTTCCTGGCCTACAGCTACGTGCGGTGGTTCGGCGACAGCCTCCGACGCCGCACGAGCCCCCGCAGAGCCGCTCCCCTGTGGTTCCACTGGACCCTCATCGTCTCGATCCTCGCGTTCTGGGTGCTGCGCAACCTGCCCTGGTTCGACTTCCTGGCCCCGGGGGTTCCGCTCCTCCCAGGCTGGTGACCCGCGCGACCACGCCCCGACCGGGAACCCGCGCCAGGTCCCCCGCGTCCAAGAAGCACCTACGATCCGAAGGAACACCGCATGAGCTACGGTCCCCCTCCGCACGACGGTTACGGCACCGGCGGGTACGGCGCGACGCCGCCCCCCGCCCCAGAGCCGCCCAAGAACTACCTCGTGCACAACATCCTGGGCATCCTCAGCTGCCTGACGCCGGTGGGGATCATCGGCCTCATCTTCGCTCTCCAGGTCAACAGCAAGTGGACCATGGGCGACTACACGGGCGCGGAGGAATCCGCCAAGGTCGCCAGGATCATGGGGATCATCAGCCTCATCGCGTTCATCGTCGGTCTCGTCGGCCTGGTGCTGTACATCCTCTTCATCGTGTTCATCATCGGCGTGGCCGCCACGGCGCCGACCACGTCCTAGCCGCCGACACCCACGCCCTCGACGGCGCCCCGCCCACACCGGGGGAGGGGCGCCGTCCGCGCGGGGCCACGGAACTCCGACCCGCCTCACCCGGGGCCGACGACCCCGTACGCGCCGAGGGTGGATACGATGACCAGCAACACGGTGCGTGCGCGGTCGACCGGTCCCTCCACGCAGCCGAGCCCGTGAACTCGGGTCCGACCACCGAGACCGGCCACACCACGAGGGAGCGGTAACTGGTGAGCGTGCTCGACGAGATCCTCGACGGAGTACGCGCTGACCTGGCACGGCGGCAGGAGGCCCTGCCACTGGAAGCCCTCAAGGCCCGAGCCGAGTCAGCGCCCACTCCGCAGGACGCCGAGGCCGCACTGCGCCGTCCCGGCGTGCACGTGATCGCCGAGGTCAAACGCGCCAGCCCCTCCAAGGGGCCGCTCGCGGCCATCGCCGACCCGGCCGCCCTGGCCCGCGACTACGAGGCCGGCGGCGCCACCTGGATCAGCGTCCTCACCGAGGAACGCCGCTTCCAGGGCAGCCTCGCCGACCTGGACGCCGTGCACAAGGCCGTCGACACCCCGCTGCTGCGCAAGGACTTCGTCGTCAGCTCCTACCAGCTGTGGGAGGCCCTCGTCCACGGCGCCTCCGCCGTCCTGCTCATCGTCGCCGCCCTGCCCCAGGAGGCCCTGGTCTCCCTGGTGGAGCGGGCCCGATCGCTGGGCCTGACACCCCTGGTCGAGGTGCACGACGAGGATGAGGTCGCGCGGGCCCTCGACGCCGGGGCGACCGTCATCGGCGTCAACGCACGCAACCTGAGGACCCTGGAGGTCGACCGGGACACCTTCGCCCGGCTCGCCCCCCTCATCCCCGCCGACCGCGTCAAGATCGCCGAGTCCGGGGTACGCGGCCCGCACGACCTGCTGGCCTACGCCGGTTCCGGAGCCGGAGCCGTCCTCGTCGGAGAGAGCCTCGTGCGCGGCGGGAACCCGCGCGAGGCCGTCGCCGACCTGGTGACCGCCGGCGCCCACCCCGCCCTGCGCGACCGGAACTAGCGCACCGCGATGGTGACGACGATGGCCAAGCCGCTCCGCCTCGGTCGCCGATGGCGATGGCGATGGCTCTAGGGAACCCGCGCGCCTGAGCCCCGGGTTCCCGAAACCGCGTTGCCCCAACAGCCCGAAGCGCGCCGCCCACCGCGGGGCGCGGCCGGTCGGCGCGCGGGCCCCGAGGCCGTGCCCGGGGCGCGCACAGCGGTCGGCCCCCTACCAGGAGACCCATCCATGAGCCACGACCAACCCGTGCCCGACGCGCGCGGGCACTACGGCCGCTACGGCGGCAGGTTCGCCCCCGAGGCGCTCATCGCCGCACTCGACGAGGTCGAGTCCGAGTGGGACAAGGCCCGACGGGACCCCGCCTACCTCGCCGAGCTCGACGAGCTCCTGCGCAGCTACACCGGCCGTCCCAGCCCGGTCACCGACGCCCGCAACTTCTCGCAGCACTGCGGCGGGGCGCGGATCCTCCTCAAGCGCGAGGATCTCAACCACACCGGCTCGCACAAGATCAACAACGTGCTCGGCCAGGCCCTGCTCACCAAGCGCATGGGCAAGACCCGGGTCATCGCCGAGACCGGCGCCGGACAGCACGGCGTGGCCACCGCCACCGCCTGCGCCCTGCTCGGCCTCGACTGCGTCATCTACATGGGCGAGGAGGACACCCGTCGCCAGGCGCTCAACGTCGCCCGCATGCGCATGCTCGGCGCAGAGGTCGTCCCCGTCACCATCGGCAGCCGCACGCTCAAGGACGCCATCAACGAGGCGTTCCGCGACTGGGTGGCCAACGTCGACCGCACCCACTACCTGTTCGGCACCGTCGCGGGCCCGCACCCCTTCCCCAAGCTCGTGCGCGACCTGCACTTCGTCGTCGGCAAGGAGGCCCGCGCCCAGGTCCTGGAGCTCACCGGGAAGCTGCCCGACGCGGTCGCCGCGTGCGTGGGAGGCGGCTCCAACGCCATCGCGATCTTCGCGGCCTTCATCCCCGACGAGTCCGTAGCGCTGTACGGGTTCGAGGCCGGGGGCGACGGCGCGCAGACCACCCGGACCGCCGCCTCCATCACCGCGGGCAGCCCCGGCGTCTTCCACGCGCCCGCACCTACGTGCTCCAGGACGAGTTCGGGCAGACCCTGCCCAGCCACTCCATCTCCGCAGGGCTGGACTACCCGGCCGTGGGTCCCGAGCACGCCCACCTCGCCGACACCGGGCGAGCCGCCTACGAACCCATCACCGACGCCGAGGCCATGGAGGCCTTCCGGCTGCTGTGCCGCACCGAGGGCATCATCCCCGCCATCGAGAGCGCGCACGCCCTGGCCGGAGCCCGCAAGCTCGGCGAACGCCTCGGCCCCGACGCCGTCATCCTGGTCAACCTGTCCGGGCGCGGCGACAAGGACGTCGACACCGCGGCGACCTACTTCGGTCTCGTGGACCCGGAGGGACAGCGATGACGACCACCGCCCTGCGCACCACCCTGGCCGCGGCCCGCGAGGCCGACCGGGCCGCGCTCATCGGCTACCTCCCCGCGGGCTTCCCCGACGTCGCCTCCTCCATCCGGGTCATCGAGGCCATGGTCGAGGGCGGCTGCGACGTCATCGAGGTCGGTCTGCCCTACTCCGACCCGATGATGGACGGCCCCACCATCCAGCGGGCCGCCGACCGCGCCCTGTCCGCCGGAACCACCACCGAGGACGTGTTCCGCGTCGTGGAGGCCACCGCCGCGACCGGCGCCGCCGCCGTGGTCATGTCCTACTGGAACCCGATCGAACGCTACGGCGTCGACCGGTTCGCCGAGCGGCTCGCCAAGGCGGGAGGCGCCGGGGTGATCACCCCCGACCTCATCCCGGAGGAGGCCGACGCGTGGGTCGCGGCCTCCGACGCCGCCGGGCTCGACCGGATCTTCCTCGTCGCGCCCTCCTCCACCGAGCGGCGCCTGGCCCTGACCACCGACGCCTGCACCGGCTTCGTGTACGCGGCCTCGCTCATGGGCGTCACCGGCACCCGCACCCAGGTCGCCGACACCGCGGAGACCCTCGTGCGGCGCACCCGCGAGGTGACCGCCGCCTCCGGGCTGCCGGTCTGCGTCGGGCTGGGGATCTCCACCGGCGCCCAGGCCGCCGAGGTCGCCGCCTACGCCGACGGCGTGATCGTCGGGGCCGGGTTCTGCCAGCGCGTCCTGGACGCGCCCGACCTGGAGACCGGGCTCATCGCGGTCCGCTCCTTCGCCGAGGAACTCGCCGCGGGGGTGCGCTCGCGCGGCTGACCCCTCCCCGGCCGCGACGGTGGGCCGTCCCCGCTCGCGGGGGCGGCCCACCGTCGTCGTGGCGGGCCCGCGAGTGGGGGCCCGGTCCACGAGACGGGGTGAGAAGGGTGAGAATCCGGTGAGAGAGCGGCCCTCATCTCCCGCGTGAGGCCTGATCCGCCCGGGTGGGTGGTGAGATGGGAGACCAGGGGACATGACGCCGGGTGCCCAGGTGGAACGGGTTGTGCACAGCCCAGCGTAACGAGTCGCCCACAGCGAGTAGGATCAGTGGTGCGACTCCGAGACACACACCACGTACCACACGTCACCCGACCGACCGGTCCGCCACCTCCCGAAGGCCCAACACGATGGACACAGCCGAGACGACCTCCGCACCGCCCGCCCGCGACCGCACCCCCACCTGGCGGACCGTCCAACCCTGGCTCACGCTGGCCTGCAGGGTGGGGCTCGCCGTGGTCCTCATCACCGCCGCCGTGAGCAAGTACCCGCCCGCGCTGTCGGTCCAGGCGGTCGAGGCCTACGACCTCCTCCCCACCGACCTGGCCAGGCTCATCGGGTACACCCTGCCCCTGTTCGAACTCGCGCTCGCCGTCCTGCTCCTGGTGGGACTCGCCACCCGCTACGCCGCGGCCGCCACCACGCTGCTCATGATCGTGTTCATCGCGGGCATCGTCTCGGCCATGGCCCGCGGGCTGAGCATCGACTGCGGGTGCTTCGGCGGAGGCGGGCAGGTCGACCCGGAGGAGACCACCTACGGCCTGTCCATCGCGCGTGACATCGGCTTCGCGGCCCTGGGCGCGTTCATCGCGGTCTGGCCCCGATCGCCCTTCGCCCTCGACCGCCCCCTGGGACTGTTCCGGTGACCCCGGACACCCCCGAGGCCGTCGACCACGTCCAGTAGCAGAAAAAGGAAGCAAACATGGGGAGTGCAGCCCGCCAGCGTTCTCGCGAGCGGCTCAAGGAGCAGCGGGAGAAGGACAAGCGCAAGGCCTCGCGCATGCGGACCCTCGCCGTCGTGGGGGCAGCCGCCGGAGTGGTCGTCCTCATCGTCGGGATCGGGTACGCCGTCCTCAACTCCGACCGCAGCGGCTCGGAGTTCGACGGCGCCCTCGCCCCGCAGGTCGTCCAGGATGACGGCAGCGTCGTCATGGCCCAGTCGGGGGTCCAGGCTCCCGTCGTCGAGGTCTACGCCGACTACCAGTGCCCCGCCTGCCGCCAGTTCGAACTGCTCAACGGCGACGTGCTCAAGGAGACCGCGGCCTCGGGCGAGGCCATCGTCCACTTCCGCCCGGTCAGCATCTTCGCCCAGCAGCCCGTGCCGATCAGCAGCAACTCACTGCGCGCCGGAGCGGCCGCCCGCGCCGCCGCCGACCACGGTGTCTTCGTCGAGTTCAACGACCTCCTCTTCGCGAACCAGCCCACCGAGGGCGCGGCCGGGTTCACCACCGACGAACTCAAGGAGTGGTTCGGCGAGACCGGGGCCTCCGAGGAAGCCGCCGCTGCCTTCGGCGAACGCGTCGACTCCGAGGCCGCCGTCGTCACCCAGTTCACCGAGGACTACCTGCCCGCCCTGACCGAGGACGCCGTCGAACAGATCGGCCAGGAGAACCTCAGCACCATGGTCCTGAGCGATCTG
The DNA here is from genome assembly GCF_001942255.1 of Nocardiopsis sp. CNR-923. Classification (GTDB taxonomy): domain Bacteria; phylum Actinomycetota; class Actinomycetes; order Streptosporangiales; family Streptosporangiaceae; genus Nocardiopsis. The sequence goes on from NZ_MKKC01000065.1 coordinate 122,050, forward strand.
CTGGCCTGGGGCGCCGAGCACGGACACGACCCGTCCTTCCTGGACGGGACCTACACGGGCGAGATCATCGACGCCACCGGGACGGCCTACACTCGCTACAGCGGAGACAACGCGTTCCGCGCCACACCCTCCGTGTACATCAACGGTGAGCTGCTCGACAACAGCACCGCCATGACGGTCCGCGGCCTCAACGGAGCGATCGAGGACGCGAGCGCCGGCGAGGTCCAGACCGAGCCGTTGGCCGACGCGGGCGGCGCGGAGTAGCCACCCAAGACATCCCCCCGCGTGCGGGGCGAACCCGAGAGCAGAGAAGTGACTTTGTCGTCGACAGCTTCCGAGGGCGCGGCCGGGCTCGGCCGCGCCCTCGCGGCCATCCCCAGTCCTCAGGTGAACTCGATCCCCATCGGTCCGCTGGAGATCCACTTCTACGCCCTGTGCATCCTCGCGGGTGTGATAGTCGCGGTGTTCTGGAGCGAGCACCGGTGGGCGGCGATGGGGGGTGAGAAGGGCACCATCCTCGACATGGCCGTGTGGGCCGTCGTCCTCGGCCTGATCGGCGGTCGCCTCTACCACGTCATCAGCGACGCCCAGCTGTACTTCGCGCCCGGACGCGAACCCGTCCGCGCCCTGTACGTGTGGGAGGGCGGCCTCGGCATCTGGGGCGCGATCCCCATGGGCGCGCTCGGCGTGTACCTGGTGGCCCGCAAGCGCGGGCTGTCGATGTCCAAGCTGTCGTTCGCCATCGCCCCCACGCTGCCCCTCGCCCAGGCGATCGGCCGGTGGGGCAACTACTTCAACCAGGAGCTCTTCGGCCGCCCCACCGACCTGCCGTGGGCGCTGGAGATCTACCCCTACCCCGAGGGCGGGCTCCGCCAGGGCATGCTCCCCGGGGAGACCGCCTACCACCCCACCTTCCTCTACGAGTCCCTGTGGTGCCTGGGCCTGGCCGTCCTCCTCGCCTACCTCGGCCGCCGCTACGAGGACAAGCTCCAGGGCGGGCGCCTGTTCGCGCTCTACGTCATGGGCTACTGCGCGGGCCGCTTCTGGATCGAGTACCTGCGCATCGACCCCGCCAACGACTTCCTCGGCATGCGCCTGAACAACTGGACCTCCATCGTGGTCTTCGTCGGCGCCCTGGCCTACTTCGTCTGGGCGGGCCGCCGCATCGACTCCTTCTCCAGCGCCGTCGTCCCGCACGGCCACGACGCCGGCACCCAGGTGATCGGCGCCACGGCCAAGGACGAGACCGTCGAGGAGAGCACCGTCTACAGCGCCGTGGAGCCCGAGGAGCCGGGTCCTGGCTCCGCGACCTCGGACTCCACCGAGGCGGGCACGGAATACCACCCCAGCCCTGAGCGATCTAGTAGCGAGGGCTCCGCGGAGGACGACGCCGGCGACACGGGAACGGACTCCGGGGCCAAGCCCCAGTAGGGTCACCGGCCTGACGGTTGGCCGGACGCGTCCGGCCACACCGCGCGGTGCGCCCCGTTCCCACCGATCAGACCACGGGTTGACGATTGAGAAGGACCGTGAGCAGAGCTGAGTCCGGTCACCGCCGGAGAAGTCGCCGCGGCGGTCGGCGCCGCGAAGAGGACACCAACGTCGAGGAGCATGCCGAGGACCGGGGTCAGGACGTCGTCCGGGAGGACGACTACGACCCGGACGAGGACTTCTCCGCCGAGTACGGCCACACGCACACCCGTGCCGAAGCCGAGGCGGAGCACGACGAGCACGACGAGCACGACGACACCGCGCCCGCTGGCGACGACACCGGGGGACGGCGCTCCCGCGGTTCCCGCCGCAAGAGGGACGGGGACGACCGCGGCGACCCCAACCGGCGCGGAGGCGTCGACCGCGTCTCCGCCTTCTCCGCCGCCGCGATCAAGCGTGTCTCGGTCCTGGGCGAGCGACCCAACCAGATCGTGTACACGCTCGCCGAGCAGAGCAAGCGCAAGCGCGGCACCGCAGTGCTGGGCGGCTTGATGGGGGCCTTCGGCGTCGCGCTCGTCGCCCTGCTCGGGCTGTTGCTCTACCAACTGTTCAGCCCTGGCGGCGGCGCGCTCGCCCAGGGCGAGAACAGCATCGTCGCCCCGCCCGAGGGACACGGGACGCTCACACCCGAGCAGTTCCTGTTGGGAGCCAACCTCAAGGACACCTTCGGCCCCATTGACGAGCGCCCCGAGGGCGCCGAACCGATGACCGAGGACCTCGTCTTCGGCGACGCCGAGGATCCCGAGGTCAACGGTATGGAGCTGACCCTCAGCGAGGGCCGGGTCACCGACTCGTGCACCTCGCTCGTGTGGGGCGAGGACCTGGGACAGAGCCTGATCGACGCCAACTGCTCCGGGGCCGCCACCGGCGTCTACACCGACCCCGACGAGGAGTACGTCGCCCAGGTGGTCCTGTTCGACCTGGCCGACGCCGAGGGCGCCACCCGGGTGGCCCGAGCCCTGGACCCGAACGACACCCAGACCGGCGCTGGGTTCCTGCTGGCCGACACCGGTGAGGTGCCCGGGCTGAACGAGGGCTACAGCCAGGCCTCCACACAGGTCATGGGCCACTACCTGGCCGTGTCCTGGGTCGCGCGCACCGACGGCTCCCCGCCCGGGGACGACACCGACATGGCGTCGGTGAGCGTCGCCGCGATGGGCACCGTGCTGCTTCCCTACGAGGAGGTCGTCGCCAGGACCCAGGCGGAGGAGTGAACGCTGTCTGGGGTCGTCGGGCGCCCCGATAGGATCGCGGACGGATCGACCCGCGCGGGGGCGCCTTCGGACGCCCGCACACCGTCCGGTGGGCCGGTGCCCGAGCACCGGCCGGCCCGTGCGCGCGGCCCTCGATCCGACCGTCGACGTCCAGACATTCGAGGCCCGATGTACCCGGAACCCAACAGGCGATCCCTTCCCCGGGGCGCCGCGCAAGATCCAGCCCAGGCACCGGCGTCCGGCACCGTGGCGAACCGCACGCGGGGCGGCGACCCCGACGGGGCGCCAGACGGGCGGAGCGCGCGTTCGGGCGGCCGCCGTCGCGGGGGCGGCAGGCGCAAGCGGGAGCCGCGCCGTCGCGGGCCCCTCCTGCTGATCGTCCTGGCCGTCGCAGTCGCTCTGGCACTCGTCGCGTCGGCGCCGTGTTCCTCCTGCGGTCCCCGGACGACGCGGGAGGGGACGCCGCTCCCGTCCAGACGCGGCCGGCCGCGTACACCGTCCGCGACATCGGTGACGGCAGCAGCGTGAACGCCGTGCTCGCCTCCCGTGAGGACGACAGCCTCGCGCTCAACGAGGGCGAGCTGTTCGAGGGACACAACGCGCAGATCGCCAACGCCGACGAGACCATCGTGTTCGCCCTCAGGGACTCGGACCTGACCGAGGATTGCTCGACGGCGGTGTGGGGACAGGAGCTCGCCGCCGCCGTCGAGGCCGCCGGGTGCACCCAGGTGGGCCGCGCCACCTACGTGTCGGACACCTACTTCGCCGTCACCGCCGTGTTCAACCTGGCCGACGTCGAGGCCAGCCGCGCGCTCGCCGCCACCATGGTCGACCCCGCGGAGGCCGCGGAGGGCGAGGGCGCCGACGCCGCCGTCCGCGGGTTCGTGCTCGCCCCGTCCGGCGCCGACCCCTTCGACCGCCTGGGCGAGGGGTACAGCGCCAGCGACGCGATCGTCAGCGGCCACTACCTCATCCTGGTCTGGGTCCAGCCCACCTCCTCCGAGTCGGTGGACGACCGGGTCAGTCTGGCCGGGCCCCTCGTGGCGCTGTCCAACGTGAACGACCCGCTGCTGCGCAGGGTCGGATGGGTCGGGGACGGTGACACCGACGAGGAAACCGACGGCGCCGACACCACAGGGACGACGGACACCACAGGGACGACGGACGGGGCCGGGGCCACGGGCGCCGGCGGCGCCGGGACGACCGGCACGAACTAGGCGTCCCACGCGGGTCGCCGCCGACCCCCACCCGACGAGGGCCCGGGACCAGTTCAACCACCCCGGGCCCCGCACGTGTTCACCCCTCGGACTCCATCCGCTCGATCAGTTCCTCCACCACGCCGCGCAGCCCTGCCAACCGGTGCTCCGGCAGATCCAACAGCGTGTGCCCGGACAGCCAGCCCGGCGTGGAGGCCACCGCGTGCCGCGACGCGCGCTTGTTCGTCGGCCGCCCCGTCCACGCCGCGACCTCGGTCAGTCCGCCGCGCAGCGTCGCCCGCAGCATCCCGTGCGCGCGCTCCTGCGCGTGGACCATCAGGCGGTCCACCGCCGACTCCGCCTCCGCGCTCCGAGTGAACCGCACCGCCGTCAAGTTCCGGGCCCCGAACCCCCGCAGGAACCGCACCTCGAACCGCGGCTCCACCATCGCGCGCAGCGCCCGCTGCCCCGCCTCGTCCCGTACGGCCGCCGCGGCGGACGGCACCAGCGCGTACAACGTGTCCGACGCCGCCGCCAGCGCCGCCCGCGCCACCAGCCGGTCCCACCCGGCGGTGAGGTTGACCACCGCGTGCTCGGTCGCCGAGGTCGGCGCGCCGATCCACGTCGACAGCCGGACCCGGCCGCGTCCGCGGCGACGTCCTTGGGCCACTCGCCGACCAGGGTCAGCGTCCTGGGATCCGCCGTGCCGCCGAGGTCGTCGAGCACGGCCCCGACCACCGACTCCGCCCGCTCGGCGTCCAGACCGCCCCGCGCCTCCTTGGCGTTGACCCCCTGGCTGTACACCCGCGCGGAGTCCCCCGACGCCGCGGGCGCGGTCCTCGACAACGGCCGCAGGACGTACAGGTCCGAGGCGGCCCCGATCGACTCGGCCCCCTGGTAGCGGTTGAAGTCCGGCCAGACCGCCTCGATCAACAGGTCCATCCGCACCATCCGCGCCTGTGTCGCCGCCGCCAACCGCGGAGTGGTCTCGCTGGCCCCGTAGGCGACCAGCACCCGGCCCCGCCGCGGATCGGCCATCCCCTCCAGGCCCCGCCGGACGAACAACTCCACGCCGTCAGGGGTGTACGGCGGATCGGTGAAAACCACGTCGGCACAGCCGCGCAACGGCGACGGCAGGCCCAGACGCAGGTCCGCGAAGTGCGTGCGCACCGGCAGGTCCTCGCGCTCGGCCACCGCTTCGACGTGCGCCAGCACCCGCTCGTCGACGTCCACGACCTCCGCGCGCGCCCGAGGGCAGACCAACGTCAGCGCCAGCGCGGTCAGGTCGTGGTCGCCCACGCACAGCAGCACCCGGTCCTCAAGGTCGAACCGGGTGCGCAGGAACAGCGCGCGTCGCAGCGCCGTCTCCGCGGTCGCCGCGACGTGGTCCAGGTTCGGATCGGACGCGGGCCCCTCGGACACCGCCCGAGTGAGCACCGCGCCCGCGCGCGCGTACCTCGCGAGGAGGTGGGCCACCGGGTCGGCGAGATCGTCGGCCACCGCGCCCCGGTAGTCGGCGGGGTGGACCAGACGCACCCTGCGCCGCCCGTCCCCCGTCTCGCTGTCGAGCTCCTCGGCCTCGTCCAGGGCGCCGAGCGCGGCCGCCACGACCGCGTGGGCGACCCCGGTGGCCCGCACGAGGTCGTTGGCGCTCCACCAGCGGCCGTCCGAGAGCAGCGCGAGCACGCGGCGGACCCGGGGCGCGTCCACGCCCCGTTCCACCAGCAGTCGCAATGCCGCCGCGGGCAACGGGTCGGAGCGTTGCGAGGGGGCCGGAACCGGTGCTCGTGGGACGGGGGCGGTCGGGTACGCGTGCGCGGCGCCGGGGCGGTCCGCGCCGGGGGAAGTCGGGTGTCCTGCCATGCCCCGATCGTCCCACGTGCGGGCGGTGGGGATGGAATCGCAGGTCAGGGCGGTTCATGGTGGATGAGGGAGATATCACTCACCAGCGCCGGGAGGAGCCCTTGGAGCTGACGTTCGCACCGGGGTAATGTGTCGGTGCGGAGCGCCACGTGTGCGAACCGGAGCGGAGGGATCCCGACCACTAGTCGGGGTTTTATCCACTTTGGGAGGTTTAGCAGGGTTCCCGCGTGGAACAACGCCTACGCCAGCCCTCATCGGAAGGACAACTCCGAGAGGGACCCGCGCCGCCTCCCGCAGGGAGGCACGACCTTTCCGTGAGGGCGCACCGCAGCTCCCTCTGGTCTAGACCTGCGATTCGCGTCGCGGCGGGACCAGCGTGTATAAGAGAACTTCCCGCGACGGGTGACCATCCGCCACCGCGGCCACGAGGACGTGGCCGACCCTACGGCTGCGGACAACGGCACCCGCCCAGCGGGCCCGGCCGCGACCCGGCCGCACAACTTCATTCCCGACGCAGCAGGGCCAACGTCGTCCCGGATGCGCTTTTCACGAAGCCGACGAAAGACGACAGGAGGGTAGATGCCTGCTGCTCAGGTGCGGCGTTCGTCCGTCCGAACGAACGCGGAAACCACGTCCCAGGGCCTGTACGACCCCGCCTTCGAGCACGACGCCTGCGGTGTGGGCTTCGTCGCCGACCTCACCGGCCGACGCAGTCACGACATCGTCCAGAAGGCGCTCACCGTCCTGCGCAACCTCGACCACCGGGGCGCCTCCGGGGCCGACCCCGACGACGGTGACGGCGCGGGCATCCTCACCCAGATCCCGCACGAGCTCTACACCGACGTCTGCGACTTCGACCTGCCCGACGCCGGCGCCTACGCCACCGGCATCGCCTTCCTGCCCGCCGACGCCACCGCCCGCGCCGACGCCGTCGCGCGCATCGACGCCATCGTCGCCGACGAGGGCCTGACCGTCCTCGGCTGGCGCGAACCGCCCTTCGAACCCCAGTACTGCGGCCCCGCCGCGCGCGAGGCCATGCCCTCCTTCGGGCAGCTCTTCATCGCGGGCACCTCCGGCACCCCCACCGAGGGCCTCACCGGCATCGCCCTGGAACGCTACGCCTACTGCGTCCGCAAGCGCGCCGAGCACGAGACCGACGTCTACTTCCCGAGCCTGTCCCCGCGCACCATCGCCTACAAGGGCATGCTCACCACCCCGCAGCTGGAGCCGTTCTTCCCCGACCTGTCCGACCGGCGCTACACCTCCGGCCTGGCCCTGGTCCACTCCCGGTTCTCCACCAACACGTTCCCGTCCTGGCCGCTCGCCCACCCGTTCCGCTACGTCGCGCACAACGGTGAGATCAACACCGTCAAGGGCAACCGGAACATGATGCGGGCACGCGAGGCCAAGCTGGCCACCGACCTCATCCCCGGCGACCTCGACCGGATCTTCCCCATCGTCGACCCCGACGACTCCGACACCGCCTCGCTCGACGACGCCCTCGAACTGCTCCACCTGGGCGGGCGCTCGCTCCCGCACGCGGTCCTCATGATGGTCCCCGAACCCTGGGAGAACCACACCGAGATGGACCCGGCCGTCCGGGCCTTCTACGAGTTCCACTCCACCCTCATGGAGCCCTGGGACGGACCCGCCTCGGTCACCTTCACCGACGGCACCCTCGTCGGCGCCGTCCTCGACCGCAACGGCCTGCGCCCCGGCCGCTACTGGGTCACCGACGACGGCCTCGTCGTTCTGGCCAGCGAGGCCGGTGTCCTCGACATCGACCCGGCCGCCGTCGTCCGCAAGGGACGCCTCCAGCCCGGCCGCATCTTCGTCGTGGACACCGACCAGGGCCGCATCATCGAGGACGAGGAGATCAAGGCCGAACTCGCGGCCGAACACCCCTACCAGGAGTGGATCGACTCCGGCCTCGTCCGCCTCGCCGACCTGCCCGACGCCCGCCCCGTCCCGGTCACCGAACTCAACCTCGCCCAGCAGGTGTTCGGCTACACCGAGGAGGAACTGCGCGTCATCCTCACCCCGATGGCCCGCACCGGCGCCGAACCCATCGGATCCATGGGCACCGACACCCCCGTCGCCGCCCTCTCCGCACGGTCCCGCCAGCTTTTCGACTACTTCTCGCAGAACTTCGCGCAGGTCACCAACCCGCCGCTGGACGCCATCCGTGAGGAGATGGTGACCAGCCTCAACACCCTTCTCGGCGCCGAGGGCAACCTCCTCAAGGCCGAAGCGGGCGACACCCGGCGCCTCGTCCTGCCCACACCCGTGGTCGACCAGGCCCAACTCGCCGCCATCGTCGAGGCCGGCACCGACAACCCGGCCCTGCGCACCTTCACCGTCGACGGCACCTACCCCGTCCACGGCGGCGGCGACGCGCTCTCCGAGCGCCTCGACCAGATCGACGCAGAGGTGTCCCAGGCCATCGCCGACGGGGCCCGCATCCTCGTGCTCAGCGACCGCCGGGCCGACGCCACGCGTGCCCCCGTCCCCTCGCTGCTGCTCACCGGCTCCGTCCACCACCACCTCGTACGCGAGAAGACCCGTACCGAGGTCGGCCTGCTCGTCGAGGCCGCCGACGTGCGCGAATGCCACCACGTCGCGCTCCTCATCGGCTACGGCGCCTCCGCCGTCAACCCGTACCTGGCCCTGGCCACCGTCCAGGACCTCGTCGAACGCGGCGTCATCGGCGGCATCGACGCCGACCAGGCCGTCCGCAACACCGTCAAGGCGTTCGGCAAGGGCGTCCTGAAGATCATGTCCAAGATCGGCGTGTCCACGGTCAGCTCCTACACCGGCGCGCAGATCTTCGAGGCCCTCGGCCTCGGCCAGGACGTCATCGACCGGTGCTTCACCGGCACCACCTCCCGGCTGGGCGGCGTCGGCTTCGACGTCCTCGCCGAGGAGGTCGCCATCCGTCACCGCCGCGCCCACACCGCCAACGGCAACGCGCACCGGCGCCTGGAGGTCGGCGGCGAGTACCAGTGGCGCCGCGAGGGCGAACCGCACCTGTTCAACCCCGAGACCGTCTTCAAGCTCCAGCACTCCACCCGCACCCGCCGGTACGAGATCTTCAAGGAGTACACCTCCAAGATCGACGACCAGTCGCGGCAGCTCATGACCCTGCGCGGACTCTTCCGTCTCAAGGAGGGCGTGCGCGAGCCCGTTCCCGTCGACGAGGTCGAACCCGTCTGCGCCATCGTCAAGCGCTTCTCCACCGGCGCCATGTCCTACGGCTCCATCTCCGCCGAGGCGCACGAGACCCTCGCCATCGCGATGAACCGCCTCGGCGGCAAGTCCAACACCGGCGAGGGCGGCGAGGACCCCGCCCGCTTCACCCCCGACGCCAACGGCGACCTGCGCCGCAGCGCCATCAAGCAGGTGGCCTCCGGCCGGTTCGGCGTGACCTCGCACTACCTCACCAACGCCGACGACATCCAGATCAAGATGGCCCAGGGCGCCAAGCCCGGCGAGGGCGGCCAGCTGCCCGGCCACAAGGTCTACCCGTGGGTGGCGCAGACCCGCCACTCCACCCCCGGCGTCGGGCTCATCTCCCCGCCGCCGCACCACGACATCTACTCCATCGAGGACCTCGCCCAGCTCATCCACGACCTCAAGAACGCGAACCCGTCCGCGCGGGTCCACGTCAAGCTGGTCTCCGAGGCGGGCGTGGGCACCGTCGCCGCCGGCGTGTCCAAGGCGCACGCCGACGTCGTGCTCATCTCCGGACACGACGGCGGCACCGGCGCCTCCCCGCTCACCTCGCTCAAGCACGCCGGCACCCCCTGGGAGCTCGGCCTCGCCGAGACCCAGCAGACCCTGCTGCTCAACGGGCTGCGCGACCGCATCGTCGTCCAGGCCGACGGCCAGATGAAGACCGGTCGCGACGTCGTCGTCGCCGCCCTGCTCGGCGCAGAGGAGTTCGGCTTCGCCACCGCGCCCCTGGTCGTCTCCGGCTGCGTCATGATGCGCGTGTGCCACCTCGACACCTGCCCCGTCGGCGTCGCCACCCAGAACCCGGTCCTGCGTGAACGCTTCGCCGGCAAGGCCGAGCACGTCGTCAACTTCTTCGAGTTCATCGCCCAGGAGGTTCGCGAGTACCTCGCCCGGCTCGGCTTCCGCAGCCTCGACGAGGCCATCGGCTCCGTCGACCTGCTCGACACCACCGAGGCCGTCGACCACTGGAAGGCCCAGGGCCTGGACCTGTCGCCGATCCTGCACGAGGTCGAGCCCTGGGCGGGCGACCACCGGCTGCAGACCCGCGGCCAGGACCACGGCCTGGAGAAGGCCCTGGACAACACCCTCATCCAGCTCGCCGAGGGCGCCCTGGACTTCGCCCAGCCGGTCACGCTCGAACTGCCGGTGCGCAACGTCAACCGCACCGTCGGCACCATGCTCGGCCACGAGGTCACCAAGCGCCACGGCGCCACCGGCCTGCCGGAGAACACCATCGACATCACCTTCACCGGCTCGGCGGGCCAGTCCTTCGGCGCCTTCGTCCCCAGGGGCGTGACCCTGCGCCTCGAAGGCGACGCCAACGACTACGTCGGCAAGGGGCTCTCCGGCGGCCGCGTCATCGTCCGCCCCGACCGGTCCTCCCGGATCGTCGCCGAGGACCACATCATCGCGGGCAACGTCATCGGCTACGGCGCGACCTCCGGTGAGATCCTCCTGCGCGGCGTCGCCGGCGAACGCTTCTGCGTCCGCAACTCCGGCGCCACCGCCGTCGTCGAGGGCATCGGCGACCACGGCTGCGAGTACATGACCGGCGGCCGCGCCGTCGTCCTCGGCCGCACCGGCCGCAACTTCGCGGCGGGCATGTCCGGAGGCGTCGCCTACGTCCTCGACCTCGACCACCGCCGGGTCAACCCCGAGATGGTCGAGATCGAACCGCTCACCGACCAGGACCGCGTCTTCCTCACCGACGTCCTCACCCGCCACCGCGACGAGACCGGCTCCGCCGTCGCCGGGCGGCTCCTCGCCGACGGCCCCGCCGCCCTCGACCGCATCGCCAAGGTGATGCCGCGCGACTACAAGCGGGTCCTGGTCGCCCAAGCCGAGGCCGAACGCGCCGGGCGCGACGTCGACGAGGCCGTCATGGCCTCCGCACGGTCCTGAGCGTCAGCGACACGAGAGGAGGGACACACACCATGGCTGACCCCAAGGGTTTCCTGAAGATCACCGAACGCGAACTGCCCGCCCACCGCCCCGTGGACGTGCGCATCCAGGACTGGCGCGAGGTCCACGAGGACCTCGACCGGGGCGCCGTCACCAAGCAGGCCTCGCGCTGCATGGACTGCGGCATCCCCTTCTGCCACAACGGCTGCCCGCTCGGCAACCTCATCCCCGAGTGGAACAACCTCGTCCACACCCACGACTGGGCCGAGGCGATCGAACGCCTGCACGCCACCAACAACTTCCCGGAGTTCACCGGACGGCTCTGCCCCGCCCCCTGTGAATCCGCGTGCGTGCTCGGCATCAACCAGCCCGCCGTCACCATCAAGAACGTCGAGGTCTCCATCATCGACCGCGCCTGGGAGGAAGGCTGGGTCAAGCCCCTGCCCCCCACCGCGCGCACCGGCAAGAAGGTCGCGGTCGTCGGCTCCGGCCCCGCCGGACTCGCCGCCGCACAGCAGCTCACCCGCGCCGGACACGACGTCACCGTCTACGAACGGGCCGACCGCGTCGGCGGCCTCCTCCGCTACGGCATCCCCGAGTTCAAGATGGAGAAGCGGCACATCGACCGCCGCCTCGCCCAGATGACCGCCGAGGGCACCGCCTTCCGCACCGGCGTCGACGTCGGCGTCGACATCACCGTCGACCGGCTCCGCGCCGACCATGACGCCGTCGTCCTGACCGGAGGGGCCACCGCCTGGCGCGACCTGCCCGCCACCGGCCGCCACCTCCGCGGCATCCACCAGGCCATGGAGTACCTCCCCCTGGCCAACAGGGTCCAGGAGGGCGACTACGACGCGCCGCCCATCACCGCCGAGGGCAAGCACGTCGTCGTCATCGGCGGCGGCGACACCGGCGCCGACTGCGTCGGCACCGCCCACCGCCAGGGCGCCGCCTCCGTCACCCAGCTGGAGATCATGCCCAAGCCGCCCGCCAAGCGGCCCGACCACCAGCCATGGCCCACCATGCCCATGCTGTACAAGGTCACCAGCGCGCACGAGGAGGGCGGCAGGCGGATCTACTCCGTCAACACCCTCGAATTCCTCGGCGACGAGAACGGCGACGTCCGCGCCCTCAAGCTCGTCGAGGTCAAGCGCACCGACAAGGGCTTCGAACCCGTCGAGGGCACCGAACGCGAGATCCCGGCCGAACTCGTCACCCTAGCCATGGGCTTCGTCGGCCCCCAGAAGGAGGGCATGATCGAACAGCTCGGCGTCGAACTCGACGGACGCGGCAACGTCGTCCGTGACGCCGACTACCAGACCACCGTCGAGGGCGTCTTCTGCGCCGGGGACATGGGCCGAGGCCAGTCCCTCATCGTCTGGGCCATCGCCGAGGGCCGCTCCGCCGCCGCCGGAGTGGACCGCCACCTCACCCGGACCACCACCCTGCCGGTCGCCATCGCGCCGACCGAACGGCCCCTGGTCTGAACCGCCCGCGCGCCGGGCACGGGACCCCGTGCCCGCGCCGCCGCGCCCCGCGCCCCGGGAGCCGTTCCCGCGGGGACATGCTCCGCGACCCCACGGGGGACGCGGCCCTGGCGGTCCCCGCCCACGTCACCCCCACCGGCTGGACCCGCCCCCCGCCGGTGTCGGGGACCGGGTCCGCGACCGCGCCGGGCACACGCCGCCACCGGCGTAAAGATCGCATATATTGCACGGCCGACTGTTCTCCGCGACGACTCCCCGGTCGTACCGTCGAAGACATGAGCGTTGTGACATGGGACGCATACCACGCCGCGGAGCACTTCACCATGCGTACCGCGCGCCTGATCGACCGCCACCGCTTCGCCTACCACTTCCAGAGCGGTCCCACCGCCCCCATCCGCTCCGCCCTGGCCGCCTACCGCAACCTCGACGGCGGCTACGGCAACGGGATCGACCCCGACATGCGCGGCCACGCGAGCCAGCCCGGCGGCATCGCGATCGCCCTGTGCTACCTCGACGAAGTCGGCCCCATCCCGCACAGCATCGGCGCCGGCGTCTGCCAGTTCCTCGCCAACGTCTGCGACCCCGACGGCAGCGTCCCGCACGTCCTGCCCACCATCCGCCACACCGAGGCCGCCCCCTGGCTCCTGGAGACCGAGGACTTCACCGGCCGCCTCGATATCACCGCCCTCATCTGCGGATACCTGCACAAGCACCACATCACGCACCACTGGCGCGACACCGCCACCGCCTACTGCTGGAAGCGCGTCGACGCCCTCGCCTGGACCGAACCCGCCGAGGCCATCGGAGTGTGCACCTTCCTGCAGTACGCCCCCAACCGCAACCGCGCCATACAGGCCGTCAACCGCCTGTCGACCATGATCCGCGCGGTGATCGACGTCCACCCGAGCGTGGAGGGCCGGGTCCACACACCGCTCGACCTGGCCTGCCACCCGCACCACATCGCGCGCCCCCTCTTCACCGACGCCGAGATCAGCCGCAGCCTCGACGTCTTCGAGGAACAGCAGCGCTCCGACGGAGGCTGGGACGCCATCTGGGGGCAGTGGGACCCCGCCGTCACCCTCGAACACGAGGGCATGCGCACCATCCAACGCCTGCGCATCCTCCGCGCCTACGGCCGCGTCGGCACCTACCTGCCCCAACCCCGCCGGGACAGGTGAACCGCGCCCGTCGTGGGAGTGGGCGGCGCCTCCGGTCCGGCGCCCTCCACCATCCTCGATCGACGCCTCCGGCGTGGTGGCTCCCTGTTCGTCACCCCAGCGCCAGGAACCGTACCCCGGCCGCCGACAGGGCCTGCTGATCCGTGCTCCCGTCCGAGCGGCCGGTCACCGCGCGCACGGCCCGCACCATCACGGCCGCGTCGGACCGCACCCCCGGAAACACCCGCTCCACCGCCTCCCGGTCCGCCGCGCCGAACACCAACCGCACCACCAGATCCACGCCGGCCGCGTCGTCCACACCCCGCGCCCCAACGCGTCCGCCAGATCCCAGCCGTGCAGCACCGCCTCGACCACCCTCGTCACCAGGAAGTCCGTCAACGACATCGGATCACCGTGTCGTGTGACCACCTGACGACCACCCTCCTCGACCGCCAGGCGCTCCCTCAACGCCGCCCAGCCCGCACGCAGCACCCGGCCGGGCTCCCCGGCGTCCGCCCGCCGCGCCGCGGCCTCCACCGCCGACCGCACCCGCTCCTCGTTCACCTCCGGCGAGAACCGCGCGTCCGGCGCGTAGTAGCCCGCGGCCGAGACCGGAACCGCCCCGTCCCCCTTCGGCGCCGGTCCAGCCAACATGTCGTTCACCCGCACGATCGCACCCACCGTGTGCACCGCCAACGCCGCCGCGTCCCACGGCGCACACCGTGTCGCCACCACCGCCTCGGACTCCGACAACCCCTCCAGGCCCCCGCCAGCGCCGCCGTCTCCGACTCCAAAGCCGCCACGACCTCTTCGTACGCGAACACCGCACACCCACCCTCGACCAGAACCCGGCTCTACCGCCCGAACGGTACCGAAACCGGCCTCATCAGCCAGAACCCGACCCCCGGCCATCCCGCCACCGTTCGCCCCGCCGCCGCCGGACATACGTCCATTCGCAACCTGGTTTAGACCACTGCACCCGACCAACCCTCTAGAGTTGTGCACGTGACACGTCGAGCAAAGATCGTCGCGACCCTCGGTCCCGCCACGTCGAGCCCGGAAGTCCTCCGCCGGCTCGTCGACGCCGGACTGGACGTAGCGCGACTCAACCTCAGCCACGGAACCCACGACGACCACAGCGCCAACCTCGCCAACGTGCGAGCCGCCGCTGAGGCCGCACAACGATCGGTCGGCGTCCTCGCCGACCTCCAGGGCCCCAAGATCCGCCTCGGCACCTTCGCCGACGGCCCCCACGAACTCGCCCCCGGCGACGAGTTCACCATCACCACCGACGACATCCCCGGCGACGCCACCCGCGTCTCCACCACCTACAAGGGACTCCCCGGCGACGTCCGCCCCGGAGACCGCGTCCTCATCGACGACGGCCGCGTCGTGCTGGAATGCACCAAGACCACCAGCACGGACGTCCACACTCGCGTCATCTACGGCGGCGCCGTCTCCAACAGCAAGGGACTGAACCTGCCCGGCGTCGCCGTCAGCGTTCCCGCGCTCACCGACAAGGACGAGGCCGACCTGCGCTGGGCGCTCCGCAACGGTGTCGACATGGTCGCCCTCTCCTTCGTCCGCAGCCCCGCCGACGCCGAGGAGTGCCATCGCATCATGGACGACGAGGGCGTCACCGTCCCCCTCATCGCCAAGATCGAGAAGCCCCAGGCGGTCGAACGCCTCCACGACATCATCGAGGTCTTCGACGGCGTCATGGTCGCCCGCGGCGACCTGGGCGTCGAACTCCCCCTGGAGAACGTTCCCATGGTGCAAAAGCGCGCCATCGAACGCTGCCGGGACAAGGCCAAACCGGTCATCGTCGCCACCCAGATGCTCGAATCCATGATCGGAGCCCCCCGGCCCACCCGCGCCGAGGCCTCCGACGTGGCCAACGCCGTCCTCGACGCGCCGACGCCGTCATGCTCTCCGGCGAGACCAGCGTCGGACAGTACCCCATCGAAACCGTCGAGACCATGGCGCGCATCGTCGCCGCCGCCGAACAGGAGTCCCTCCGCGCGTCGCACATCCTCACCCGGGTGCCCGAGACCACCGGAGGAGCCATCGCCCGCGCCGCCGCCGAGATCGGAGCCACCGTCGGCGCCAAGGCACTGGTCGCCTTCACCATGTCCGGCGAGACCGCGCGCCGCCTCGCACGCTACCGGTCGCCCATCCCTCTCCTGGCCTTCAGCACCGAGGCCAGCACCCGGGGCCTGCTCTCCCTCGTCTGGGGTGTGGAGACCAACCTCGTGCCGTGGGTCGACAACACCGACGACATGGTCCGCCAGGTGGAGGCCGAACTCCTCCAACTCGGCGAGTACACCAAGGGCGACAAGGTGGTCATCGTCGCGGGCAGTCCGCCCGGAACCGTGGGGTCCACCAACTCCCTGCGCGTCCACAAGCTCGGCGACGCCGTCGCGCTCAACCCGCGGTAGCGGCCGGAGCGCCCACGAGGCGCCCGCGCACGGGCCGCATCGGGTCCGGGCCCGGAGGTAAGGCGAACGAGCCGCGCCGACCGTCCGGGCCAGGACCGATGCGGCCGACGCTCGTCGGGGAACGGACGCCTACGAGGGAGCCGTCGTGCACCGGGAAGCCCCGGAGCCCCGCCTACTGCTCCTGGCCGCTGGCCACCCCGCCCTCGGAGATCACCCGCTCCAGCGGCATGTCCCACGGCAACAGGTTCCACGGACTCCGCGGATCATCGGTCAACAGCCCCAACGCCGTCCACACCCGGTCGGCGCCCCCGTGCTCACCCTCCACACCGCGCTCCGGCCACAGCAGGTACCCGGCGTGGAAGGCCACCGACAACTGGTGCCACGACGAGTACCGGCGCTGGAGATCGGAGGCCACCCGGCGCAGCAGCGTCTGCGTCTCCACCGGAGACAACCAGTCCAGCGACGCGCCGGCGCACACCAGGCGGATCACGTGCACCGACTTCCACCACTGGAACGCGCCGATGATCACCGTCTCGTCCGCCTCGGGGGAGTCGGCGACCGCGCGCAACCGGTCGGTCTGCTCCGGGGTCAACCGCACGTTCGCCCCCGTGGAGTGACCGCCCTGGTCCTGGGGCAGCCGCGACTTGGCGATGCCCGCGCGCAGGTCGACGACCAGGTCGAGGGAGGGCCCGGAGTGCAGTTCCTCCTGGAGCCCGTCGACCGCCGCGAGCAGGGACTCGCGGTCGGTCACCGCCCACTGCCGCTCCAGCACGCGGCGGTAGCGGCGGCGCAGCGACGGCCGGGCCACCACGTCCCAGGGTTCGGCGAGTGCGACCCGGAACGGCGCGGCGACGGCGGCGGCCCACCGCTCGGTGCTCAGGGGGGCGTCGGGGTCCTTGGTGCGGACCGCGGGGGACTCGCGCGATCCGACGACCAGTTCGGCGAACGACCCGGCGACCAGGGCGACCACGGGGAGCAGGGCCCAGCCGGGTCGGCCGACGGCGACGAGGACGACGATGAGGAGGGCGACGGGGGTCAGCAGCCAGGGCAGGCGACGGCGGGACCCCCAGGCCACGACGACCCAGGCGCCGATGACGAGTGCTCCGATCACCCCGGACACCGCGGTCAGCACCCGCTGCTCCTCTCCTGGAACTCCGCTCTGGAGTATCAAGGATCGGGGACGTCGGGGGCCAACAGCGACCGAACCCACGGGTTGTACCCAGGTTGTGGCCGTGATGTGACCCCTTCGGCCCGGATGCCCCGGCATAAAGTGACAAAAGGCCCAAGTGGTATCGAACTGGCTGGGTAGATACCAAGGTTCTGGCCGGAACCCTCGCGGCCCCGTGCCGGGTCAGTACTTCGGCCCCACGAACGAGTCCATGCGGGCGACGGCGGCCCTGGTCGAGATGGACACGACGTGCGCGTCCCTGTGCGGCGAAGTCCCGTAGACGGGGACCTTCCAGGCGGTCCCCCGCTGGTGTCAGTGCTTCCGGCCTCGCCGCGAGGCTCCTGAACAGCAAAGAGCCACCCCGTGGGGTGGCTCTTGTACCCTGGGTGGGATTCGAACCCACACTGAGCAGGACTTGAATCTGCCGCCTCTGCCGATTGGGCTACCAGGGCTGGATTGCTCTGTCTGGTGCTTTGGGAACCAAATTCTCTTGTCGATGCTGCCTCGCGCACCGACGCCGACGTCACGATTGGCACGCATTGCCGGTCCCCACGTCCAGCATCCTAGCGGATCTCGGTAACCTCGTGTACGTGACGAGGACGCAGAGCCGCGTGGTGATCGCGGAAGACGAGGCCCTGATCCGCCTGGACCTCAAGGAGATGCTGGAAGAGGACGGGTACGCCGTCGTCGGCGAGGCCGGTGACGGTGAGACCGCCATCCGGCTCGCCCGGGAGCTGAAGCCGGACCTGGTGATCACCGACATCAAGATGCCGGTGCTCGACGGCCTGTCCGCCGCCGAGCGCATCGCTGAGGAGCGGATCGCGCCGGTCGTGATCCTCACCGCCTTCTCCCAGCGCGAGCTGGTCGAGCGGGCGCGTGAGGCCGGGGCCATGGCCTATCTGGTCAAGCCCTTCACCAAGTCGGACCTGGTTCCGGCGATCGAGATGGCCACCTCCCGCTACACCGAACTCGCCGCCCTGGAATCGGAGGTCAGCAGCCTCCAGGAGCGTCTGGAGACCCGCAAACTGGTCGAGCAGGCCAAGGGTCTGCTCCAGGGCCGCCACGGGATGAGCGAGCCGGAGGCGTTCCGGTGGATCCAGAAGAACTCCATGGACCGCCGGCTGACAATGCGCAAGGTCGCGGAGACGGTCGTCGAGACGCTCGGCGGCAAACAGGGCTGAGCCGCCTCGGCCCGACGCGCCGCACGGGGCCGCACCCACACCGGGTGCGGCCCCCGTGTGTCGTCCTGGGTACCTCCGGCGGAGAAAATGTGCCGACCAGCTGGCGTTCGCGGCGACAACCAGACAACCGTTCAGGGTCAACCGGCCGCACGTACCGGTTCGATCTCGGTTGCGCACAATGGGGTGACGGTTGGGTCACGTGGCTTAAGCGGTGCTGAATGACCAGGCTAAATCGGGCTAAAATCACCGCACCGAACAGCAAAGGACAACGGTGTCGAATGCGCGCATTCGGCATCGCCAACCTCAGATGCGCAAGGAGCGCGCGTGCGCACACGTCTCGTGACCGTGCTGCTCGCCCTGATCACCGCCATCCTGGTGATCCCCGGGCCAGCGGCGACGGCAGACGAACAGGGCGGTGAGGCGCTGCACGGTCAGATCAGCCACCCGGACGACCGGGATCAAGGTGTCGAGGGCATCGGGATCACGGTCTTCCAGGAGGATGACGAGATCGGGGCGAGCGAAACCGACCCTGATGGATTGTGGGAAGTGGAACTGCCCGGACCGGGTGGGTACCGCGTCGTGGTGGACCAGGAGTCCATCCCCAGCGAGTTCGCCGTACGAGAGACGTCGCTCGTGGTCGACGGTGAGGCCGAGGTCGAGGTCGAGGCGGATGACCGCCGCCCCCTGATCATCGCGCTGGTGCCGGCCGGCGGTGACGCCGACGCGGGTTCCCCGAGCCCCTTGGAGGGGGAGTCGGAGGGCTCCGGCGCGGAGAGTGACGCCCCGGCCGACGACGAGTCGATCGCGGTGGGTGACAGCGGCGGTTCCTTCGGGGAGCGGCTGGCCCAGCTGACGGTCTCGGGTGTCCTGTTCGGCCTGGTGATCGCGGTGTCCGCGATCGGCCTGTCGCTGATCTTCGGCACCACGAAGCTGATCAACTTCTCGCATGGCGACATGGTCACGTTCGGCGCGATGATGGCCATGCTCTTCAGCACGGGCGCCTCGGGCATGGGCAACGCCCTGCTGGCGATCTTCGCCGGTCTGGGCGGGGCAATCCTGCTGGGCGTGTTCGCCGAGGGCCGGATGCCGTGGACGGGGCTGATCGTCACGCAGTGGGTGTCGATCTTCGCCGGTCTGGTGCTGGCGACGTTGCTGGGCGTGCTGGGCGACAGCGTCGGCTGGCAGCTTCCGCTGTGGGCGGCCACGGTGGTCGCGGTCCTGATGGGTGCCGTGCTGGGCGGGTCGATGGAGCGCTACGTGTGGCGCCCGCTGCGGCACCGCAACGTCGCGATGATCCAGATGTTCATCGTGTCGATCGGTCTGGCGCTGATCCTGCGCCACGTGATCCTGGTGCTCTTCGGAGCGCGCCGTGAGCGGTACGCCGGGTTCCAGATCCAGGACCTGGTGGAGATCGGGCCGGTGTCGCTGCCGCCGCGTGACCTGGTGGTCATGGGCGTGGCGCTGGTCGTGCTGGTGGGTGTGGCCTGCCTGTTGCAGTTCACCCGCATCGGCAAGGCGATGCGCGCGGTGTCGGACAACCGGGACCTGGCGGAGTCGTCGGGCATCGACGTGGACCGGGTGACCCTGTACGTGTGGGGTCTGGGCGGCGCTCTGGCGTCGCTGGGCGGTGTGCTCTTCGGTCTGAACCAGGTGGTCGACTACGAGATGGGCTTCCGCCTGCTGCTGCTGATGTTCGCTGCGGTGATCCTCGGCGGCCTGGGGACGGCCTACGGGGCGATGGTGGGCGGTCTGGCCGTCGGCCTGGTGGCGGTGCTGTCCACCCTGTGGTTCCCGTCCCAGCTCATGCAGGCTTGGGCTCTGGCCCTGATGATCCTCATGCTCCTGGTCAGGCCGCAGGGCCTGCTCGGTCGGCGTGAACGGGTCGGCTAGGAGAGGTAGACGATGGATATCCTTTCGATCCTCGCCGATTCGACCCGATCGGCGATCGGTCCGGTCGCGGCGATCTACGCGGTCGCGGCGATCGGTCTCAACCTGCACTTCGGTTACACGGGGTTGCTGAACTTCGGCCAGGTCGGCTTCATGCTGGTGGGCGCCTATGGCGTCGGGATCAGCGTGGCGGTGTTCGACCTGCCGCTGTCGGTGGGCGTCCTCATGGGGTTGGCCTGCGCGGTGGTGTTGGCGCTGCTGCTGGGCATCCCCACGCTGAGGTTGCGCGAGGACTATCTGGCGATCACCACGATCGCCGCGGCCGAGGTGCTGCGCCTGTTGTACCGTGCGGAGTTCGCCGATCCGCTGACGAGCAGCGTGTACGGGCTGCAGAACCTGGCGGGGGACTTCCGCGCCCTGAATCCGTTCGACGCGAGCCGGTTCTACACGCTGGGTCCGCTGTCGTACAACGGCAACCACCTGTGGGTGTTGGTGGTGACGTGGTCGCTGGTCCTGCTGCTGGCGGGGTTGACCTGGTTGCTGATGCACAGCCCGTGGGGCCGTGTCATCAAGGGCATCCGGGAGGACGAGGAGGCGGTCCGCAGCCTGGGCAAGAACGTGTTCGCGTACAAGATGCAGGTGCTGGTGCTGGGCGGTCTGATCGGTGCGCTGGCCGGGGCGATCCTGGCCGTGTACCAGGCGTCGATCGCACCGGACCAGTTCAAGCCCCAGGTGACGTTCTTCCTGTGGGTGATCCTGCTGCTCGGTGGCGCCGGTCGCGTGTTCGGTCCGGTGCTGGGATCGATGGCGTTCTGGTTCCTGATGACCTTCACCGACGGTGTGCTCAAGGGGTTCGGCGCCATGGGTTGGCTGCCGTTCCTGAGCGGTCCCGACTACGGTGCGCTCCAGCTGGCCTTCGCGGGTCTGATGCTGGTGGTGTTGATCGTCTTCCGGCCGCAGGGCCTCATCGGCGACCGCAAGGAGATGCTGGTCAATGTCAAGTGACGAGGTGAACCCCGTGACGGTCGACCGGATGGCCGGTGCGGAGCCGGAGCCGGGGTCGGGCAAGTCCGATCCGATCCTGGTGGCGGACCGGGTGCGCCGTTCGTTCGGTGGTCTGACCGCGGTGGACGTGCGGCACCTGGAGGTGCAACGCGGGACGATCACGGCGTTGATCGGCCCGAACGGCGCCGGGAAGTCGACGCTGTTCAACCTGTTGACCGGGTTCGACCGGGTCGACGCGGGTCGCTGGACGTTCGAGGGCCAGCCGATCAACGGGCGCAAGGGTCACCAGGTCGCCAAGGCCGGAATGGTGCGGACGTTCCAGTTGACGAAGGCGCTCACGCGGATGTCGGTGCTCGACAACATGCTGTTGGGAGCGACCGGGCAGCTGGGCGAACGGATGGCGGGTGCGTTCCTGCGGCCGATGTGGCAGCGTCAGGAGCGGGAGAACACCGAGCGCGCCCTGCGGTTGTTGGAGCGGTTCAAGCTCATCGACAAGCGCGACGAGATCGCGGGCGCGCTCTCGGGCGGTCAGCGCAAGCTGCTGGAGATGGCGCGTGCGTTGATGACGGATCCGAGCATGATCATGCTGGACGAGCCGATGGCGGGTGTGAACCCGGCGTTGGTGCAGTCCCTGCTGGGTCACATCACGTCGCTCCGGGACGAGGGCAAGACGGTCCTGTTCGTGGAGCACGACATGGACGTGATCATGGGGATCAGCGACTGGATCGTCGTGCTGGCGCAGGGGCGGGTGATCGCTGAGGGGCGTCCCTCGGACATCCGCTCGAACCAGCAGGTGATCGACGCCTACCTGGGCGCCCAGGAGGTCGACGCGGACGAGGCCCGGGGGAGCGGTGATGACTGAGAACGACGATCTGGGGTCGGTGGAGGTTCCGGCGGGGGCCGAGGAGGCCGCGGTCTTCGAGCGGCACCGTGAGGAGGTGCTGGAACACGCGCGGTCGGAGGCGGCCGAGGAGGTGGGCGGTCCCGAGGACTACCTGCTGCTGGCGAAGGAGCTGGTGGCCGGGTACGTGCCCGGGGTGAACATCCTCAACGGGTGCACGCTGACGCTCACCGAGGGTGAGGTCGTCGCGATCATCGGTCCGAACGGCGCGGGCAAGTCGACGTTGATCAAGACGGTCTTCGGGCTGATCCCCGTGCGGTCGGGTTCGTTGACGCTGCGGGGTGCGAGCATCGCGGGCCTGGCGGCGCACAGCCTGGTGGAGCGGGGGGTCGGGTACGTGCCGCAGACGCGGAACGTGTTCCCCTCGCTGACGATCGAGGAGAACCTCCAGATGGGGGCGTTCCTGCGGCCGAAGGCGTTCGCCGAGCGGTTCACGGTGGTGGCGGATCTGTTCCCGCTGCTGGGTGACCGCCGGAAGGCCAAGGCCGGGTCGCTGTCGGGCGGTGAGCGCCAGATGGTGGCCATGGGTCGGGCGTGATGATGAATCCGTCGGTGCTGTTGTTGGACGAGCCGACGGCGGGTCTGTCGCCGATCTACCAGGAGGAGGTCTTCCAGCGGGTCAAGGAGGTCAACTCCACGGGCGTCTCGGTGGTCATGGTGGAGCAGAACGCCCGCCGGTGCCTGCAGATCTGTGACCGCGGGTACGTGCTCGACCAGGGGCGCAACGCCTACACCGGTACCGGTCGTGACCTGTTGAACGATCCGAACGTGATCGAGCTGTACCTGGGGACGCTCGCGAAGGGCTGATCCACGGGGTTCCCCGGTTGGGGGGCGGGGTCCGCGGACCCCGCCCCCTTTCCGTGTGCGAGGGGTGTGGAGCGGCCCAGGTGGGTGGTGAGCGCCCCGGCGCTCCCCGTTCCGCGCGGGGGGTGTGGGGCCGTGGGCGTGGCGGCCGGGACGGTTGGGGGGTGCTGAGCCCGTGTGACGGAAGCGCTGGGGGACGGACGCCTGTCGCGGTGGTCGGCGTCGGGCTGGGGACCGCCGCGGGCCGCTGCGGGAGGCGCTGGGGGACGGTCGCGGGGCACGGCGGGGCCCGGCGGCGTGGAGGAGACCCCGCACGGGAGGCTGTCAGAGGCGGGCCGGGCGGCGGCTCCCGGCATACGCGCAAAGGCGCCCCGGGACGGTGTCCCGGGGCGCCTCGTGGTGGGTACGGCGTCGTCGCGGGCGGGCGGGGGCGTCCGCGACGGTGGGCGGGTCACTCCTCGACGGAGTACTCCTCGTACCCGGCCGTCTCGTAGCCTTCCTCCCCGAAGTGGAAGATCTGGAAGGTGGCGGAGGTCGGGTCGCCGTTCTCGTCCCAGTCGATGTTGCCGCTGACGCCCTGGTAGTCGATCTCCTCGCCCTCGGCGAGCAGGTCACGGCACTCGGAGAAGCTGGCGCACGCGGTGCCGTCGGGGCTGGTCACGTTGCCCAGCTCGGCGGAGTAGTCGGCGGGGTCGGTGCTCTCGGCGGCCTCGGCGGCCAGAGCGATGGCGGTGACGCAGTCGAAGACCTGCGGGGCGAACTGGTAGACGTCCAGTTCGGGGGCGAACTCGGCCAGACCCTCGTTGAACGCGGGGTTGTCGGCGCCGGGAGCGACACCGGTGATGCCGGTGACGATCTCGGGGTCGCTCTCGTCGACGGTGCTGCCGAGCTCGGGCGAGTTGAGGCCGTCAGTGATGTAGAGCTGGTCGCCCTCCACACCGCTCTCCAGGAGCGAGGCCAGCACCTGGCCGCCCTCCTCGAAGGAGATGAGCGCGATCGCGTCGGGCTCCTCGCTGGTCACGTTGTCGACCACGCCGGAGAAGTTGGTGGCGTCGGGGTCGTAGGTCTCGGTGACGACCACCTCGGCGCCGAGGGCCTCTAGCTCGCTCTGGAGGCCGCCCATGTAGCCGGAGCCGTAGTCGTCGGCGCGGGCGACGATGCCGACGGTGACGTGTCCGTCGTCGACGATCTTGCGGGCCATCACCGGGCCGGAGAGGAGGTCGCTGGGGGCGGTGCGGTAGTAGAGGCCGTTGTCCTCGATCTCGGTGAGGTCGGGCGCGGTGTTGGAGCCGGAGCACTGGACGATGCCCGCGCTGGTGATGGTGTCGTAGGACGCCTGGGTCATGGAGGAGGCGGCGGCGCCGATGACCGCGTTGACGCCGTCGCCGACGAGGGCGTTGGCGGCCTCGTTGGCCTGGGCGGCGTCGCCGGCCTCGTCACCCTCGATGAGGGCGGGGATCTCGGTGCCGAGCAGGCCGCCGGCCTCGTTGATCTCGGAGATGGCGTACTGGGCGCCGCTGAGCTGGGGCGGGCCGAGGAAGGCGAGGGCGCCGGTCTGCGGGTAGAGGATGCCGAAGGTGAAGGCCTCGCCTCCGCCGCCGCCTTCGCCATCGCCCTCTCCGCCGTTGCCACACGCGGTGAGTCCGAGTACCAGGGCCGCGGTCGCGGCTGTGAGGCCTAGCAGCTTCTTGCTTGCCATGGTCGTGGTCAACTCCGTTCGACGGACGATGCACGGGCTGCGTGGCGCAGACGTGCCGATGGTGCGAATGCGTCCTGTATGCCCGCGTTGTATGGCATTGCTTAATCAGGAGCGTTAGCGGAGCTTAATCACGGAAGTTCGCGCCGTGGAAGTACGGTTCGGGCGTTGGTGCCGACTCGCCGTCAGGCTGTTATGGCTCTGTAGTCATCCCTGATCGGCGACGTTGCGGCGTTGGACGGACGGCACCGTTTCAGTGACCGCGGGGTGGCGATGTGTCGTGGGCGGTGGGCACGACGAGGCCGGGTCGTCGAGGTAGGCGGCGCCGAGGCGCTCGGTTCCGCCGTCGACCGGGCCCGGTGGCGTCGGCGTGCGACGGGTGTGTCCGCTCCCGGGACCGGGCCGGGCCCGGCGGGCTCCGACTCGGAAGCTCGCCGAGCCCGCCCGCGGTCAGGCGCCGGGGAGTTCGCGCAGCATGCAGGTCAGCCGGGAGGTGCACACCTTCGTGCCGTTGTCGTCGGTGATGGCGATGTCCCAGGTGGCGAGGGTGCGGCCGAGGTGCACGGGTGTGGCGACACCGGTCACGTGGCCCTCGGTCGCGGAGCGGTGGTGGGTGGCGTTGATCTCGATGCCCACGGCGACGCGTCCGAACTGGGACGCGTGGATGGTGGAGCCGATCGAGCCGAGGGACTCGGCCAGGACGCAGGAGGCGCCGCCGTGCAGGAGGCCGAAGGGCTGTTCGTTGCCACTGACGGGCATCCGCCCGACGACGCGTTCGGCGGAGGCCTCGGTGACCTCGACGCCCATGCGGTCGGCGAGGGCGCCCAAGCTGATGGTGCCGTCCCCGAACTGGGTGCGCAGGGACTCGAAGTCTGTGGACATGGTGGTGCCTTCCGGTCCGGTGGGGGCGCCCCGGTGGGGCGGTCGTGCGCGGCTCGGTCGCCGATCTCCCGGTGATGGCCGCGGATTGTCTGGTGCGCATCTTAGGATTCACCTGTGGTGACCAAGCGAGAGACCCCCGACCAGAATTCCCGTGCCGGCGCCGGGACGGGCAGCGACTCCCCTGCGGCGGGCGGCGGCCGACGGCCCCGCCTGTTGCTCCTGGACGGCCACTCGATGGCCTTCCGGGCGTTCTTCGCGCTGCCGGTGGAGAAGTTCGGCACGAGCACCGGACAGTCGACCAACGCCGTCTACGGTTTCACGTCGATGCTGGTCAAGCTGTTGCGGGATGAGGAGCCCACGCACGTGGCGGTGGCGTGGGACCTGTCGGGTCCCACGTTCCGGCACGAGGAGTACGCCGAGTACAAGGACGGGCGGTCCGAGACGCCCGAGGCGTTCCCGTCGCAGGTCTCGCTCACCCAGGACCTGATGCGGTTGATGGGGGTGGCGAACCTGTCGGCCCCGGGCTACGAGGCCGACGACGTGATCGCCACGCTCGCGCACCAGGGCGGCGAGGCCGGGATGGAGGTGCTCATCGCCTCCGGAGACCGGGACGCCTTCCAGCTGGTGACGCCGGACTGCACGGTGCTGTACCCGGGCAAGAGCCTGTCGGACCTCAAGCGCATGACCCCGGAGGCGGTCGAGGAGAAGTACGCCGTCTCGCCGGAGCGGTACCGGGACCTGGCCGCCCTGGTGGGGGAGAAGGCGGACAACCTGCCGGGTGTTCCGGGGGTGGGGCCCAAGACGGCGGCGAAGTGGATCGCCAGGTACGGGTCGCTGGACGAACTGGTCTCCCACGTGGACGAGATCACCGGCAAGGCGGGCCAGAACCTGCGCGACCACCTGGACGACGTGCTGCGCAATCAGCGCCTCAACCGGTTGGCGACCGACGTCGACCTGGGCGTGGGCGTCGACGAGCTGGTGGTCGCGGACGCGGACCGGGCGGGGATCGACGCGCTGTTCGACAACCTGGAGTTCGCGTCGAACCTGCGTGAGCGCCTGTACGCGGTGATCCGGGTCGGCGGGCCGCAGGGCGGCGCCGGGGCCGAGGCGGCGGAGGGGTTCTCCGTCGACGTCACCGTCGCCGGGACGGGAGGGGTGGCCTCGTGGCTCGCCGAGCACGCGGCGGCCGACGCGCTGACCGCCGAGGCGCCCGCGGGTCTGGCCGTCGAGGGCGTGTGGGGGAGCGGGGCCGGTCGGGTCGACGCCCTGGCGGTCTGCGTGCCCACGGGCGCCGCGCTCCACGTGGACCCCGAGGTCCTGGACCCGGCGGACACCGACGCGCTGTCGGCGTTCCTGGCGGACCGGGCGCGCCCCAAGGCCGTGCACGAGTACAAGGGCGCCCTGCTGGCGTTGGGCGCGCACGGGTGGTCCCTGGACGGGGTGGTCAGCGACACGGCGCTGGCGTCCTATCTGGCGCAGCCGGGGCAGCGGCGGTTCGATCTGGCCGACCTGTGCCGCACGTACCTGGGCCGGGAGTTGGAGGAGGACACCGACGGCGCTCAGCTGGCCCTGGACCTGGGCGGCGGCGGTGACGCCGTCGGGGACCGCCAGCGGTCGCTGGCGGTGCGGGCGGCGGCCACCCGCGATCTGGCCGGGGTGCTGGCGGCGGAGCTGGACGGGCGCGGCGGCGCGCATCTGCTGAGTGAGGTGGAGCTGCCGCTGGTGGACGTGCTGGCGCGGATGGAGCGGGCGGGCATCGCCGCCGACCTGGAGTACCTGGAGGGGCTCCAGGGCGAGTTCGCGGCGGCGGCGCGCGGGGCGGTGGAGCGGGCACACGAGATCGTGGGCCGCGAGTTCAACCTCGGTTCGCCCAAGCAGCTCCAGCAGGTGCTCTTCGAGGAGTTGGGGCTGCCCCGGACGAAGAAGATCAAGACGGGGTACACGACCGACGCGGACGCGCTGGCGTGGCTGGCGACGCAGACCGACAACGAGCTGCCGGTGGTGCTGCTGCGCCACCGGGACCAGACCAAGCTCCGGACGACGGTCGAGGGTCTGGTCAAGACGGTCGCCGACGACGGCCGTATCCACACCACGTTCAACCAGACGGTGGCGGCGACCGGACGGCTGAGCTCGACCGACCCCAACCTCCAGAACATCCCGGTGCGCACGGACGTGGGGCGGCGGATCCGGCGGGCGTTCGTGGTCGGGGAGGGCTTCGAGGAGCTGCTCACCGCGGACTACAGCCAGATCGAGCTGCGGATCATGGCGCACCTGTCGGGGGAGCGGGCGCTGATCGACGCGTTCAACAGCGGCTACGACTTCCACGCGCACATGGCGGCCCAGGTGTTCGGCATCGGGGTCGAGGAGGTGGACGGCCACAAGCGGTCCCGGATCAAGGCGATGAGCTACGGGCTCGCCTACGGGTTGAGCGCGTACGGGCTGTCGCAGCAGCTGGGGATCGCGCCCGACGAGGCGAAGAAGCTCATGGAGGACTACTTCGCGCAGTTCGGCGGGGTGCGCGACTACCTGCGTTCGGTGGTGGACGACGCGCGCAGGGCCGGGTACACCGAGACCATCCTGGGCCGACGGCGCTACCTGCCGGACCTGACGAGCGACAACCGGCAACGTCGGGAGATGGCGGAGCGGATGGCGCTCAACGCTCCGATCCAGGGGTCCGCGGCGGACATCATCAAGGTGGCGATGCTCCAGGTGGACGCGGCGTTGACCGAGGGCGGACTCGCCTCGCGGGTGCTGCTCCAGGTGCACGACGAGCTCGTGGTCGAGGTGGCGCCGGGCGAACGGGAACGGGTGGAAAACCTCGTGACGCACGAGATGAGCACCGCGTATGATCTGCGGGTCCCGCTGGCCGTGTCGGTCGGCAGCGGGCAGAACTGGCACGACGCCGCGCACTAGGGAGTGTGTGGTGGACGCCGTCCGTCGCGAGCGGCGTGTCCGGTGGTGCTCTCGCGAGGCCGAACGAAGAAGGGGCCAGGATCAGTCCTGCCGACTGACGAGAACACGGCGAGAGTGCCGCTGGGGCGACGCGGGGCAGGACGAGTGCCCGCCAGACACGCCCTGGAGCTGGCGCGACGCCGCGGGTCGGGCGCTCGGCGCGGGGTGCCGCGTCCGGCCAGGTCGTGAGGGAGGGGGCCGCCATGGCGGACGGGTTGACGATCGGTTCGGTCACCGTGCCGGCCGACGCGTTGGTGTGGCGGTTCTCCCGGTCCTCGGGACCGGGCGGCCAGCACGTCAACACGACGGATACGCGCGTGTCCCTGTCGTTGGACGTGGTCTCGTGCGGCGCGCTGGGCGCGACACGCCGTGAGCGCGCTGTGGAGAGGCTGGGCGGTCGCCTGGTCGACGGGGTGCTGACGGTGTCGGTGCAGACGCACCGGTCCCAGGCGCGCAACCGGGCGGAGGCGCGGGAGCGGATGGCGGCCCTGCTGGCGGAGGCCGTGGAGCCGCCGACCCGGAAGCGACGCGCCACGCGGCCGAGTCGGGCGTCCCGTCAGCGGCGTCTGGACGCCAAGCGGCGCCGAGGCGACGTCAAGCGCGGGCGGTCGCGCCCCTCCTGGGAGTGAAGCCGGTTCCGCCGTGGTCCGGGAGTCGGGTCGAGGAACTTTTCCGTCGCTGGTCCGTTACGTTCCGCGTCCATGGCCGTGTGGTGGGGACACCCCCTCGGACGTGGGGTGGCGTGTGGTTGATCTTGACCGCCATGCTCGGGTAAATTGCCGCCAACGCGGCCTTCGTCGGGTTGGCGGTCCTGGGTTCCGATTGACCAGGACGCCCATGTCTCATATTCTGGCCGGAGCGTTGTGGGTTCGTGCGGGCGTCTGTCGTCCCCGGTTCGGGGATGGGTGATCGCACCGCTTCGGTCAACACTCTGGACCCGGCGGCCAGCGGTCACGGACGGTTTCGCCTTCCGTACTCCTGGTTCTCTTTTCTGGACGACGGATCGACGGGCTCGAACTCGCGGCGTGCCCAATTTCTGAACCTGTCCGTATCCGGAGTCCACCCACAAATGACGAGCAGCACCGAGGCCACCTCGACACCCCAGGTAGCGGTCAACGACATCGGGTCCGAGGAAGCCTTCCTCGCGGCGATCGACGAGACCATCAAGTACTTCAACGACGGTGACATTGTCGAGGGCACCATCGTGAAGGTCGATCGAGACGAGGTCTTGCTCGACATCGGTTACAAGACCGAGGGTGTGATCCCGTCCCGGGAGCTCTCGATCAAGCACGACGTCGACCCCGGTGAGGTCGTCGCCGTCGGCGATCAGGTCGAGGCCCTCGTCCTCCAGAAGGAGGACAAGGAGGGTCGTCTCATCCTGTCCAAGAAGCGCGCGCAGTACGAGCGCGCCTGGGGCACGATCGAGAAGATCAAGGAAGAGGACGGCGTCGTCACCGGCACCGTCATCGAGGTCGTCAAGGGCGGTCTCATCCTCGACATCGGTCTGCGCGGCTTCCTGCCCGCCTCCCTGGTGGAGATGCGCCGCGTCCGCGACCTCCAGCCCTACGTCGGCCGTGAGCTCGAAGCCAAGATCATCGAGCTGGACAAGAACCGCAACAACGTGGTCCTGTCCCGCCGCGCCTGGCTCGAACAGACGCAGTCCGAGGTTCGCCAGACGTTCCTCAACACCCTCCAGAAGGGTCAGATCCGCAAGGGCGTCGTCTCCTCGATCGTCAACTTCGGCGCGTTCGTGGACCTGGGCGGCGTCGACGGCCTGGTGCACGTCTCCGAACTCTCCTGGAAGCACATCGACCACCCGAGCGAGGTTGTCGAGGTCGGCCAGGAGGTCACCGTCGAGGTCCTCGACGTGGACATGGAGCGCGAGCGCGTCTCCCTGTCGCTCAAGGCGACCCAGGAAGACCCGTGGCAGCAGTTCGCCCGGACCCACCAGATCGGTCAGGTCGTCCCCGGCAAGGTCACCAAGCTGGTTCCGTTCGGCGCGTTCGTGCGCGTCGAGGAGGGCATCGAGGGCCTGGTCCACATCTCCGAGCTGGCCGAGCGCCACGTCGAGGTGCCCGAGCAGGTCGTCCAGGTCGGCACGGAGATCTTCGTCAAGATCATCGACATCGACCTCGACCGCCGCCGCATCAGCCTCTCGCTGAAGCAGGCGAACGAGGCCGTCGAGCCCGGCCAGGTGGACTTCGACCCCACCCTCTACGGCATGGCCGCGGAGTACGACGATCAGGGCAACTACAAGTACCCGGAGGCTTCGACCCCGACAGCGGCGAGTGGCTTGAGGGCTTCGAGGCTCAGCGGGACGAGTGGGAGCGCAGCTACGCCGAGGCGCAGTCCCGCTTCGAGGCGCACCGCAAGCAGGTGGAGGAGGCGCGCGCGGCCGAGGCCGACGCCGCCAACGCTCCCGCGGAGGAGGCCGAGGAGGAGTACACCGGCGGCCAGAGCGGCACCACGTCCGCGTCGGAGTCGACCAGCGGTGCTCTTGCCTCGGACGAGGCGCTGGCCGCGCTGCGTGAGAAGCTCGCCGGCGGCGAGGCCTAGCCAGGCTCGGTCAGGCCTGGCCGGTCGCGGTCAGGCCTGATCAGGACGACCGCGTGTCGACCTGGGTGTTCCTTGGAGTCCTGAGGCCGTGAGGCCGCCGGGGCTCGCTGACAGCCCCGAAGGGCCGTCCCCGACAAGGGGGCGGTCCTTCGTCGTGATCCGGTTCGTTGCGCGCCATGCTCGGGGCGTCAATGGCGGTTCTCGGCTCTCGTGTGGTGAGTGTGCGGGAGAACTCGTGTCCAACCCCTGGTGGTGACGGGGCGGGAACGGTGGCCCTGGACCCCCTGTGGTGACCAGAGCGGGAGGGCGCCCGGCCGACCCCCTGTGGCACGGGGTGGGTTCGGGTCGCGCACTTCCTCGGATTCTCGCGGCACGGGGTGTGGAAGACTCGCTCCAGGAGGAGGCGATGTGATCGACATCCACCAGGCGACTCGCGAGGACGCGGGCGAGATCCTGACGCTCCAGCGCGCGGCTTTCGTCGACGAGGCGCAGGCCTGCGGAGACCCGTTCATCCTGCCGCTGACCGAAGGGCTGGAGCGGGTCGAGCGGTTGTTGGGACAGGCGGACGCGCTCGTCCTCAAGGCGGTCCTCGGAACGCGGATCGTCGGAGCGGTGCGCGCGAGCGTGGCCGGTTCCCACGGGGTGGTCGGCCGTCTGGCCGTCGCACCGGATCTGCGGCGGCGAGGGATCGCCCGAGCCCTGCTCACACGGGTGGAGCAGGAGCTGCGAACCGGGTTTCCGCAGGTGAGCGCGCTGACCCTGTTCACGGGAGCCCAGAGCGTCGATCGCCTGTACCGGGAACGGGGATACGCGGAGACGCACCGGGAAAGGGTGGCCGAGCACCTGGTCATGGTGCACATGCGCAAGGAGTTGGTGGAGCCGTGCTGACAGTGGGACTCACCGGGGGGATCGGGTCCGGAAAGAGCGCCGTCTCGGCGGAGCTGGCCCGTCTGGGCGCGACGGTCATCGACGCGGATGCCATCGCGCGCGAGGTGGTCGAACCCGGGACGGAGGGTCTGGCCGAGGTCGTCGCGGAGTTCGGCGAGGACGTGCTCACCCCCGAGGGGCGCCTGGACCGTGCCAGACTCGGGGAGATCGTCTTCGGGGACGCACGTTCGCTGGAACGGCTGAACGCCATCGTCCATCCTCGTGTGGGGGAGCGCAGCGCAGAGTTGATGGCGCGGGCCAGGGCGGAGGGCGTCCAGGTCGTGGTCTATGACGTGCCCCTGCTGGTGGAGAACGACCTGGGTTCCCTCTACGACGTGGTGGTCGTGGTGGACACTCCTGACGAGGTGCGGGTCGAGCGGGTGGCCGCTGACCGGGGGATGCCGCGTGACCAGGTCTGGGCGAGGATCCGGGCGCAGGCGGACCGGGACAGCCGTCTGGCCGCCGCGGACCTGGTCGTGGACAACGCGGGTACGCGCGAGGAGCTGGTGGCGCGGGTCGGGGAGCTGTGGAGCACGCTGGTGGCGCGGGAACGTCGGGGGTGGTCGGTAGCGTAGGGGGAAGAGGCGGCTTCTCAAGGAGTGGGGACATGCGACCGGTCAGCGACATCAAGCGCAGCGAGGCACCGTTCGAGGTCGTCTCTGACATGACCCCCGCGGGCGACCAGCCGGCGGCGATCGCCGAGATCGCGCGGCGCGTGCGGGCCGGTGACGCGCACACGGTTCTGCTCGGCGCGACCGGCACTGGCAAGACGGCGACCGTGGCGTGGACGGTGGAACAGCTCCAGCGGCCCACGTTGGTGATGCAGCCGAACAAGACCCTCGCGGCGCAGTTCGCGAACGAACTGCGGCAGATGATGCCGAACAACGCGGTCGAGTACTTCGTGTCGTACTACGACTACTACCAGCCCGAGGCGTACGTGCCGCAGAGCGACACCTACATCGAGAAGGACTCGTCGATCAACGACGAGGTGGAGCGGCTGCGGCACTCGGCGACCAACTCGCTGCTCACACGCAGGGACGTGGTGGTGGTCGCGTCGGTGTCGTGCATCTACGGCCTGGGCACGCCGCAGGAGTACGTGGACCGGATGGCTCAGCTGTCGGTGGGCATGGAGGTGGAGCGCGACGAGCTGCTGCGCCGGTTGGTGCAGATGCAGTACTCGCGCAACGACACCGCGTTCACGCGGGGCACGTTCCGGGTGCGCGGGGACACCGTGGAGATCATCCCGGTGTACGAGGAGTTGGCGATCCGCATCGAGATGTTCGGTGACGAGGTGGAGCGGCTGATGACCCTGCACCCGTTGACCGGCGAGGTGCTGGGCGAGAGCCAGGAGATGTTCATCTTCCCCGCGTCGCACTACGTGGCCGGTGAGGAGCGCACGGAGCGGGCGATCACCTCGATCGAGGCGGAACTGGGCGGGCGGCTGGCCGAGCTGGAGGGCGGGGGCAAGCTGCTGGAGGCGCAGCGGTTGCGGATGCGCACCACCCACGATCTGGAGATGATGCGGCAGCTGGGGTCGTGTTCGGGGATCGAGAACTACTCGCGGCACTTCGACGGCCGCGAGGAGGGGAGCCCGCCGAACACGCTGCTGGACTACTTCCCCGAGGACTTCCTGCTGGTGTTGGACGAGTCGCATGTGACGGTGCCGCAGATCGGCGCGATGTACGAGGGCGACGCCGCGCGCAAGCGCACGCTGGTCGACCACGGGTTCCGGCTGCCGTCGGCGTGGACAACCGGCCGCTGAAATGGGAGGAGTTCACCGAGCGGATCGGGCAGGCGGTGTACCTGTCGGCGACACCGGGCCGGTACGAGCTGCGCCAGAGCGGCGGCGACGTGGTGGAGCAGGTCATCCGACCGACGGGTCTGGTCGACCCGGAGGTGCTCGTCAAACCAACCGACGGCCAGATCGACGACCTGGTGCACGAGATCCGCGTGCGCGCCGAGCGCCGGGAGCGGGTGCTGGTCACGACGCTGACCAAGAAGATGGCCGAGGACCTGACCGACTACTTCGCCGAGTTGGGTATCCGAGTGCGCTACCTGCACAGCGAGGTGGACACGCTGCGGCGGGTGGAGCTGCTGCGCGAGCTGCGGGTGGGCGAGTTCGACGTGCTGGTGGGCATCAACCTCCTGCGTGAGGGTCTGGACCTGCCCGAGGTGTCCCTGGTCGCGATCCTGGACGCGGACAAGGAGGGGTTCCTGCGCTCGGAGACCTCGCTGATCCAGACGATCGGTCGTGCGGCGCGCAACGTCGCCGGCCAGGTGCACATGTACGCGGACAATGTGACCGACTCGATGCGGGCGGCCATCGACGAGACCAACCGGCGTCGGGACAAGCAGGTGGCGTACAACACCGAGCACGGTATCGACCCGACACCGCTGCGCAAGCAGATCGCTGACATCCTCGACTCGCTGAACAGGGAGGACGTCGACACCGAAGAGCTCATGGCGACCGGGTACCGCAAGGGCGAG
This sequence comes from Nocardiopsis sp. CNR-923, assembly GCF_001942255.1. Classification (GTDB taxonomy): domain Bacteria; phylum Actinomycetota; class Actinomycetes; order Streptosporangiales; family Streptosporangiaceae; genus Nocardiopsis. Next base: position 156,478 of record NZ_MKKC01000065.1, read on the forward strand.
ACGGCGCCGGTGCCCGCGTTGGGCGGCCGTGACACCGCGAACATGCCGCGTGCGGAGCTGGCCGGGCTGATCGACCAACTGAGCGCCCAGATGCACCAGGCCGCGGCCGATCTCCAGTTCGAGCTGGCGGCGCGGTTGCGCGACGAGATCGGTGAGCTGAAGCGGGAGCTGCGGGGCATGGACGCCGCCGGGGTGAAGTAGTCCCGGCAAGGTCTCGGTACGGGAACTTTCCCACAACGAGAGGGTCGCGCTTTACCTTCGTGTGACATACCCTTGGGTTGATTGTCGTACATACCGGCCCATCGGTCGCGGGGGAATCCATGAAGGTTCGGCTGTTGGCAACGACGGGTGTCCTCGCTATCGGCGCCTCCGCCCTGGTCGGCTGCGCCCCGGCGCGGGGCGGCTCCGATGTCGCCCACCCCCTGCGGGTGGGCGCCGACGCGCAGTCCAGTCCGGTCAACGACGACGACACCCTCGTGGTGGCCGAGGACGGCGCCGAGCTCCACCAGGACTGCGACGAACGTGAGATCGTGGTCACCGCGGACGACGCCGTCGTCGTCCTGGACGGCCCCTGCGGGCTGGTCAAGGCCTCCGGTCGCAACACCACGGTCGACGTCGGCTCGGCCGTCCGGATCGTGCTGGTGGGCGTGGACAACACGGTCTCCTACGCCGCGGGCGACCCCGAGGTGATCAACCACGGGCGCAACACCTCGGTGGCCGAGGGCGGGGTGGCAAGCGCCTCGCCGCTGGGATCGGGCGGAACCGTGTCCTCGGATTGACCGCCCCGACATCCGGGAGCGACTCCCGATCCGTTACGGTGGTCCGCGTCCGTGCCCGCGGAGAATGCGGATGCGGGCGACGGATCGGACGGGCACACCTACGCGGAGTGAATTCTCGGAGTCCGTTGGTCGTCCGACGCCGCCGGTCAGGGCGCTGGGCGGTACGGTCGACCCATCCCCGGGCCGGGGCGGCCCGGCGGACGGGCGGGGAGCACTTCGGGCGAGAGACCCGCTAGGGGAGGGGTGGATGAGCGGTTATGTGGCGCGGGTGCGGCACGACGAGTCGCCCGGAGGCGATCTCGGTCTGGACCCGCTGGTACGGTCCGTTGCCCAGCGCTGGGCCGAAACCGACCCCCTGCTGCCCGAACCCGGCGGCTTCGCTCCCGGCTCCTCCCCCCTCGTGACCGTCAGCGACGAGGAGGCCAACACCGTCGCGGCCGGGAGCATGCACTACACCTGGTACCAGCCCGGTGAGGTCGGCCGAATCTGGGGTGTGCCCGACCAGCACTGGCTCACCCCCATCGTCGGCGGCCCGGATCCCGGCCGCGCCCTGGACTCCCTCCTGACCAGTTGGCGCGACCAGCTGGAGGAGCTGCCGACCGGCACCGGTTCGGAGTCGGCCGCGCTCGTGAGCTGGCCCGCCCGCGACGTGTGCGGCATCATCCCGCTCCAGCGGCACGGCCTGCAGCCCTACACGGTCCTGGCCGCCCGTCAGCGGCGCCGCGGGGTGCCTCCGTCGCTGCCGCCGCGCGACGCGACCATCCGTCTGGCCGACCGCAGCGACCTCACCCAGGTCGTGGCGCTCCTGATGGAGGAGCACCGCTACGAGCAGCACTTCGGCGGCGTGTTCCTCCAGCCGGACACCGCCGAGCAGACCCGCAAGGTCGCGGCGCGGGCGCTGAACCGGTCACGCTCGTGGATCTGGCTGGCCGAACGGCGCGGCCGGGCGGTCGGACTGCTGTGGGTGTCGCCGCCCGAGCGGTCCCGGTGGGCCAAGTCGCTGGTGAACGCGCGTCCGATCGCGCACATCGGCTACGGGGTGGTGACCGGGGCCGAGCGCGGCCACGGGATCGGGACGGCCCTGGTGGGCCAGGCCCACCAGGTGTTGGACAGCCACGGTGTGGGCGTGTCCGTGCTCAACTACGCGGCGATGAACCCGCTGTCCGGCCCGTTCTGGCACCGGATGGGGTACCGCCCGGTGTGGACGACCTGGGAGGTCCGGCCAGCGCTGGCCCTGCGCTGACCACCGCTGAGGGGCTCCACTAGCCTGTGGGCGTAGGACGCGACGGTGCGTGGAGAGGGTGGGCCGATGGCCGTGGAGGAGCGTGCGCCCGGGGGCGCCGAGCACGTGGAGATCGTCGAGGTGGGTCCGCGTGACGGCCTCCAGAACGAGGACACGGTCCTGTCGGTGGAGGATCGGATCGAGCTGATCGACCGGGCGGTGGACGCCGGTGTGCGGCGGATCGAGGCGGTCAGTTTCGTCAACCCCAGGCGGGTGCCGCAGATGGCGGGGGCCGAGGAGGTCATGGCGGGCGTGCACCGTGCGCCGGGGGTCTCGCACATCGGTCTGGTGCTCAACCGGCGCGGTCTGGAGCGCGCGGTGGACGCGAGGGTGTCCGAGGTCAACGTCGCGGTGCCCGCCACGGACGGGTTCTGCGTGCGCAACCAGGGGTGCACGGTCGACGGGATGCTGGACGTGCTGGCGGCCATCGACGCCGATCTGGCCGGGACGGGGATCCCGCTGAGCGTGACCGTCTCGACGGCGTTCGGCTGTCCCTTCGACGGTGAGGTCGCCCCGGAGCGGGTGGTCGAGGTGGTCCGGCGGATCGCCGAGACGGGTGCGGTGGAGATCGCCCTGGCCGACACGATCGGCGTGGGTGTGCCGCGCCAGGTGGCCGGGCTGCTGGAGGCGGTGGGCCGGGTCGCGGAGGGGCGGACCCTGCGCTGCCATTTCCACAACACCCGCAACACCGGCTACGCGAATGCCCTCGCGGCGGTCGATGCGGGCGTACGGGTGCTCGACTCCAGCCTGGGCGGTTTCGGCGGTTGCCCGTTCGCCCCCGCGGCGACCGGCAACATCGCCACCGAGGACCTGCTGTACATGGTGCACCGCAGCGGACTGCACACGGGCGTGGACCTCGCGGCGGCGGCGGCGCTGGGCGCGTGGATGGGTGAGCGCCTGGACAAGCAGCCGCCGGCCTACCTGGGGCGTGCCGGGGGGTTTCCGGGGTGAGCGGGGCCGGACGACGGCGGGCAAGCGCGGGCGCTTCCGGTCCGGCAGGTCTTTGATGTTCAGGGTTTCCTGAATTCAAGAATTTCTGTACCCTGAGGGCATGTTGCGCATCGCCTCCGAGATCGACGCCCTGGCCCGGTTCGGCCGCGCCCTGGCCGACCCCATCCGCTGCCGGGTCCTGCTGGCCCTCCGTGACGGCCCCGCCCACCCCGCGGAACTGGCCGAGGAGCTGGACATCGGTCGCACCCGGCTGTCCAACCACCTGGCCTGCCTGCGTGACTGCGGGCTGGTCGTCACCGTTCCGGTCGGCCGCCGGATCCGCTACGAACTCGCCGACCCCCGCCTCGCCCACGCCCTCGACGACCTGCGTAGCGCGGTCATCGCCGTGGAGTCCGACCGCCTCTGCCAAGGCGACGACGAGACGGGGCGCCACGCGTGAGCGCCCACACCCCAGCCCGGGCCGCGCCGTCGTCGACCCCCGCCGCCGCGCCGTCCTGACCCGCCGGATCCGTCTCCTGGTCGCGGCGACCATCGGCTACAACCTCGTCGAGGCCGCCGTGGCGATCTCGGCCGGTCACGCGGCCTCCTCGGCGGCGCTCGTCGGGTTCGGCCTGGACTCCCTCGTGGAGGTCTCCTCGGCCGCCGCGGTCGCCTGGCAGTTCTCGGCCCGAGAGGAGTCGGTGCGCCGCGCCCGGGAGACCCGGGCCATGCGCGTCATCGCGGTCGCCTTCTTCGCCCTGGCCGCCTACGTCACCGTCGAGGCGGTGCGCTCCCTGCTCGGCGCGAGCGAGGCCACGCCGTCCACGGTGGGGATCGTGCTGGCGGCGCTGTCCGTGGTCATCATGCCGGTCCTGTCGCTGGCCCAGCGCCGGGCCGGGCGCGCTCTGGGCTCGGCGACGGCCGTCGCGGACTCCAAACAGACGCTGCTGTGCGCCTACCTGTCGGCGGCCCTGCTCGTCGGTCTGGTGCTCAACGCCACTCTCGGGTGGGCGTGGGTCGATCCGATCGTGGCGCTGTTCATCGCGGCCGTGGCCGTCAAGGAGGGCCGTGAGGCCTGGCGAGGGGACGCGTGCTGCGCTCCCAGCGGACTGGCCGCGGTGGCCCGGCCCGCCCAGGGCACGGCGGCGTCCGCCGACGGCGGCGCGCGCGGAGCGGACGAGGACGCGTGCGGCTGCGCCCCCGGGTGCTCCTGCTGTCCCTGAGACCGTCCGTCGCCGCCCGGCGGCGCGCCCCGGGCCCGCCACGGCGGGGGCCCGGGGTATTCGGCCAGGTCGCGGCCGGAACACGGGCGCGAGACCGGTGTTCGCAGGTGTGGGAGCACGGGGGGCCTGTTATCCTGGTGCCCCGTGGAGTCCGACGGACCGGGCGAGGATCGCCGCCGCCCGACACCGGACCACCGCACGGCCGCTCAGTTCCTCCGAGCTCGCCGTAGCCACTCAACCCACGGGAGCATCACTTTGGCAGCCGCCGCGAGTACCAAGCACATTTTCGTCACTGGCGGCGTCGCTCCAGTCTCGGCAAGGGGCTCACCGCCTCCAGCCTGGGCCGACTCCTGAAGTCGCGGGGCCTGCGGGTCACCATGCAGAAGCTGGACCCCTACCTCAACGTCGACCCGGGGACCATGAACCCCTTCCAACACGGCGAGGTCTTCGTCACCGACGACGGCGCCGAGACCGACCTCGACGTGGGCCACTACGAGCGGTTCCTCGACACCGAGCTGTCCGCCTCGGCGAACGTCACCACCGGCCAGATCTACTCCAGCGTCATCGCCAAGGAGCGCCAGGGCGCCTACCTCGGTGACACCGTGCAGGTCATCCCGCACATCACCAACGAGATCAAGTCGCGCATCTACGCGATGGACGCCCCCGACGTCGACATCGTCATCACCGAGATCGGCGGCACGGTCGGCGACATCGAGTCGCAGCCCTTCCTGGAGGCGGTCCGCCAGATCCGCCACGAGATCGGCCGGGACAACTGCTTCTTCCTCCACGTGTCCCTCATCCCCTTCCTCGGCCCGTCCGGCGAGATGAAGACCAAACCCACCCAGCACTCCGTGGCGGCCCTGCGCAGCATCGGCATCCAGCCGGACGCGATCGTGTGCCGCTCGGACCGCCCGATCACGCAGAGCCTCAAGTCCAAGATCAGCCTCATGTGCGACGTGGACGAGGCCGGTGTCGTCTCCACTCCCGACGCCCCGTCGATCTACGACATCCCCAAGGTCCTGCACCGCGAGGGCCTGGACGCCTACGTCGTCCGCCGCCTGGGCATGCCCTTCCGCGACGTGGACTGGACCGAGTGGGACGAGCTCCTGCGCCGGGTGCACCAGCCCGACCACGAGGTCACCATCGCCATGGTCGGCAAGTACATCGACCTGCCCGACGCCTACCTGTCCGTCAGCGAGGCGCTGCGCGCGGGCGGCTTCGCCACCAACACCCGGGTGAACATCCGCTGGGTGGCCAGCGACAACTGCGCCAGCCCCTCCGGCGCGGCGGCCGAGCTCGACGGGGCCGACGGCGTCCTCATCCCGGGCGGCTTCGGCGTGCGCGGCATCGAGGGCAAGCTCGGCGCCATCCGCTACGCCCGCGAGAACCACGTTCCGTTGCTCGGCATCTGCCTGGGCCTGCAGGGCCTGGTCATCGAGTACGCGCGCAACGTGCTCGGCCTGGAGGGCGCCAACAGCACCGAGTTCGACGACAAGGCCGTCGACCCGGTCATCGCGACGATGGCCGACCAGACCGACGTCGTCGCCGGAGAGCGCGACATGGGCGGCACCATGCGCCTGGGCCTGTACCCCGCCGACCTGGGTCAGGGCACCCGGGTGCGGGAGCTGTACGACGGCGAGCAGCAGGTCCGCGAGCGGCACCGCCACCGCTTCGAGGTCAACAACGCCTACCGGCCCACGCTGGAGGAGGCGGGCCTGGTGTTCTCCGGTCTGTCCCCCGATGGCAAGCTGGTGGAGTACGTCGAACTGCCCCGGGAGACGCACCCGTTCTTCGTCGCGACGCAGGCGCACCCGGAGCTGCGCTCCCGTCCGACCAAGGCCCACCCGCTCTTCCGCGGCCTGATCTCGGCCGCCCTGGAGCACCGGGAGTCCTGACGCGGAGTCGGGGGCACGAGCCTGAGAGGCGAGCACATGGCCAGTGACACCCACCCGGCGCGCGCGGTCACGGGGGCGGACGCCAAGATCGCGGACGCCCCCGCGTCGTGGCCGGTGGAACGGTCCGAGGAGCGCTTCCGGGGCCCCAAGTGCGGGATGCGCACGGACTGGGTGCGGATGCCCGGGGCCTCCGGCGAGGGCACCGCCGTCGTGGCCCGCGACTACATGGAGCACCCGGGAGCCGCCGCAGTCCTGGCGTTGGACGGTGAGGGGCGGGTGCTGCTCCAGCGCCAGTACCGGCACGCCACGGGTCACACGATGTGGGAGCTGCCTGCCGGGATGATCGACGTGGCGGGGGAGGGGCCGCTGGCCACGGCCCGGCGCGAGTTGGTCGAGGAGGCCGGGTTGCGGGCGCGGGAGTGGTACGAGCTGCCCGACTTCTTCCCCACGCCCGGTTTCTCCGCTGAGCGGATCCACCTGTTCCTGGCGCGCGGTCTGTCGCGGGTGCCGGCGGAGGAGATCGACTTCGTGCGCGAGCACGAGGAAGCCGATCTGGCGGCCGAATGGGTGCCGTTGGCGGAGGCGGTGCGGCTGGTCATGGACGGCGCTCTGCACAACGGCGCGACCGTGATCGGCATCCTGGCCGCGCGCGCGGCCGTCGGCGACGGTTTCGCCTCCCTGCGACGCGTCCACTGACCGTGGCCGAGGATCGGGAGAACGGGCCGCCCCCAGCCCCCGTTGCGGCGGACCGGTTGGCGCGGGTGCTGACGGCCTTCCTGGACCATCTGTCCGCCGAGCGCGCGCTGGCGCACAACACCCTGCTGGCCTACCGGCGTGACCTGGCCCGCTACACCGAGTACCTGGCCGATCGGGGCGTGACCGACCCGGCCGGGGTCGGGAGCGGGCACGTCGCCGCCTTCCTGCGGGCCCTGCGCGAGGGCGACGACGACCGTCCGCCGCTCGGCGCCGCCTCGGCCGGACGCGCGCTGGCCGCCGTGCGCGGACTGCACCGGTTCGCGGTGCGCGAGGGGTGGACGCAGACCGATCCGGCGGCGGAGGTGGCTCCGCCCGCCCCGCCCATGCGGCTGCCCAAGGCGGTCTCCCTGGATCGCGTGGAGCGCCTGCTGGCCGCCGCCGGCCGGGCACCGGGGGCGGGTGAGCGCGCGACGCTGCTCGCCCTGCGCGACCGCGCGCTGCTGGAGGTGCTGTACGGCACGGGAGCGCGGATCTCCGAGGCGGTGGCGTTGGACGTGGACGACGTCGGCGACGCCGTCACCGGGGACGAGACCATCGGCTTGGTGCGCTTCCGGGGCAAGGGCGGGAGGGAGCGGGTGGTCCCGCTCGGCTCGTACGCGCGCGGGGCGCTGGGCGCCTACCTGGTGCGGGCCAGGCCCGTGCTGGCGTCGGGGCGCGGCGGCGGGGAGGGCGCCGCGCCGAAGGCGTCGGTTGAGGGTGGTGGAGGGCGACGTGTGGGGACTGCGCCGAAGGCGCGGTTGAGGGTGGTGGAGGGCGACGGGCGGGCCTGTTCCTGAACGCCCGCGGAGGCCGTCTGACCCGGCAGGGGGGGGTGGGCGGTGCTCAGGGCCGTCGCCGACCGGGCGGGGATCGAGGGTGTGTCCCCGCACACGTTGCGGCACTCCTTCGCCACGCACCTGTTGGACGGCGGAGCCGACATCCGGGTCGTGCAGGAGTTGCTGGGACACAGTTCGGTCACCACCACGCAGGTGTACACGCTGGTGACGGTGGACCGCCTGCGCGAGGTGTACGCCGCCAGCCACCCCAGGGCACGTCGGTGAACCGCGCCGGAGGGGAGGCGGAGAGGGGCGCGAACGCCCCTGATTCGCCGCGATCATGTTGAAGTGCGTCGTGTCGTCGTTCTAGAGTCGCCGCACAGAGGTACGTTGCTGTCGACATATTGAGTTTCCGACGGCGGCCGGGCGCGGGTGAGTCACCCTCCTCGCGGCCGTGGCCGGTCCGTGGGGGAGGTCAAGGGTTGTGAACTGGGAGAACGACGCGGATGCGAGCACCGCACCCGTCGGTGGGCAGGACCCCACCGACCCGGTGAGCAACCCCTGGGGGACGACACGCAACACGGGGGCGGAACTGTACACCAAGAGACCGGAGTACCGGTATCCGGTGCCGGAGCCGTTGGACGAACACGGTCCGGCACGAATCGTAGCACTGTGTAATCAGAAGGGTGGGGTCGGCAAGACCACCACCACCATCAACCTCGGGGCGGCCATCGCCGAGTTCGGCAGACGGGTGCTGCTGGTCGACTTCGACCCGCAGGGCGCGCTCTCGGTCGGACTGGGCCGACTCGATCCGCGCGAGCTGGACCTGACCGTTTACAACCTGTTGATGCAGCGGGACGTGACGGTCGAGGACGTCCTGCTCAAGACCGACATCGACGGTCTGGACCTGATCCCGAGCAACATCGACCTGTCCGCCGCGGAGGTCCAGCTGGTCGGTGAGGTCGCACGTGAGCAGATGCTCGGACGCGCGCTGCGCCCGGTGATCGACGACTACGACGTCGTGCTCATCGACTGCCAGCCGTCGCTGGGCCTGCTCACCGTCAACGCGCTCACCGCCGCTGACGGCGTCATCGTGCCGCTGGAGTGCGAGTTCTTCGCGCTGCGCGGGGTGGCGCTGCTCATGGACACCATCCAGAAGGTCCAGGAACGCCTGAACGAGCACCTGGTGATCGACGGTTTCCTCGGCACCATGTACGACCCGCGCACGCTGCACGCGCGCGAGGTGCTCTCCACCATCGTCGACGGATTCGGCGACAAGGTCTACGGCACGGTCATCAACCGGACCGTGCGCTTCCCGGACGCCACGGTCGCCGGGGAGCCCATCACCAGGTTCGACTCCTCCTCGGCGGGCGCCAACGCCTACCGGGATCTGGCCAAGGAGGTGCTGGCGAGGTGGCCTCTCAGCGGTCACGGCGTGTGACCCTGCCCGGGGCGGACGAGCTGTTCTTCCGCCCCTCCGGAGCCGAACCGGAGCCGGACCCGCCGCCGACCGGCCGCCAGCGCACGGCACCCGAGTACGAGGACCGGGACGAGGCGGCCGAACGCGGGGCCGCGCGCCAGGGCGGCGGCTCCCGGGGGACCGCGAAGGTGCGCCGCGCGCCCAAGCCGAGCGGCCGCCAGCGCCACGACGAGAAGATCACCGTGTACGTCTCCGGCGCCGAACTCCTGGCGCTGGAGCAGACGCGGCTGTCGCTGCGCGCCGAACACGGACTGTCGGCCGACCGCGGTCGTCTGGTTCGCGAGGCCGTCGCGGTGCTGCTCGCCGACTTCGAGGAGCACGGTGCGTCGAGCATGCTCGTGCGCAGGCTGACCGAGGACTGAGGGTCCGGCTCTCCGGCGTGGGGGAGCGCCGGGTCGGTCGCGGGTGTCACCGGCGGGGCCTGGCCGGTGACACCCTTGTACGCATGAGTGAGACGACGTGGAGCCGCGGCCATGGCGGCTGATCAGGAGGCGCACCCGCCCCCGGAGGAGACCGGGGAGGGGGATCCGCACGCCTTCCAGGTGCACCTGGACAACTTCGAGGGCCCCTTCGACCTGCTCCTGGCGCTGATCTCCAAGCACAAACTGGACATCACCGAGGTGGCGCTGTCGCGGGTCACCGACGAGTTCATCGCCCACATCCGTGATTACGGCGAGGAGTGGGACCTGGACCAGGCCAGCAACTTCCTGCTGGTCGCCGCGACGCTGCTGGACCTGAAGGCGGCCCGGCTGCTGCCCCGGGGCGACGTCGAGGACGAGGCCGACCTGGCACTGTTGGAGGCCCGGGACCTGCTGTTCGCGCGGTTGTTGCAGTACCGCGCCTACAAGGAGGTCGCGGCGGTCATGAGCGAGCGTATGGCGGCTCAGGGTCGACGGTACGCGCGGGCGGTGCCGCTGGAGGAGAGGTTCGCGTCGTTGCGGCCGGAGGTGTTCCTGCGGCTGGGTCCGCGGGAGTTCGCGGCATTGGCCGGGCGGGTGTTCACCCCCAAGGAGCCGCCGAGCGTGCCGGTCACGCACATCCATCAGACCAGGACGTCGGTGAAGGAGCAGGGCGAACTCGTCGTGGCCGCCCTGCGCGAGCACGGGACGCTCACGTTCACCGAACTCACCGAGGGCTGTACCGGTACCTTCGAGGTCGTCGCGCGGTTCCTCGCGCTGCTGGAGCTGTACCGGGCCTCGAACGTGGGCTTCGACCAACCCGAACCCCTGGGCGCGCTGTCGGTGACCTGGACCGGCGGCGAGGGCGAGGTCCGGGTGGAGACCGACTACGACGACGCGGTGGACGAGGAGGAGGGGCGATGAGCGCGGAGCACGCGGCCGGTGTGGGGGATGTCTCGGCGCCGCCCACGCTGCGTCGGGACCTGGAGGCGGTGCTCATGGTGGTGGACCAGCCGGTGTCCGAGTACGACCTGGCACGCGCGCTGGACCTGCCCGTGGATGCGGTGACCCGGACCCTGGAGGAGCTGTCCAGGGAATACACCGAGCAGGGGAGGGGTTTCGACCTGCGCGCGGTGGCCGAGGGGTGGCGTGTCTACACACGCCCCGAGTGCGCCGACGTCGTCGAGCACTTCCTTCGGGAGGGGCAGGAGGTGCGGCTCACGCAGGCCGCCCTGGAGACGATGGCGGTCGTGGCCTACCGGCAGCCGGTCTCCCGGGGCAGGGTCTCCGCCGTCCGCGGTGTCAACTGCGACGGAGTTATGCGTACCCTCGTACTGAGGGGGCTGATCGAAGAGGCCGGGCACGATTCCGAATCCGGCGCACTGCTGTATCGGACCACCTCCTATTTCCTGGAACGGTTGGGCCTGCGCGCCCTCGACGAACTGCCTGATCTGGCGCCGTTCCTCCCCGACGACATCGAAGGTCTAGACGACACCGGTGAGCACACCCAATGACAGTTCCCGCGGTGCGCGGGACGACGCCCCGCGCGGTGAGCGCGGCGGCCACGACGACCACCGCCAGCGAGGCGGACGACGCCCCCACGACCGGGACCGCAGGGACCTCGGCGACCGGGGCCACCGCGGCGGAGGCGACCGCTCCCTCCGACGCGACGACAGGGACCGCGGCGGGTACCGCGGTCGGGATGACCGACGCCCGTACGGCCGCGACGACCGCGACTCCCGGGGCCCAAGCGGCGACCGGGGCGGCTTCGGTGGCCGGGAGCGGCGTGACGAGCGCGGTGAGCGGCGTTCGTTCGGCCGTGACGATGATCGGGGCTCTCGGGGCTCTCGGGGCGACTACCGAGGCGGCCGAGATGACCGTGGGCGCGATGATTTCCGTGGTTCACGAAGCGATCGGGATTCGCGGGGTCCGCGCGAGGGTCGCGATGACCGAGGCCGCGGCGGTTTCCGGGGCGATCGTGACCAGGGCGGTTTCCGGGGCTCGCGTGCGGGTCGTGGCTACGGTACCTTGGCCCGTTCAAACACCTCCAGCAGTCGCATCTGGAGTTCGCGGTACCGGACGACCACACCGATCGTGCGGTTCGGATGGAGGCGGACGTGCTCGCGCAGCTCGGTCGTGAGCTCGCTGAACGTCCGATACCTGGCCATGACCGGGAGGGGCCCGTCCCGCTCCGGTAGAAGGGGGTCGGCCCCTCCCAGGCGGAAGTGCTCGGCCAGGTCGGCGATCGGCCGGGAGGTGCGGTGGTTCTCCGCCAGGCGGACCTCTTCGGCGGCCAGGACTCGCCGGATCTCGTCGGTGGTGCTCCTGGACTCGGTGATGGTCTGGTACTCGTCGGCCAGAACGGTCACCCGTGCTCCCGCCAGGCGGCACAGGCGGTAGAACCCCACCGGAAGGTCCTGGCCCTCGTCGACCACCAACGCTCCGATGGAGGGGAGCTCCCCGGCCCCCATCGCCTCGGTGAGCAGCGCGGGCCAGTCGAAGTCGAACCCTCCGGGCGTGTGGGTGGGCGGTCGCCCACCCACAGCGCGCTCGTACCAGGACCTCAGCCAGGAGTGGACGGTCGCCACCTTCACGTCCGGTCCCAGTTCACAGGTCGCCCGCGCCACGTGCTGCCGCAGAAGGTTGGACCGGCACAGCAGGGTGGCCGGTGCGCCGGTGAGGGCGAGCATCGCCGCGCGATGCACCGCGATCACGCTTTTTCCCGACCCCGGAGGGCCGCTCACCACGTGGTTGCCGTCGAACGGCAGGTCATGGAGTACCTCCTGCTGTCCGCTGGACAGGTCCAGGTACCTCAGGACTCCGGATCGGGCCACCGCGGTGGTCACGTTGCCTCCTTCCCGCGGGTGATACGGGCCGCCTGGCCGCGAGCGGATTCGATCACCGGCTCGAAGAACCCGGGGACTTGGGGGCCGCCGACGAGCAGAACCCGGTCCAGCAGGGCGTTGCCTGCTTCGCAACTGGTCTCCGGGAGCAGCGCACAGGCATGGCAGGCCGCCCGGTTGAGGTTGGCGAACCCGCGGGCACCGTGCTCCGCGCACAGCGGATCGGCCGAGCACCACGCCCCGGACTCCAGGAGCCTGAGCAGGGTCTCCGCCAACCGGTCGGAGGAGCCCTGGTGGGCGAGACCGCCCAGGGTGCCCTCGGCGTCACCGGCGGCCGTGTAGACGAGGACCCCGGCCTGGTGTCCGTGCTCACCGGGGCGCGCGTACACCCGCTCACGCAGGGAGGAGATCCCGTAACCGCTCTCGAAGGAGAGCTGGCGGATCAACAGGTGGGCGAAGGTGTGCAGCAACGGCAGCCGTGGCAGCAGTCGGTCGCCAACCGTACCGATGAGCCGGTCTTTCTGGAAGGCGGCGTCCAGGTCGCGCTCCAGGTCCCCCACACGCTCGCGCACCCCCGTGTGCGACTCCCAACGGGTGATCTCCTGCTCGGAGAAGGACAGGAAGACCCCTTCACCGAAGACCTCGACCGCCGGCAGCCAGCCTCGTCGGCCCGTGGCGTCGGCCCCGACCATGCCCTTCGGGGACGGCTGCACACGGCAGAATCCGCGCAGGGCCCGGACCTCGCGCAGCCGGTCGGCGACCACGACCCGTTCGACGCACCCCCGCAGTATCCGATCTGCCTCGGACGTGCGGGCCGATGGGACGAAGGGGACTGGACGGACCGTGAAGTTGCGATGGTTCACCGCCGCGTCGGCGTTCAGCGCCGACCACTCGTCCCAGCTCAGGTCCGTGGCCGGTGAGGCGGTCGCGCCCGGAGCGGGCCCACCCGGAACCGGATCACCGCCGGTCTCAAGGCGCAGCAGGGCCGCCACGTCCTCGGGGGTGACGCCCTCGTTGGCGTCGCAGATCATCCCGATGGCCGCCGCCTCCCGTCCTGTGCCTTGGAGACGGCACAGGCCCGGCCACATCGGGTCCTCCCGGATGCGGGAGGCGGTCTGAGGATCCACCTGGTCGGTGCCGGGGCCTTCGGGACCGGAGATGTCCAGCGCTGAGATCGTGACCGGGTAGTAGACGTTGCCCGCGTTGCGCTGCACGATGCGGGCCTGCTCCGCACAAGGGACCTTCTGCCCGAGGTCCTGCCAGGGGTGGCGGCCCGCGCAGCGGATGCGGCCCCGGTCCAGCAGGGCGAGCAGGTCCCTTGAGGCGTCGCACGCGCGGCAGTGGACGGACAGGGCCTCCAGACCGATGGAGGAGCGGTCGACCAGGAAGGACAGCCGCCTCTGGGAGCGTTCGCACACGGGTGTCCCGGGTCGGCTGTGGGCCCACCACCACCAGTCCACGTCGTCCATGTGCCCCTCCGAGCAGATCTGGACGAACCGCATCGGTGCGAGCACCTGCGGAGTGGGGCAGGCCGGGCACAGCGGGGCGGACCCCGGCTGTTCGTCCGCTACTGCCCACTGCTTCATCCGGCGGCAGGACCCGCAGAAGAGCCAGGCGGGGAAACGGACACAGGGCACTCCGTCGGCGTCGGGGGTGTCGAAGAAGTCGTTGGCCGCCGGGGGCAGGGCCCGAAATCCCGTGACCCTCAACCGCTCCGCGAGCCTGGGGGAGTCAACCCAGGGGCTGGTGGTGGGCCAACGGGAGATGTCGGCGGACACGAACGACTCGCCCCGGGCCTCGATGATGGCACCGACTCCGAACGGCACGATGGTCTGAGACTGGCGGACGCGCAGCTTCCGGGTCATCCCCGGGCCCCCTTCACGGTGATCTGGCACTCGCGGTCCACGGAGCGGACCGAGTGCAGGGTCTCCCACAGGCCGTTCCTACGGTCGAAGTTCTTCAGGATGTGCCGTGTCGACCGACCCTGTCCGCTCCAGTAGAGGGCGCCCCGCGCCTGACGGGCCGCGACGGCCTCGTCCCGCCAGTCGTCGACGAGTACCTTCAATTCGGCGGCCACGTCGGACGTGACGGCGGGGTCGGCCTGTTCCACCCACGCCACCAGTCGTTTGACGGCATCGGAGACGGCACCGGGATCATCGAGGACACGGGACGCCTGGTCCTCCCCCGACCACCCGTGGCCGTGCCGGAGAAGGATGACCAGAGCGGCGTGCAGGGCGCGTTTGCGGGACGGGATCGACCAGGGGGTCACACTGGACGGCTCGACGTGCCGGTACAGCGACCGGTGGAACACCCCGAAGGTCTCGTAGTGTGAGCGGTCCCGCGGTTTGGTGGCGTTGAAGAAGGCCACGATCAGCCCGGGGACGCGGTGGCGCCCGACGCGGCTGGTCGCCTGGATGTACTCGGCTGCGGCCTTGGGCTGGCCGAGCATCAGCATGAGCGCGAGTCGGCCGACGTCGACGCCGACGGAGAGCATGTTGGTGCAGGCGAGGAGGGACACCGCGGCCGGGGAGGGGCATCCTTCCTCCAGACGGGCCAGCAGGCGCGGCTGTTCCTCGCGGTGCAGGTTGCTCGTGAGCTCCTGGACCGACGGTTCGGCGAGTTCACGTGTCCCCTTCCCGTCCCCGCCCATCCCGATGAGCTGCGCGGGGATGTCGTCCCGCGCCGAGGTCAGGGTGCGGCCGAGTTCCCTGAGGCTGTGGTGGTAGGCGACCAGCGTCCAGTAGTCGTCGAGGTGTTCCTCGGGGAGCCGGGCCGCCTCGTGCAGCAGGGCGGCCACCGTGGCGACGGTGGCGCGGCCAGCCGTGTGCCCCTGGGCCATGACGCCCACGTAGAGGCGGCCCGCGGAGCACTCGTCGGGTTCGGAGAAGTAGGAGTGGCGCGCGTCCAGGCCGGGAGGGGGGAAGAGTTGGACGTCACGGCCGTACATTCGGCGGACCTGTTCACCGGAGCGGCGGATCGTCGCCGTGGACGCCACCACCTTGGGTGGCACTCCGTCCCAGGAGCACAACCGCAGGATCGCGGACTCGTACAGGCCGACCGTGGTGCCGAGCGGGCCGGTCAGCAGGTGCAGTTCGTCCTGGATGACCAGGGACGGCCGCAGTCGGCCACCGCCGCCGAACAGCCGTCCGGCCCTGGCCTCCCAGGCCAGGCGGGCGAACTTGTCCACGGTTCCGAGCAAGAACGAGGGAGGGGCATCGTACAGGTGGGCGTCGACCACGCGTACGGGGAGTTCGCCATGGAAGTCGCACTCCTCGCGCGGGCAGAAGAAGGAGAACGACGACGGCGAGGTCCGCACCCCGTAGTCGCCCGGGTCCGACGACTTGTTCTCAGGCATGATCCGGGTGCCGCACCACGGGCACCGGTCCAGGATGAAGGCATCGGTCGGCCGGGCCATCTCACGCTGCCGTTCGGCGAGTTCGTGCGCCCGGTCGTAGGTGTTGGGCGTGGTGGCCTCGCCCACCCACAGGCCGATGGAGAACCGCTCGGCGCCGAGGTCGAGCCCGGGGCAGGACCGTTCCGCGGGGCGCAGCCGCAGGTACTCCAGAGCGCACACCGTGTTCCCGCGCGCTGGAACTGCTGGGTGGTGAGCAGGCTGAGGGTGTAGCGGCTGAGCACGGCTGTGCCGCCCCCACAAGAGCCGTGCCGCAGCCGCCGCAGGACCATCTCGAAACAGGCCAGCAGCAGGTAGGCCTCGGTCTTGCCGCCTCCGGTGGGGAACCAGACGACGTCGGCGCTCTCGCGGTCGGGGTGTGCGGGATCAATGAGGCCGCCGACGCACAGCAGGAAGAAACCGAGTTGGAAGGGCCGCCATGCGTAGGCGCCATCGGGCGCGGTCTTCTGGGGCAACGGGTCGTAGCGTGTGCGCGGGGTCCCCGCCAGGTCGGCCGAGCCACGGCGCATCTGTAGGGCCATCGCCTGGTTGGCGGTCCGAAAGGCCGCCAGCGCCGCAGGGTCCTCGCACACCAGGCGCGCCCCGGCCTCCATGCGGTCGATGGCTGTGCGGATGCGGGTCAGGATGCGCTCGGCGGCTGCCTGCCCCCACCGGGGGACCGCGGTGGCGGCCTCCAGGACGCGTTCGCCGTACCAGTTCCGGTAGCCGTCGACGAACCCGGACAGCTCCCGGGCGAGATCGGCCGGGGGAAGGGAGGCGTCGCTGAGGAAGGAGAGTTTCAGCGCACGCGCATCGGTCGGGCCGGCGTGCCGGACCCGCAGGACCTCCTCGGTCGGCATGACCTCGGTGCCGATCCGATCGGGCGGGCCGTCCTCCGGTACCGAGTCCGACCGCTCCTCGGTGACCGAGCAGCCGTGGCCGACGGTGAAGGTCCGCACGTGCCGGTACTGCAGGCGCAGCTCCTCTTCCTCCGGGTCGCGGCTGGTGAGCAGGACACCGGGGTATTCCAGGAAGGCGCCGTCACGGGGCTCCACGGTAAAGGAGGACTGGAAGAGCATCCGGTCCCAGTCGGTACGCGGCGGCCGGTGACCGTTCCTTCCTGCGCGGTCCGGTGGTTCGGCGACGGCCGCGTTGACGAGCGCGACTGTCACCAGCCACGCACCGGCGTAGGGGCGTCGGCGGACCCGGAGCAGGGCGCGGCCTCCGTGGACCGGGATGTCGCCGCTCTCCGTAGCTTCGACTGTCTCCTCGTCGAGCGGGATACGGGACCACCGCCGTGTTCCGTCGTCCCGCCCAGTCGCATAGCGGGCTCCTCGGCAGGTGATGACCAGGGCAGGAGCGTCGGTGAACAGCGACAGCCCCAGTGACGAGGGCAGCCAGGCGTTGGCGTCGGAGGTGGGGTCCTCCGCGAACATGTTCTCCTCGGTGACGGGCTCGTCGCCGTCACCGTCCTTCTCCTCGCCCGCGGAGAGAAGGTGCGAATGCAGGTCGGCCTCCTGCGGATACAGCGTGCCCATGAGGTAGCGGCGGTCCGGGGGACGGAGAGCACCTCGTGCTCTCCGTTGGCCGGGCCGACGAGCTGGAGCCGGAGGGCGGACACGAGTAGGTCGCGGGCTTCGGCGGCGTCCTGCTTGGTGGAGCGGTCGGACATCAGGGGCCTGTTCTGGTTCGTGGGCGCCGGGCTTGCAGGGCCTGGGCGGTGATCCGTTCTCTCCTGGTGCGGGAACGTATTCTGTCAGGGGTCGGTGACATTATCCGACGCATGCCGAACTTCTCTCCCTCCCCGATGTCGGAGTCCGCCCGCCACGGCCTGGTGAACGCTGTGCTCGCGAGAATTCGGGCCAGTGCGGAGAACGGTGTGATGACTCGCGATAAACTCGAAAATGTGTGCGAAGAATTGGGTCTTGGGGAGGAAGTCCGCAGTCGGGTGGAGACGGTACTCCCCGGTCTGGGGATCCGTATAGCGGCTCCGGAGAAGGTGTCCAGGGGCGAAAGTCCCCAGTCTGCCGGCGGGATCACGGCAGCGGACCGGCGGCGCGTCCGCGATCCCCGAATGGCTGCGGTCGTGCGTCTGGCGCGGCGCTATGCCGCCGCCGGGTCGATCTCCGCCGCGGTGTTCGACGGTGTCGTCCGTATGTGCGGACTCGGCGGGAGCGAACTCGAAAAGTTAACGAACTGCCTGCGCGAGGCCGGCATCTCGATCGCTCATTCGAATACTGGGGAAGACGCGGAACCCGAGGCGGGACCGGCGCCCGAGTCCGGCTCCGGGGAACACGAAATGGATGCCCCGTATAACTCGGAACCGGCAGACGCGGTCGCTCGTGTGAGAACGGTGCGGGAAACCACCGAGCTGGGCCCGTTCGTCGCGGAGGCCCGCCGGATCCTGGCCGAGGACCAGAAAAAGCGGCGTCCGGAACGGCGCATCCTCAGCGCACAGGCGGAGGTGGGCCTGGCGGCCCTGATGAGGGGCGGACAGTCCCTCGGCTCGCCCCTCGCGGAAGCCGGGCTCGCAGCGCTGGAACCGGCCGACGAGCGCCGCCTGGCCTATGAGGCGATGGTGCTGCACAACCAGAGACTCGTCTACAGCCTGGCGGCCAAGTTCGACGGACAGGGGCTGGACTACGAGGACCTGGCACAGCACGGCATGCGGGGCCTGATGCGCGCGGCCGTCAAGTTCGACGGGGGACAGGGCAACAAGTTCTCCACCTACGCCACCTGGTGGATCCGCCAGGCCATCACGCGCGCCATCGCCGACGAAGGGGCCCTGATCCGTCTTCCGGCGCACTTCCACGAGAAGGCGGTCAAGGTCGCGGTGGCTGAGCGTGAACTGGCCGCCCGGGGCAGGCGCACCGGTCAGGCGGACGTGGCGGTGCACAGCGGTCTGACGGTCGACGAGGTCGACCAGGTCCGCCGCCTCACCTACCGGACCGACTCCCTGGACCGCCAGGTGAGGGGGGACACCACCCTGCTCGCCCTGGTGGCTGAGGACGAGGACCGTGCCCTGCCCTCCCCGGAGGTCCAGGTCATAGAGGACGAGGGGTGCCGGGAGGTCCGGAACCTGCTCTCCTGCCTGACCGGCCACCGCGAGCGCGAGGTCATCGAACGGCGCATGGGATGGACCACGGGGGACAGACAGACCCTCGACGCGATCGGGGAGCATTTCGGGGTCAGCCGCGAACGCATCCGTCAGATCGAGAAGAAGGCCCTGCGGACTTTGCGCGAGGTCCACCTGGGCGGAGCGGGACAGGCCGAGGCGGGCGGGAAGGACAGGAAGAGGCGGCGCAAGAGGAGGTCAAGCGAGTCGGGGGCCACCGGATGAGCCCCGGCCGCGGGCACGGCCGCGACGGCGCTGATCCTTGGTGTGCGGGCAAGCACCAGAGCGGCAACGCCCAGGTCCGGACCGGACGGTTGGCCGCCGTGGACCACGGGATCTGCGGGCGCGCGAGCGCGCTGCTGAAGAACGACAAGGCCCTGCGCAGGGCCTGCCTCGACCCCTGGCGGATCGGAGAGATCGAGATCCTCGGCAGACTCGGCAACGGGGCCTGGGCGTGCTCTACGCGGACCGCACCGACGAGGACACGCCAACGCACGCTCAGGACCGGGCCCGTTTCGGCGGGCGGCCCCGGCGAGGCGGGAGAGGAGCCCATGTTGTCACCGTCTCCTCCGACAGGCCCAACCGCTCCAGGAACCCCTCGAAACGCCTGCGCGGCCATGACGAGTCAGGGGGGGCGTGAACGGGGCCGATACCCGCTCCGACCCGATCCACCCAGGGCAGCACCTCGGCCAGGCCCGCGAGCAGGGGAACGACGGCGTCCAACGCGGCGGTGGGGGGAGCCAGGTTGTCGTCGACGATGTCCACCAGCACACACGCGCGTTCATGGGCGTCCCATCCGGCCCATCCAAGCACGGTGGTCGGGGCGAGCACGGATGAGGTGCTCGGCGTGTAGGTGATGAACCGCTCGTTGGGTAGGTCGAACTTGCCGCGATTGGCCCAGTACTCGCTCCTGAGGAAGTCGGTCGACCTGTACTTCGGCGGCACCGGGAGCTGGTGCTCTCCCTTCCACTGAAGATCCCACAGCCTCCTCCACTCGGCGTGCTTCTTCAGCCCCGAGGGACGCAGCCGGAGCGCCGTGAGGAAGGGGACGTGCTCCGGTCGCAGCAGTTCGGGCAGTACCGTGCGAGGACTGGATCCGGGGTTCAGGGCCTCCACGGCGGCGAGGACGTCCGGATCGTTTTCGAGCAGGCCGACCAACTCGGCCAGGGTTCGGCTGACGGGTCGTTCCGTGCCGTCCGCCCTCTTCGCGTACCAGAGTTCCCGGCGCTCGCAGCGGTCCAGCAGCCAGGAGGTGACGGCGGGTTGCCACACCTGCTCCCATGAGGGGGTGGTCCAACGGTGCTTGAAGTCCGGCCGTTCCAGAACCCCGAGGACGGGGTTGCCGTCGATGGCCGCGATCCGTTCCGACACCGTTCTCCGGTAGTCCGCGCTCCAGTGGTCGGGCGGTTCGGTGACCGGGTGTGCCGCGTGCCGGTGGAACCAGGCGCTCTTCTCGGCCCCGGAAGCCATGTCGGAGGCCAGAACGATCTCGAAGGCACGCTGCCCGATGGCGACGCCGTTGGGCAGCGCCTCAGGGGAGACCCGTGAAAGGCTTCCCTTGGGGATGAGTCCGTACGCCTCGTACGTGCGCCAGTCCAGCTCCTCCTGCAACATCACCATGCGGTCGAGGGTGGCGCGCCACTCTCGACCCAGCGCGGTGATGCGGTCCTGTGCCGGCGTGCGCCCGGGGTCGCCGGCCTCGTCGCGTAGTTCCAGCAGGCGGCGCGCCAGGGCATCGAGTTCGCGGGGGAGTTCGGTCTCTCCTGCCTCGGGGAGGGGAAGGTCGCGCATCCGGGTCGCGGTGAACTCGTAGATGGTGTCCCAGCTGTCACCGGATCTGAGCTGCCCGTCCCGAGGGTTGCCCTTGGCGTTGCTGACCTGTTTGAACCAGAAGCACGCGGTGGAGCTGTTGAGTACCCCGAGCAATTCCAGGACCTGGTTGTCGGTCACAGACGGGGGCAGTTCGATGACGGGTGCCGAGTTCAGCGGGGCGTTGGCATCCCGACGGAGCGCGAAGTGGGGGTGGGTCGCCACCCAGGGGAAGATGATCGACCACGGTGAGGCATCGTTGCTGACCGTCAGCTGGTGCCAGTCGTACCAGGCCTTTCCCTTCGAGCGCAGGCGGTCCTCCAGGTGACTCCGGTAGGGCCAGAGCCGACGTTGGTGACCGGGGAAACCCTGAATGCTCGCGACGCTGGCCGGATTCTCCCTGTCTCGTGGGAAGAAGGCCACCTGTTCACTGTGGACCTGCCAGTCGCGGACCTCGGATCCGGTGACGAGGTCGATGGTCGCGGCCGGTTCGGCACCCCAACGTCGCATGGCGGCGTGGGAGGAGGCAAACAGGTCGTCAGCGCCGGTGCTGGCGACATAGCCGATGCGATGGGCATGATCACTCAGCCGTCGGCGAGACCGCAGCGCTCGCAAGACCGTCTCGGTGTCCGGAGTGGCCAGGTTCCACGGGTGTTTGTGGTACTCCGCGAGAAGGCGGTCCTGGGACACCGTCCACGGGTCCTGACTGGGAATCTCGGCCAGGCGGTTCTGGATCGACACCCACACCTTGCCCCGAGCCGGATCGGCCGGAACGGAGGGTTCGCCGCGCAGGCCGCTGACCACAGTCACCCGCGATTGGGGGGTCGGCTGTCGATTGCGGCCGATGAGGATCAGGGTGGGTGTGCCGTGCCCGGGGATGTAGGCACCGGAGGTGTCGATGATGCGGTCCAGCTGCACGGTGGGGAGGAGCACTTCGACGAGGGGTTTGCCGAACTCCCGCTTGGTGAAGGAGGTCGCGAGCAGGAGACCGACGCGTCCGTCCGCACGGGCGAGGGAGAAGGCCCGCTCGGTGAAGGGCACGGTCATGGCGAAGGCCCCGGACCGGGCGCTGGGGTAGGCGCTGCGGTAGGCGTCGGCCTTGTCCTTGTCCCGGGGAACCAGGTACGGGGGGTTGCCCACCACGACGTCATAGGAGGAGCAACCGAGGACGTTCGCGGCCCTGGCCCAGAACGGCCAGGAGGACGCTGCCTCGAAGCGGTCGGTGAACGGGCCGGAGGGGGCGCCGTGCCCCTCCAGGAGCGAGTCCGCGCCGACCACGAGAATCGACCAGTGCTCCTCGTCGCCGGGCTCCGCCTCTTCGGCCAGCCCAATCGCTTCGATCGCCAGCCGGAAGCGGGCGACCATGGCCGCGAAGGGGTTGCGATCGGCACCGTGGACACAGGTGAGGGCACGGCCGACCGCTTCGCTCGGGGAGAGTTCGGGCTGCTCGGAGCGGATCCGCTCCAGGACCAGGGGAAGTGCCTTCACGAGGAAGCCGCCGGAGCCGCACGCCGGGTCGATGAGCCGGAATCCGTGTTCGGTGATGGGTGCGGAATCCCGTAGCGCGGGTTTCAGTGTCTCGTCCAGGAGCAGCTCGATGACGAAGTCCGGGGTGGTGAGAAGGGCGTCGTTCTTGCGCGAGTCCTCCGAGATGCCCTGGTACAGGCGGCCGAAGATCGTGGTGTCGAGTTCGGGGCCCTGGGGTGGGGTGTCCGGGGAGGCCGGTGCTCGCAGGGAGGGGCGGTCGGGGCCGCGCCAGTACGAGACCAGTCTGCGGGCGATGCCGGGGGGGAGCCGATGCCTCCGCCACGGTTCGATGTCGTGCGGGAAGGCGGCGGCCAGGACAGGGTGTGCCTGGACCACTCGGTTGATGGCCAGTTCGATCGTTCGGAACGGATCCACGGATTCAGCGTCCGCCAGTGGCTCCGGTCGTTCGGGGGAACCGGGGGCCGGTACGTCCGTCCGGCTGAGCGATCTGTCGGACACGAGACCGTTGTCCTCACAGAACGTGACGAATGTTGTGGCAAGGGCCCACATTGCCGCGGAGTGTTCGCGCTCGCGCCACGTGGACGAGGAGGTGGGTGCTGAGCCTCGGAGGCCGTCGAGGGCACCCCACACGATGGATTGAAGTTCTCTCAGCAACGAGGTCTGGGTCATGCTCTGCCTAGCCGGTCGGGGGTCTTTCCTGCTCGGGCCGGTTCTTCTGTCTCCGGGGGACGATCGTGGCTTCTCCATGGCCAGTTTAATGGTTCATGTGCGTGCGATAATTATTTGTGGGTGCTGAGAAGGATCGCTAGTCTGGTGCACACAAGCTCGAACGCGTGCCATGTCCCGCCCGTGCTGGCCGCGATGCGTCTCAGGACTTCACGTTCCGTGATTTCGCCCCCCACGAAAGGTGCTGCGCCCCATGTCCTCCAACTCCGTTGCGGTACTGGCCGCCGTGATCGCCATCGTTCTTGTCGCCGTACTGGCCGCTCTGGTCGCCGCCTTCGTCAGCCGTGAAGGGGGCAACCCCTGGTTCACGGCGCTGCGCGCGAGTGGAGCGGCTCTGCTCGCCACCCTCGGAACCGTCACCGCCATGGCGGCCTTCGTCTTCAGCGCGCTCGGGTGACCCCCCCTTTCTCGGTTCCGGGGCCACCGAGTTCCGGAACCGAGGCGCGCTCGGGGCCGTCTCCGTGCCTTCGCTGTGACTGACACACCCGTCTTACGGGAGTCCTATGCTGGGAGGCCGGGCGGGCTGGCGCAGAACTGGAGAGGCGGACCCAGATGGCGAACCGATGGTGGGGAAAGCCCTCGGAGTTCCCCTGGGAGCAGTCCGCTCTCGAACACGTCCGCGCGCACTTCCCCGACCGGGAGCCCTACCGGGCCTGGGCCGGGTTCACCTTCACCGCCCGCAACCAGCGCATCCGCGAGTGCGACCTGTTCGCCGTCACCCCCCGAGGGGTCTTCCTCGTCGAGATCAAGAGCCACCGGGGCCGGGCCGCCAACCACGGCAGCGAGTGGATCTTCACCAACGGGCACCGCAGGACCATCACCAACCCGTTGCATCTGACCGACCTCAAGGCCAAGGAGCTCAAGAGCCGCCTGCAGTGGGCGGTCGACAGGCTCGGCCTGCGCGGTGTGAGAGTCCCCTTCATCGAGGCCGGTGTGTTCCTCTCCGACGAGGGCCTGCGCTGCGACTTCGACGAGGTGCAGAAGGCCAAGGTCTACGGCCGCGAGGGGCTGGAGCACCAGACCTCACTGCCAGGCATCTGGAGCGGGCTCCTCGGCGCCCCGCACAGCCAGGTCGACCCCGGCTTCCTCAGGAACGTCTCCCGACTCATGGAGACGATCGGGGTCGTGCCCATGGACCGGGCGCTGACCCTGGGGGAGTACACCCTGGAGAAACGCTCCTTCGACAGCGGGCCCACCTGGACCGACTACCAGGCCGAGCACCAGCGGTTGGGCGGCACCAGCCGGGTGCGCCTCTACCACTACGGCGAGACCGACAGCGAGGACGAACGCCGGTCGGTCGAGCGCGCCGCCAAACGCGAGTACATGTCCCTGGAGGGCATCTCGCACGAGGGCATCGTCAAGGCCGAGTACTTCGGGGTCATCGAGGAGTCGAGCAAGGACCTCGGCCCCGCGGTCGTCTTCCGGCACCACTCCTCCTGGCAGCGCCTGGACCACTTCATGGCCGAGCACGGCCACGGCCTCGACGTGGACACGCGGATGGAGATGGTCCGCCAGCTCGCCGAGGCGGTCAACCACGCCCACCGCAACCGCCTCTACCACCGTGCCCTGGCCGCCCGCAGCGTGTGGGTGGAGATGGACGGCGCCTACCCGCGCCTGTACATCGCCGACTGGCAGGTCGCCTCCCGGGAGAGCCTGCGGCTGCGCGGCGGAGTGCACACCCGCCACACCTCCTCGCGCGCGGGCACCTCCCACCTGGAGGAGGTGCTGGGCGGGCGCGCGTTCGCCGCGCACGTCGAGAAGGCCGCCGAGGCCTACCTCGCCCCGGAGTTCCCCGACTACACGCGACGCGCCGCCCCCCAGGACATCTTCGGTCTCGGGGCGCTCACCTACCTGGTCTTCACCGGCCGGCCGCCGGGCCGCGACCGGAGCGAGCTGAGCCAGCAGATCCAGGAGCACGGCTGCCTGACCCCGGCGGCGATCAGCGACGACGTCGTGCCCCAACTCGACACGCTCGTGCGCGAGTCGACCCGGCGCTCCCCCAACGACCGGCTGGCCAACGTGCAGGCCTTCCTGCGCATGCTCGACCAGGTCGAGGAGTACCTCACCCTTCCCGAGACCATCACCGACCCCCTCGACGCCCGCCGCGGGGACGAGGTCGTCCAGGGCTGGAAGGTCCGCGAGGTTCTGGGCAAGGGGGCGACCGCCCGCGCTCTGCTCATGGCGCGCGACGGCCGCCCGGAGGAGGTCGTCTACAAGGTCGCCCTCAACCAGGAGTCCGCCGCCAAGGCCCTGCGGGCCGAGGCCGAGACCCTGCGCACCGTCGCCGGGAGCACCAGGATCGTGACGCTGGCCGCCACGGGCGACGAGAGCGCCTCCGGCGTCCTGGAGATCGGTGAGCGCACCATCCTGCCCCTGGAGCGGGCGGGGCAGAGCACCCTCGCCGACTACCTGTCCCGCCAGGGAGCCCTGGGCCCCGGCGAGCTGCTGGGCTTCGGGCGGCACCTGTTCGACGCGGTCGAGCACCTGGAGGAGCACGAGGTCTTCCACCGCGACGTCAAACCCGCCAACCTCGGCGTCCGGGAGACCCGCAAGCAGGGCAGGGCCCTGGTGCTGTTCGACTTCTCCCTGTCCCAGGCGTCCGTGGAGAGCGTCAGCGCGGGCACCCGCGGCTACCTCGACCCCTTCCTGGGGCAGGACCGCCCCTACGACGACGCGGCCGAGCGCTACGCGGTCGCCGTGACCCTGCACGAGATGGCCACCGGAGAGCTTCCGGTCTGGGACGACGACGGTGTGGGCCCGGAGTTCCTCGGCGACGACGTCGTGGTCCCCCGTCTGGCCGAAGAGGCCCTGCCCAAGCAGAGCCGCTCCGCCCTGGTGGCGTTCTTCCACCGGGCCCTGCACCGCGACCACCGCCAGCGCTTCGGCGCGTTGGCCGACATGCGCGACGCCTGGGAGTCCGCCTTCCGCTCCGGATCGGTCACCGACCAGGTCGAGGAGAGCGAGGAGACCCGGCTGCGCAACGCCGGGGCCGCCACGCTGGACACACCCCTGCACCTGGCCGGCCTCACACCGTTGGCGCTGGACGCGGCCCAGCGCCTCCTGCGCTGCGACAAGGTCGGAGACCTGCTCAGCAAACCGGTCCGGGAGATCACCCACATGCGCGGTGTCCCCCTGGCTGTCCGCAACGAGCTGCGCAAGAGGGCCTCCGAGTGGCGCAGGCGCCTGGACGTGGCCGAGTACGCGGTCGCGACCCGGGCCAAGCTGCCGGCCGGCGCGGGGGAGGACGTCAAACGCAACGCCGTCCTGGACCAGGTGATCCGCCAGTTTCTCCCGACCACCACCGACGCCAACCGGCAGTGGGTGCGCGTGGTGCGGGAACTGGTCGGCATCCCGGAGGGGCGCAAGGGCCGCAAGCACTGGTGGCCCACCCGGCGCGAGGTCGCCCGCTCACTGGGGATCCCCCGCTCCCTGGTGGAGGAGAGCCTGCGCCAGGCGCACACCTACTGGAGCAAGAACGCCTCCCTGCTGGGATCGGTCCGCGACGACGTCGTGGACATCCTGTCCCGCAACGGCCGGGTGCGCGAGGTCGGACAGATCGCCGCCGAACTCCTGACCCTGCGCGGCTCCTCCCTGGAGGGCGACGAACGCTCGGTCTACGCCCTGGCCGCCGTGCGCGTGGTCGCCGAGTACGAGGAACAGCGCGTCGAGCAGCGGTTCGTGGTCCGCAGGTACGACCGCAGGGTGCTGGCCGCGCGGGTGATCGACGACGACCCCCGCGTGCCGGTCGAGGGCGACCTGTTCGACTACGCCGAACTCCTCGGGCTGCGCGCCGACGAACTCGTCCGCCTCGGCGACGCCGACCTCCTGCCCAGCCCCACCGCGGTCAGGGAGGCGCTGCGCGCGGTCGACGCCCCCGAGGGCATGGAGCCGTTCACCGACACGGCGCTGGTGCAGATCGCGGCGGCGGCGTCCGGCAACGCCGAGGCCACTCCGCGCCTGGAGCTCTACCCGGCCGACCTGGACCTGGAGCGCGCCTTGCGGATCACGCAGGCCGTCGGCTACCTGGGCAAGCCCGGGATCACCCCGGAGCAGATCCAGGACCGGGTCCGGTCGCGGTTCCCGGCGCTGCCCAGGCCCGACGAGAAGCGGCTGCGGGCGCTGCTCAAGCGTCGGCACCCCAAACTCCAGGAGACTCCGGTCGGCGGCACCGTGTGCTGGTACCTGGAGCCGGAGGTCACCACCTACCAGCCCTCGACCCACACCGGACACCACGAGCCGGACCGGGTCGACGCCGCCTCGGTCCAGACGTGGGACCGCCTGGCGCGGGCCGTGGCCGGGGGCGGCTACCGGGCGGTCAAGACGTGGATGCCCGACACCGAGCGGGTGGCCCACACGCTGGGGCGGATGCCCGGTGTGGTGCCCTTCGACGCCTCCGCCGAGTTCGTCCACGTCGTCGACGAGGTCATGGACGGCATGGGAAGCGCCCTGAACTGGGACATCCTGAGCGAGGCCGACAACAGCCGCCCCGAGCCGTTCAACCGGATGCTCGCCGAGGTGTTCCGCCGCCTGGGGGACCGGGTGCGGGCGGCGGGGGCCGACGCGCCCTCCGGGCACGGCGTGGTCCTGCTCCACCGGGCGACCCCGCTGGCGCGCTACGAGCCGGGCCGCGCCCTGCTGGGCAGCCTCGTCCAGGAGGCCCGCGAGGCGAACCGCAGCCCGTACGGACTGTGGCTGCTGTGCCCGATGCGCGGACCGCAGGCCGTCGCCGCCCTGGACGGACGCTCCGCGGGCATCATCGGCGAGTCCGAGCAGGTGCTGCTGCCCAGGGGGTTCTCCGCGCCCGAGGCGGCGTTGGCGCGCTGACCCCGGTCGACGGGGTCTTCGTTCCTTCGAGGAGGGGCCGGCCGGGGCGCACTGCCGTGGAACGTGGAGTCGGGCCGGGACCGGGGGAACCGAACGTGTCCTCACCGGGCACGGCGGCCGGGTGCCCGCAGTGGCCTGGTCGCCCGCCCAGGCCGACTCCGTGCCATCGGTGACCAGGACGCTGTAGGAACCGGCCAGTGCCCCGAGCCGGTCGGCGCAGGTGGCGGTGTCGGGCGCGCTCGCCAGAAGCCGTTCGATGTGCGGCGTGGTGGCGAAGCACTCGCCCAGGAACACGGCCTGGCGGCGGTCGCTCCGGTGGATGCGCACCTGTTCGGCGGGCCAGGCGCCGCAGAGGTGGAGTTCGTGCCGCTCACCCGGCCCGGCGGAGGACGTTCGGGCGTTGTCGGGGGCCTTGGAGACGCCTGCGTAGTAGGACTGGGCAAACACCGATACTCCTTCGGGGAGGCGGGTGCGGCCGGTCGGCCGCACCCGGTGGACTCACCAGTAGCGGGAGGTGTTCATGTCGGCGGTGTCCTGAGAGCCGCTGCCCAGGACGACGTCTCGGACCTCGCCCAGGCAGGTGATGGTCGGCGGTTCGTAGACGGTCTCGACCATGGGCTGTGCGCCGGTGTCCTGTTCGGTCACGGGCTTCTCCTCACAGGTAGGAATTGGCCTTCCGGTGCGCCGCACCGGCTGCACTATTCCAGTAGTACAGGAATAGCCTGGGATCGACAAGCGGTTTGGGAACTCTTCGTGGCGAGGGGGTGACAGGAGGTGCTATTCCATCCATACTGGAATCTAAAGCAACCCCCGTGGAGGCAGCAGATGAAGCTCACCCGAGTGGCTGGCGAATGTAGTAACAGGCGGTCCTGCCCCACCGTCTACGCCAGCGATCGCGACACGATCGTCGTGCAGGGCTACGCGCTCACTCCCGAAGACCTCGCCGAGATCACCCTCCCCGAGGGCGAGAACGCCGTGGAGATCCCCCTGTCCCTGCTGAAGGAGGCCGCCCGTGCTCACGGAGTCTGAACTGGAGAAGTTCTTCGATGATCACCTGACTACGTCGGCTTTCCGTCTGGAAGCCCTGGACCACTACGAGGTCGACTCGGACGGGGACGACTTCACCAGGTTCAAGGCAGGCGAGCCCGAGCCCGACTGGGCGCGCAAGAACGCGTGGCTGGAGGTGCTGCGAGCGGAAGCGGAGGCCGGTATCCGTGAGTACCGGGTACGGGTCCTGCGCACTCCGCTCAGTGACTACATCCGCTACGAGTGTGAGTGGGGATATGTGCTCAACGCTGAAGCGGGGGAGGAGGTCCATGTCCTGGATCTCGCCGAGCATGACCTTCCGCCGGAGGTGGTGGACCATGACTTCTGGCTGATCGACGACAAGTACCCCCTGCGCATGCACTACAGCGAGGCGGGTGAGTTCCTCGGCGCGGAGCTGGTCGATAACCTGAGGCGATACCAGAAGGCAAGGGACGCGGCGCTCGCTGCCGCCGAGCCGTTCGAGCGGTGGTGGGCGCGCCATCCCGAGGAGTGGAGAGTCAACCGGACTGTATGACGGTTCCGCAGAACACCCCGGCCGGTCGCGGTGCCGAAGGCCGCGACCGGCTCGCCCGCGCGCTGCGCGACGCTCGTGCCGACGCTGGCCTCAGTGGAGTTCGCGCGGGGCGGGCGGCGGGGATGTCGCAGTCCAAGGTCTCCAAGATCGAACGCGGCCTCCTGCTGCCGTCGGTGGACGACGTGGCGGCGCTGTGCCGGGTCTACGGGCTTGAGGGCGATGAGCGCGCGGAACTGGTCGCCTTGGCCGGGGACCTGCGGGAGGAGGCATCCAGCCGGGTGATCATGGCCCGGGGAGTCTCGCAGTTCCAGCGCCGTGTCGCTCAGTTGGAAGCCGACGCCGCGCGCGTGCGCTCATTCGATCCCGCCCTGGTTCTGGGGGTGTTGCAGACCCGCGAGTACACCCGCTGTATCTTCGATGACCCCCGTGACAAGGTTTCGGTGGAGGAAGCAGAAGCCGCCGTTGATGCCAGGCAGGAACGCCACAGGGCGCTGAGCGAGGGCAGGACCCGCTACGAACTGATCATGCCGGAAGGGGCCCTGCGCTGGCAGGTGGGCTCTGCCTCGATCATGGCGGAACAGATCGAGCAGATCGCTGCTGCCGCGTCTCAAGGCGGGACGGCAGTAGTCGGCATCATTCCCTGGACGACGCCCGTGCACGTCTTTCCCGGCCATGCCTTCGACCTCTATGACGAGGACGCGGTTGTCGTGGCGACCGAGACGGCCACGGCGACCCTCACCGGTGCCGCTGACATCGCCACGTATCTGGAGCTGTTCGAGGAGTTGAAGAAGCTCGCCTGCTTCGGGGACGAGGCGGTTGGACACCTGAATCGGATCGCAGGGGAGTATCGGGGACTGGCTGACTCTTGACTCGACGCCCCGGCCCCGCGTGTTCGGGGCGGGGCGACGACCGGATGAGGAGAGGGCCTACGGGCGGTCGGAACGGGTGGCGTTGAGGAAGGCGTCCCACTCGGCGCTGGGGAAGGGCAGGTGGCACCGGGAGGGGTTCTTCGAGTCCCGGACGGCCGCGCCGCAGGGGAGGTCAGCGACCTCGACGCAGTTCTGGTCGTGGCCGCTGTAGCTGCTCTTCCGGAAGTCCGTGGGGATGTGCGCAACCTCTACACAGTCCGGGCCCTGGCGGCGGACCAGACACAGGCCGACGCCTCTACGCGCCGCGTCCGCAGTGACGGCGGCGAACTCCTCACCCTTTTGCGCGCGATCCGCCGCGAGAGCGGAGGACCCCGGCGCACCGTCCTGGTCGTCGACCAACTGGAGGAACTGGTCACCCTCAGCGGCGACCGCGACGTCTTCCTCGACGCCCTGCACGGCGACCGCCACCTGGGGGTGGTGGCCACCCTGCGTGTGGAGTTCCTCGGCGACCTGCTGGGCGGAAAGGTGCACGGATGAGCCGCCTTTCGACGAGGGACGTGAAGGCCGGGGTGGGATTCCTTCGACCCCAGGACCGGCACTTCCGCCGAACCCGCAGGTTGCTCGGAATTGCTCGCGCGGCCTGGGGGAAGGCCTGGCGCCTGTCCTGCGACGCCGGGGAGACTGGACCTCCCCGTTCCCTCGGAGAGGATGCCCCCACGAGGTTGCACAAGATAGGGACCACGTCTCAGAACGGTGGTTGTCCCACGCTGTACGAGACCGACACCGGTGACATCGTGGTGCAGGGTGACCGGCTGACCGACCCCGAGGCTCTGGAACAGGTGAAGGATGTGCTTGAGGGCGAGGAGTTCGTCGTCGTTCCCCGCGCTCTGTTGACACGCTTCGCCCCCAAGGAGTGAGATGAGCGAGATCATCAGCGGAGAGGCCTTCGACGACCTCTTCCGGCGTTACCGCCACACCGCGTGGCGGCTGGAGACCCGCTCCTACTACGGCAAGCTCGACGAGGACCGCCCCTTCCAGGACTGGCTCGCGGGTAAGGATCCGGGCCTGGACTGGTTCACCCCCTGGCTGCGTATGGTGCGCGAGGAGTCGACCACCGGTAAGCGCATGGAGCGGGTCCGGCTCATCGACGACCCGCCCTCGGACTACCTGCGCTGGAAACTGTGGGGTACCCCCTACAACCTTGGCGTGGGGGAGGACATCCGCTATCTGCCGCGCGAGCACCCGATCGTCGCGGAGCTGCCCGACTTCGACTTCTGGGTCTTCGACAGCACCACTCTGGCCCGCCTGGAGTTCGACGGCGACCGGTTTCTCGGGGTGCGGCTCACTGAGGACCCCGGCCAGGTCCTGGCGGCGCTCCGGGCCCGGGACGCGGCCTGGCACCACGCGCTGACCTTCACCGCGTACATGGCGTCCAAGGCCGTATGACGGATTATCAGACCGCCCGTGTCTCGCTCGGTGTCCGCCTGCGCGAACTCCGTTCCGAGGCCGGACTGTCCGGTCGCGAACTCTCCGCGCGCCTGGGCTGGCACCCCTCGAAGGTGTCGAAGCTGGAGCATGGGAAGCAGACCGCGAGTGTGGAGGATCTGCGCTCGTGGGCGCGGGTGTGCGGGCGTGTGGAAGCCGCCGAGGGACTGGTGGCGCAGCGGCGTTCTCTGGAGACCCACTGCGCGAGCTGGCGCCGTCAACTGGCGGCCGGGCACGGGCCGCGCCAGCGGGCTTAGGGTGAACTCGACGAGCGCACGCGCCGTTTTCGGATCATTCGAGTCGGCGTGCGTCCCTGGCCTTCTCCAGACCGCCGACTACGCCCGGTCCATGTTCCGTAGAGGGGTGCGCCTGCACCGCACACTCGACGACGGTGGCGAGGCGGTACGCGCGAGGATGGGCCGCCAGGGGATCCTCGACCTACCGGACAAGACCTTCCACATCCTGCTCTGGGAGCCCGCCCTGCGCCTTCGGCTGGGTTCGGAGGACGTGATGGCCGACCAGTTGACCCGTGTCATCGCGGAAATCATGCGGGGACGGGCGGAGATCGGAGTGATCCCGTTGCACACCGGCATGGACGTGGTTCCTTCCCACGGCTTCTGGATCTTCGACGACGACCAGGTCCTGGTGGAAACGATCGGTGCCGAGCTGTGCCTGACCGATGACGACGCGGTCGCCCCTTACCAACGGGTGTTCGCGGAGTTGACGCGCTCAGCGGTACAGGGCCCCGCAGCCGCCCGGCTGGTGGAGGGAATCCGTCGTGACCTGGGGCGCTTGTCCGGCCACTGATCGCCGCGATGACGCTTGTGCGTCGGACGGCAGGTTGACAGTCCTCACCGGTCCTGCCGTCTGACCGTTCGATCATCGGCCATCGCCCGAGTACGGCCCGGGGCGCCGGGCCGACGGCGACATGTACGTCGACACCCACCTCAGCGGGGCCAACGCCTACGGCAATCCCCTGTTCCACCTGCGGCGTCATGGCGACGGCGACCTGTTTCGACGCCTACGCCGCCAACGCGGACGCCGTATGGCGGACCTCCCAGCCTCTCAAGGAGTAGCCGAGTACGGCCTGTACCGAGTACGACGACGATCCGGCCAGGCCCACGCCGAACAGCCTGGCGGTGGCAGCCGGCGCCGCTGTTCTCGGCGAGGTGGGGCGCCTGTTGCCGCAGCGGCGGGTGGACAACGGGCTCCGGGTGATGTCCGGCGGGGGATGGGCGTGGCCGAGAGCCTGCCCGAGACCGCGGTTCGCGAGGTTCGGGAAGGGACCGGCCACGACGTGGAGGTCGCCGGGCTGCTGGACACCTGCGCCGACGCCCGGCACATCATCGCCTACAGCGATGGTGAGGTGCGCCGCCAGTCCAACGTGCGCTCTCGTGCTCGCCCCATCGGCGGCGCGCCTGCGGTGAGCGACGAGTCGCCCGAGGTGCGCTGGCTTCCTCCCGAGGAGCTGGAAGGTGTTCCGATGCGCCACACCCAGCGCCTGAGGGTGGAACACGCCCTCCACGGCAGTGCACCGCACCTCGGGTGAGATTCGCTCAGGCTGACTTCCGCCTGAGGACGGGAACCTCAGTGGTCCCGGCCGTCCCGGTGACCCACACGGGCCTCCTCACCGAGGCACGTCGGCGTCGCCGCCCTTTTCCAGGGACGAGGCGGCCGCGCGGATCGAGGGGGAGAGTGACGACGGATGGCTGCCCCATGCCCCGGTGCCCCGGCCACGTCTTGGACCAGGGCACCGGATTGGGGTGCGGTGGTCTACGGGCGGTCGGAACGGGTGGCGTTGAGGAAGGCGTCCCACTCGGTGCTGGGGAAGGGCAGGTGGCCCCGGGAGGGGTTCTTCGAGTCCCGGACGGCCGCACCGCAGGGGAGGTCTGCGACCTCGACGCAGTCTTGGTCTTGCGCGCTGTAGCTGCTCTTCCGGAAGTCCGTGGGGATGTGCGCGACCTCCACGCACTCAGCACGGTTGCCGCTGTAGCTGGACTTGAAGAAGGTCAGTCCGTCATGGCTGAACATGCTCTTCGTAGGACTCCAAGCTCTGCTTGAGGAAGCGGATGGTCTCCGTTGGCCGGAGAGCGGCTGCGTTCAGGTGTGAGAAGTCAGATACGTAGCGTCGCACAGACTCGCTCTCCTGTACAAAGAGGATATCTGTCGACGTTTCCGTGTAAACGATGCTCGGATCGAGCTCGCTGGGGAAGTCCAGCATGACGAACGATCCGGAGAGGGCAGCGTGCATCCCAGCGGCGAAGGGCAGCACCTGGATATTCACGTTGTGGTGCATCGCCATGTTGATCAGGTGTCGCAACTGCTCGCACATGACCTTGGTGGTGCTTGGCATACGGTGCAGGGCGGCTTCGTCGATCACTGCCCAAAGGTGGAGGGGCCGGTGCCTGGTCAGCACGTGCTGTCGCTGCATGCGAGCGTCGACATTGCGCTGTACCTCCTTACCGGAGAGGGTGCCGCCTCCCCTGAAGACCGCTTCGGCGTACTCAGGCGTTTGCAGCAGGCCAGGGATGACCTGGCACTGGTACATGCGCATCATCGACGCCTCTACCTCGAAGTCGGGGAGGGCGTTGCCCCGGAAGACGTCTCTGTAGTTGGACCACCAACTTGTTCCTTGGACTCCTTCGCCAGCTCCTGAAGCGCTTCGCGCTCCTCAGTTGAGGCGCCGTACAGCTCTGCCAAGGCATCAATGTCGCGTTGCCGGATACGACGAGCATCTGCGGACTCGATGTTGCTGAGCGTGGACTGGGGGACTGACGCCTCTTTGGCCGCGACGGAGAGCTTGAGACCTTCGGCCTCCCTGAGGCGGCGAAGCTCTCTGGCGAGCCTGCGGCGGCGCACGCTGGGGCTGATCGGATGCTTCATGGGGTGAGCCTACGCGACAGACTTGTGTTTATCGAGTTTGAGCGTTGACAACTTGTATATCGAGTCTCATCATGGTGAGTGTAGTCAGTGATCGGGGTCTCACCCAGAGTCCTGATGGCAAGGCTACGCGGTGCCCCATCCCGGTGTTCGGGAAACGCGAAGGTCTCACCCCTGCGGGCACACCGAACCCCCGTCCGCTCCACGCACGCAAGGAGTCTGTTCGTCATGCCCGCAAGCGCTCCCATGCCCCTGCTGCCGGAGATCACCGTCTCCCTCAGCGAGCTCGTCCCGCCCCGCTGCCGCCACTACTTCAACCACCGGTCCGGCCGCCCCCACTACCGCACCCGCCGCTACGACTTCGGCTCCTCGCCCCAGTACATGCCGTTGGTCCGCGCCTTCCTCACGCCTGCGCCGCCGGACAGGACGAGGACTACCGCTTCGTGTTCACCCTGCTCGGGTCCGAACTCGCCAACAACGCGGTGAACCACTCGAAGTCGGGGGATCGGTTCGGGTTCTACACGCTGCGGTGTGTGCGCCGCCGCGACGGCCTCCACCTCACCTGCCGCGACGAGGGGGCCCGGCGCACACACTCCCAGGGGAAGACGGACAGCCACCACCTGGCCGCCGCCTCCGCCGGGCTCGACCTCGACGCCGAATCCGGTCGCGGCCTGGCCCTGGTCGACGCCCTGGCCACCGACTGGGGCGACAACGGCTTCACCGGCCACCGGCAGGTGTGGTTCTTCCTCGCCTACGACCTCAGCGGGAGCCGCTGGAACGACCCGCAGTAGCAGGTCACTCCGTCTCCCCGACCGCGAGTCAGCACGGCAGAACTGGTACAGGCCCGGGAGAGCGATGCCGCGCTCTTCCGGGCCCACCAATCCCGACATCCAAACCGGCCAAGGTGAGAAAGCAGGATCAGTGACGCATCCTATCCCCGCACCCCGCCCGCCCGTCGACGTTTTCCCGAACTCCGCCGCACGGCCCGGCGCGGTCCCCGGCCCCTTCTGCGCGTCCTGTGCGCACCCCTCCTGCCGACGCGGCGCGCCGCACGCCTGCCCCGTCTCGGTGGCCACCGCGCCGAGTTCGCCCGCGAACACCTGCGCGCGGCCTCCCTCCAGGCCCGTCACCCCCACCTGCTCATCTGGTTCGGGGAGAGCACGCTGTCCTACTGGGTGGTCGGACCGGACGGCATCACCGAGGCACCCAGCTTCGGAGTCCTCCTGCTCCTGGTCGGCTCCATGTCGGTCGGGGCCTGAGCGGCCGTCGCACCGGGAGGTGGTCGTGTTTCGAGCGTGACCACCACCCGGTGTCCTTCGCTGTGGCTCGGTGCGCGGATTGGTGGTAGACGTTGAGGAATCGGGGTGCGAGCAGCACGCTCCAGACGGGACAATGAAGGCCCCCTGTCCCTCTCGTCGTGTTGGGAGCCCTCGTGGTCGATCATGCGCAGCTACTGAAGGACTTGCAGAAGCAGGTGCGTCTGCTGGAGACGGACCTTCGGGAGCGTGGCGAGGATCCCACCGCGATCAAGGGCACCGACAAGGACGGGGAACCGGAGACCTTCGACGCCTACCTGAAGCGCGAGTACCAGCGAGCCCGAGACGCTGAGCGGACCGCGACCACCGAGGGTGATTGGCGTGAAGGGCAGATCACCCAGGCTGCGGTGGCATGGGTGCTGTCCACGGTGTTTCTCCGCTTCTGTGAGGACAACGGACTGCTGGAGCAGCCCTTCATCACCGGGCCGAAGGACGAACGCGACCGGTACGGCGTCGCCCAGGAGTTGAAGGAAGTCTGGGTTCTCCAGGGCCGGAGTGAGAATCCGGATGCTCCCGAGCGCACCGACCGGGACTGGTTGGAGCACGCCTTCGCGCAGATGAGCGTGTCCTCGGTGATGGCCGGGTTGTTCGACAAGAAGCACAACCCGATGTGGTCGATCACCCCGTCCCACCAGGCGGCCAGGGCGCTCATCGAGTTCTGGCGCGAGGTGGGTGAGGACGGCCACCTCGTCCACGACTTCACTGATCCCGAGTGGAACACCCGCTTCCTCGGTGACCTGTACCAGGACCTGTCCGACGTGACGCGTAAGACCTACGCGCTTCTCCAGACCCCGGAGTTCGTTGAGGAGTTCATCCTCGACTACACGCTGGATCCCGCGATCAAGGAGTTCGGTCTCGACGGCAACCGGATCTACCAGGAAGACAGCAAGGGTTTCCGTCTGATCGACCCGACCTGTGGCTCTGGGCACTTCCTGTTGGGAGCCTTCCACCGCCTGCTCAACAAGTGGCGCGAGGCCGAGCCCGGCGCATCCGATTGGGATCTGATCAACCGTAGCCTGCGCAGCGTTCACGGTGTCGACAAGAACCCGTACGCGGTGGCGATCGCCCGATTCCGTCTCCTCATCGCAGCGATGAAGGAAGGCGGCATCACCACCCTGAGTGCGAGTACTCCTGAGTGGCCTGTTGTTGTCGCAACTGGTGACTCACTCATCCATGGTCGCGGTGCCCCCGGCGAGCAGAGAACGCTTTTCGGTGCAGGAGTGCACTACTACTCGACTGAAGACGTTCATGAGTACGTCCCTGAACATGATCTTCTTGGGTTTTCCAGTTACCATTCTGTAGTTGGCAACCCACCGTATATCACGGTTAAGGACAAGCGAGAGAGCCTAAACTACCGAGATTCCTATAAGCAGGTTTGCTCTGGTAAGTATGCTCTGTCGGTTCCTTTTGCGCAGCGATTTTTTGATCTGGCGAAGGTTGCTGGCGGGTCAGGTGATGGCTCAGGGTTTACCGGTCAGATTACTGCTAACTCCTTTATGAAGCGCGAGTTTGGGAAGAAGTTGATCGAGGATTTCTTTCACATGAAGGTGGATCTAACTTCCGTGGTTGACACTTCTGGTGCCTACATTCCAGATCACGGAACTCCCACGGTTATTCTTTTCGGGCGCAACCGGATGTGGCGTAAGGGTAGTTCAATCCGTGCTGTCCTGGGTATCCGTGGAGAGCCTTCTCAGCCAGAGGATCCTCGTCGCGGTCTGGTTTGGCAGTCCATTCTTAGCCTGTTTGAGTCTCCGGGTGATGAGAGTGAGTGGGTGAGTGTTGCCGATCTTGGGCGGGATGCACTAAGGCGCCACCCCTGGAGTCTGAGTGGTGGGGCGTCTGGTGGGCTCAAGGAGCGAATTGAAGATTATTCTGGCGGGCAGCTTGGTTCCTGTGTCTCTGCGGCAGGTATTGCTTCTGTAACGGGAGAAGATGACCTTTACATTTTGAGTTTGAATGGTTCCTCGTCTCGGCTTGGTGTCAATGAAACTAGGGGTTTGATTGTCGGAGATGCTGTTCGAGATCATTCCTCGCCTCTTTCTTATGAGTCCATCTGGGTTTATCGGGATGATTTCTCTGTAAAGCCTCTTCGTGAAATTCCGGGAACCTGGCATGCCATTTGGCCCTATCGGTCCTCTATTTCCAAAAGGAGGCGATTTGGAATTCCCATGCTTGAGCGTGGAATGTCCTGGTATGAATGGCAGGAAATTTATCCCGATAAACTGAAAACTCCTCTCACTATTGTATTTGCTTTCGTGGCGACGCACAATCACTTCGTGCTTGACCGGGGTGGGAAAGTCTTCAACCGTTCGGCTCCGGTGATCAAGCTGCCTGAGGGGGCTACGGAGGACCAGCACCTAGAGTTGCTGGGGGTGTTGAACTCGTCGGCGTCGTGCTTCTGGCTCAAGCAGGTGAGTCAGCCCAAGGGTGGCAGTGGTATCGGTCGTGGTGTTCAAGATGAGGAATGGGAGAACCGTTACGAATTCACTGGG
This sequence comes from Nocardiopsis sp. CNR-923, assembly GCF_001942255.1. GTDB lineage: Bacteria > Actinomycetota > Actinomycetes > Streptosporangiales > Streptosporangiaceae > Nocardiopsis. The sequence goes on from NZ_MKKC01000065.1 coordinate 194,775, forward strand.
ACCAAGCTCCAGGATTTCCCGCTTCCCCAGAAGCTTCCCCTGGCTCGCGCTAGGGAGCTTGACGCGCTCGCGCAGAAGCTCTCCTCCCTCGAACCTTCCGCCGTCGTGGCGTCGTCCACTCCAACCGCAGAACTCCTCAAGGAAGCACACGCCGACCACGTCGCCACCCGTCAGCGGATGATCGCTCTCCAGGAAGAACTCGACTGGGACGTCTACCACCGCTACAACCTCATCTCCGACGTCCAACTCGCTGAGCTGACGATCCCCGACACCGCCGACGTCCCCAAGATCAACCTGGGGGAACGGGCCTTCGAGATCGTGCTCGCACGCAGGATGGCCGCGGGGGAAACCTCCACCGAGTGGTTCAACCGGCACGGCTCCACGCCCATCACCGAAATCCCGTCCCACTGGCCGGACGCCTACCAGCGGGTCATCGCCAAGCGCATCGAACTCATCGAGTCCGACAAGAACATCAACCTCCTCGAACGCCCCGAGTACAAGCGCCGCTGGCAGTCCGAACCCTGGGCGAAGAAGCAGAAGGCCGCCCTGAAGTCCTGGCTGCTCGACAAGTGCGAGGACCGCCGCCTCTGGTTCACCACCGACGACCACGGCGACGAACGCGCCCGACCCCTCTCCGTCCGCGCCCTGGCCAACCGGGTGCGCGACCTGTGCCCCGAGGCCGCCGAGGTCGCCGCGCTCTACGACTCCGCCACGGACTTCGGGCAGGTCATCGAGGAGATCACCAAGACCGAGCACGTCCCCTACCTCGCGGCCCTGCGCTACAAGGAGACCGGGATGCGCAAGCGCGCCGACTGGGAGCACGTGTGGGACCTCCAGCGCCGGGAGGACAGGCTCAACGCCGACCTCGCCGAGGGCGAGCAGGAGAAGCGACTCGACATCCCCGTCCCGCCCAAGTACAAGTCCTCGGACTTCCGCCGGAACGGGTACTGGTCCAACCGGGGCAAGCTCGACGTCCCCAAGGAGCGGTTCGTCTCCTACCCGGGCGCCCAGACCGACACCGACCCCACCCTCCTGCTCGGCTGGGCCGGATGGGACCACGCCCAGCAGGCCGACGCCCTGGCCACCCTCGCCCACGAACGCCGCGACGAACACGGCTGGGGCGGCCAGGACACCCGCGACCGGATGGTGCCCCTCCTGGCCGGGCTGCTCGAACTGCTGCCCTGGGTCGAGCAGTGGCACACCGAGACCGACGACTACGGCGACACCCCCGCCGACCACGCCCGCGAGGACCTCGCCGACCTGCGCGAGAGCACCGGCATCACCGACTCGGAGATGGCCGGCTGGCGGCCCCCGGCTCCCACCCGGGGGCGGCGCACGAAGGCCTGACCCCCACTCCTCACCCCGGGCCGGACGGCGGCTCCGGCCCGGGGCGGGGCGCGGCCAGATCAGAACCGGTCCGGGACGGCACCCACGGAGACCGGCCCGTCACCGAACCCCGCCGCCGCGCCTGAACTGGCCGGATCCGGCCAACGACACCGCTCCCGATGTCCGACCCGGGACCTTCGTCGGTATGGAACCGCCACGGCCAGGGCCTAGGCTGGAAACCCCTGACCACACCACGTGGAGACCGCGCACCACCGCCCCGTCCGCGCGGCCTCCTCCACCGTCGTCCCCTCGGACGGCACCCCGGCCCCCTCGACGGCAGAAAGGCGCACTCTGGCGATGACGACCCCTCCCCCCGACCCCGGCGGCAACGGCCGAGTCATCAGCGACCTGATCGACATCCCCGAGGCCGTCCAGGACGGCGACCTGGTCGTCAAGCTCACCGAGAGCGCCACCACCCGCCAGGCCCGAGCCATCGCCGAGTACGTGGTCACCCCCCAGCTCGCCGAATGCTTCGACCAGGCCCTGGAGACCATCCGCTCCTCCGTCGTCGACGCCAAGTCCCAGGCCGCCTACCTGCACGGCTCCTTCGGCGCGGGCAAGAGCCACTTCCTCGCCGTGCTCTCCGCGATCCTCGACCACCACCCCGACGCGCGCGGCAAGCCCGGCCTGGCCGACATCCTCGCCAAGCACGACACCTGGCTCACCGACCGGAAGTTCATCGAGGTCAAGGCCCACCTGGTCGAGGAGACCGTGTCCATCGAGGCCAACATCCTCGGCGGGTACGTGCGCCAGGTCCGCGCCGACCACCCCGACGCCCCCGTCCCGGCCGTCTACCGCGCGGACGGGCTGCTGGCCGACGCACGCGAGCTGCGCGCCAACCTCGGGGACGACGCCTTCGCCGCCCAGCTCCCCTCCCGCGGCTCCACGACCGACGACGGCCACGGCAGCGGCGGCACCGACGTGTGGGGTGAGTACGGCGGCCCGGCCGCCTGGACCGCCGACACCCTCGACCGGGCGTTCGCCGTCCACCCCGAGAGCACCGACCCCGCCGAGCGCACCCTGCGCGAGAACTGGTCAGCGCCCTGCTCGGCGGCCCGTTCAAGCGCTACGCCGCCAGCGTCGGCGACTCCGGGGACGCCTACCTCAGCATCGACGAGGGCCTGTCCGTGATCAGCCGCCACGCCAAGGAGCATTTGGGCTGCGACGCCGTCGTCCTGCTCCTGGACGAGCTGATCCTGCGCTTCACCGCGTTCATCGGCGACGAGGCGCGCATCAACGGCGAGATCCAGAAGATCGCCAAGCTCGTGGAGTCCTCCCACAGCCACCGGCCCGCGCCCATCATCAGCCTCGTGCCCCGCCAACGCGACCTGCGCGACCTGGTCGGCCTCGGCGGCGGCACCGAGGGCATCTCCCAGACCATCAGCTACTGGGACGGCCGCTTCGGGCACATCAAGCTCGCCGACGCCAACCTCACCGAGGTCGTGCGCCACCGCCTCATCAGGCCCCGCGACACCGCCGCGGCGGCCGAGATCGACGCCGCCTTCGAGCGGATGCGCAACACCCGCGCCGAGGTGCGCGACACCCTCCTGGACAGCGGCGGCGGCGCCGACACCAGCACCTGGGAGGACTTTCGCAACCTCTACCCGTTCAGCCCCGCCCTGCTGCACGTCATGGTGGACCTGTCCGCGGCGCTCCAACGCCAGCGCAGCGCGCTCAAACTCCTCCTGCAACTGCTGGTCAACCACCGCGCCACCCTGCCGGTCGGGCAGATGGTGCCGCTCGGCGCGGTCTTCGACGTCCTCATCGAGGGCGAGTCCCGCCCCTTCAAGGACCAGCTCAGCGCCGAGTACACCAAGATCAGCACCTTCTACCGCAACCGGGTGCGCCCCTGGCTGCTGGACAAGCACCGGCTCACCGGGGCCGACACGGCCGGGCTCGACGTGCGCTCCCCGTTCCGCCGCGACGACCTGCTCGTCAAGACCCTGCTGCTGAGCGCGCTCACCCCCAACGTCCCTGCCCTGAAGGACCTGACCGCAGGGCGCGCCATCGCCCTCAACCAGGGCATCGTCAAGGCCCGCCGCACCGGCCAGGACGTCGCCGCCGTCACCCAGTTCTTCAAGGACATGGCCGCCCAGTTCGGCGAGGTGCGCGTGGGCGCCCAGTCCGCCAACCCGACGATCTCCCTCAACCTGCTGCGCGTGGACACCGAGTCCCTCATGCGCAGCGCCTACCCGGCCGCCAACGACCCCGCCCTGCGCCACCTGTTCAAACGCCTGCTCTGGGAGGAACTCGGGCTGGACGAGGGCGCCGGACGCACCACCGTGGTGTGGCGCGGCACCCAGCGCACGGTCGAGATCGCCTTCGGCAACGTGCGCTCGCCCGAGGACATGGACCGCGAGGACTTCCAGCCGCTGGTCGCCAACGCCGTGCGGGTCGTCGTCGACTACCCCTTCGACGAGGGCGACCACAACCCCACCGAGGACCGGCGGCGGGTGCAGACCCTGCGCCAGGAGTTCACCGAACCGGTCGCCGGGCTGGTGTGGCTGCCCACCTTCCTGTCCCCCAACCGCATCGAGGACGCCCGCAGGATCCTCATGATGGAGTACCTGCTCCAGCCGGGCATCGTGGAGGAGAAGGCGCCCGACTGGAGCAGCGACGACCGCCGCGAGGCCCGCGCCCAGCTCGACAACCAGCGCAACCAGCTCACCAACCAGATCCGGTCCCTGCTGCGCGGCGCGTACGGACTCGTCGAGGCCACCCCGAACAGCGGCGACTACGGCGCCCAGGCCGACCCGCACATCGAGCCGCTCCCGTCGTCGCTGTCCATCCCGCTGGAGGCGGGCAGCCAGTTCCCCGCCGCACTGGAACGCGTCACCTTCAAGCTGCTGGACCACCTGTACCCGGAGCACCCCGACCTGTCCAGCCCCACCGGCAGGGCCGCGGTGCGCCGCAGTGAACTCAGCACCGTGCTCGCCGCCGTGGAGGCCGCCAAGGCCGACAAGCTCAACCGGTACGAGCCGCCCAAGACCGACCTGGGCGTGCTGCGGCGCGTCGCCAACCCCCTGCACATCGCCACCGTCACCGAGGTGTTCGTGCTCCGTGACGACTGGGTGCGCAGGATCGACCGCTACGCCAGCATCGACCAGGCCACCACCACCGACGTCAACGTCGGCAAGCTCAAGGAGTGGATCCGCACCCGCGAGGACGGCCAGGGCCTGCCCGAGGACGTCGTCGACCTCATCGTGCAGGTCTACGCCGTCCAGAGCGACCGCGCCTGGATCCGGGGCGGCAAGCGCTACACCGGCGCGACCTTCGGCCAGCTCGCCGGCGACATCGTGCTGCGCCGTCAGGAACTGCCCTCCGAGGAGGACTTCGACCGGGCCAACGAGCGCGCCGAGCGGATCTTTGGGCTCACCCGGCAGCCGCTGCGCAGCGCCCGCGCCGTCCAGCGCCTGGCCGAACAGCTCAAGGAGCGGGCCCGCCGCCTCCAGTCGGGCACCGAACACCTGGTCGGACAGCTCACCCGGCACGCCCGGGTGCTCGGGCTGGACGACGACGCGCCCCGCCTGCGCACCGCCCGCGCGTGCGACGAACTCCTCGGCCGCATGGGCGGCCTGGCCGACGACACCGAGCTGGTCACCGCCCTGGGGCGGGCCGACCTGCCCGGGGAGGCCGGGGTGTACAAGATGGCCATGACCGGCGCGGGGAACCTGGCGGGCGACCTGGACGCCGCCCAGTGGAAGTTGCTCGGGGCGCTCGAACCCCTGGCCGGCGAAGGCGGTGAACGGGGCCGCCGGGCGGCCGGAATCCTCGCCGGGCTCCGGTCGGTCGCACGACGCGACGAGGGCGCGCAACGCCTGGCGACCGCGCTGGACAAGGCCAACAACGAGGCCGTCACCCTGCTCGTGCACAACCCGCCACCGCCCCCTCCGGTCACGCCGCCCGTGCACCCGCCGAAGGGCGGCCGGGACGGCGAGCCGGCGGTCCACCCGCCCCTGACCCCCGACAACGCCTGGGCGCGCGTGGACTCCCACGACGACGTGGCCACCACCGTCGCCAAGCTCCGCCGCGACCTCGGCATCCCCGAGGGCAGGGCCATCCAGATCACCATCCGGGAGGCCGAGTGACCGCCACCCGAGGCGCCGCACCCGCCCCCACCGCGCTCGGACGCGTCAACGAGGAGGCGGTCACCAGCGCCCTCCAACGCGCCCTGGAGGCCGAACGCGCCGGGTCGACAAGGGCCACCGGCCCTCCGCCGCCCGTGCCCTCGCCCTGTCCGCCGACCCGCGCTGGGAGGGGCCCCGCACCCTCGCCGTCCGCCACGGCGAGGCCGACCTGACCGTGCGCGTGGCGGGCGCGGACAGTGTCCTGGCCGTCGTGCGCGAACTCAGCCTGCTCGACGGGGACGTCGACTACCTCGTCGTGCTCACCCCCATCGACCCCGCCGACTTCGGCGAGGCGCTGCTGGGCAGGTTCCTCGGCGAGGACGTCACCCGCCTGGGCGACTGGGAACTGCTCGCCACCGACCTCAGGGTCACCGGCGTCGACCCGCGCCTGTACTCGGGCCGCTGGACCTGGCTCGCCCACACCCTGCGCGGCATCCGCGCCACCCGGCCGCTACGCCTGGGCACCGGCGTGCTCAAGCTCGAACAGGCCCTGTCCATCGCCGTGTCCGTGCGCTTCGGCCGCGACCCCGGCGAACAGGTCGACAGCGCCGCCCTCCTGGAGTGGACCCGCGACCCCCACGCCGTCGCCGCGTTCACCCGCCTGGGCGAGGACGAACGCGACGAACTGCGCGCCGCCACGGTCGAGGCGCTGGGAGCCGTGCCCCGGGTGCTGTTCACCCTCCTGGACCGCGGCCACGCCCTGGACGCCATCCCCATCGGGCTGGCCCTGGGCGAACTGGCCCGGTCCGCGCACCAGGACCGGCCCGGCGCGGGCCAGCGGAGCGGGGTCGCCCACAACGCCCTCATCCGGGCACGGGAACGCTACTTCGGGCTGAGCCAGCCCACCCCCCGGGACCTGGACGAGTTCGGCAAGGCGTGCGTGGCCGCGCTCCTGCGCCAGCTCGATCTGTCCGACCCCGCCCACGCCGACGAGACCGTCCGCCGCTCCGAGGAACTCCTCCTCCAACTCGACGCCGCCCCCGTCGCCGAGGCCAGCGGCCTGCTCGACGCCGGACTGCACAGCCGCATGGCCGACCTGGGCCGCGCCGTGGGGGTCGCCCTCGGCGACGGCGACGGGCCCGCGAGCGAGTCCCTGCCCCTCCCGCAGGACCTGCGCGAGGTGGAGGAGGCGCTGGGCAGGCTGTGCGAACACCGCCGCCACGACCCCGACAGCCGCTCCGGGCTGGTCGCGGTCAACGCGGTCCGGCTCCTGCGCCGCCTGGCCGCCGGCGCCGCCGCCCACCCCCTGGGCGCGTCCGCGCCCACCACCACCCGGGCCTGGGTGCACGCCCACGTGCGCGACACCGGGTGGGTGGACCGGGCCGCCTCGTTCATCTGGCACCACCACACCGAGGTGCCCGTCCTCGACCAGGCCCTGGCCGCCCTCTACCACCGCGTCCGCGCCTGGCGGGCCCTGGTCGACGCCGAGTTCGCCGCCGTCGTCAACCGGTGGAACGGCGGGCACTCGCCCACCGACGACCAACCGCGCGCGGAGAACCTGCTCGCCTGCTTCGCCCGCCCCCTGGCCGCCGGAAACGCCCCCCTGGTCATCGTCCTGGACGGGATGAGCGCCGAGGTGGCCGTGCAGCTCGCCGAGCACGTCAACGCGCGCGGTCGCCTCGTCGAGATCGGCCGCCAGGACGCCGAGGGCGCACCGGCCCGGGAGGGCGCCCTGGCCACCGTCCCGTCCACGACCACCTGCTCCCGGGCCTCGCTGCTCACGGGCACCCTCACCACCGGCAAACAGGACACCGAACGCAAGGGGTTCCGCGACCTGTGGGCGAGTGCGGAGTTCGGCCGCCGCGACGCCGTGCTCCACCACCAGCGCGACCTGGAGGCCGGGGCCGGACAGCACCTGCCCACGCGGGTCCAGGCGCACCTGGAGGACACCGGCACCGTGGTCGGGGTCGTGCTCAACACCATCGACGACGCCCTGGCCAAGGGCCGGGAGGGCAACGACCCCACCTGGCGGCCGGAGCAGGTCGGCGCGCTGGCCTCCCTCCTGGACGCCGCCGCCCGGGTCGGGCGTCCCGTCCTGCTCACCTCCGACCACGGCCACGTGTGGGACCGCCGGGAGGCGCGCAGGACCCAGGACGGCGAGTCCGCCCGGTACCGCACCGGGCGGCCCGGGGACGGCGAGGTCCTCGCCACCGGCGACCGGGTGCTCGTCGGTGACGGGAGCCTCGTGGTGCCCTACCGGGAGGACATCCGCTACACCGACCGCAAGGAGGGCTACCACGGCGGGTTCTCCGCAGCCGAGATGGTCATCCCCGTGCTGGCGTTCATCCCCGTGCTCGACCGGGCGCCAAGGGGTGGTCCGTGCTCTCGTCCGCCCAGCTCGAACCCGCGTGGTGGTCCCAACCGCTGGAGGGCGCCGCCGCCCCCGCGGCCGAGCCCGGGGCGGATTCCGCCGCCGCGCGCACGGGACGGACCACCGCGAGGGCGTCCGCTCCCGGCCGGGGCGCCACGGGCAGCCGACGCAAGAGCACGGGCGCCGCACGACCGCTCCCGAAGAGCGTCCCGGACCAGACCCCAGCGCTGTTCGGGGACGAGGACCTGGCCCCCGGCAGCCTCGGCGCCAGGGTGACCGCGACCGCCGTGTTCGAGGCCAGCCTGGCGCGCGTGGCCAAGGCGCCCTCCGCGCGGGAGATCGGCGCGGTCATCGACGCACTCGCCGCCGCGGGCGGCGCCCACCCGCGCCTGCCGGTCGGCGCCGCCGCCCGCGCCGCGGGAAAGTCCGAGGCCCCGCACCGGGCCGTGCGCTTCCTCAAGATGGTCGGCAAGGTGCTCAACGTCGAGTCCTACCCGGTCCTGACCCTGGCCGACGGCGACCGCGGCGCGGAACTCAACACCTCCCTGCTCCACCAGCAGTTCCTCAGTGAAGGGAGCTGACCGTGACCACCGTCAGCGCCGCCCGCCGTGACGACGTCGTCGGAGCCCTGCGCCGCGGGACCGTCCCGCACAGCGGACTCGACCTGTTCGCCGTGGGCCTGGACCGCTTCACCCACGCCCTGGACCGGGAACTGGGCTCGGTCAGCGGCGGGGGAGCGGAGTTCAAGGCGGTCCGGGGCGAGTACGGGTCCGGCAAGACCTTCTTCGTCCGCTGGTTGGGGGAGCGGGCCAAACGCGCCAATTTCGCCGTCACCGAGATCCAGATCTCCGAGACCGAGACCCCGCTGCACCGGCTGGAGACCGTCTACCGACGGCTGACCGAGCGCCTCACCACCGCCACCCAGCCGCCCAGCGCCCTGCGTGAGATCGTGGACAACTGGGTCTACGCCCTGGAAGCGGACGTCCTGGCCGCCGGCGAGGTGGACGAGGCCGACGAGGAGGCGCTCGACGCGGCCGTCCTGGAGCTGCTGGAGCGGCGGCTGTCCGAGGTGGCCGCCGCCAACCCCGGGTTCGCCGCCGCGCTGCGCGGCTACCACCGGGCCCAGTCCGAGGGCGAACCCGCCGTCGCCGAGGCGCTCATCGCCTGGCTCGGCGGACAGCCCAACGTCGCCTCCGCCGCCAAACGCTACGCGGGGATCAAGGGCGACCTTGACCACTTCGGGGCCCTGGCCGCGCTCAAGGGGCTGCTCGTGCTCCTGCGCGACTGCGGGCACCCCGGACTCCTCGTGGTCCTGGACGAACTGGAGACCCTCCAGCGCGCCCGCACCGACACCCGGGAGAAGGGGCTCAACGCGCTGCGCCAGCTCCTGGACGAGATCGCTGACCGGCGGTTCCCCGGCCTGTACCTCGTCATCACCGGCACCCCCGCGTTCTTCGACGGCCCCCAGGGGGTCCAGCGCCTGGCGCCCCTGGCCCAGCGTCTGCACACCGACTTCCTGCCCGACCCGTCCCACGACAACCTGTACGCCACCCAGATCCGCCTGGGCGGCTTCGACCTGGCCAAGCTGCACGAGCTGGGCACGGCGGTCCGGGAGCTGTACGCCGACGGCGCCGACGCCCCCCAGCGGGTGCGCGAGAAGGTCGACGACGGCTACCTGCTCGGGTTCGCCGAAGCCGTCGCCGGGGAGCTGGGCGGCCGGGTCGGCATCGCGCCCCGGCTGTTCCTGCGCAAACTCGTGGACGTGATGGACCGGGTCGACCAGAACCCGGACTTCGACCCCCGCGCGCACTACCGCCTGACCGTCGGCGGACATGAGCTCACCGAGGTCGAACGCGGCGTCCACGTCCAGCGGGCCGCCAGCGCCGACGAGGTGGAACTGGATCTGTGAGCGACGCCCCCGAGGACCCCGGCGGGCCGGGGCCGAGCAGTCTGGACCTGCTCCACCCCACCCTGGCCCACCACGTCGTCAACACCCTCGGCTGGCCCGGACTGCGCCCGCTGCAACGCCAGGCCCTGGCCCCGCTCATCGACGGCGACGACGCCGTCCTGCTCGCGCCCACCGCCGGGGGCAAGACCGAGGCGGCCCTGTTCCCGCTGCTCACCGCCATGGCCGGGCGGCCGGGGGACGGTCTGTCGCTGCTGTACGTGTGCCCCGTCAAAGCGCTGCTCAACAACCTGCTGCCCCGTGTCCAGGCCTACGCCGGGTGGATGGGGCGCAGCGCCGAACTCTGGCACGGAGACGTCACCACGGCCGGACGCCAGCGCATCCTGCGGGGGCGTCCCGACATCCTGCTCACCACGCCGGAGTCCCTGGAGTCCATGCTGGTGAGCGTCAACGTCGACCACCGGGCGTCTTCGCGAACCTGCACGCCATCGTCGTGGACGAGGTGCACGCCTTCGCCGGCGACGACCGCGGATGGCACCTGCTGGCCGTGCTGGAGCGGCTCGGCCGGGTGGCCGGTCGTGCGATCCAGCGGGTGGGCCTGTCCGCCACCGTCGGCAACCCCGACGACCTGCTCACCTGGCTCCAGGGTTCGGCGGCGGGCCGCAGACCGGGAAGGGTGGTCGCGCCCGGGGTGGACCCGCCCACGCCCGGCCACGTGCCCGACGAGCCGCCGCCCGGGGACGTCGAACTCGACTACGTGGGTTCCCTGGCCAACGCCGCCAAGGTCGTCGCCTCCCTGCACCGGGGGGAGAAACGCCTGGTGTTCTGCGACTCGCGCCAGTACGTGGAGGAACTCGGCCACGCCCTGAGGCAGTTGGGCGTGACCGCCTTCCTGTCCCACGCCTCCCTGTCCCTGGACGAGCGCCGCCGTGCGGAACAGGCCTTCGGCGAGGCCCGGGACTGCGTCATCGTCGCCACCAGCACCCTGGAACTGGGGATCGACGTCGGTGATCTGGACCGGGTCGTCCAGATCAACGCCCCCGGCACCGTCGCCTCCTTCCTCCAGCGCATCGGACGTACCGGGCGGCGTCGGGGCAGCACCCGCAACTGCCTGTTCCTGGCGATCGACCAGGACGGACTCCTGGACGCCGCCGGACTCCTGCACCTGTGGGGGCGGCACTGGGTGGAGCCCGTAGTCCCCACCCCCGAACCGCGGCACATCGTCGCCCAACAGCTCCTGGCCCTGTGCCTTCAGGAACCCGAGGTGGGCGCGCGGCTGTGGCCCGAGTGGTGGGGCGGTCTCGAACCCTTCCACCAGGGCGAGCCGATCGCCGCCCACCTGATCCGGGAGGGGTTCATCGAGCTGGACGGCGGGTTGATGATGATCGGCCCCGAGGCCGAGCAGCGTTTCGGCCGCCGCCACTTCATGGGATTGACCAGTGTCTTCACCGCACCGCCGCAGTTCACCGCGCTGAACGGGCGCACCGAGATCGGCCGGGTGGACCCCGCCCTGCTGGCGTCCGACGAGGAGCGGACCGGACCGCGTCGGCTGCTGCTCGCCGGACGCACCTGGGTCGTCACCTGGGTGGACTGGCGCAGGCAGCGGTGCTTCGTCGAACCGGTCGAGGGCGGCGCAGGCAAGGCCAGGTGGGACTCGGGCGGTCGCCTGGGCTCCTTCTTCCACCTCACCCGCGCGTGCGCGAGGTGCTCCTGGGAACCGATCCACGGGTGCGGCTCACCCGCAGGGCGGTCAACGCCCTGGCCGAGGCGCGCGAGGAGCACACCGCCCTCGTGCACCCCGGGGGATCGGTGATCGCGCGGTCGGACCGCGGCGACCTGCGTTGGTGGACCTGGGCGGGGGTCCGGGCCAACCTCACCCTGATCGCCAGCCTGGGAGACGCCGCCGACCCCGCACAGCAGCCCGACGACGCCTGCCTGCGGCTCAACCCCGACCTGGACCCGCGCACCTGGGCGGCGGCCCAACGGGCCGCCCGGCACAGCGTCACCCTGCCCGAGGTGTCCGCGCGCGCGTTGGACGGGCTCAAGTTCAGCGCCGCCCTGCCCGCGCACCTGGCCGGACGCACCCTGTCCGCGCGCCTGGCCGACGTGGAGGGGGCCAGGACACTGCTGCGGGAGCACACACGCTTCGTCCGCCGGTGAGCGCACGGGACGGGCGTGCGGCCGGGGCGGCTCCGGGCCCGCAGAGGCCACGGGCGGGCGCCAGCGGAGTCCCCAGGCCCGGGGCGCGGGCCCTTCAGCCCTGACCCGACCGGCAGTCGGCCTATTCCGGCCATTCTTCTCGTTTCGCCCCGCACCCCGGGCGGAATGTGGCATCGTGACCCACCGGCACCTCGGTATTGGCACGAAGGACGGGTGATCGTGGCAGCGGACGGCGACGGCGGGACCGACCCCCCAACCCCCCGGACACGCTGCGAGGAGGCGGCGAGGCGGATCCTGCACGGGGCCGCGCTGACCGGGCGGTCGGCCTTCGCACCCGGGTTGGAGTCCTGGACGCCGCGGGCGGTGCGGGAACTGGTCACCGGGTTCGTCGAACGCCCCGACGACTCGGGCGACGACTTCATGACCAAGCTCCGCAGGCAGTTGCGGGACGCCTCCGACGAGGCGGTGGTCCTGGCGGCGGAGCTGCTGTACCTGAACATGCTGCCGCTGTCCGGGGCGACGATCGGCGTCGCCCGCAAGCGGCAGATTCTGGGCGAGGTGCTCTCCTGGGCGCGGCGCGACGTGCGACTCCCCGAGGAGTACGACGCCGCGCTCCCGGGCTTCATGAAGGGCGGCAGCGCGTTCCTCACCCTGAGATGGGCCCAGTTCTCCTTCCTCATCCGCCTGGCCCGGGACCTGGTCGGGCGCGCACCGGACGAACGGGAACGGCTGCTGTGCGACCCGTGGGCCTTCCGTCAGGCGGCCCGAGGGGTGCTGCCCGACGACAAGGGCGGCCAACGGGCGCGCGCCCAGTACCACCTCCTGCTCTGGTTGGCCTTCCCCGACACCTTCGAGGCCATCGCCAGCGTGGAGCACAAGGAGCGCATCCGGGAGGCGTTCGGCGACCGCGTCGACGGCGTCGGGGACCTCGACCGCGACCTGCACGCGATCCGTGCGTCCCTGCAGGCGGAGTCGGACACGCACGTGTGGTTCTACGACGAACCCTGGGCCAAGGTCTGGCAGTCCCCCGCCGAGGCGCCCGCCCAGCGGGGGTGGCTGGTTCGGGGGGCGAACGTCGGAGGCGTGGACCTCGTCCCGCAGTGGTTGGAGAGGGGATTTTGCTCACTGTCGTTCCACGAGGCCGACGAGATCCCGCCGGGAACCCCGGCGGCGCGGATGGAGGAGATCCTCACCGACGCCTACCCCGACGCCACCCGGGCCTCGCTCGTCCAGATCCGGTCCCAGCTCGACCAGTTCCTCAACCGCATGTCCGTGGGCGATCTCGTCGTCACCCTGGACCCCGACGGGGACGTCCACGTCGGGACCGTGGCGTCCGCCGCCTACGACGACCCCTCCCAGGGACGTGACCGCGCCCGCAGGAGGAGCGTGGACTGGGCGGCGCGGACCCGCCACCGGCAGCAGTTGTCGGAGAAGGCCCAGGGAGCGCTGCGGAGCCTGCGGACGGTCAACGAGATCACCCCGGTGGTCTCCGAGTTCGCCGAGATCGCGGGCCTGGGGGACCGGGTCTCGGAGGAGGTGCTCGCCAAGGACGTCACGGGCGAGATCCAGATCCCCCCTGTCACTGAGGACTTCGCGCGCCGACTGCACATGCCCGCGGAATGGTTGCGGGAGACCGTGGAACTGCTCCAGCGCAAGCGGCAGATCATCCTCTACGGCCCGCCGGGGACGGGCAAGACCTACCTGGCGCGCAAGATCGCCGACCACGTCGCGGGACCGGGCCGCACGGCGCTGGTGCAGTTCCACCCCTCCTACTCCTACGAGACTTCGTCGCCGGATTCCGGCCCAGGCAGAACAAGGACGCGACGATGGGGTTCGACCTCGTCCCGGGTCCGCTCACGCGTGTCGCCGAGGCGGCCAGGAACGCGCCCTCCCAGCCGCACGTGCTGGTCGTGGACGAGATCAACCGGGCCAACCTGCCCAAGGTGTTCGGCGAGCTCTACTTCCTGCTGGAGTACCGCGAGGAGCAGATCACGCTCCAATACGCCAGCGAGGACGACACGGGCTTCTCGCTGCCCGAGAACCTCTTCGTCATCGGCACCATGAACACCGTCGACCGCTCGGTCGCACTCGTGGACGCCGCCATGCGACGGCGCTTCGCCTTCCAGCGGCTCACGCCCGACCTGCCCCCGGTCGACGGCCTGCTGCGCTCCTGGCTCAGGAGCCGCGGACTGCCGGAGGAGGCCGACCGGCTCCTGCGCGAACTCAACCGCAGGATCGGCGACCCCGACCGGTCCATCGGACCCTCCTACCTGATGGTGGAGGGCATCGGCGTCGACGGCGTGCTCGACCGCGTCTGGCGAACCGAGATCCTGCCGCTGCTGGAGGACCAGGGACACGGCGGCGCTCGGGAGGTGGAGGCGGAGTTCGGCCTGGCCGCACTCCGCACGGGTATCGCGGCCTCCAACGGTCAGCCGGACGGCGGGCCGTGAGGCGGGAGCCGCCCGCCCAGCGGATCGTCCTCGACGAGACCGGCCCCGGCACGCAGGTGCCACTGTCGGCCGCGCGGTTGGCGACCCTGCTCTCCTGCCCCGGACTGGTCGAACTGGGGCAGGGCACGGCTCCGGGCGCCTGGCGCGTGCGCGCGCGGCGCAGGGTCGCCTCGGTCCGTCTGGGCTCCGGTGAGGCAGCCGTGGATCTGCGGATCCGGCCCAAGGTCGGCGTCGAACGTCTGATGTACCTCCTCGGCTTCGCGGGGTCGGGCGTCGACTGGCATGAGGATCCGCTGCCGGCCGGTACGTCCGACGAACTCGTCCCGGCGCTCGCCGCCGTCCTGGCCAGGACGGCCTCACGGGCCCTGCGCCAGGGAATCCTGCGGGGGTACGTCGAGGTGGACGAGGACCTCGCCGTCGTGCGCGGCCGACTGCGCGCCGGAGACCAGATGCGCCGGAGGTTCGGTGCGCCGCTGCCCTTGGCCGTCACCCACGACGACTTCTCCGCCGACGTGGCTGAGAACCGGATCCTGCTCGCCGCGCTGGTGACCCTGGCGCGGGCACCGGATGTGCGCAGGGAGGACGCGCGGGCCCTGCGCCGCCTCGCGGCGGGGTTGGACGGCGTGGCGCGGCTCGCCCCCGGCCTGGACCTGCCCCGGTGGCGTCCCACTCGCCTCAACCGGCACTACGTCCGGGTGCTGAAGCTGGCGGAGACCATCCTGTCCGGGGCGGTGCCGGAACCCGGGGCACGGGCAGCCGGGATCGACCTGGACGGGATCGTGGTCAACATGGAACGGGTGTACGAGGACTTCCTCGCCGGAGCCCTGCGCGGAGCGCTCCGGCGTCGCGCGTTGGCGTGCTCCACCCGGGACTCGCATCACCGGCTCGACACGGCGGGCCGGGTGCGGCTCGAACCGGACGTCGTCGTCCACGCGCCGGGCGGGCCGCACAGTGTGGTCGACGCCAAGTACAAGGACCTCGGGTCAGGGGGGCCGCCCAACGCGGACCTGTACCAGGTCGTGTCCTACTGCACCGCGTTGGGCCTGACCCACGGGCACCTGGTCTACGCGGGAGGCACGGTCGCACGGGAGGCCTACCGCGTGGTCGGCGCGCCCATCACGATCCTCGTCCACGTCCTGGACACCTCCGGCACGGTCGCCGAACTGCGCACACGCGTCGAGCGCGTCGCGGACGCGGTGTCCCGGAACGGCGCGGGGTCCTGACACAAGACTCCGCGCGCTCCCGCGCCCGAGGGCGCAGCCGCACGGTCCGCCCCGTCCGGGCGGGCACGGGACCGACGCAGCCCCCGATCGCGCGCGTCGGCGAGGGGCGGTAGGTTCCCCGGGACGCCCCCGCGACCACGGAGACCCCATGCCCACGCCCCGCACCCACGAGTCCCTCTACTGCCAGGGGTGGGACCCCGAGACCGCGCGCCCCGTCGGGATCCTCAGCCCCGACACCGCCCAAGCCCGTGACGCCGCCGGCGAACAGTACGCGGTGCTTGTCAGCGAGGCCGGGGGCGGTCCGCTGGTCCTGCTGGAGATCGCCTGGTCGCACGGGCACTGCGGGGTCTGGCTGTTCGACGCCGACGGCGTGCGGCGCACCCACCACCGCTACGCGCGCCGCCAGGACGGCCAGCTCGCGTTGACCCGCAGCCGCCGGTGGCCGGACCCGTCCGCGGAGGGCGCCGGCGCGGTCCCCGACCTCGTCATGACCACCGTCGTGGTGATGAACGAGGAGTGGGCCGGCTACCACCACGACTACCTCGGCGGCGGGCGCACGACCGTCAACCGGTGGCCGGACGAGGACATCGTGGCCGCCATGACCCGGCCCGCGCCGGAGTTCGGCCGCTGGGAGGACCTGCTGGCCCTGCACCCCCGTCTGGGCGGGGCGGCCGTCCGGCTGGGCGAGGCCGACGCCGCACCCGATCCCGCTCCGGCACCCGCGCCCTGGCGTCCGCCGGGGCCGCTGGCGCCGGTCGGCGTCGACGCACTCTTCCAGCCCGGGGAAGGCCACCGCGACGCGAGGTGGAGGACCACGGGCACGATCGAGGTGCACGACATCGGGACGGTCGTCCTGCCCACCGGGCGGGTCCTGGTCTGCGACCCCTCGGCACTGGGGTCGGTCACCGAACAGCGGGCCCTGGCGGTCCCCTGCCGCCGGGGGAGCACCCCGTGCGCCTGGCGGTGCTGCGCCGCGCCGACCCCGACCGCGAGTCCGCCCTGGTGGCGGGGGCGCGGATCGACGTCGCCGATCTGGTCGCGACGCCGGTGGAGTCCTGGGAGATGGCCCTGCGTCCGGGCGAGGACGTCCAGGCCCTCGGCGAGGGCCAGTTCTTCGGCGTCACGGTGGACGGCGGCAGCGGCGTGCTGAGCCTCGGCGACGTCGCGTGCCTGCCCCGACTCCAGGAGCTGTTCGCCTCCTGCGACCACGACCACAACCTCCTCCTCGGCTACACGGAGCACGAGCGGGCAGGCTTCGCGGAGCAGGAGCGGGGCATGCGGGAGTCGGCCCGCGCGTTCCTGGACGCCCCGGGGCGGAGCACGGCGCAGGCCTTCGCCGGAGCCCTCGGTGAGTCCATGGCGGGAGAGCCCCACACCCGGCGGGGCATGCGGGTGCTGCTGCGGCTGGCGCACGCGGTGGCCGGTACCGAGGACCCCGGGCTTCCCGCCCCGGTCGGCCCCGGCGCGTGGGCCGCGGACACCGGCCCCTGGTCCAGGTCCCTGCGCGAGCCGGTGAGCGGAGCGAACCTGGTGACCTTCCCCGCGGGCTTCGGCGGCGACCCCTGCCCGGTGTGGCTGGGGCGGGCCGCGGACGGCCGCGTCGCCGCCCTGGTCGTCGACACCCGGGTGGTCGACCGCCCCGAGGCGTAGCGGGTCCGTGCCCGGACCCCACCGGGGCCGGGCTACCGCGCGTAGGCGTCCCACACGTGCCGGTAGGCGGCCACGTAGTCGGGGTGGTTGTCCAGGAGGAAGTTCCCGCCCACGTCGGAGTGGAAGTAGCACAGCCACGCCAGGCCGTGTTCGGCGTGCTCACCCACCTCCGCGAACGACCGCAACCAGGCGGTCTTGCGCTCGACGGGAACCTCCTCGCGGTCGTGGTCCACCCCGAACTCGGCCACGGCGAAGGGCAGCCCCGCGCCGTTGGCGAAGTCCAGCGCCTCCCGCAGGTGCTCGACAGCCGACATCTCGGGCGTGCCCTCCAGGTCGACGTAGGTGTCCACGGCCAGGAAGTCAGCCAGTCCGGCGATCGCGTACTCCAGTTCGCCGTGGTTGCGCACCCCCCAGTTGGTCAGGCAGGGGCCGATCCCGGCGAACCCGCCGACGGCGCTGTAGGCCTGGTGGGCGGTGCGGTAGAGGACGTGGTAGTCCTGGGCCGACATGTTGTCCCGGGGCTCGTGGAAGGGGATGACCCACACGTTGGACCGGTCCGGAACCGACGCGAACAGGCGCACGAGTTCGTCGAAGGACGTGGTCACCTCGGGTTTGAACGACCACACCTGGACGCGGCGGCCGTGGTCGTGGCGCAGGTGCGACTCCGAGAACGTCGCGGGGACGTCGCGGTCGAACACCCGCCGCACACTCATCGGGCGTTCGGCCACGGCCTGGGCCTCCTCGATGAGGCGGGGCCAGGACGTGTCCTGGCCCCGCCAACCGACCGCCATGCCCGTCGACGTCCCCGGGGCCGGTACGGGGTCCTCCAGGGCCGACACCCGATGCTCCAGCTCCCGGACCCGGTCAGCCAGGGCGTTGATCCGGTCCAGGGCCGCCTCGCCCAGGACGGTGACGAGTTCGCTCATGCTCACTTCTCCCAAGGGTGCGTCCGTCCGCGTGGTCCTTGGGGAGGAGGGACACTGGACGTTCGTTTCCGGTGAGAACGCGGGCGCCGGGGCCGTCGCGTGTTCCCTGGAACGGATCGTCCGAGGAGCAGGTGGGAGACCGGCCGTCTCATCCGGGCTGGTTGGTGTGGACCAGCGTACGAATTCCGCGCGCGCTATTCCATTCCTGGCCACCAGGTTGATCATTGGCGCGGTATTTCGAATTATGTCGGCGAGTTTCGTGTATTCGGAGATCCGGGGCCGGTCGTGGTCGGCGTTCTCCTCGCCGGCCCGACGAGGGTCCGACTCAGCCGCCCGCCTCGGTCACACCCAGCCGGTTCAGCGCCGTCCCCACCCGTTCCTCCTCCTCGGCCAGGAACACGGCGAACCCCTCACCCTCCAGGTACGCGTCGGTCCACCCGTTGCGCGCCAGCTCCACGCGCCACTCGTCCGAGGCGTGCAGCTCCTCGACCGTCCAGAGCAGCTCCTCGTGGTCCGACTCCGACAACCCCGGAGGGGCCAGCAGCCCGCGCCAGTTGAGGAAGCGCAGCGCGATCCCCGCCTCCGTCAACGTGGGGGCGTCCGTCTCCGGGTCGGGTTCGGCCGAGGTCACCGCCAACACCCGCAGCTGCCCGGACTCGATCGCCGCGCGCTGCTCGCTCGGCCCGGCCGCCGCGACGTCCACCTCGTGGCCGAGCAGCGCGGCCTGCACCTGCCCGCCGCCGTCGTAGGCGCGGTAGTCCACCACCGCCGGATCGATCCCCAACTCCTCCGCCAGGAGCATCGTCACCATGTGGTCGGGACCGGCCGGGGTCGACCCGCCGCCGATCACCATCCCCGACGGATCGTCGCGCCAGGCCGTGACGAAGTCGTCGATCGTCTCCAGGGGGGAGTCCGGCGGCACCAGCAACGCCTCGGGCTCCTCGATCAGCCGCGCCAACGGCGTGGTCTGCGACACCGAGTGCGACGCCGAGTCGATGTGCGAGTTGGCCAGCACCCCCAACCCCATCTGGAGGACCAGGTCCGGTGTGCCCGCCTCGTACACCAGCCGAGCCAGGGCGGCCGTGCCCGAGATCCCCGGCAGGTTGAACACCGTCACGTCCGGGACCGTCCCCGACTCCTCCAGGGCCGCCTTGACCGTCCGGGCGGTCTGGTCGAACCCGCCGCCGGGCGGTGTCGGCACCATGATCCGCAGCTGCCCGGGGCCGCGACCGGCCGCGCACCCGGACAGCGTCGGGAACGCCCCCAGGGACAGCATGAGGCCGGCCGCCAGGACGGCGCGCCGGCTCGTGCCCCTCATCTGGTCCGTCCCCTCGTCAGTTCTTCAGCGACTCCGCGTGGTCGGCGTCCCCGTCCGCGGCCCGCACGGCGGACCGGCGGGCCAGTCGTCCGCGCACCGCCCGCACCAGGGACGGCGCCATCGACAGCACCGCCAGCGCGATCAGCGCCGCGGAGATCGGCTCGGTCAGGAAGACCGACCATTCGCCGCCCGAGATCTGGAGCGCCTGGCGCATCGACTTCTCCATGAGCCCGCCCAGGATCAGTCCCAGGATCATCGGGGCGGCCGGGAAGTCGTTCTGCCGCATCAGGAAACCGACCACGCCGAAGGCGCCAACAGACCCAGGTCGAACACGCTGAAGCTGAGCCCGTACACCCCCACCACGCAGAATACGACGACCAGCGGCACCAGCACCGCCTTCGGCGTGTTGAGCACCTTGGCGAACACCGGGATCAGCGGCAGGTTGAGCACCAGCAGGACCGCGCTGCCGATGTACATCGACGCGACCAGGCCCCAGAACATCTCCGGCCGCTCGGCCAGCATCAGCGGACCCGGCTGGACGCCCAGCACCAGCAGCGCTCCGAGCAGGATCGCCGTCGTGCCCGAGCCGGGCACGCCCAGGGTCATCAGCGGGACGAACGATCCCACGGCGGCCGCGTTGTTGGCGGACTCGGGGCCGGCCACGCCCTTGAGGTTGCCCCGCCCGAACGTGTCGCCGTCCTTGGCGATCCGCTTCTCCATCGAGTACGACAGGAAGGACGCGACCGTGGCGCCCGCGCCCGGCAGTACGCCGATGAAGAAGCCCAGCACGCCCGAGCGCAGGGTCGGCGGCGTGATCAGCGCCATCTCGCGCCTGGACAGCCTGAGCGAGGTCACCCCGCCGCGGGCGCCGCCCTGGCCGCGCCGGTTGAGCATGACCAGTACCTCGGCCAGCGCGAACACGCCGAGCGCGACGATGAGGA
Source organism: Nocardiopsis sp. CNR-923 (assembly GCF_001942255.1). Classification (GTDB taxonomy): domain Bacteria; phylum Actinomycetota; class Actinomycetes; order Streptosporangiales; family Streptosporangiaceae; genus Nocardiopsis. The sequence goes on from NZ_MKKC01000065.1 coordinate 215,173, forward strand.
ACTCCACGCCCTCGTACAGTTCGGGCAGGTCGAAGGTGAAGCGGGTGATCGCGGTCTGGGAGTCGATGCCCACCAGCGCGATCATCACGCCGAAGACCGCCGAGACCAGCCCCTTGACGAGGTTGCGCCCGGCGAGCGAGACCACGGCGGTCAGGCCCAGCACCATCAGCGCGAAGTACTCGGTCGGACCGAAACTGACCGCGAACGACGCCAGACCCGGCGCGATCAGCATCAGGCCCACGACACCGATCGTGCCGCCGGTGAAGGACGACAGGGCGGCGATCGCCAGGGCCTTGCCCGCCTTGCCCTGCCGGGCCATCGGGTAGCCGTCGAAGGACGTGGCGACGGTTCCGGCCACCCCCGGCGCGTTGAGCAGGATCGAGGACGTGGAGCCGCCGAAGATCGCCCCGTAGTAGACCCCGGCCAGCATGATGATCGCCGACGTCGGGTCCATCCCGTAGGCGATGGGGATCATCAGCGCGATCGCGCTCATCGGGCCCAGCCCCGGCAGGATGCCGATGATGGTTCCGGCGAGCACGCCGATGAAGACGAAGAGCAGGTTCTGCGGGGTCATCGCCACCGCGAACCCCTGAACGAGTTGGTCGAGCATGGTGTCTTTCGCCTCGATCGGGTCAGAAGGGGAGCGGTCCGCTCGGCAGGACGACGCCCAGCCCCTCGGACATGGCCAGGTAGAGGCCCAGGGGCAGGCCGACGGACACCGCGGCGGTGACCACGTGACGGCGATAGCCCAGGTAGACGGTCATCGCGCCCAGGTACAGCGCGGTGGACAGGATGAACCCGAGGGGTTCGAACAGCGCCACGTAGGCGACGATCGCCGCGACGAACAGCCCGACCTCCAGACGCGGGTCCCTCAGCCGGCCCAGCCTGAGCGGTTCGGCCGGGGAGGCGGCGTCCCCGCCGCCGGCGGCGTCGTCCGACGCGTCCCCGTCCTCGTCGGCGGCGCTCTGGTCGCGCTGGAAGAACAGCAGCGCCGCCAGCACCAGCAGCACCACACCGAGCCAGCGGGGAAGGGTGCCCGGCTGCACGGGGACGTTCACCGCCGTGTACTCGGGCACCTGGAAGGCCAGGACCAGGTAGCCGACCGCGACCACGGCGAGCGCGATCGCCACCGTCCGGTTCCGGAACGCGAACGTCCGCGCGGTCCCGGCTCCCGCGTCCGGCGCGGCCTCGGCGGCCCCGGACCCCCCCAGGGGGCGGAGCGGCGCCGCCCCCTCGGAGCCCGTCTCATGCGGGTTCATGGAGTCCTCCGTGGTCACTGGAGCCCGACCTCGGTCAGGATCTCGGTGTACGCGGTGCGCTGCTCGTCGAGGAACGCCCCGAAGTCCTCGCTGTTCTGGTACGCGTCGGTCCAGCCGAGCGAGACCGACTCCTCCTGCCAGGCCTGCGTCTCCATCAGGTCGGCGAACAGGTCCTCGTAGTAGGCGACCTGGGCCTCCTCCAGCCCGGCGGGGGCCATCACGCCGCGCCAGATGTCGAAGGTGAAGTCGATGTCCTGTTCGAGCAGGGTCGGGATCTCGGGGAAGGCCTCCACCGTCTCGGGGGAGGAGACGCCCAGGGCCCGCAGCTCGCCGGCCGCGAGCATGCCCGCCGCCTCGCTGACCCCCACGACCGCGCTGTCCACGTGTCCGCCGAGCAGCGCGGTCATGGCCTCGCCGCCGCCGTCGAAGGGCACGTAGCTCGCCGCGGCGGCGTCGCCGCCCGCGGCGTCGACCGCACCGGCCAGGGCGACGTGGTCCATGCTGCCGGGGCCGGAGCCGCCGCCGATGTTGGCCCCGCCCTCGCCGACCATGTCGACCAGGTCCTGGAAGGTCTCCATCTCGGAGTCGGCCGGGACGAGGTAGACCATGTAGTCCGTGGCCAGCCGCGCGATCGGGGTGAAGTCGTCGTGGTCGTACTCGGAGTCGCCCGCCATCGGCACCAGCAGGATGGGCGGGCTGGTCACGAACAGCTTGTGCGGGTCGGCCTCGTGGCCGGCCACGTAGGCCCAGCCGATCGCGCCGCCCGCGCCCGGCTTGTTGACCACCTGGATGGACTGCTCGACCAGCCCCTCGCTCTCCAGCAGGCGGGCGCTTGTGCGGGCGAGCGTGTCCCAGCCGCCGCCGGTCGCGGCGGGCGCGGTGATCTCGATCGGGCGGTCGGGCGCCCAGGTCCCGTCGGAGCTGGTGGTCCCGCCGTCCGAGCCGCAGGCGGAGAGCGCCAGCGGCAGGACCGCGGCGGCCGCGGCCGCCGCGGTCAGCCGCGGCGCCCGTGATCTCGTCGGCCCGTGTCCGGGCGTGGACGGGAAGAGGGAAGTGATGCGCCGCATAGTGTCTCCGTAGGGGATGTCTCCGGTGTGTCCCGGATCTTTTGTGAGGCGACACACAGGCAAACAGACGGAAACACCAGTTGAGAAGCGTTGTGATTGTTGTGCGGGCAATGGAGGTAACGGACGTTGTGGTCGTAGTGGTCGCGGGCGGTCGCGGAGCGCGGCCGTGACAGCCCGCGACGGCGGTCACCGCGCGGACGGCCAGAGCGCCGGGGCGGACGGGGGTTCGGGGCGGCGGCTCACCCTCGCCGGGCAGTTCCTCGCCCTCCAACTCGGCATCATCGTGACCGTCCTGGTCATGGTGGCCGCGGTCTCGCTCGCCCAGTCCGACGTCCGTCTGCGCCAGACCGAAAGCAGGCGCATGCTCGCCGTCGCCGAGAGCACCGCGCGCGCGACACCGTCCGCGTCGGCCTGGCCGACGCCAGCCGCCGGGACGTCCTGCGCCCCTGGCCGAGAGCATCCGCGTGCTCTCCGGAGCCGACATGGTCGTGATCCACGACGACCAGGGACGGGCGATCACCCTGGACCCCGGCCCCGTCGACGGCGACGCGGACGAGGCGGACCTGCCCGGCGTGGCCGCCGCCCTGAGCGGCCGTGCCTGGACCGGCGCCACCGACTCCGGCGGGCAGCGCACGGTCGCCGCCGCCGTGCCCGTCATCGGCGAGGGCGGCGCCATCCTCGGCGTCGTCGTCGCGGGCGTCGACTACCCCGGCCCCGGCGAACTGCTCGTGCTGGCCACCCCCAATCTGCTCGTCTACCTAGGCATCGCCAGCGTGCTCGGCGTGGTCGGATCCCTACTGCTGTCCCGCCGGGTCAAACGCCAGACCCTGGGACTGGAACCCGAGCAGATCACGCGCTGGTGGAGCACCGCGAGGCCATGCTGCACGGCCTCAAGGAGGGCGTCCTGGGCCTGGACGCCGACGACCGCGTCACCCTGGTCAACGACGCGGCCGTCCGCCTGCTCGACCTGCCGCCCGACAGCGTCGGCACCGACCTGGCCGACCTCGACGTGCCCGACGGCCTGCGGGACGTCCTGCTCGGCCGGGTGCGCGGGCGCGACACGGTCGTGGCCATCGGGGACCGCCTGGTCGCGCTCAACCGGATGCCCCTGGAGACCGAGGGGCGCTCAGTCGGCTCGGTCACCACGATGCGCGACCGCACCGACCTGGTCGAGCTCCAGCACGAACTGGACGCCAGCAGGACCACCACCGACACCCTGCGCGCCCAGGCCCACGAGTTCGCCAACCGGCTGCACGTCATCTCCGGCCTGCTGGAACTGAGTGAGTACGACGAGGCCGCACGCTACGTCAGCCAGATCGGCGGCGCCCGCGCCCGGTTGAGCGCGCGGGTCACCGAGCGGATCAGGGACCCGTCCCTGGCCGCCCTGCTCATCGCCAAGGCGAGCCTGGCCGCGGAGCAGGGCGCCCAGCTGCGGGTCGCGCCCACCGCCGACCTCGGCCCCGTCTCCGAGGAACTGGCCGCCGACCTGGCCACCGTCGTGGCCAACCTGGTGGACAATGCGCTCGACGCGGCCACCCAGACCGCCGGGCCCGACCGGCGCGCCTGGGTGGAGGTGGACGTGGCCGGCGGCCACGGCGCACCGGTGCGCGTGTCGGTGCGCGACTCGGGGCCGGGGGTGCCGAGCGAACTCGCCGACCGGGTGTTCCAGCACGGGTTCACGACCAAGGGCGCCGCGGGCCGCAAACGCGGCCTGGGCCTGGCCATCGTCGCCCTGGTGTGCGCGCGCTGCGGAGGCGAGGCCACCGTCTCGGGCTCGGAGTTCACCGCCGTCCTGCACGACCGCCACGACCACGAGGAGAAGGGTCCATGAGCACGAGCCGAGCCGACGACCAGGGCGACGGGGAGCGCCCGGCGAGCCCCCCGGCCGGGCGGGCGCCGGTGCGCACGCTCATCGTCGACGACGACTTCATGGTGGCGCGCGTCCACCGGGCCCTGGTGGAACGCCTGCCCGGCTTCACCGTCGTCGGCGAGGCCCGCACCGGCGCCGAGGCGCTGGAGATGGTCGCTGGCACCCGCCCCGACCTGGTGCTGCTGGACGTCTACCTGCCCGACATGAACGGCATCGACGTCCTGCGCCGCCTGCGCGGCCCCGACGCCGGGCCCGACCTGCCCGAGGTGGACGTCCTGGTGATCACGGCCGCGCGGGACAGCGCCACGGTCCGCCAGGCGCTGCGCGGCGGCGCGGTGCAGTACCTCATCAAGCCCTTCGAGCCCTCGGAGCTGGTCGAACGCCTGCGCGGATACGCCAGGCTCCGGCGTGACCTGGAGACCCAGGGCCCGCCCGACCAGGACGCCGTGGACCGCGCGTTCGGCGCCGTCCGCCCGCCCGAGCGCCCCGCGCCGACCAGGAGCATGCCCAAGGGCCTGACCCCGCAGACCGCCGACCTCGTCCGCGCGGCGCTGATCCGGGTGACGTCCGAGGGCGGCGAGGCGGCGGACATGTCGGCCGCCGAGTGCGCGGCCCAGACGGGGGTCTCCCGGGTCAGCGCCCGCCGCTACCTGGAGTACTTCGCCGAGCAGGGTCGCGCGCAGGTGCGGCTGCGCTACGGGACCGCCGGGCGGCCCGAGCGCCGTTACCGATGGTTGGGCGGGTGATGTGCCGCGCCGGGTGGCCGGGGCGGACGCGACCCGCTACACTCGGTCGCATGCGAACCGCGAACACACCCGTCTCCCAGTGGTGGCGCCGCTCCTAGGCGGTGCACCCGGTTCGTATACCCGAGATCAGCGACCGCCCCGGACCGGCGGTCGTTTCTTCGTTCCCACGGCCCCGGCCGGTGTTACCCGACCGAACACAGCGCCAAAGGACCGGCCGTGAACCCCAGCGACGTCGAAACCACCACGTACCGCACCCAGGGCGGCGTGACCGTCCGCCGCACCACCGCCGCATGCGACCCCGAGGTGCTCACCGACCTCGTGCGGGCGGTCGAGCACCGCCGCGGCGGCGTCCTCTCCTCCGGGATGGAGTATCCGGGCCGCTACTCCCGCTGGCACCTGGGGTACGTGGACCCCTGTCTGGAGATCAGCGCGCGCGGGCGCCGCGTCACCGCCACCGCCCTCAACGCGCGCGGCCGCGTCGTGCTGCCCGTGGTCGCCGACGCCCTGGTCGGCGTCGGAGCGGCCGAGGACCGCGAGCGCAGCTCCGACCACGTCGCCGTCACGGTCCCCGAGGCCGACGCCGACGCGTTCTTCACCGAGGAGGAGCGCAGCCGACGCCCCAGCGTCTTCACCGCGATCCGCGCCGTCGTCGCGGCGATGAGCAGCCCCGACGACGCCAACCTGGGGCTGTACGGCGCCTTCGGCTACGACCTGGCCTTCCAGTTCGAGCCGATCGAGCCGCACATCGACCGCGACCCCGCCGACCGCGACCTGGTCCTGCACCTGCCCGACGCGATCGTGGTCCGCGACCGCAAGCGCGAGACCTGCGTGCGCCACACCTACGAGTTCACCGTCCCGGGCGACGGCGACCGGCCCGAGGCCGACACCGAGGGCCTGGAGCGCGCCACCGAGCCGACCCCGCGCGTGGTCGCTGCCGAGGTCCCCGCGGGGCCCGAGCCCGGTTCCTACGCGCGCGTCGTCGCCGAGGCCAAGGAGAAGTTCCGCCGCGGCGACCTGTTCGAGGTCGTGCCCGGACACCGCACCTACGCGCGCTGCTCCTCCCCGGCGCGCTTCTACGAACTGCTGCGCGAGCGCAACCCCGCGCCCTACGAGTTCTTCTTCAACCTGGGCGGGGGCGAGTACCTGGTCGGCGCCTCCCCGGAGATGTTCGTCCGCGTCACCGGCGAGCCCGGCGCCGGTCAGCGGGTGGAGACCTGCCCGATCTCCGGCACCATCGGCCGCGGCGAGGACGCCCTGGGCGACGCCGAGAACATCCAGGAGCTGCTCTCCTCGGTCAAGGAGAAGTCCGAGCTGACCATGTGCACGGACGTGGACCGCAACGACAAGTCGCGGGTGTGCGAGCCGGGCAGCGTCCGGGTGATCGGGCGTCGCCAGATCGAGATGTACTCGCGCCTCATCCACACCGTCGACCACATCGAGGGCACGCTGCGCCGCGACTTCGACGCCCTTGACGCCTTCCTCACCCACATGTGGGCGGTCACCGTCACCGGCGCCCCCAAGACGTGGGCGATGCGGTTCATCGAGCAGCACGAGACCAGCCCCCGGCGCTGGTACGGGGGCGCCGTCGGCGTCGTCAACTTCGACGGCTCGATGAACACCGGCCTGACCCTGCGCACGGCGCACATCAAGAACGGTGTGGCCACGGTGCGGGTCGGCGCCACCCTGCTCTACGACTCCGACCCCGAGGCCGAGGAGCGCGAGACCTTCCTCAAGGCGCGCGCCTGCTGGAGACGCTCGCGCTGGGGGAGCGGGAGGAGGGCGCGTCGGCCGCGCACGACGGCTCCGCGGACTACGGCCTCGACCCGGTCACCGTGCCCGCCGACGGGCTCCCCGGCGAGGGGATGAGGGTCCTGCTCGTCGACCACGAGGACTCCTTCGTCAACACCCTGGCCGACTACGTGCGCAGGCACGGCGCCGAGGTGACCACCGTCCGCTACGGCTTCGAACCCTCCCTGCTCGACCGGTTCGCCCCCGACCTGGTGGTGCTCTCCCCGGGGCCGGGCCTGCCCGTGGACTTCGCGATGTCGGACCTGCTGGACGAGTTGGCGCGGCGCCGGCTGCCGGTGTTCGGCGTGTGCCTGGGGCTGCAGGCGATGGTCGAGCACGCCGGGGGCGAGCTGCGCACGCTCGCCGAGCCCGTGCACGGCAAGCCCGGGACGGTCCGGGTCTCCGGGGGGCGGCTGCTGGAGGGGCTCGGCGAGGAGGCGGTCTTCCCGGCGGCCCGCTACCACTCCACCTACACGCTGCCCGAACTGGTGAAGGACTTCGACGTCACCGCCGTACTCGACGGTGACAGGCCCGTGGTGATGGCGATCGAGGACACGGCGGCGCGGTGGTACGGGGTGCAGTTCCACCCCGAGTCGATCCTGACGGCGACCGTGGGCGAGGGGGTCGTGGCGCGGATCCTGCGCCTGGCCCGGGACTGAGCGGCGCGCTCCGGCGCGGCCCGTGCGTGGGGCGGCCCACGCCGGGCCCGACCGGCCGGGAGCCGCGAGCGGGGCACGGGAGGGGCGTGTACCCTCGGGGAAGGCCAATCGGCCCAGCCCAGTTCACGTCTCCGTGGCCCGGAAACCCAGGTCACGGTGTTGGCGTGTGCCCGGGGCGGGGGAGCCATGAGGAGAGGGTGCTGTGAAGAAGGTCGAGCCGCAGGTACGTCTGGTCGCGCGTCCCCAGGTGGACTACGACGAGATCGCCGACTACCTCCAGGAGGTCGGGGGAGAGGCGTGGCTGGAGCGCTTCGACCGCGGTGAGCTGGACGCCCACCTCAACGACCCGCAGAACCTCGCCGAGTTCGCCGGCCGGCTGTGCTACCGGTCCTGGGAACCGGGGCTGAACCCCAACGTCACCCGGGTGCGCAAGGACCAGGACGCCTACCTCGGCAACATCCTGGCGAGCCTGCACGGGTCGGTGCTGGAGCACGTCAGCTTCAGCTTCGTGCTGCACGACGTGTCGCGTGTGCTGACCCATGAACTCATTCGGCACCGGCCGGGCGTGGCGGTCTCCCAGGAGTCGCTGCGGTTCGTGCGCCTGACCGACCTGCCGTTCTGGTTCCCGGAGTGGGCCGAGCAGGACCCGGAGCTCATGGAGCGCGCTACGGAGATGCTCCAGCGGATGGAGGAGTTCCAGCTCTGGATGGCGGACCACTTCGGCCTCGACGACGAGGGCGTGAAGTTCGCCGAGAAGAAGCACAAGACCTCGTTCATGCGCCGCTTCGCGCCCGAGGGCGTGGCGACCGGACTGGTGTGGACGGCGAACGTGCGGACGCTGCGGCACACGCTGGAGGCGCGCACCGCGCCGGGGGCCGAGGAGGAGATCCGCCTGCTGTTCCACCGCATCGGCGAGACCCTCCAGAAGGAGCGCCCGCGCTGTTCGGGGACTACGAGGTCACCGACGGCGCCTGGGTGCCCCGCTGGCGCAAGGTCTGACCCCTCCGACGCACGACGCCGCCCGCCCCGCGGCGGACCGGGGCGGGCGCACGTCGACCGGGCGGGCTCAGTCGAGGGGGTCGCGCGCCCTCGACCAGGCCGAGCCCGACCTGGTTGGGGACGATCGTGCGGTCCAGGAGCCAGGTCCGGGCGCCGGGGACGGCCATGGTCCGCGCCAGGAGGTCGTGCAGCTCGACGACCTCCACACCCCGGTCGGTCAGCTTGTCCACGAAGTCGAGGTGGTCGCGCTGCGCGGCCTTGACCCACATCACGTCGTCGAACAGCAGGTCGTCGGAGTTGGTGGGGGTCAGGCGCTCATGGGCGAGCCCCGGGGAGCACACCAGGACCTTGCGCAACCGTCCGACCTCGGAGTGGACGCCGTGCGCGGGTGTGGTGGAGCCGACGGCCATGCGCCTGCCTTTCTACAGGGTGATCCATCCGGCGCCGAGGCCGACCAGGCCGACCGCCGCCCCGATCACCACCACGGCGAACAGCGTGAACTCGCGGGCGGAGAACACCCGTGCACCCCTCTCACGCCGGGTCCGTGCGAACAGGATCGTCGCGGGGACGTAGAAGACGCAGCCCAGCAGCACCAGCCCGATCCCAGCCGCGTAGACCAGGAAGGCGGTGTAGACCGTGGCCACCAGGGCGATCGCGAGTTCGCGGCGCCGCATGGCGGGACGGTCGTCGGCGTAGGTCTCCTTCGTCACGGCGAGTTTGACGGCGTAGGCCGCCGCCAGGAGGTAGGGGACCAGCGACAGCGCGGCGGTCAGGTCGAGCGCGAAGTCGAACGCGTTCGCGGAGAAGAGGGTGATGACCAGGACGACCTGGGAGAGCAGCGTGGTGAGCAGCAGCGCGTTCACCGGCACGTCCCTGTCGTTGGACTCGGCCAGGAAACGCGGCATGTCCCGGTCCCTGGCCGCCACGAACAGCACCTCCGCGGCCATGAGCGTCCACGCCAGGTAGGCGCCCAGGACCGAGACCAGCAGCCCGACGCCGACCAGCGCGCCGCCCCACGGGCCTACGGCGGCCGACAGGACCCCGGCCATCGACGGCTGGGGCAGCTCGGCGATCCGGCTCATCGGCAGGATCCCGTAGGACACGACCGTCACCGAGGCGAAGACGGCGAAGACGCTGAGGAACCCCAGGACCGTGGCGCGTCCGACGTCGCTCCTGCGCCTGGCGTGCCGCGAGTACACGCTCGCGCCCTCGACGCCGAGGAAGACGAACACCGTGACGAGCATGGCCGCGCGCACCTGCTCGAACAGGGACCCGGCGTAGCCGGCGCCGGTGAGGTTCTGGGCGAACACCTGCGGGTCGAGCAGGAAGGCCGCCAGGAGCACGAAGACGAGGATCGGGACGACCTTGGCGACCGTCACGACCGCGTTGATCGCGGTGGCCTCCCTGATGCCCCGCTTGATGAGGTGGTAGAAGAACCACAGGCCGATCGTCGAGGCCAGGGCGGCGACGAACCCGCCACCCGCGAGGAGGGCGGGGAAGACGGCCCCCAGCGTCGACATGATGAGGACCCAGTAGGTCACGTTGCCGACGCACGCGCTCGCCCAGTACCCGACCGCGGAGAGGAAGCCCGCGAACTCGCCGAACCCGTCCTTGGCGTAGGCGTACACGCCGGCGTCGAGGTCGGGCCTGCGCACCGCCAGGCTCTGGAAGACGAGGGCGAGCGTGAGCATGCCCGCGCCCGCGACCAGCCACGCGACGAGCGCGCCGAGGACCCCGGTCTCCTGGGCGAAGCGCTGCGGAAGGGAGAACACCCCGGCGCCGATCATGGACCCGACGACCAGGGCCATGAGGCTGAGGAGGCCGACCCTCTCCGCGCCCCTGGCGGTGCCGCGCTGCTCTGTCAACTCGCCGGAGCCCTTCCTCGTGCCGCCCACCGGCGGGTGCCGTGGGACTGTTCACGCTCGGTGATGCTCGCAGTGATGCTCTCCGTGTTCACGTCGACACGCTGGACGCCGGCGGGCGGGGTGGGAGGCCGTGCCGACGTCGCCGTGCCCGGAACCCTCGCCGCCGTCGTTGCGCGCGGCCCTGCGCGACCGCGCCGCCGCGGTCGCGGCCCGTGGCCGCCACGCGGCGCGCCCCCGCGCCCGGTCGGGGCGGGGCCGTGTCGGGGTGTCGACCACGGGAGTGTCCATTTGTGAACATAGGGTCACGATCGTTGGTTGGCACAGGAGAGGACACGCGATGGCTGACCCGGCAGACGTCAGTGGGGAGACCGTTGGGGAACCGGCCGCCGAGGAGCGGGCGGTGCGGGAGGTCGCACCGCGCGGACGCGAGGCCGCCCCCGGACGGGGGCACACCATCGTGGTGGGCGCCGGCATGGCGGGCCTGGCCGCCGCGACCCGGCTCGCGGACGCGGGCGAGCGCGTCACCGTGGTCGAGGCCCGGAGCCGGATGGGCGGGCGCGTCCACTCGATCCGGACCTGGGAGGGATTCACCATCGACGCGGGCGCTCCTGGATGCGCGGGGAGGAGAACAACCCGCTCGCCGTGCTCGTCCGCGAGGTCGGCGCCCGCACGGCCGTGTTCAACCGCTCCACCGAGACCGCCTACGACCCCAAGGGCCGCAGACTCCTCTTCGACCGCCACCGCCGCAACATGGAGGACGTCAACCTCCTGCACGAGCACATGTACTGGGCCAACGTCGGCGCCGACCCCAGCGAGTCCATGGAGGAGGGCATCCAGCAGGCCCTCTACGACGCCAACCTGGTCCGGGCCCGGGCCCGGGACGCCAGCGAGATCGTGCACCGGATCATCGAGGCCGACCACGGGGCCGACGCCTCGGAGGTCGCCTTCAGCTCCGTGGCCGCGCTGCACGAGTTCAGCGGCGACGACGTCGTCTTCCCCGACGGGATGAGCGAGCTCACCGACCACCTGGCCGAGGGGCTGGACGTGCGCCCGCGCCACGTCGTGCTGGGGGTGTCCCACGACGGCGACGGCGCCTCGGTCCGGGTCCAGACCCCGGACGGGGAGCAGACCCTGACCGCCGACCGCGTCGTGGTGACCCTCCCGCTGGGCGTGCTCAAGGCCGGACAGGTCGAGTTCGCGCCGGAGCTGCCCGAGGACAAGCGTGACGCGATCGAACGCCTCGGCAACGGCCGCCTGGAACAGCTGTTCCTGCTGTTCGACGAGGTGTTCTGGGGCGACGCCGAGGTCATCGTGCACCTGGGGACGCAGGCGGGCGCTGGTTCCACTGGTTCGCGGGGCAGCGCATCCGGGGCGTGCCCGTCCTGGTCTGCCGCAACGGCGGCAACGCGGCGCGGTTCCTGGCGCAGATGCAGGAGGGAGACGTCGTCGAGCACGCGATGGCCTCGCTGCGCGCCATGTTCCGCAGGGCTCCGGACCCGGTCGACCACTACCTCACGCACTGGACGGACGACCCCTTCGCCCGCGGCGCCTTCTCCTTCACGGCCGTCGGGTCGGGGGACCGCGACCGCGAGGCGCTCGCGGCCCCGATGTCCGACCGGGTGTACTTCGCGGGGGAGGCCACGGAGATCGAGAACACCGCCACCGTGCACGGAGCGCTGCTGTCCGGCCTGCGCGCGGCCGACCTCATCCTGGGCGTGGAGGACTAGCGCCAGGCCGCGGCGCCGGTCCCGGGGAGCCCGTCAGCGGACCAGGCGCCGCTCGGCGGCGCTGATCCCCGCCCGGCACGCGCGCTCCACCTGACGGTGGTTGCGCAACCGCTCGAACAGCCCGAACGGCCGCGGGTCCGGGTCGGGTCCGCCGTCGGCCGCGGTGACGCGGAGCGTCTGCCCGTCCAGGGTTCCGCTCCGGCTCCAGCGCTCCCACCGCTCGTAGTCGGGGCTGGCGTGGTGGCCGAAGACGAACGCCGCCTCGCCGACCCCGTCCGGGTCGCGGCCGTCGCGCAGCCACAGCTCCACCCCCTCGCCCACTCCGCCGGACCAGTCCGCGGCGGTGACCACGTCCACGCTCACGTCCGCGTCGACCTCCCGCACCAGCAGCGCGTCGCTCGGGCGTGTGCGCGGGGGGATGCTGTGGACGCGGTCGATGTCGACCAGGCTCACCACGGCACGCGACATCCACCACCAGTTCTCCCGGCGCGCCATGAGACTGCCGCGCGCAGCCGCGTGGGAGGGTGCTTGCGCACCTCCTGTTCGACCAGGTCGCCGCCGAACTCCGAGCCGTCCAGGTCGAGGCGGACCCGGATGCGGCCCACGGCGACCAGGGTCGGTTCGTCGGGTCCGGCCGCCGTCGTCAGGCAGAACGCGGCACGGTTGAGCAGGGAGTCGACCACGGGCAGGTAGGCCAGGGGGAGCGCGACGCAGGGGTGGTCCGCCAGCAGCGGCACGACCGGCACGCCGACGGGCCCGTCGTCGGACAGCCAGCACATCTCACCTGCTGGGGAACGGCGCCACGCCGTGTCCAAATCGTTCACATCCAACCTTTTCCGTGACGTGGGTCTCATGTTAGTTTCTCGGGACTGTACCCGCCTCTACCAGTCGAAAGCACCCGCGGACCGGTCGCCGCCCGGGTGCCGACACACAAGGAACTCCCATGCCTGCCGTGGCCGTCCTCCTCGGGGCCCTGGCGCTGTTCGCGCTCGGCTACCGCTACTACTCCGTCTACCTCGCCAAGCGGGTCTACCAACTGGACCCGGCCTTCGTGACCCCCGCCCACACCTACCGGGACGGGGTGGACTACCTCCCCACGAACAAGCACATCGTCTTCGCGCACCACTTCATCTCGGTGGCCGGCGCCGCGCCGATCGTCGGCCCCGCCATCGCGGTGTTCTGGGGGTGGGGACCGGCTTTGCTGTGGGTCGTGCTGGGCACGGTCTTCGCCTCCGGCGCGCACGACTTCGGGTCGATCGTGGTGTCGGTCCGGCACAAGGGACGCAGCATCGGCACGCTGGCCAGCGACGTGATCAGCGCACGCGCACGCGTCATGTTCCTGCTGATCATCTTCTTCCTCGTGACCATGGTCAACGCCGTGTTCGCGGTGGTCATCTCCGGACTGTTCATCGCCAGTCCCGCGGCGGTCCTGCCGGTCCTGGTCACCGTCCCGCTGGCGATCGGGGTCGGCCAGGTGGTCTACCGCCGCCGCACGGCCGCCCTCGTCCCGTCGGTCATCGCCCTGGTGGTCGTCTACGCCTGCATCCCGCTCGGCCAGCTGGTCCCGATCACCGTCGACCCGATCGCCGGCGCCTTCGGCGTGGACGCGTCCGTGGTGTGGATGGTTCTGCTGTTCGCCTACACCTTCTTCGCCTCGCGTCTGCCCGTGTGGATGCTGCTCCAGCCCCGCGACTACATCAACCAGCACCAGATGCTGCTGGCGCTGGCCGTCATCATGCTCGGCGTCGTCGTCGGACTGGACACGATCGAGCGCCCGCCTTCCGCGGCGGCCTGCCCGAGGACTCGCCGTCGATCTTCCCGCTCCTGTTCATCACCGTCGCGTGCGGGGCGGTGTCCGGCTTCCACAGCCTGGTCTCCTCCGGGACCACGGCCAAACAGCTCGACAAGGAGACCGACGCCCGGTACGTCGCTACCTCAGCTCCCTGGGCGAGGGCACCCTCGCGGTCTGCTCGATCCTCGCCTGCACCGCCGGGATCATGGTCTTCTCCGCCAACCAGGACCTGACCTGGAACCAGCTGTACGTGGACTGGGAGACCGCCAGCGGCGGCGCGGGCGGCCGGTTCGTGCAGGGCGTGGCCGGGTTCGCCGGCAACCTCGGCGTGCCCGAGAGCGTCGGCCTGGTCTTCGCCAGCGTCGTGGTGGTCAGCTTCGCCGCCACCACGCTGGACACCGCCGTGCGCCTACAGCGCTACACCATCCAGGAGATCAGCACCATCGTGGCCGACCGGGCGCGCGAGGGCGGCGGCGTCCACCGGGTGTTCACCTTCCTGGCCCGCAACATCACCGTGGCCACGCTGATCGCGGTCGCCCTGCCCCTGGCCCTGGCGCTGGTGCCGGGAGACTTCGCCCTGGGCACCTGTGGCAGCTGTTCGGCACCACCAACCAGCTGACCGCGGGTCTGGCGCTGTCGGTCATCGCGGTCTGGGTGACCAAGCGGGGCCGCAACCCGGTCGTCATCCTCGTCCCGCTGGTCTTCCTCGTCGTGATGACCTCGTGGGCGCTCGTCATCCAGCTGGTGAACTTCGCCGGCTCCGACGACCCCCTCCAGCGGTTCGTGCTCGCGCCGCTGGACGCGGCCATCTTCGGCCTGGCCCTGTGGATGACCGTCGAGGCCGCGATCGCCCTGCGTCGGGCCTTCCTCGCCCGCCGCGCCGGCTCCGCCGAGGAGTCCCCGGACACGGGCGGGGACGCGCCGGCCGAGACCGCAGCCGAGGGAGCCGGAGACGGTGCCTGACCCCCGGCGCTCCGGCGCGAGCGCCGACCGCGCCGCCGGGTCCGGCCCCCTGGGTCGGGCCTGGCGGCGCGCCGTCGTCTCCTGGCACCGCTTCGAGGCGTTCCACCAGGCGGTGTTCGAGGCGCGGTGGGGCCACGCACGCCAGCGCGAGGCCCGCACCCAGCAGGACACCCTGCGGGCCCTGCTCATGCTGGAGACCCTGGGGGTCGACAACCCCGTCGCCTACGAGACCCTCGACCTGGTCCCGTCCATGGTCGCCGACCTGCACGAGTGGCACCGGCGACTGGGCCGCGAGGACTTCGGCGCCCCCGGAGGATGCTGTTGACCGCCCG
>NZ_MKKC01000066.1 GCF_001942255.1 Nocardiopsis sp. CNR-923
TATAGACGATGGGGTTGATAGGCCGGGTGTGGAAGCCTTGTGAGGGGTGGAGCTGACCGGTACTAATAGGTCGAGGGCTTGTCCGCTGCAGATTATTGGATGTTCGCGCATACTTGTTCACACGGTTTTTGCTGCTGTGGCTTCTTTGCCTTCGTTGTGGGGGTGGGGGGTTGTGGTGGTGGTGTGGTTTCCGTGGTGGTTATGGCGGGGGGGTTACACTCGGTTACATTCCGAACCCGGTCGTTAAGTTCCTTTGCGCTGATGGTACTGCCCTGTGGTGGGGTGGGAGAGTAGGTCGCTGCCACGGTTTTTTGTTGGGGAGGGGGTCGTCCTTGGGGGCGGCCCCTTTTCTTTTTTTGTGTGTTGGGGGTGCCGGGGTGGGCGCCCCCTTTTTTGTTGTGTGGGTGGGTTGTGAGCGTGCTGGTGTGGGGGGTGGGTGGGGTCCCCCTGTTTTCTATGTAATCGTGGGTGTGGGGCGGTGCGCTACCCCGTGTGGGTGGGTTGTGGATAACGGGTGGCTCGGAAGGGGACCTCCCCTCCCGAGCCGGTGCCCGCTACGACTCCAGGGCGAGCAGGAACCTCTTGCGTTCCAGGCCGCCCGCGTAGCCCGTGAGCGAACCGTCGGCTCCGATCACCCGGTGGCACGGCACGATGATGCTGATCGGGTTGCGTCCGTTGGCCATGCCGACCGCCCGGGAGGCGGTGGGCCGGCCCAGCTCCCGCGCCAACTGGCCGTAGGAGGCGGTCTCGCCGTACGGGATCGTGGTCAGCGCTGCCCACACCCGCAGCTGCCAGTCCGTACCGGCCGGGGCCAGCGGGAGGTCGAACTCCCGGAGCTCGCCCGCGAAGTAGGCCCGCAGTTGGGCGATCGCGTCCTGGAAGGCGAACTGGTCCCTGTCCCAGTTCTCGGGGACGGTCTTCGTCCGGGTCCACACCCCGCTGAGGGAGTCAGCGTCGCCGAAGAGCGTCAGCTCACCGACGGGCGAGTCCATCGTGGCGAAGCGGGTGGGCCCCGTGGTCGTCCGGAATTCCTGCCGCGGCAGTCGTGGCGGCTCCTTCGGGTGCGACATCTCCACGTTCAGAGGCAGCGCTGGCTGGTTCACGTCGTATCCGTTCTCGCCCACAGGAGGTGCGTGGCGTAGGACCGCCACGGGCTCCATTGTTCCGGTGTGATCTGCTCGCTGCGCAACGCCTGTCGTACCCCCAGGTCGCCGTCGAGGAAGACGTCGGGGTCGCCCAGGCCGCGCATACGGATGTAGCTCGCGGTCCACGGGCCGATGCCGCGGAGCGCGAGGAGGTCCTTCTCGGTCCGTTCCCGGTCGCAGCCGGGACCGAGGTCGACGTCGCCGCCGGCGATCGCCGCGCAGAGGCCGACCAGGGCCCGTCCCCGGGAGACGGGCATCGACAGGTCGGTCGGGTCGGCCGCGGCCAGGGCCGCCGGCGCCGGGAAGAGGTGGGTGAGGCCGCCTCCCGAGTTCTCCAGACCCTCGGGCAACGGCTGGCCGAAACGTTCGACGAGCCGACCGGCCAACGTGCGGGCGGCCCGCACGGAGACCTGCTGCCCGAGCACCGCCCGGACGGCCAGTTCGGCCGCGTCCACGTGGCCGGGGGAGCGGATGCCCGGGTGCGCGGTCACCGAGGGGCCCAGGACGGGATCGCCGCGCAACGCTTCGGACACCGCTCTGGGGTCGGCGTCCAGATCCAGCAGCCACCGGCACCGGCGGACCGCGGACATCAGATCACCGGGGTCCGACAGCCGGAGCCTACACACGACGTACCGGTTCCCGGCGGAGAGTTCGACGACACCCGGTCCGCGCGGGAGGGACAGCGTGCGGCGGTACGCGCCGTCGCGGAACTCCTCGACGCCGGGCACCGCGCGGTCGCCCAGGAAGCCCAGCATCCGGTCGAGGTCGATCGGTTCCCGGTAGGGCAGCCGTAGCGTGAGAGATCCCTCCGGCGCGGGACCGCCCCCGCGCATCTGCGTCGGGGTCCGGTCGAAGACCGCGCGCATCGTCTCGTTGAACTGCCGGATACTGGCGAAGCCCGAAGCGAAGGCCACGTCCGCGAGCGGCATGTCCGTCGTCTCCACCAGGACTCGCGCGGTCTGCGCGCGTTCGCTCCGGGCCAGAGCCAGGGCGCCCGCACCCAGTTCGGCGGTCAGCAGCCGGTTGAGCTGTCGTTCGCTGTACCCGACGGCGAAGGCGAGGGCGCTCACTCCGCCCCGGTCCACGGCGCCGTCCTGGATGAGCCGCATCGCACGGCCGACGACGTCGGCGCGCAGGTTCCACTCGGGGGAACCGGGCGTCCGGTCGGGGCGGCAGCGTTTGCAGGCGCGGTATCCGGACTCCTGTGCGGCGGCGGCCGTCGGGAAGAAGCTCGTGTTCTCTCGCTTGGGCGTCACCGCCGGGCAGCTGGGTCGGCAGTAGATGCCGGTCGTGCGCACCGCGGTGTAGAACACGCCGTCGAAACGGGCGTCGCGGCTGTGCACCGCGCGGTAACGCTGGTCGTCGTCCATGGGTCCATGGTGACCGATGCTTCAGACCCCCGGCTGGCGGTTTTCGGACATCAGTCTTCCCGCGTCCTGAGGTACTCCACGTAGACCGGGCGCAGGGCCTCCTGCACCTTCGGGTCGCTCTCCACGGACAGAGCCTCGTACAGGAAGCCGGACGCCTGGGCGACGCTGGCGTCGCTGGCCTCCATGTTGCCCGCGACGGCCTCGGCCGCCGGGATCAGTCTCAGCAAGCGCCAGAAGAAGCGCACGTCCCAGCGCTCACGCGCGAGCTCCACGGCACGCTCCCTCAGGTCCTCGGTGCTGAGCCCTTCGAAGTTCTCTCCGTTCTCTGCCATGCCCGGAAGATACCCCCGCGCGTGGCGGCCATCCCTGGGTTACGCTTCTCCCGGGGGGTGTGTCATGACCAGGGTCGTCGTCGCCAAGCCCGGTCTGGACGGGCATGATCGCGGGGTGAAGATCGTCGCCCGGGTACTGCGCGACGCCGGGATCGAGGTCATCTACACCGGGTTGCGGCAGACCCCCGAGATGATCGTCGCCACCGCACTCCAGGAGGATGCCGACGCCATCGGCCTTTCCGTGCTCTCCGGCGCCCACATGACCATCTTCGCCCGCGTCATGGAGTTGCTGCGGGAGAACGACGCCACCGACATCCGGGTCTTCGGGGGCGGCATCATCCCCGACGCGGACATCGAGGAGCTGGAGCGCATGGGGGTCGCCAGGATCTTCACCCCCGGTGCGCCGACGGCGGAGATCGCCGACTGGGTGAGGGAGAACGTGCGTCCGGCGACCGCCCGCGGGTGATGTTCATCGCATCCTCCAAGGGGTGAATGCGCCCGCGATGGTGTGATTGTTCGTGTCTCTCATCACACGAATTCCCATCAGAGGTGCCTCACGGGCCCGTATGAGCGCTGATCGGGCCGGAACGGCCCTGGACAACACGCCCCCGGTGTCCGGCGGTCAGATCTCGGGCGACTAAGCTTTGCGCATGTCGGGGGTGGCGATACCCGGCGTCTTCTGTAGCAACCCAGCCCCTGAGGCTGCGCGTCGTGTGACACATGATCAGTGGGTCGCAGCCGATCCGGACGAGGCCACCCCGGCAGACACACTTGAGCCAGCGAGTTACAAGGACGGACCCTCGTGGACCTGTTCGAATACCAGGCGAAGCAACTCTTCGCAGAGTACGGGGTTCCCGTACCCCAGGGGAAGGTGGCGAGCACGGCCGCCGAGGCACGTGCCATCGCTGAGGAGTTCGCCGCCGCGGGCAAGCCTCGCGTCGTCGTCAAGGCGCAGGTCAAGACCGGCGGCCGCGGCAAGGCCGGCGGCGTGAAGGTCGCCGAGGGGCCCGAGGACGCCCAGGCCAAGGCCGAGCAGATCCTCGGAATGGACATCAAGGGCCACACGGTCCACCGCGTCCTGGTCGAGGAGGCCTCCGACATCGCGGAGGAGTACTACTTCTCCTTCCTCCTGGACCGCGCGAACCGCACCTTCCTGTCGATCTGCTCCGCTGAGGGAGGCGTGGAGATCGAGGAGGTCGCGGTCTCCAATCCCGACGCGGTCGCCAAGATCGCCATCGACCCGCTGACCGGCGCACCCGCCGACGTCGCCGCGGAGATCGTCAAGGCGGGCAAGCTCCCGGGGGCCGCGGCCGAGGGCGCGGCCGAGGTCATCACCAAGCTGTGGGACGCCTTCCTCGGCAAGGACGCCACCCTCGTCGAGGTCAACCCGCTCATCCTGACCAAGGACGGCCGTGTCGTCGCCCTCGACGGCAAGGTGACCCTGGACGAGAACGCCGAGTTCCGCCAGGACCTGGAGAGCCTCACCTTCCCGGAGGAGGGCGACCCGCTGGAGGTCGCCGCCAAGGAGAAGGGCCTCAACTACGTCAAGCTCGACGGCGAGGTCGGCATCATCGGCAACGGCGCGGGTCTGGTCATGTCCACCCTGGACGTGGTCGCCTACGCGGGCGAGGCGCACGGCGGCGTCAAGCCCGCGAACTTCCTCGACATCGGCGGCGGGGCGTCCGCCGAGGTCATGGCCAACGGGCTGGAGATCATCCTCGGCGACCCCGCGGTCAAGAGCGTGTTCGTCAACGTGTTCGGCGGCATCACCGCCTGCGACGCGGTCGCCAACGGCATCGTCCAGGCGCTGGAGCTCCTGGAGAGCCACGGCAGGGACGTCTCCAAGCCGCTGGTCGTCCGCCTGGACGGGAACAACGCCGGGCTGGGTCGCGAGATCCTCACCACGCGTGCCCACCCGGCCGTGCGACAGGTCGACACGATGGACGGCGCCGCCGCTCAGGCCGCCGAGCTCGCGGCGAAGTAGGGGAACGGACACCATGGCTATCTTCCTGAACAAGGACAGCAAGGTGCTGGTCCAGGGCATGACCGGCTCTGAGGGCACCAAGCACACCCGCCGCATGCTGGCGTCGGGCACCAACATCGTCGGCGGCGTCAACCCCCGCAAGGCCGGGCAGAGCGTGGACTTCGACGGCTCCGCCGTCCCGGTCTTCGGCTCCGTGGCCGAGGGCATGGAGGCCACCGGCGCGGACGTCACCGTCATCTTCGTCCCGCCGAAGTTCTGCAAGGGCGCGGTTGTCGAGGCGATCGACGCCGGCATCGGTCTGGCCGTCGTCATCACCGAGGGCATCCCGGTGCACGACACCGCCGCCTTCTGGGCGCACGCGCGCGCCAAGGGCAACAAGACGCGGATCATCGGCCCGAACTGCCCGGGTCTGATCACGCCGGGTCAGTCCAACGCGGGCATCATCCCGGCCGACATCACCAAGCCGGGCCGGATCGGGTTGGTGTCCAAGTCCGGGACGCTGACTTACCAGATGATGTACGAGCTGCGCGACATCGGTTTCTCCTCGGCCGTGGGCATCGGTGGCGACCCGATCATCGGAACCACGCACATTGACGCGCTGGCCGCGTTCGAGGCCGACCCCGACACCGACGTGATCGTGATGATCGGTGAGATCGGCGGCGACGCCGAGGAGCGTGCCGCCGACTTCATCAAGGAGAACGTGACCAAGCCGGTCGTCGGCTACGTGGCCGGGTTCACCGCACCCGAGGGCAAGACCATGGGTCACGCGGGCGCGATCGTGTCGGGCTCCTCCGGCACCGCCGCCGCCAAGAAGGAGGCCCTGGAGGCCGTCGGCGTCAAGGTCGGCAAGACCCCCAGCGAGACCGCCAAGCTGGTGCGCGAGCTGTTCTAGGACACCGCGCCGTCACGGCCCCGTCCCCCGCTCGGGGACGGGGCCGTTCCTCATGCGCCCTCGATCTGGTCGCGCCCGCCTCCGAGTTCGCGGCGGGTCCGTCGCGCGCGCAGCTCAAGCGTGGTGGCCACGGCCAGGCCGGGGACGACGACGAGCGCGAAGAAGGACAGCCAGGTGATGATGGCAACCTGGTTCCCGCTGATGATCGCTGGCAGCCCCCACATCACGAAGAGGAACGCGCCCCAGATGGGCGGACCCGCGACTCGCCCGGCCCTGCCCCCGCTCCCGTCCTTGGCCGCGGCGGCGACCTTCGGCTGCGGTTCGGCGGGCACCAGGTCGGCGGGGGGCTCCTCAGGGTGTGTGAGCGTCGTGGGACGCAGGCGAGGAGGAAGGTCGTCGAAGAGCTGCGCCAGGTCGGCGTTGGTGACCGCGTTCAGAGCCGCGGTGGAGCGGGACTCGTGCTCGTCGAGGCCCAGCCGCCCCTCCGAGAGTGCCGTCCGCAGCCGTTCCAGGGCCTCGTCGCGTTCGTCGTCGGACAGTCGGTAGCCGTGGTCAGGGCCGGTCATGGTGTTCCTTCGGGGTGAGTGAGGGGGTCGTCCGTGCGGTCTGTCACATGCCGCCTCCTCCACCGCCGTCACCGTCGCGTCCGGCGCCCGACCACCCGTCGGTGACGAGTTCCGCGGCCGCGACGAGCACGGGGACCCCCCGTTCCTGTGCTTCCTGCCGGAGCTGGGATCGGGCACGGGGAGCCTCCGGGGAGGGTGAGTCTGGCCTCTCTCCCTAAGACGCCCGTCCAGCGTGTTCGGTTCCGGTTCGCCCACGACACGCGCGGCCGGGATGCCCCGGAGCATTCCGGTGCCTGGCAGCATAAGTCGGGTGAGTACGCCAGGATCTCCCCCTGACCGCGGTCGGAAACGGCCGAGCGGCACGTCGACCGACCCGCCCGGGGAACCCTCCCACGGGCCTCGGCCGCTCTACCCGACCGGCGGGATCGCCGCCGCCACCGCGGCGGGCAGCGGCCTCGCGGTCATCGTCACGCTCACCATCGTCGGCTGGGTGGCCGCGCCGCACGCGCCGTTCGGCGAGGAGATCGTCGAACTCCTCCAGGGGGCCGTGCTCGCCTGGCTCGTGAGTCATCACGTGTCCTTCACCATCCAGGACGGCCAGTTCGGGCTGCTGCCGATCGGGTTGGTGCTCATCCCGGCCCTGCTCCTGTACCGGTCGGGTCGGTGGCTGGCGCGCAGCTGCGAGATCGGTCGGCTGAGGCACGTTCACCTGGCCGCGCTGGCGATCGCCGGACCCTACGCGGCGATCGCGGGCACGCTCGCGCTGCTGGCGCGCACGGACACGGTGGAGCCCAGTATGCCGCGCGCGCTGGTGATGGGGTTCGTCATCGCGTTCCTGTCCGGGGGGCTCGGAGCACTGCGCCAGATGATGCGCGAACGGGGGGTGGCGGTGCGCGCCCTGTTGGGGCTCATGCCGGGGCGTGCACGCTCCCTCCTGGTGGGGATGGGCGCAGCCACCGGTTCCCTGCTGCTGGGCGGTCTGCTGCTGTTCCTGGCGGCGCTCGCCGCCAACCTGCCCGAGGCGGTCGAGGCGACCCGGGCACTCGCCCCGGGGGTGGTCGGCGGGACGCTGCTCCTGCTCGTCCAGTTCGCCTATCTGCCCAACGCGGTGGTGTTCGCCGTCTGCTACGCGCTCGGGCCGGGGTTCACGGTGGGCGCGGCGACGGTCGTGGCGCCGACCGGTGTCTCCGTGGGCGCGTTGCCGATGTTCCCGATGTTGGCGGCCGTCCCCGCCGACGGCGCCGCGCCCGTGGTGTCGCTGGCGGCGCTGGGCGTGCCGTTCGCGGCGGGCGCGGTCGGCGGTGTGCTGACCCAGCGCAGCGCCCCGGACGTGGTCAGCGAGGCGGCGCCGCTGTGGGGGTTCGTGTGCGGTGTCACCACGGGGATGGTCTGCGCCGCGCTGGGCGAGCTGGCGGGCGGTTCCCTGGGGTCGGAGCGGCTGACCGACATCGGGCCCTCCTCGTGGCAGGTGGGGCTGATCGCGGCTCTGGAGGTCGGGGTGGCTGCGGCGATCGCGGCCTGGATCGCCAACTGGTGGTACACGCGTCGGATGCGCCTGGCGGTCGCGGCGGCGGCCGAGGCCCCGGAGAAGGCGAGGGGCCACGAGGCCGAGCCGGAGCCGCCCGAGCCGGTGCCCGTCGGCGAGGGGCTGGCGACGGTGACGCCGCTGCACCCCCCCGAGGACGAGGAGGACGAGCCCGCCGGGCGGGAGCCGTCCGAGGCGGAGCGCTTCGCCGAACGGCAACGCGTCCGGGAACGGGCCAGGCAGGCGAGGCTGGCCGAGCGCGCCGCACGTCGGGAGGCCCGCGCCGAGCTGCGCGCCCAGCGCGCTGGGGAACGGCGTGCCCGCACGGCGGAGAAGCGCCGCGGACGCCGCCGACGCCGCGACGAGGAGTCCGAGGAGTTGTTCGGGATCAGCTACGAGGCCTCGCCCGAGGAGGTCGACGCCCCCTGACCGCCGGGGCGGGGAACCGGGGGCGCGCGCCCCGCCAGGGGGGTGACCCCGCACCCGGGGGGACAGCGCGGTGGACCATTCCGCCCCACGGCGTCCCCCGACCGGTCCGCCCCGCCGCGCACAGCCCCTGGGCACGCGACCGGGCCCCCGCCGCGTGACGGGGGCCCGGTACGGCGGTTCAGCTTCTGGCGGCGGTCTTCTTCACGGGTTCGAAGATCGCGTTGACCAGTTCCGTGCACCACGCGAGCAGTTCCAGGTCGCGTAGCGGCTTGCCGCCGATCCCGCTCGCCTTGGGCACCGGCACGAGCAGTGTGCTGGTCGCCTCCTTGCGCACGGACTTGGGGTACATCCGGCGCAGTCGCAGTTCCTGCGACTCGCGCAGCTCCACCGGTGCGAAGCGGATCTGGTTGCCCTGGAGGACCACGTCGGACAGGCCCGCGGACTTGGCCAGCACCCGGAACCGCGCCACCGCCATGAGGTTGTCCACCGGCTCGGGCGGGGTGCCGTACCGGTCGGTGAGCTCCTCGTAGGCGGCGAGGACGTCCTCCTCGCAGGTGACGCTGGCGATGCGCTTGTAGGACTGCAGGCGCAGCCGCTCGCCCGGCACGTAGTCGTGCGGGATGTGCGCGTTGATGGGCAGCTCGACGCGGGTCTCGACCTCCTCGGTCGCGTCCGGGTCGCCCTTGAGCTCGGCGACGGCCTCGCCGACCATGCGCACGTACAGGTCGAAGCCGACCCCGGCGATGGTCCCCGACTGCTCGGCGCCCAGGATGTTGCCCGCGCCGCGGATCTCCAGGTCCTTCATCGCCACGTACATGCCCGCGCCGGTTTCGGTGTGCTGCGCGACCGTGGCGAGCCGCTCGTAGGCGGTCTCGGTGAGCGGTTTCTCCGGCGGGTAGAGGAAGTAGGCGTAGGCGCGCTCACGGCCCCGGCCGACCCGGCCGCGCAGCTGGTGCAGTTGCGACAGGCCGTAGGTGTCGGCGCGGTCGATGATGAGTGTGTTGGCGTTGGGCACGTCCAGGCCGGACTCGACGATGGTGGTGGAGATGAGTACGTCGAAGTTCTTCTCCCAGAAGTCGACCATCACCTTCTCCAGTTGCTGCTCGTTCATCTGGCCGTGCGCATAGGCCACGCGGGCCTCGGGCACCAGACGCTGGATGGAGGCGGCGACCTTGTCGATGGAGGCCACCCGGTTGTGCACGAAGAACACCTGTCCCTCGCGCATGAGCTCGCGGCGGATGGCCGCGGTGATCTGCTTGTCCTCGTAGGGTCCGACGAAGGTGAGCACCGGGTGCCGCTCCTCCGGCGGCGTGAGGATGGTGGTCATCTCCCGGATGCCGGTGAGCCCCATCTCCAGAGTGCGCGGGATCGGGGTGGCCGACATGGCGAGCACGTCGACCTGGGTGCGCAGCCTCTTCAGCGACTCCTTGTGCTCGACGCCGAAGCGCTGCTCCTCGTCGATGATGACCAGACCCAGGTCCTTGAACCGGGTCTCGGCGGACAACAGCCGGTGCGTGCCGATGACCACGTCGACCTCGCCGCTGCGCAGCCCCTCGCGGGTCAGCTCCACTTCGGCGTCGGTCTGGAACCGCGACATCGGCTTGACCGTGACCGGGAAGGACGCGTACCGCTCGGTGAACGTGGACAGGTGCTGCTGGACCAGCAGGGTGGTCGGCACCAGCAGGGCGACCTGTTTGCCGTCCTGCACGGCCTTGAAGGCGGCGCGCACGGCGACCTCGGTCTTGCCGTAGCCGACGTCGCCGCAGATCAGCCGGTCCATCGGGACCGAGCGGCCCATGTCCTTCTTGACCTCGTCGATCGCGGCGAGCTGGTCGGGCGTCTCGACGTAGGGGAACGCGTCCTCCAGCTCCCGCTGCCACGGGGTGTCGGGGCCGAACGCGTGGCCGGGAGAGGCCTGCCGGGCGGAGTACAGCCGGATGAGGTCGCCGGCGATCTCGCGCACCACCTTGCGGGCCCGGCTCTTGGCCTTGCTCCACTCGGCGCCGCCCATCTTGGACAGCGTCGGCGCCTCGCCGCCGACGTACCGGGTGACCTCGCCCAGCTGCTCGGTGGGCACGAAAAGACGGTCGCCGGGTTGGCCGCGTTTGGACGGCGCGTACTCGATGAGCAGATAGTCGCGTGTGGCGCCCTGCACCTGGCGGCTGACCATCTCCAGGTAGCGGCCCACGCCGTGCTGCTCGTGCACGACGTAGTCGCCGGGCTTGAGCTGGAGCGGGTCGACCGTGCCGCGCCGCCGACTGGGCATCCTGCGCATGTCGCGGGTGGAGGACTTCTGTCCGACCAGGTCGGTCTCGGTGAGCACGACGGTGCGCACGACCTGAGCAGGAACCCGTGGTCGACCAAGCCCGTCGTCACGGTGGCCACGGCGGACGCGGGAGGTTCGGCGAGGTCGGCGGCCAGGGTGGCGCCCAGTCCCGCGTCGCGCAGCATGGCCACGAGCCGTTCGGCGGGGCCGTGGCCCTGGGTGACCATGACGACGCTCCAGTCGTCGTGCAGCCAGCCCTTGACGTCGGCCAGGGCGCGTTCGGTGTCGCCCCGGTAGGACTCGGCGGGCACGGCGCCCACGACGACGGCGTGGTCCTCCTCGGCGGCGCCCTGGTCGCCTGCGCCGAACGGGGTCAGCCCCCACCAGGGCAGGCCCCGTTCGGCGGCGGCGGCGCGCAGGTCGGCGATGGACATGTACGCGGAGTCGCCGAGGTCGATGGGGGCCTCACCGCCGGAGGCGGCGTTGATCCAGGAGGCGTCGAGGAACTCGGCGCTGGTGGCCTCCAGCTCGACGGCGCGGGTGCGGATGCGCTCGGGGTCGCAGCCGACGACGAGCGCGCCCTCGGGCAGGTAGGAGAAGAACGGCTCCATGCGGTCGGCGAGCACGGGAGCGAGCGCCTCCATGCCCTCGACCGTGACGCCGTCGGCGATCTTGGTGAGGATCTCGGCGAGGGAGGGGTGTTCGGCGGCCAGGGCGCGGGCGCGTCCGCGCACGGTGTCGGTGAGCAGGAGCTCGCGGCAGGGCGGCGCGAACAGGCCGGAGGCGGCGTCGGCGCCGGGGGCGCCTGCCTCGGGCGGTTGGATGGAGCGCTGGTCGGCGACCTGGAAGTAGCGGATGTCCTCGACGGTGTCTCCCCAGAACTCCAGCCGAAGCGGGTGCTCCTCGGTGGGTGGGAAGACGTCCAGGATGCCGCCGCGCACGGCCATGTCACCGCGCTTCTCGACCAGGTCGACACGGGCGTAGCCGGTCATGGCCAGGGCGTCGACCACCTCCTCCAGGGGCGCTTCGTCGCCGGGTCGGATCCGCACCGGCTCCAGGTCGCCCAGACCGCCCACGAGTGGTTGCAGGACGCTGCGCACCGGCGCCACGACCACCCGCAGCGGGGCGGTGAGGGGGTCGGCGGGGTCGGGGTGAGCGAGTCGGCGCAGCACGGCCAGACGCTGGCCGACGGTGTCGGAGCGGGGTGAGAGACGTTCGTGCGGCAGGGTCTCCCACGCGGGGAAGTGCGCGACCGTGTCGGCGGGCAGCAGGGAGCGGAGGGCGTCGGTGAGGTCGGTGGCCTCCCGCTCGGTGGCGGTGATGGCCAGGACCGGTCGTCCGGCGCCGACGGGGGCGTCCGCGGCCAGCGCGCCCACCATGAAGGGGCGCAGCGCCGCGGGGGCGATGAGGTCGGTGTGGGGATCGCAGCCGCCGCGGGCGGCCTCGATCGCGCTGTGCAGTGCCGGGTCCTTGCAGACGTCGGCGAGAAGTCCAATGAGGCTCATAGCACCAAGAGATGGGAGTGGTCCGGATCAGGCGGTGGTCGCGGCCTGCACGGTGGAGGGCGGCAGTGTCGTCAACGGCCGCCCGGTACCTCTCAGCCTAGCGACTCCT
Organism: Nocardiopsis sp. CNR-923; assembly: GCF_001942255.1. Classification (GTDB taxonomy): domain Bacteria; phylum Actinomycetota; class Actinomycetes; order Streptosporangiales; family Streptosporangiaceae; genus Nocardiopsis. Next base: position 12,124 of record NZ_MKKC01000066.1, read on the forward strand.
CCGGCTGCGCGAGGTCGGCTGTGGAGGCGGCCACGGGCGCGCGCCCGTGCCCGCGCCTCAGGGCCGTGGGACGGCCCACAGCGAGTGAAACCAGCTCTGAACTGGTCGTATTCCGGATCGGGCGGATCTGAGCGGAGTCCGGGTCAGGGCGGGCATACGCTGGGTGCGTCGCGGACCACGACAGATGGGGGAGCGTGCGGTGAGTGCCAACGGGCGGGGACGCACACCGGTCGGGAACGCCGGTCGGCCGGAGGCGCGGGTGGTGACCCTGGCCCAGGACGAGCTCGCGCACCTGGAGTTGATCCTCAACGGCGCGTGCCCGCTGCCCGGCTTCATGACCAGGGAGCAGGTCGCGTCGGTCGAGCGGGTGGGGCGGCTGCCCGACGGCGGCGGCTGGCCGGTTCCGGTCACCCTGGCCGTCCCCGGGCACCTCGCCGACGAGGACCGGTTGGTCCTGGCCGACCCCGAGGGTTTCCCGCTGGCGGAATTGGCGGTCACCGAGCGCTGGTCGGCGACCGCGGGGACGGGCGTGCGGCCCTTCGCCACGTGGCCGGTGAGGTGTCCCTGACCAATCCGCCCATGGGCGGCGTCCTGCGGAAGCTGCGGGTGCCCCCGGCCGAGGTGCGCCGTCAGCGTGAACTCGGCCCCTGCCATCCGCTCTTGGCCGTGGTCACCGACCGTCCCCTGCACCACCGGGCGCTGCACCAGATCCGTGCCCGGGCCAAGCGCTCGGCCACGCCGACCTGTTGGTGATCGTGGACGCCCCGCTGGAGGACGAGGGACTGGCCCCGGCCGTGCTCGCGGCGGGGCCCCTGCTGCCCGCGCGCACGCGGTTCGTCGTGTGCACGTTGCCGCGCGCGGCCGCCCGTTCCGAGGGGGTGTTCGGCGGCCGGTGGGGTGCGCGCGACGTGGCGCTGGCCGCGCACGTGGCCGCCGCCTACGGCGCACGCACATGATGGTGGAGGCGGGTCCGGCGGGCGCGGACGTCGAGGGCGCCGCGGCTCTGGAGCCGCCGGTGGCGTTGGTGCCGCCGGAGCCGTGGTGCTACGACACGGCCGGGGCGATGTGGCGGCCCCGGGTGAACGTGGCCGAGGAGGCGCGCCGCGTCGAGCCGAGCGACGCGGAGGTGGCCGCGGAGCTGGCGCACGGCCGTGAGCTGCCGTCCTGGTTCACCCCGGCCCGGGTGGGCGCGGAGTTGGCCCGGTTGCGTCCGGCGCGGACCCGGCGCGGGCTGACGCTTCTGTTCACCGGGTTGTCGGGCTCGGGCAAGTCGACGATCGCGCAGCGGGTGCGCGAGGGCGTCACCCGGGCGGGGAGGACGGTGACGCTGCTGGACGGCGACGTCGTGCGGCTGATGCTGTCCAAGGGGCTGACCTTCTCGCGGGAGGACCGGGAGATGAACGTCCGCCGCATCGGCTACGTGGCCTCCGAGATCACCCGGCACGGCGGGGTCGTGGTGTGCGCGCCGATCGCCCCCTACGCCCGGAGCCGCGCCGAGGTGCGGGCCATGGTGGAGGAGTTCGGCGACTTCTTCCTCGTCCACGTGGCGACGCCGCTGGAGGTGTGCGAGGCCCGGGACCGCAAGGGGCTGTACGCCAGGGCTCGGGCGGGGGAGATCCCCGAGTTCACCGGGATCTCCGACCCCTACGAGGAGCCGACCGACGCCGACATGGTCATCGACACCGCGGGCGAGGGCCCGCACGAGTCCGCGGCCAGGGTGCTGGCCGCGCTGCGCGAGGGCGGCTGGCTGCCGGAGAAGGAGCTGTAGGAGACGGTGATGAGCGAGACCGCCGGCCACGACGGCCCCCCGCCCCCCGGACACCGGTTGCGGCGCCTGGTCGAGGTGATGGCCACGCTGCGCCGGGAGTGCCCCTGGGACCGGGGCCAGACCCACGAGTCGCTGGCCAAGTACCTGATCCAGGAGGCCTACGAGACGTTGGAGGCCATCGAGGAGGGCGATCCGTCCCTGCTGCCCGAGGAGCTGGGGGACGTGCTGCTCCAGGTGGTCTTCCACGCGGCGATCGCGGCCGAGCGCCCGCAGGGCGACCCGGCGCGGTTCACCGTGGACGACGTCGCCGACGCGATCATCGACAAGATGACCCGCCGCCACCCGCACGTGTTCGGCGGGGTGGAGGTGTCCGGCGCCGACGAGGTCAAGAGCAACTGGGAGGCGATCAAGGCCGCCGAGCGGCGGGAGAAGGCCAGGGCGAGGGGGCACGACGGCGAGGGGTCGGTGCTGGACGGCGTGCCCTTCGCCCAGCCCGCCGTGTTGCTGGCGGAGGAGTTGCAGCGAAGGGCGGTGCGCAACGGCGTTCCGGCGGACCTGGTCGCCGACGACGGCGGCGCGGGCGGCGAGCTGTTCGCGGCGGTGGCCGCCGAGCGGGAGCGGGGCCGTGACGCCGAGGGCGACCTGCGGGCGGCGGCGCGTCGGTTCGACGCTCGTGTGCGGGCCGCGGAGAAGCTGGCCAGAGCGGACGGCAGCGACCCCAGGGAGCTGTCAGGGGACGAGTGGCGGCGCTACTGGGACCGTGCCGGGGAGGACCGCGGGGTGTAGGGGCGTCCCGACGAGGACGTCGGCGCCGCGGTCCCGTTGGTGGAGCGTGGGCGCGCGCACGTCGCGCACCGCACCCGGGGTGGGCCGACGTCCCCGGGCCGGCGGTGGCTCACCCCTCGTGCCGGCGGGGCCGGGCACGGCGCAGGTCGATGACCTCCGTGGCGGCGTCGCCGGGCGCGTGGCCCGCGGTGAAGGTCTCCTGGGGGCGGCGCGCCCGTTCGCTGATGACCAGCCACAGGCCGACGATCACCCAGTTGGCCATCAGCGCCGACCCGCCCGCGGACAGGAACGGCGTGGTCATGCCGGTGAGCGGGATGACCAGGGTGGCGCCGCCCAGGACGATGAAGACGTTGAAGGCCAGGAGGAACGCGTACCCCAGCGCGGTGAGTTTGAGGAAGACGTCGCGGCAGCCCAGCGCGATCCGGAAGCCCCGTTCGGCGAGCAGGAACAGCAGCGCCAGAACGGCCAGGAGGCCGGTCAGCCCCAGCTTCTCGCCGATCGAGACCAGGATGAGGTCGCTGTCGGCGGCGAAGACCTCCTGCGCGAACCCCCCGTCGAAGCCGGTGCCGAGCACGCCTCCGTTGGCCAGCGCGAACATGCCCTCGACCACCTGGAAGCTGCCGCCCGGTCGCCCGTAGACGTCGGGGTCGAAGGCGTTCAGCCAGATCTCCACGCGGTTGCGCACGTGCCCGAACAGCAGGTAGGCGACGTAGGCCCCGGCGGCGAAGGCGACGAGGCCGATGGCCACCCACGACTTGCGCGAGGTCGCGGCGTACAGGACGGCCAGGAAGGTGCCGAACAGCAGAAGCGACGTGCCCAGGTCGCGGGTGCCCACCAGCAGCAGGATCGCCATGCCCCAACCGACCGCCATGGGGGCCAGGTCCCGGGCGCGGGGGACGCTGAACACCTTGGTCCGGCCCACCCTGACCGTGCGCGTGACCAGGGACATGACCTCGCGCCGCCGCCCCAGGTAGGAGGCGAGGAAGATGACCAGCAGGACTTTGGCGAACTCCGACGGCTGCATGGTGAACGGGCCGATCCCGATCCACCGGCGCGCCCCCAGCACCTCGATCCCCAGGGGCGAGAGCGGCAGCAGGAGCAGCAGCAGCGCCGCCACGGCGATGACGTAGGTGTACATGGTGAGGCGGCGTGGCTGGCGCACCAGAACGATCGTGGCCCCGCACAGGAGCATGCCCACGACCGTCCACATGAGCTGTCGGTCGGCGTCGCCGTGGGCGGGCTCGGCCTCGGCCATCTGGAGGGCCCAGATCATGGTGAGGCCGAGCGCGTTGAGGACCGTGGCCAGCGGCAGGATCACGGGGTCGGCGTAGGGGGCGAGGAACCGGAGCAGGACGTGCAGCGCGACCGCGCCCGCGCTGACCACGACGGCGGCGACGATGACGGAGGGTTCGACCCCGGAGGTCAGCGAGAGCGACGCGGTGACCAGGCCGGCCGCGCCGGTCACCAGGGCCGGGACGAGCAGGCGCAGTTCCGCCGATCTCTGGCGGACGGGCGGCAGCGCCCGGTGGGAGTCGTTCGTCTCGCTGCGAGGGTTGTCCATGTCGTCGTGCCGTCTCGCCGTCCACGTGAGGGGAGCGGCGCCCGCGGGGAGCGGCCGCGCCCGGCCCGAGAGGGGAGGTTCGCCGTTCCCGCAACTATAGGCGCGGTGTTGTCGGATGTCCGTAAGGCGTGCCGGAGCGTCCGCTGCTTCGCGCGGCGGCCCTCCGACCGCGAGGGTCTAGACCATTGCGCCCGGGTGGGCGAGCGACGCCGGTCAGGGGGTCGCTACCCTCGTGTCGGGTCCAGAACCAGTGGTCCGACCAACCAAGATACGGAGAGTGACCGTGGCGTCCATCGAGTCAGTCCAGGCGCGGGAGATCCTCGATTCCCGGGGCAACCCGACAGTCGAGGTCGAGGTCCTGCTCGACGACGGCACCTTCGCGCGCGCGGGTGTCCCCAGCGGCGCCTCCACCGGGCAGTTCGAGGCCGTCGAGCTGCGTGACGGCGGCGAGCGGTACGGCGGCAAGGGCGTGGAGAAGGCCGTCCGCGCCGTCAACGACGAGGTCACCGGCGCGCTGCTGGGCAGCGACGCCGACGAGCAGCGCCTCATCGACCGTGCGCTCATCGACCTGGACGGCACGCCCGACAAGTCGCGGATCGGCGCCAACGCCATCCTCGGCGTCTCGCTGGCCGTGGCCAAGGCCGCCGCCGACGAGGCCGGGCTGCCGCTGTTCCGCTACATCGGCGGGCCGAACGCGCACGTGCTGCCCGTGCCGATGATGAACATCCTCAACGGCGGCGCCCACGCCGACAGCAACGTCGACATCCAGGAGTTCATGATCGCGCCGATCGGCGCGGCCACCTTCTCCGAGGCCGTGCGCTGGGGCGCGGAGGTCTACCACTCCCTCAAGTCGGTCCTCAAGTCCCACGGCCTGGGCACCGGTGTGGGCGACGAGGGCGGCTTCGCCCCGAACCTGGACAGCAACCGCGCCGCACTCGACCTCATCGTCGAGGCGATCACGAAGGCCGGCTACACCCCCGGCGAGGACATCGCCCTGGCCCTGGACGTGGCCGCCACCGAGCTGTACGCCGACGGCGTGTACACCTTCGAGGGCAAGCCGCGCACGTCCGAGGAGATGGCCGCCTACTACGCCGAACTGGTCGCCGACTACCCGCTCGTCTCGATCGAGGACCCGCTCGACGAGGAGGACTGGGAGGGCTGGAAGCGCCTCACCGCCGCGCTGGGCGGCAAGGTGCAGCTGGTCGGCGACGACCTGTTCGTCACCAACCCCGAGCGGATCAAGCGCGGCATCGACGCCGACACCGCCAACTCGCTGCTCGTGAAGGTCAACCAGATCGGCACGCTCACCGAGACCCTGGACGCGGTCAGCCTCGCCCAGCGCAGCGGCTACACGGCGATGATCAGCCACCGCTCCGGTGAGACCGAGGACACCACCATCGCCGACATCGCCGTGGCCACCAACGCCGGCCAGATCAAGACCGGAGCCCCGGCCCGCAGCGAGCGCGTCGCGAAGTACAACCAGCTGCTGCGGATCGAGGAGGAGCTCGACGACGCCGCCGTGTACGCGGGCGTGTCGGCCTTCCCGAGGTTCGCCGACCGCGGCTAGTCTGCCCCAGTGTCCCGCGAATCCAAACAGCCGCCCCCAAAGACGACGAAGGCCACCAGAGCCGACGGGTCGGATCGCCGGGGTGCTCGGAGCGCGGGGACGCCGAGGCCGAGCGGGGGCCGCACCCGCCGGGTGCGGCCCATGCTCACCAGCCGCGCGGCCATCCTGGCCCTGGTCGTGTGCGTGATCGCGCTCAGCCTGGCCTACCCCCTGCGCGAGTACGTCCTGCAGCGCTCGCAGATCGCGCAGCTCCAGGACGAGCGCGCCCGCATGGAGGAGGACGTGCACGCCCTCCAACGGCGGGAGGAGGAGCTCACGCGGGACGGGTACGTGGAGGACGAGGCGCGCACCCGCCTCCACTACCAGTACCCCGACGAGATCACCTACATCGTCATCAGCCGCGAGGACGAGGACGAGGACGGCCCCGCGTCGCCGCCGTCGGAGCCGTGGTTCGAGACGCTGTGGCGCTCGGTCGTGGAGGCGGACGGCCCGGAGCCGGACGCGGGTACCTGACCGACGGGCCGGAGTCGCGGATCGCCCAGTGCCATAGGCTGGAGTCCGTCATGACTTGCGCAGATCGGCCCGCTCCCGGGCACCACGAGAACGCCCCGAGCGAGGGTGAGGACCGGCCGCCGCAGGGCCCGGTCGCGGCGCGCGACGTCGCCGCCGTCGAACGCCAACTGGGCCGCACGCCGCGAGGGGTGCGCGCGGTCGCCCACCGGTGCCCGTGCGGTCTGCCCGATGTGGTCCGCACCGCGCCGCGTCTGGAGAGCGGTGAACCGTTCCCGACGCTGTACTACCTGACCTGCCCGCGCGCGGCCTCCGCCATCGGTCGGCTGGAGAACGAGGGTCGCATGCGCGCGATGCAGGAACGCCTGGGCGAGGACCCCGAGCTCCAGGCGGCCTACACCAGGGCGCACGAGTCCTACCTGGCCCAGCGCGACGAGCAGGCGCGGCTCGACGGGGTGGAGCCGCTGCCCGCGGGGATGCAGAGCACCGGGGGTATGCCGACCCGGGTCAAGTGCCTGCACGCGCTGGTCGCCCACGAGCTGGCGGAGCCGGGGGGCAACCCGTTCGGGGCCGAGACGCTGAAGGAGCTCCCGGACTGGTGGGACCGGGGGCCGTGTGTGTGCGTGGACGAGGACGGGCCCGAGGAAGGGAACAGGTCATGAGCGGTGTCGCGGCCATCGACTGCGGAACCAACTCGATCCGGCTGCTGGTGGCCGAGGTCGTGCACGTGGACGGCGACGAGGTCCAGGTGGTCGACGTCGACCGGCGGATGGAGATCGTCCGTCTGGGTGAGGGCGTCGACCAGACGGGGGCGTTCGCGCCCCAGGCCCTGGAGCGCACCTTCGACGCGCTGCGCGGCTACGCGGAGGCGATCCGTGCGTACGGCATCGAGTTGGGTCCGGACACGGTCCGCATGGTGGCGACCAGTGCGACCCGGGACGCGAGCAACCGCCAGGTGTTCGTCGACGGGGTGAAGGAGATCATCGGGGTCGAACCCGAGGTGGTCACCGGGCTGGACGAGGCGGAGCTGTCCTTCGTGGGAGCCACAGCCGAGTTCGAGGCCGAGGCGGAGGACGACGGGTTCACGCCGCCGTTCCTGGTGGTCGACATCGGCGGCGGGTCCACCGAGTTCGTCCTCGGCGGCGAGGGCGGCCCGGACGGCGAGCTGGTGCGGGCGTCGCTGTCGGTGGACGTCGGGTGCGTGCGGATGACCGAGCGGCACCTGCGCGACGACCCGCCGACCGCCGAACAGGTCGCGGCGGCCACGGCGGACATCGACGCCGCGCTCGACGAGGTGGAGAAGGTCGTTCCGCTGCGGGAGGCCGGTTCGGTGGTGTGCGTGGCCGGGACCGCGACCACGGTCGCGGGGATCGCCCTCGGCCTGCCCGAGTACGACTCCGAACGGATCCACCACACGCGGGTGGACGTCGCCGACCTGGGGCGCATCACGGACGAACTCCTGCGTTCCCATCACGCCGAGCGGGCGCGGATCGGTGTCATGCACCCCGGCAGGGTGGACGTGATCGGTGCGGGCGCGCTGGTGCTGTCCCGGGTCCTGGCGCGCACGGGCGCGGACTGCTTCACGGCGAGTGAGCACGACATCCTGGACGGGGTCGCCTGGAGTCTGGTCGTGTAGGCGGTGCCCGAACGGGCACGGGGGGAGGGGAGCGCGAATCCCCTGACCTGCTCGTCCGGGTGAGACGTGTCACCCGGGCTGGCCTTGTGAAAGCATTCACAACTCTTCTGACCTGCGCAGACGTCACGGACGTGGGTGGGAAAGTGTTGGGAAGGTGAACGGCTGTGAACCTTCTCTGCCGGTACGTGCTTGTGAAAGAATGCACAAGCAACGGGGTCGTCACGCGCCGAAGGTCTCCGCCAGGGCCTGAACGGGCGTCTCGACGGGGCGACCGAGCACCGTGACATTCTTCTTCGCCCTGGGCAAGGGCGCCACAGAACACCGTTAGGGCGGATATGCGATGACCGAGAGCAGGAACTACCGACTGGTACACGGCGGAGGGGACGAGGCGGAGATCCCGCACGTGCTCATCGTCGGCGGCGGTTACCTCGGGATGTACACCGCGAGGCGGCTGGAGAGGAAGCTCGGTCCCGGTGAGGCCCGCATCACCGTCATCGACCCGAACTCCTACATGACCTACCAGCCGTTCCTGCCCGAGACCGCGGCCGGCAACATCTCCCCGCGCCACGTGGTGGTGCCCCTGCGCAAGGTCTTCGACCGGGTCCGCGTCCTCGGCGGCCGGGTCGTGCGCATCGACCACGCCGAGCGCACCGTCCGCTACGAGCCCAACGTGGGTGAGCCCGAGACCCTGCGCTACGACCAGATCGTGCTGGCCGCCGGCGCGGTCTCGCGCACGCTACCCATCCCGGGCCTGGCCGAGTGGGGCATCGGCATCAAGACCGTCGAGGAGGCCACCTACCTCCGCAACCACGTCCTCAACCAGCTCGCCATCGCCGACTCCACCGACGACGCCGAAGTCCGCGCCAAGGCGCTCCGCTTCGTCTTCGTCGGCGGCGGTTTCGCCGGGGCCGAGGCCATCGCCGAGTTGGAGGACCTGGTCCGCGACGCGGTCCGGATGTACAGCTCGATCGGCCTGGATGACGTCCAGTTCTACCTCATCGAGGCGGCCGACAAGATCCTGCCCGAGGTCGGCCCCGAGGTCGGCACCAAGGCGCTCAACCAGCTGCGCCAGCGCGGCATCGACGTCCGGCTCAAGACCTTCCTGGAGTCGGCCACCGACCAGCGCGTCAAGCTCAGCGACGGCACCGAGTTCGACGCGGGCACCCTGGTGTGGACGGCGGGCGTCAAGCCCAGCCCGGTCGTCGAGGCCAGCGACCTGCCGCTCGGCCCCAAGGGCCACGTCGACACCAGCGAGCACCTCACCGTCAACGGTGTGGAGAACGCCTTCGCCGGCGGTGACAACGCCCAGGTGCCCGACGGCAACGGCGGCTACTACCCGCCCAACGCCCAGAACGCTGTCCGCCAGGCCCCCGTGCTCGCCGACAACGTCGTCGCCACCCTGCGCGGCGGCAAGCTCAAGGCCTACCGCCACAGGAACCTCGGCGCCGTCGCCGGGCTCGGCCTGCACAAGGGTGCGGCCCAGCTGTTCGGGAAGATCAAGCTCAACGGCCGCCTCGCCTGGTACGCGCACCGCGCCTACCACCTGTACGCCGTTCCGACCTTCAACCGCAAGATGCGGGTGCTGGCCGACTGGACGCTCGCCTTCCTGCTGCGCCGCGACTTCGCCGCGCTGCCGGAGATGATCGAGCCGCGGCACGCCTTCGAGGAGGCCAGCGCGCCGCAGATCGTCCAGGACGGTCACCTGCGCCGCGTCAGCTGACCCGCGGGCACGCGCACGGAACGGCCGGTTTCCCAGGGGAAGCCGGCCGTTTCGTGTCCCCATCCGGCCAAGCCGAGTCAAAGTGGGCAATCACCCCGGCCGGTATGATGGGCTCGCCCTCGTAGCCCAATGGAAGAGGCAGGCCCCCTAAAAGGGTCACAAGTGTCGGTTCGAGTCCGACCGGGGGTACTGTGCTCACCCGGCCTCGCGGGCTCGGCGCGCCGCTCGGGACGTGGAGAACGGGGTTCTTCGTCGTCGCCTTCGCCTGGCTCGTTCCTCGCTGGCGGCTCGGCTTCTCCTGTAGATCCCCGTACGCCCTCTCGCTGTGCTCACCCGGCCTCGCGGGCTCGGCACGGGCCGCGGCGGTCAGCGGGTCGGCCCGTGGTGCTCCATCAGCAACTGGAGCTGAGTGAAGAGCCGCTCGCCCGGGTCGCCCAGGTCGATGCCGCTCACCGTGGCGGCCCGCCGTACCCGGTACCGCAGGGTGTTCGGGTGGATGTGCAGCCGCGCCGCCGCAGCACGCGCGTCCCCGAACGCCTCCAGGTAGGCCAGCAGCGAGGTCACCAGGTCGGCGCCGCCCGAGCGGTCGTGCTCGATCAGGCGGCTCACCCGGGGATCGCGCAGCGACGGGTCCTCCCGCAGATGGGCCAGGGTCTCACTGATCAACACCCGCGAACGCACGTCGGAGATGGTGGCGACCTCCCAGTCAAGGCCCCGGTCCAGGTCGCGACCCATCGCGTCCAGCACCCGGTCCGCCTCCGCACGGGAGTCGGGGACCTCGCCCAACCGCTCCACCAACGATCCCACGGCCGCCTGCACCTCCAGGTCCAGGGCCGCGCGCGCCGCCGCCACGGTCTTGCGGGTCAGCGCGAGCACCGACTGCTCCACGCCTCGCCACCCTTCACGGCCCCGCACGAGATCGGGTAGGAGCACGTACACCCGTCCGCCCAGCTCGGTCACCAGCGCGCTGCGCCGGTAGGCGGCGGTGTGCACTGACACCAGGTCGATGAGCTGGCGGCGCCGCAGTTCGCGTTCGGGCCGGTCAGGCGGCCCGGGCCGTTCTGGGCGCTCCTCGCCGTGCGCCTCCGCGTCGGCGGTCGGCGCCGACTGCTGGGTGAGGGAGAACGCCACGACCAGCGCCCCGCGGTCGGCGTGCACCTTCACCGTGTCGGCCAGCGCGCTCGCGTCGATTCGCCCCTCCAACAGGCTCGACAGCAGATCCTCCCGCAGGCGCAGCCCCGCGCTGGCCTGGGTCCGCTGCCGGATCATGTGCAGCGCGGTCGTGCGCGCCGCGCCCAGCAGCGCCTCCTCGGCGTGCTCGGCCAGCGGCTCCGACCCCTCCTGCACCCAGATCGAGCCCAACGGCTGGCGACCCGCGTGGATGCCCACCGCCAAGCGTCGGCGGATGCCCAGGTCGGGGCGTTCGTCGATGCGCACGACCTCCTCGCCCGAGCGTAGCTTGGTGAACACCCCCCACTCCCGCAACAGCGCCAGGTAGGGCTCCGGGCCCCGGCGGCCCAGGACGGACAGGCGGCGCAGTTCGTCCACCTCGGAACCGGACGAGTAGGCCAGCACCCGGCTCGCCGAGTCCTCGATGGCCACCAGCCCGTTGGTCAACCGCGCGATCGTCTGCGCCATGGAGAACAGGTCGCCGGAGGTCTCGCCCGGGTCCTCGGAGTGGGAGGGCCGGGCGTCGTCGACGATGTTCTGGCACACCGACTGCAACTGGTCCCAGCGCACCTCGGGACGTACCGCGAGCAGCGCGATTCCGGCGTCCTCGGCCTCCGCGCGCAGGGCGGCCAACTCGTCCTTGACCCCGGAGCGGTAGGGGCGGGGCCCCCGTGAGCCCGCGGGCGGCGGCAGCACCTCCTCGGGCGGGGCGTGGCGGCTCGTCTTGACCGCCACCGCCGTCGCGCCCCGTTCGGCGAGCGCCCGTACGAGCCTGCGGGCGGCGCCTCCGCGGGCGCCGATCAGCAGCACGAGGTCCCCCGACCGGGCCTCGGCGCGGTCCTCCGGATCGAGGATGACGACGTTGTCCACCTGGACATCCAACCCGGCGGGGGCCGCCGCGACGTCCATCACCGGATCGCCCACGACGAGGAGGAGCCTCCGCAAGGGGATCCCCGACGCCCCCGCCTCACCCTCACCAGGATGACCAGGTATGACGTCGTGTCGCGCCACGGGCAGGCGAAGGTCGTCGTCTCCGGGGCGGATCGGTCCGGAATATGGGGCGTCTGTGTTCATATGACCCCCATTTTGTCCCATTGGACAAACAAGCCGGGCAAAGAGTGGCCTGTCCCACAAGGTTCCCATACGTTGGTTCTGAGAGCGTTGAATCAGATCAACCCTGTGCGGAACAGGGACAGACTTCCCAGGGAGGTGCCCATGGACGCCGTGACCAACGTCCCGCTGCCGAAGAACGAACCCGTTCTGTCGTACGCGCCCGGCAGCGCTGAGCGCGCCGAGCTCGTCGCCGAACTCGACGCACTCGGTCGGGAGGGCATCGACCTGCCGATGTACATCGCCGGTGAGCGCCGCATGGGTGGCGGCGAGCGCATCGACGCCGTGCAGCCGCACCGCCACGCCGCCGTCCTGGGCACCATGGGCAACGCCACCCACGACGACGCCCGCGACGCGATCGCCGCCGCCAAGGCCGCGGCCCCGGCCTGGCGCGCGATGTCCTTCGACGACCGCGCCGCCATCATCCTGCGCGCCGCCGAACTGCTCTCCGGCCGGTGGCGCGCCACGATCAACGCCGCGACCATGCTCGGCCAGTCCAAGACGGTGCAGCAGGCGGAGATCGACTCGGCCTGCGAGCTCATCGACTTCTGGCGCTTCAACGTCTCCTACGCGCGGCAGCTCATCGAGCAGCAGCCGCTGAGCGTCCCCGGCGTGTGGAACCGCATGGAGCAGCGACCGCTGGAGGGCTTCGTCTACGCGATCACGCCCTTCAACTTCACCGCCATCGCGGGCAACCTGCCCACGGCCCCGGCCCTCATGGGCAACGTGGTCGTGTGGAAGCCGTCCCCGACGCAGCAGTTCGCCGCAGAGTTCACGATGCGCCTGCTGGAGGAGGCCGGTCTTCCCCCGGGCGTCATCAACATGGTGACCGGCGACGGCCTGGCCGTCTCCGACGTCGCCCTGAACGACCCGGACCTGGCCGGTGTGCACTTCACCGGTTCGACCCGCACCTTCCAGCACCTGTGGAAGACCGTCGGCGAGAACATCTCCGACTACAGGAGTTACCCGCGCATCGTCGGCGAGACCGGCGGCAAGGACTTCATCGTCGCGCACTCCTCCGCCGACCCCGAGGTCCTGCGCACCGCGATCGTCCGCGGCGCCTTCGAGTACCAGGGCCAGAAGTGCTCGGCCGCCTCGCGCGCGTTCGTCGCCCGCTCGGTGTGGGAGAAGGTCCGCGACGATCTCGTCGCCGAGACCGAGGCGATCAGCATGGGCGACGTCACCGACCTGTCGAACTTCGTCGGCGCCGTCATCGACCGCCGCGCCTTCGACAAGCTCGCCAAGGTCCTGGAGGACGCCAAGTCCGACCCGACCCTGTCGATCATCGCGGGCGGCACCGCCGACGACTCGGTCGGCTACTTCGTCCGTCCGACCGTGATCGAGGGCTCCGACCCCTCCCACGACGTGTTCCGCACCGAGTACTTCGGCCCGATCGTCGCCGTCCACGTCTATGAGGACGAGAAGTTCGACGAGATCCTCGACGTCGTCGACCAGGGTTCGGCCTACGCTCTGACCGGCGCCGTCCTGGCCAAGGACCGTGCCGCGATCGCCAGGGCCACCGAGGCGCTGCGCTTCACCGCGGGCAACTTCTACGTGAACGACCGGCCGACCGGCTCCATCGTGGGCCAGCAGCCGTTCGGCGGCGGCCGCGCCTCCGGTACCAACGACAAGGCCGGTTCGGCGCAGAACCTGTCGCGCTGGGTCAGTCCGCGCGCCATCAAGGAGACCTTCGTCGCCCCGACGACCTCCTCCTACCCGCACATGGACTAGTCGGGTCCGCCCGCACGGTCAGCACGGTCCGCGCGCCGCCGCTCCGGCGCGCGGGGCGGGCCACCCCCCGAGGAGTTCACCGGTGGGCCGGTCATCTCCGGCAGTCACCGCAGTCCGCGCCAGCCGACCGGCTCGCGCACGTCATCTTCGAGGTCTCCATGCTTCGCACGTCCCTGCTGCTCGCCGCCAGGTCCAAGACCTGTCGCACGATCGTCGAGCGCACTCCCGTCACCCGGGGCCTGGTCTCCCGGTTCGTCGCGGGCTCCTCCCTCGACGAGGCCCTGCCCACCGTCGCCGACCTGGCCGCCGACCGGTACGTCACGCTCGACTTCCTGGGCGAGGACACCACCGACCTGGCGCAGGCCAGCGCCACGGTGACCGCCTACGAGGACTTGCTGGCAGCCCTGGGCGAGGCCGGTCTGGGCGGGCGCGCCGAGGTGTCGGTCAAACTGTCGGCGGTCGGTCAGTTCCTCGACCAGGACGGCGAGAAGATCGCGTTGGACAACGCCCGGCGAATCGCCGGGGCCGCGGCGGCGATCGGCACCACGGTGACGCTGGACATGGAGGACCACACCACCACCGACTCCACGCTGGGAATCCTGCGTGAGCTGCGTGAGGACTTCCCGAGCGTCGGCGCGGTCCTGCAGGCCTACCTGCACCGCACCGAGGCCGACTGCCGCGACCTGAGCGGCGCCGGTTCGCGCGTGCGTCTGTGCAAGGGCGCCTACGACGAGCCCGCCTCGGTCGCCTACCGGGACAAGGCCGAGGTCGACAAGGCCTACGTGCGGGCGCTGCGCATCCTCATGGAGGGCGACGGCTACCCGATGGTCGCCTCGCACGATCCGCGCATGGTGGCCATCGCCGGTGAGCTGGCCAAGGCCAACGGCCGCACGGCGGACCAGTACGAGTACCAGATGCTCTACGGCATCCGCGACGCCGAGCAGGTCCGACTGGCGGCCGAGGGCCGGCGGATGCGCGTGTACGTCCCCTACGGCGACGAGTGGTACGGCTACTACATGCGCCGCCTCGCCGAGCGCCCGGCCAACGTGCTGTTCCTGGCGCGTTCGGTGATCACCCGGAACTGATCCGGCCGACGCCGCCGTGGCCGGTGTTCCCACGCGGGGGCGCCGGCCCCGCGTCGTGCCGTCGCGCTGCCGGGGCTCCGACCCCTCCCCGGCGGGGCGCCACGCCCCCGGTGTGAACTTGTGACCTGCCCCAGGAACCCGGCGGAAGCCTGTACGTTACCGTGTGGGCAGCAAACCACGCGTGAAAGGCCATGACGAGACATGAGGTTGCGGAGTTCCAACCCCGTCCTCAAGCGGGCGCTCAAGCAGTCCGGCACGGGCGGCTACGCCCAGCCCGGCTACGGTCAGGCGTACCCGCAGCAGGGATACCCCCAGCAGGGTTATGGTCAGCCGGGGTACGGCCAGCCGTACCCTCAGGCCACCTACCCCCAGCAGGGCTACGGCCAGCCCGGATATCCGCATCAGGGATACCCCGCGGGTCCGGTCCAGGGCGCCGACGCCCAGCCGATGACCATCGACGACGTCGTCGTGCGCACCGGCATGTCGCTCGGGATCGTCGCGGTCCTGGGCGTCGTCAACTACTTCCTCTTCAGCTTCAACCCGGGTCTCGCCCTGCTGCTGACCGTGGTCGGCGCCCTGGGCGGTCTCGTCCTGGGCCTGATCATCGGCTTCAAGCAGAGCACCAGCGCCGGCCTGATCCTGACCTACTCGGCCCTGGAGGGTCTGTTCGTCGGTGGCCTGTCGGCCCTGCTCGGCGCGCAGTTGGCGGTGACCACCGGTGACGGGGGTGCGAGTGCCTCCCTGGTCTCCCAGGCCGTGGTCGGCACCGTCGCCGTGTTCGGTGTGATGCTGGCGCTGTACAAGTTCCGGATCATCAAGGTGACCGACGGCTTCGTCAAGGCCGTCACCTTCGCGGTCCTGGGCGCTTCGTGCTCCTGCTCGTCAACTTCGTGCTGAGCTTCTTCATCGCCGGCGGCCTCGGCCTGCGCGAGCCCAGTCCGCTGGGCCTCGTGGTCGGCCTCGTGCTCGTGGTCGTCGCGGCCCTGACGCTCGCGATCGAGTTCCGCGGCATCGAGGAGGGCGTCCAGGCGGGCATCCCCGCGAAGTTCGCCTGGCAGTTCGCCTTCGGCCTGACCGTGTCGCTGGTCTGGCTCTACATCGAGATCCTGCGCCTGCTCTGGATCATCAAGTCGATCTTCGCCGAGTAACGGCGGCGGTGTCGGACGTGGCGAGGGGCCGCCTCCCGGGTTCTGCCCGGGGGTGGCCCCTTCGCCGTGGGACGCGGCTCCGGCAGCGGGCCACGTCGCTGGACGGGTCAGGATCCGTCGCGACGAGGGGTGGGAATCGAACGGTTGCGGCGTCGGCGCTCGTACTCCGTGACGATCGCCTGGGCGTACCAGTGGGGCAGGCTGTACTCGTCGGCGAGCCAGTTCGAACGGGCCGAGCAGCGGAGCAGGCTCGGGCCCTTGTCCAGGGCGTCGAACCACTCGGGGAGCCCGCGGCCGGTGACGGCCGGGACGCGTTCGACGAGCTTGGCGTGGATCTCCGGCGAGTGGGTAACCGACATGGGCACCTCCGGCGCGTTGGCGTGTGACCTTACCTGCGACACTGCATCAGGATCACGTTCTGGACAAGCCCCGGTCACCAGCTTTTACCCTGCAGGAGGCAGATCGTTTGTCCGCGCGGCTGTCCTCGCGCTCCGCGGAACGGCCGCGCCGGACCGTGCGGGAGGGTCCGGGCGGCAGTGGCCGAGTCGCCCCGCGATGTCAGCTCAGGCGCTCGAAGACGGCCGCCATGCCCTGGCCGCCGCCCACGCACATGGTCTCCAGGCCGAACGTCCTGTCGTGGAACCGCAGGCCGTTGAGCAGCGTGCCGGTGATCCGGGCGCCGGTCATGCCGAACGGGTGGCCGACCGCGATGGCGCCGCCGTTGACGTTGAGCTGGCCGTCGATGTCGATGCCGAGCCGCTCCGCGGAGGGCAGGACCTGTGCGGCGAAGGCCTCGTTGATCTCCGCCAGGTCGATGTCGCCGATGGCCATGTTGGCGCGGGCGAGCGCCTGTCGGGAAGCCTCCACCGGGCCCAGGCCCATGATCTCGGGGCTCAGGCCGCTGACCCCAGTGGACACGATGCGCGCCAGCGGGGTGACGCCCAGCTGGGCGGCCCGGGTGTCGCTCATGATGACCAGTGCGGCGGCGCCGTCGTTGAGGGGGCAGGCGTTGCCCGCGGTCACCGTGCCGTCGGGCCGGAACACCGGCTTGAGCGCGCTGACCTTCTCGTAGGTGGTGCCGCGGCGGATGCCGTCGTCGGTGCTGACCACGGTGCCGTCCGGGAGGGTCACCGGAGTGATCTCACGCTCCCAGAAACCGTTGTCCGAGGACTTCTCGGCGAGGTTCTGCGAGCGGACCGCGAACTCGTCCTGGCGTTGGCGGGAGACGCCGGCGATCTGGGCGACGTTCTCGGCGGTCTGGCCCATCGCGATGTAGGCGTCGGGCAGGTCGCCGTCCTCGCGCGGGTCGGTCCACGTCTCGGCGCCGCCCTCGGCGCGCTTCTCCGTGCGGGCCTTGGCGTCGGCGAAGAGCGGGTTCTCGTTCTGCGGGTTGTCACTGCTGCCGTGGGCGAAGCGGCTGACCGTCTCCACGCCGGCCGAGACGAACACGTCGCCCTCGCCCGCCTTGATCGCGTGGTAGGCCATGCGGGTGGTCTGGAGGGACGAGGAGCAGTACCGCGTCACGGTGGTGCCCGGGACGGTGTCGAGGCCGAGCTGGACGGCGACGATCCGGGCCAGGTTGAAGCCCTGCTCGCCGCCGGGCAGACCGCAGCCGAGCATGAGGTCGTCGATGTCCTTGGGGTCGAGCTCGGGGACCTGGGCCAGGGCCGCGCCGACGATCTGG
This sequence comes from Nocardiopsis sp. CNR-923, assembly GCF_001942255.1. GTDB lineage: Bacteria > Actinomycetota > Actinomycetes > Streptosporangiales > Streptosporangiaceae > Nocardiopsis. Next base: position 29,600 of record NZ_MKKC01000066.1, read on the forward strand.
GCGGTCAGGTCGTCGGGTCGGATGTCCTTCAGGGAGCCCTTGAAGGCGCGGCCGATCGGGGAGCGCGCGGTGGCGACGATGACTGCTTCGGGCATGTGCTTCGTCCCATTCGGTGTCGGGGTGCTGCGGTGCCGGTCCCTCGCGTGGCCGGGCGGCCTGGCCTGCCTCGACCCCCGGGGCCCGTCTTGTTACTGACCAGTTAACATGTCGGTCCCTCGCCGTCGCCACCCGGGGTCGGCCTTGGCGCTTCGTCCGTGCCGTCCGCCCGGTCGCGGGAGGTCCGCCCGGCCGTCTCGGCCGACCGCCACCCGGCGGCAGCCCCGGTCGGGACGTCCGCCGGACCCGTCCGGGCGCGCGCTGGCGGAAGGGGGCCCGGACGAGGGCAGCCCACCGTCCGCGTCGGCCCGTCGGCTCCACGGGGATCCGTGAGACCTCTGTGCCCGGGGTCTCGGCGGCGATCACCGCGGCGCGGTCCACCGGCAGGATGCCCTCGGACCGTTCGGGCTCGCCGAGTCCGGGGAACAGCCCGAGCGCGGCGCACACCGAGGGCAGGACGGCGGACACCGCCTGGGCGTATCCGAGCGCGACGGATGGAACCGGTCGGGGCCGAACATGGAGTGGGGGTCGGACCGGAAGTCGTCGGAGAGCAGGTCGCTCATGGAGACCGTGTACCCGCCCACCTCGGTGACGGCGATGGTCTGCGCGGCGGCGAGCTGCCGGGAGACCCGTCGCGCGACCGATCGGAGCGGCCAGCCGATCGGGCGGACCGTGCCGAGGTCCGGGCAGGTCGCCACGACCACCGCCGTGCCCTGGCCGACGAGACGGCGGGTGAGGTCGCGCAACTGGTCGACGGCGTCGCCCGGGCGTACCCTGCGGATCACGTCGTTGGCGCCGATGAAGACGACCGCCACGTCGTAGCGGGTGGCCTTGTGGAAGGCCTCGGCGCGTTCGGCCTGCCCGGTGAGGTCGGCCGAGGTCGCGCCGGGAGAGGCGGTGCACCGCAGCCGCACGGGCCGGTCGGCCGCGCGCGCGATCCCCGCCGCCAGCAGCACGCCCGGGGTCTGCGCCGCCTCGGGGACCGCGAAACCGGCTGCCGTGGAGTCGCCCAGCACGAGCATGCGCAGAGGCGGTTCGGGGCCGTCGCCGTAGACCCCGTTGACCCGGGGCCGGTCCCACCGGGTGACGCCGACCGCGCGTCGGGCCAGTCGCGCCTGGAGGTAGAGGAGGGCGACGGCGCCCGCGCCCACCAGTGTCACGCCGCCGCCGCCGAACGCCGTGGCGGCGGCGATGCGCCGTGCGCGTACGGCTCGCAGCATCCGACCACCCCCGGGCCTCGTCTCCGTCCGCCCTGGGGCGGGCCGCTTGGATTCGAGGCTACATCCGGAGCACCGCCGGGTCACGTACCCCGGGCGGCACACGATCCCCGCCCGGCGGTCAGCCCGATCACGCCCGCGCGTGACGTCGGGTGACATCGGGTGACCGACACCGCGGGAGCGCGGCGCGAACCCCGCGGGAACGGCTTAGAGTCGAGGTGTGGTGGGTCGGACCGGCCCACCGCCCCGGTCGAGGCGGCCGGGGGCGAGGACCAGGCGCACCGACGGATCCGGTCGCCATGACTCTGAGGGAGCCCACAGTGCGGGTACACGACTCACTGATCGACCTGGTGGGGGACACCCCGCTGGTGCGTCTTCGGAAGGTCACCGAGGGGCTCGCGCCGACCATCCTCGCCAAGGTCGAGTACTTCAACCCCGGCGGTTCGGTGAAGGACCGCATCGCGCTGCGCATGGTCGAGGCGGCGGAGAAGAGCGGCGCGCTCAGGCCGGGCGGCACCATCGTCGAGCCGACCTCCGGCAACACCGGGATCGGGCTGGCCATGGTCGCGCAGGAGAAGGGCTACCGCTGCGTCTTCGTCTGCCCGGACAAGGTGGGTCCGGACAAGCTGGCGGTGCTGCGTGCCTACGGCGCCGAGGTCGTGGTCTGCCCGACGACGGTCGCCCCCGACCACCCCGACTCCTACTACTCGGTCTCCGACCGGTTGGCCGAGGAGATCACCGGTGCGTGGAAGCCCAACCAGTACGAGAACCAGAACAACCCGGAGTCGCACTACCACTCCACCGGTCCCGAGATCTGGGAGCAGACCGAGGGGCGCGTGACGCACTTCGTCGCGGGCATCGGCACCGGCGGGACGATCACCGGCACCGGCCGCTACCTCAAGGAGGTCTCGCGGGGGCGGGTCGAGGTGATCGGCGCCGACCCCGAGGGATCGGTGTACTCGGGCGGGTCGGGCCGCCCCTACCTGGTCGAGGGCGTGGGCGAGGACATCTGGCCCGGCACCTACGACACGGGGATCTGCGACGACATCGTGGCCGTCAGCGACAAGGACTCCTTCCTCATGACGCGCCGACTGGCGCGCGAGGAGGCGCTGCTGGTCGGCGGCTCCTGCGGACTGGCGGTCGAGGCGGCGCTGCGGGTGGCGCGGGACGCGGGGCCCGAGGACGTCATCGTGGTGCTGCTGCCCGACGGCGGTCGCGGCTACCTCGGCAAGATCTTCAACGACGAGTGGATGGCCGACTACGGCTTCCTGTCGGCGGAGACCGAGGAGGCCACCGCGGGGCAGGTGCTCGGCGGCAAGGACGCCGCGATGCCGGACTTCGTGCACACCCACCCGCACGAGACCCTCGGCACGGCCGTGGCGATCATGCGCGAGTACGGGGTCTCCCAGCTGCCGGTCATGAAGGAGGAGCCGCCGGTCATGGCGGCCGAGGTGGTCGGCTCCATCGCCGAACGCGACGTCCTGGACGCCCTCTTCGACGGCCGCGCCCAGCTGGACGACAGCGTGGAGACGCACATGGGCAGGCCGCTGGCCACGGTCGGCACGGGTACGCCGGTCAGCGACTGCGTGCGCCTGCTGCGGGGCTCGGGTGCGCTGGTCGTGCTGCGCGACGGCCGCCCCGTGGGGATCCTCACCCGGCAGGACCTGCTGGCCCACCTGTCCGGCTGAGCCCACCGCCGTGCGGGGGCCTCGTCGAGGGCGCGGCCCCCGACGGACGTCTCCGGCTCGGCGCCCGCCTCGGGGCCGGACCGCCTTCCGCGCGGTTCGGGGCCCCGGCGTGTGCATACCATGTGGATCGGCGCATACTCGGACACTGCTACCCTTCGCGGCAACATTACTGGCAGGTAACACATGGGAGCTCGCGTGTCGCGGCTGTTGTCCTGGATCATCCGCTCCGTCTGGTCGTACGCGAGGAGCAACGCCGAAATCCGCGCGGACTCCAAGGCGGCCCGGAGGTTCGCCCGCTTCGGCGCGGGTTCCGCGATCGCCTTCCCGACCGCGACCCTGTACGGGGAGCCGTGGATCGAGATCGGCGTGCACACCGTGCTGGGCGGCGACATGACCCTCGCGGCGGGCATGGGCCCCGACTACGACCTGGGTCCCTGCACCGTCGTGCGGATCGGCTCGGGCTGCGCGATCGGCCGCGGGTCGCACATCGTCGCGCACCGGTCCGTGGACATCGGGGACCACGTCTACACCGGCCCCTACGTCTACATCACCGACCAGAACCACTCCTACGCCAACACCGAGATCCCCGTCGGCCTCCAGTGGCCCGTCGACGACCCCGTGAGCATCGCGACGGCAGCTGGATCGGCGCGAACGCGGTGATCCTGCCCGGGGCGCACCTGGGCCGCAACTGCGTGGTCGCGGCGGGCACGGTGGTCCGGCCCGGCCACTACCCCGACCACTGCGTCGTCGCCGGCGTCCCCGGGAGGATCGTGCGCACCCACGACTCCGAGCTGGGTTGGGACCCGCGGATGCGCGAGAGCGGCACCCCCACCCGTGTGCCCACCCCTGCTGCGGGGCTGCCGCCCGAGGCGCCGACCGAGCCGCCGGAACCGGGTTCGGCCACGCGGTTCCCGCCCGCCTAGGGCCTGTGGAAGCCGGGTCTTCAGCGGCGATTGGCGGCTATTGTGGCCCCATGACGTTCGACGGGTTTGAGACGCTGGCCATCCACGCGGGGCAGGAACCGGACGCCGGGACCGGGGCCGTGGTGGTACCGATCTACCAGACCAGCACCTACGCCCAGGACGGCGTGGGCGGTCTGCGCCAGGGCTATGAGTACTCGCGCACGGGCAACCCGACGCGCGCCGCCCTTGAGGAGTGCCTGGCCGCGCTGGAGTCCGGAGTGCGGGGGCTGGCCTTCGCCTCGGGCATGGCCGCCGAGGACACGCTGCTGCGCACGGTCCTGTCGCCCGGCGACCACGTCATCATCCCCGGCGACGCCTACGGCGGCACCTTCCGGCTGATCTCCAAGGTCGTCGAGCGCTGGGGCGTCACCTGGGACGCGGTCGACCAGACCGACCCCGAGGCCGTGCGCGCGGCGCTGCGCCCCACCACCAGGGTCGTGTGGACGGAGACGCCCACCAACCCCCTGCTCAACATCACCGACATCGAGACGGTCGCGCGGATCGCACACGACGCGGGCGCGCTGTACGTCGTCGACAACACGTTCGCCTCGCCCTACCTCCAGCAGCCGCTCACGCTGGGCGCGGACGTGGTGGTGCACTCCACGACCAAGTACCTCGGCGGGCACTCCGACGTGGTCGGCGGCGCCTTGGTGGTCGCCGACGCCGAACTGGGCGAGCGGCTGGCCTTCCACCAGAACACCATGGGCGCCGTTCCGGGGCCGTTCGACTCCTGGCTGACCCTGCGCGGGATCAAGACGCTGGGCGTGCGCATGGACCGGCACAGCGCCAACGCCGAGCGGGTCGTTGCCGAACTGGAGCGCCACCCGGCGGTGCGCACGGTGTACTACCCCGGGTTGGACGGTCACCCGGGGCACGAGATCGCGGAGCGGCAGATGCGCTCCTTCGGCGGAATGGTGTCCTTCACCCTGCGCGACGGGGAGAAGGCGGCGCTGCGGCTGTGCGAGCGCACCGAGGTCTTCACTCTGGGGGAGTCACTGGGAGGCGTCGAGTCCCTGGTCGAGCACCCCGGTCGGATGACGCACGCGTCGACCGCGGGTTCCGCCCTGGAGGTTCCGCCCGACCTGGTGCGGGTCTCCGTCGGCATCGAGTCCGCGGACGACCTGGTGGCGGATCTGCTGCGGGCGCTGGAGGACTGACCGGGCCTCAGACCGCGCTGGGGGTGCGGTCCCGCGGGTCGGGGGACCGGGCGTCGTTGGGAAAGCGCAGGCCGACGACGAGGCTTCCGGTGCGGGACAGGGCGCTCCGGTCTTCGTCGTCGCGCAGGGATCGGTAGCTCCCACGGCGGTCCTGACGGCGGATGCCGATGGAGACGGCGAGGAGGAACCCCGCGGCCAGGCCCAGGAGTACGACGCCGACGAGCGTGATGACGAGGGGGATCATGGGGTTCTCCTCACGGATGTCGGTTCAGTTCCGCTGACTCCCCTCTCCCTTCGTGGGAGGGGGTCTCACGGGTGCTCACGAGGTCTCTTCCGTGTGCTCGGTGGTCGGCGGCGGGCGACGACCACGGATGATCTCCGTCGGCTCCGGGACCGGGGGCCGTGTACTTAGGGTCGCCTTCCTCTAGGATGGGTAGCGGCGGACCAGATGGACATGTTCTGTTGGTGTCGTGCTCATCTTGTTGGTACAAGCCAACCTGTTGGACTACTACCCCTTCGGGAACGGACTCATGCGGGCAGAGAGTAGATATCGACAGACGCCCGGGTCTTGCGCCGCGAGATCCAGGACCGCACCCTTCCTCCCGGAGGACAGCTCCCCTCCGAGAAGCAGCTGGAGGAACGCTTCGAGCCTCCCGCAACACCGTCCGGCTCGCCCTGGGCATGCTCCGCAACCAGGGACTCATCCTCAGCAGACCCGGCCGAGGGCACTTCGTCCAGAACGTCGTCCCCGAGACCTTCTACGCCACCCGCCCCACCCAAGGCACCGGTCTCAACGAGTCCGCCCTGTCCGGACAGACCCTGGAGGAACTCCAGCTCCTCAGCGCCACACCCGACATCGCGAGCCGGCTCCGCGTCCCCGAGGGCGACATGACCGTCGTCCGCCGCATGTACCGCTTCTCCGGGGACGTGTCCGGCTCCATCAGCTCGGCCTACTACCCCATGGAGCTCGTCCAGGGCACCGCGCTCATGATGCCCGAGGACGTGGACAGCGCCCTGGAGGTCATGCTGGGGCACGGTCACCGCCAGGTCGGCTGGGTCGACGAGGTGGAGACCCGCATGCCAACACCCCACGAGGCGTCGCAGCTCGAACTCCCGCCGGGCGTACCCGTGCTGAACGTGCACCGCACCGACTACTCCGAGGAGTGTCCGATCCGCGTGGTGCACACCGTCTACGCCGGGCACAGCATCCGGTACCAGTTCGAACACGGCAACCTCAAGGCCTACCACCGGGACTGAGCACACAGATGAGCACGTCGAAGAAGACCGTGGTCGCCGACCATCTGCGCGAGGCGCTCGCCAAGGGCGACTACAAGCCCGGCGACGCCTGCCCGGGGAGGAGGAACTCGCGGAGCGGTTCGACGTCTCCCGCGCCACGGCGCGCATGGGGATGCGCATCCTCCAGGAGGAGGGCCGCGTCGCCATCCGCGCGGGTCGTGGAGCCTACGCCGCGGACCACCGGCCGATCATCCACCTGGCCACACCTGTCTCCGGCGGCTCGGACTCCGAGCGCTTCCAGGAGGGCTACCAGCCGCACCTGCGCGAGGCGGGCTACGACAACATCCACGAGAAGATCAAAGTCAGCCTGGACACCATGAGCCCGCGCGTGGTCAAGCGCCTGCGCCCGGAGACCGACCTCGCGGTACCGCAGGGCGGCCTCGTCGTCATCCGCTCCTGCGACCGTTTCGTCGAGGGCGGGCTCTGGCAGTCCCAGATCACCTACTTCCCGTTCACCATCGCCAACAACACACCGCTGATGTCGCCCGAACGCCTCCAACAGGGGGTCAGCGCCACCCTGAGCGGCCTGGGTCACCACGAGACCTGGAACTGGGACGTCGTCGGCGCGCGCATGCCCTCGCCCTACGAGGCCCAGGCCTTCGGGCTCGGCCCCGGCATCCCGCTGCTCGTCCAGGAGCGCGTGGCCTACGCCGGGGAGGTCGCGCTGCGGTTCACCGAGACGATCATGCCCGCCAACCGCCACCAGCTCCTCTACTCCGGCGGCGACGCCCCCGAGGCGCTGCTGGTCCTGGCCTCCGACGTCAACGTCTTCGAACACTGACCACCGTCTCCCGGGCGGTCAGGTCCGCCGCCCCAGATACCGGTCGAGAACGAGCGGACCCAGTGCCGCGGCGTCGGAGCGCACGACCCGCGCCGCCCGCCGCCGTTCCACCTCGGCGGCGAAGGCGTGCAGCCGGGGGTCGTCGGCGAGCAGGAAGAACACCGCCTCCGCTCCCTCGCGCAGCAGCCCGTCCAGCTCTCCGAGGGTGACCTCGGCGGTACGCGGATCGGGCGGCCACGCGAACCTGGCGCGGCCGTCGTCGTCCACGTGCGCCGTGGGCTCGCCGTCGGTGACCACCAGCACCAGGGGCCGGAGGCCGCGGTGGCGCCGCGCGTTCCGCCTGGCCAGCCGGAGCGCGTGGTGCAGGTTGGTGCCGGGGGCGCGCCGCCGCTCCCGCGCCGTCAGCGCGCCGGGCGTCAGCTCGTAGGCGGTGTCACCGAAGCGACCAGTTGGATCCGGTCCTCCGGGTGATGGCCGCTGACCAGGGTGTGCAGGGCCAGCGCGGTCCGCGTGGCAGCCGTGTGCAGGGCACGCTCGACCATCGAGTGCGACAGGTCGACCAACAGCGACACCGCCCGTGCGCCGACCGGTTCGGTCTCGGCGACGCGGAGGTCGTCCGCGCGCAGCCGGATCGCCCGCTCCCCGGGAACGGCGCGGCGCAGCGCCGCCGCCCGCACGCTGGCCACGGGGTCGAGGGGACGGTCGTCGTCGGCCTCGCGGGGAAGGGCCGCTCCCGTGGGCTCGGTACCCGACGCGGCGCCGCCCGCGTGCCGCCCCGCTGCGCTCCGTGCGGCGCGCTCGATGTCGCGCAGCGCGATCCGGCCGAGCCGCCGTAGTTCGCGCGGGGTGAGTCCGTGGCCGGTCCCCTCCCCGGGAGGGAGGAGGCCGTCGGCGCGTGTCCCGTCCAGCGATCGCTCCTCGGCGGAGCCCTCGCCCGCGCCGCCGTCCCCCGCCTGCTCCCGTTCGGGGGCGTTCGCCTCGACCCACTTCTCCGCGGGCGGCGGGTCGGGGTCGGCCAGCGGGTCCGGGCCGCCCGTGTACGCCCGGTAGCGGAACCCCATGCCCGTCTCCTCCCGTGTGCGCCCGCGTCGTCGCGGGTCAGAACCGGTAGACCCCGCCGTCGGTGACGCGTCCTTGGACAGGCGCCGTTCCAGGTACAGCCCTTCGAGCGCGAACTCGACCACCGCGGCGGCCAAACCCTGGGTGGGGGGACCGTCCTCCGCCTCGGGCGCGGCGCTCTCGATGAGGGCGGATAGGCCCGGCACGGCGCCCACCCGGCGCAGGAGTTCGGCGGCGCCGACGAGGTCGCCGGTCTCGACGGTGCCGCCCCCGGCGAACCGGTCGGCGATGGGGGACAGGTCGGCCTCGCCGAGCCGGGAGCGGAAGGTCTCGGCGACCGCCCGCCGCAGGAGCACGTGCAGGATCTCCACCTCGCGTCCCTCGGCCTCCAGCTCGAACTCGACCTTGCCCAACAGCGGCTCGACGACGGCGGGTAGGTCGCTGACCCGGGCCACGGGGACGTCCTCGCCGGTCAGGGCCGCGCGGCGCAGGGCGGAGGCGGCGACGGTCTCGGCGGCGGCCACGGAGAAGCGCACCGACACCCCGGAGCGACCGTCGACCTTCTTGGACGCGCGGACCAGCCGCGTGAACCGCGCGAGGGCCTCCAGCAGGTGCGCGGGCACGGTGGTGCCCTCGGGGAGCGCCGCCTCCTGCCGCACCAGCGCGAGTTCGTCGTCGAGTCGCAGCGGGTAGTGGGTGCGCACCTGGGCGCCGAACCGGTCCTTGAGCGGTGTGACGATCCGCCCGCGGCTGGTGTAGTCCTCCGGGTTGGCGCTGGCGACCAGCAACAGGTCCAGCGGCAGCCGCAGGGTGTACCCGCGGATCTGGAGGTCGCGCTCCTCCAGGACGTTGAAGAGCGCCACCTGGGCGCGGGCGGGCAGGTCCGGCAGTTCGTTGACGCAGAAGACGCCCCGGTTGGCGCGCGGTACGAGGCCGTAGTGGATGGTCTCGGGGTCGCTGAGCGAGCGCCCCCGCGCCAGCCGTGCCGGGTCCACGTCGCCGATGAGCTCGCCGACACCGGTGTCGGGGGTGGCGAGCTTCTCCCCGTAGCGGTCGTCGCGGTGCCGCCAGACGACCGGCAGGGCGTCGCCGTCGCGCTCGGCCCGCGCGCGGCATCCGGGGCACACGGGGGCGAAGGGGTGGTCGTTGACGGGGCAGCCCGCGACGGCGGGCGACCACTCGTCGAGGAGCCCGGCCAGGGTGCGGATCAGCCGTGTCTTGCCCTGGCCGCGCTCGCCAAGGAGCACGATGTCGTGCCCGGCGATCAGGGCCCGTTCCACCCGTGGGAGCACCGTGGCGTCGAATCCGTGCAGGCCGGGGAAGCGGGGGCTGCCCGCGCCCATCCGGCGCAGCAGGTTGTCCCGTACCTCGGCGGCCACGGAACGGTGGACGTGTCCGGACGCGCGCAGCGCGGCGCGCGTCGTCGGGAGGTCGCTCGGGGGCGGGTAAGGCGTGGCGGGACTCACGCCATGGAGTCTAGGGAGTGTCGGCGGCCCCGGTGACACGAATCCGCTCCTGACTTCCGTGCGCGGGAAGGGTTCCGGGCCCGCTGTCACCGCGCGCACCCGTGATCACCGATGCCCGCGCGGCTGGTCCGTGCGCGCTCACCCGTTCTCGGACGCCGGTGGCCGTGGACCCCCAGAGCGGGGCGGGGAGTGGAAGAATGGGGGTGAAGGTGCGGTCCGAGGTCCGGCCGGAGAGCCGGTGAAGGCGGGGTGGCGGCTGGTGGCGCGGTTCGGCGATGCTCTGACGACGGGGGCCGACCTCGTGAACGCGGCCGAGCGGGCCGTGCTGTGCGCTCTCGAACGATTGGGCGGGGCCGCGCCGGAGGCGTCCCCTGGTGGGGATGGCCTGTCCGGACGCGAGACCTCCCCGGCGGGCGATGACGGGCGACGGCCGGGCGGAGCCGTCGACCTCGTGTGCTTCTTCGTCAGCGGCGCCGATCCGGACGAGGTCACGCTCGCCGGCAGACGCGTGATGGAACTGGTCCCCGGCGCGTCGCGCTCGGGTGCAGCTCCACCGGCGTGATCGGCGGCGGTCGCGGCGTGGAGGGCCAGGGGGCGGTCAGTGTGTGGTGCGCGCGGCTGCCGGGCGTCGAGCTCACCCCCTTCCAGTTGGACACCGTCCTGGAGGAGGACCACCTCGCCGTGGTCGGCATGCGCGAACCCGGCCCGCTCGACCGGGTGGCGATCCTGTTGGCCAACCCCTACGAGTTCCCCACCCAGGCCTTCGTCCGAGAGTCCACTCCGGCCCTGGGCGGGCTGCCGCTGGTCGGCGGTATGGCCGACGGCCTGCGCGGGGAGGAGTCCGTCCGGCTGTTCTGTGACGGGGACGTGGTCGACAGCGGCGCCATCGGGGTGCTGGTCGGCGGCGAGGGCGTGCTCGGGACCGTGGTCAGCCAGGGCTGCCGCCCGATCGGCCCGAACATGACCGTCACCAAGGCTGAGGGAAACCTCCTCTTGGAACTCGCCGGGACCAACGCCTACGAGAAGCTCGAAGGCCTGTTGGACTCGCTGAGCGAGGAGGACCGCGAGTTGGCCGCCCAGGGGCTGCACGTGGGCCTGGCCATCGATGAGTACGCGGACAAGCACGAGCAGGGGGACTTCCTGATCAGGGCGCTCGCCGGCGTCGATCCCGACCTGGGCGCGCTGGCGGTCGGCGACATGGTCGAGGTGGGCCAGACCGTGCGCTTCCAGGTGCGCGACGCGGGGACGGCGGACGAGGACCTGGCACGGAGACTGGCCGACTTCGGCGCGGAGCACGAGGTCGGCGCCGGGTTGCTCTTCTCCTGCAACGGGCGGGGCAGGGCCCTGTTCTCCCAGGCCGACCACGACGTGCTCGCCGTCCGCCGCATCCTGGGCGTGGACGCGGTGGCGGGTTTCTTCGCGGCGGGGGAGATCGGTCCGGTCGGCGGCGTCAACCACGTCCACGGGTTCACCGCGTGCCTGCTCGCGTTCGCCGACTGAGGGTTGCCTAACGAATCGGACTTTTACCGGCGTATCACCAACACCCGACACAAGCTCCTTGAGTGTGTACGCACCAGGGCGCTTACTGAGAGTGACGGAGTTGTCCTCTCTGGGTGAAGGAAGACGCCATGTCCGACCGACGGTGCCGAGCCACCGCGCAGACCCTGGCCGCTCTGAGCGCCGCCGCACTGCTGGTGCCGACGACCCCGGCCCTCGCGCGGACGGACTGGATCGCACAGGACCTCGCCTCCGCCGACCGGGTCGGGCTGGTGCTCGACGACGGCGCGCTGCGCGTGGCCACCGGCGGGTCGGCGGGCGGAACCAGCGCCCGCAGGGAGCACGACGCGCCCGAGACCGGCCTGGCCACCTTCCCCGATCTGGGGCTGGGGGCGCGCACCGACACGGTGGACCTGTCGGTGCGCGCCGAGGGAGACCGGAGCGACGTGCTGGCCGAGGCGCGCGGCGTGCGTGACGACGGCATGTGGACCGAATGGCACCCGGCGCCGCGGCACGGCCGCGTCACCCTGCCCGAGAGCGTCTCCCGCGTGCAGCTGCGGGTGGAGGTGGACGGTGACGGCACGGCGCTGACCGGGCTGGGCGTGCGGGCGGCCGATCCGTCGCCGCACGGCGGACCCGGCGGGGGCCGCTGGGGCCGCGACCCGTGGACGGGCGGACCCGAGTACCCTGACCCGACCGGCGGGCAGGAGGGCGCCGCCGGCGAGCGGACCAGGCCGTTCTCCGCCCGGCTCTTCGCCACCCGGATCGGGCTGGTCGGCGGGCGCACCGCCAACGGCCACACCATCCGCACCGCAGACCACTTTGTGGCGCTGCCGTCACGCCGGGCCCTGGCCCCTCGGGGCGGGGGCGACTACACGGTACGGGTGTGCACCACGGGGGCGCTGGGCCCCAAGGCCCTGGGCGCGCCCGCGGACCACGAACCCCGATGCGCCTACCTCCCGGTGTGGGACGTGGGCCCGTGGAACATCACGGACGACCACTGGAACGAGTCCCGACAGAGTTGGCCCGACCTGGATCACGGCCGCCCCCAGGCGCAGGCCGCCTACTCCGACGGCCACAACGGCGGGCGCGACGGCTTCGGCCGCAGGGTGCGCAACCCGGCCGGGATCGACCTGGCCGACGGTGCGTTCCGCGAAGGACTCCAACTGCCCGACAACGGGTGGGTGGAGGTCGACTACCTGTGGACCGCGGACTACCGGGCCAAGGCCAGGATCACGACCGCCACGCGACATGACCCGGTGGTCGTGCGAGGCGGTCCCGGACTGGAGCATTCCCCGGTGGGGCTGGCCGCGCACACGGCGGTCGTGGACGTGGCCTGCCAGGCGGTCGGGGACGTGGCCAGGGGGCCCTTCGGAACGGATGACGCCTGGTACCGGATCGGGGAGGGCAACTACGTCCCGGCCGTGTTCGCAGACGGCGGCGCGGACGCGCCCGCGTGCGAACCGCTTCCGTGAGGTTCCCTCCGGGCGGTGCGGGTCAGTCGCGGACGACGACGGTTCCGCAGGTCCGGTCGTGGAGGGCGCGGCGGGCCTCTCCGAGGGAGGCCATGGACTCGCCCAGGGAGAACAGGTGGCCCAGGACCGGCAGCGACTGGGGGAGCCCGAACAACGCGGCCCGGCCCAGGGCCTGGCCCTGGCTGAGCCGCCCGCCGTCGGCGGCGTTCACCACCCTGATCCCGACCATGGCCTTGCCCAGGGTGCGTCCCCACGCCACCAGGTACAGCCAGTCGTAGAAGAACAGCAGCACGCCCCAGCCGAAGAAGAGCATCAGCGCCCAGACACCGGCCTGGGCGTCGCTGGCGTCGGATTCCCCGGTCAGCAACAACAGTAGGACGACCACCACGACGAAGAACGCGGCCGCGGCGATCACCGCGAGGACGTAGTCGATGGACCGCGCGGCCAGGCGGCGGCCGAAACCGGCCAGCTCCGGCCCTCCGCGCGCGGAAGGGACGGCCGCGGCGTACCTCGGGTTCTGCGGATACCAGTGGGGGGTGGCCATATGTTTCCTCGATGGGTGGTTCTCGTCGGGGTGTGGCCGCACTCCGGGATTCGGGGCCACCGACGCGACGGCCGTACCTGGTGTGGCCGACGAGGACCCGTCCGGGCGCGGGTGAGGGGCGGCTCCCGCGCCCCTCACCCGATCTGGCGTCAGGCGCCGTTGTAGGGCACCGAGTCGATGATCTCCACGCCCAGCGAGCGCCCGTTGGGCAGCTGGTAGCTCACGCTCTCACCCACGCGCTTGCCGTTGATGGCCGAGCCGAGCGGCGACTTGGGGGAGTACACGTCGATGGGAGCGCCGCTCTCCTCCCGCGAGGCGAGGAGGAAGGTGACCTCCTCGTCGTCACCGTCGAACCTGACGGTGACCGTCATGCCGGGGCCCACCACACCCTCGGTCCGGGGCGCCTCGCCGACCCGCGCGGTGCGCAGGATCTCGGTGAGCTGGAGGATGCGGGCCTCCATCTTGCCCTGCTCCTCCTTGGCGGCGTGGTAGCCGCCGTTCTCCCTCAGGTCGCCCTCTTCCCGGGCCGCCTCGATCTTCTCCGCGATCTCGACGCGCCCGCGCCCCGTCAGGTGGTCCAGCTCTCCCTTGAGCCGGTCGTACGCCTCCTGGGTGAGCCAGGTGACGTTGTCGTCGCGGGTCTGGGTCACGGGAACTCCTTGGTGTACTCGTAGCAATGGCCACCAGGCGGCCAGAGCTGAACTCACGAGAATATCACCGTGCGTCGACACACACTGTCACTCGCGTGTCCGCCCTGGCACCGGGCCACGCAGGGGGAGGGTTCGGTGGATCAGTCCTGCGGGTCTTGTTCCCTGCACGAGGCGACTTCTACCGTGGAAGCCTCCCGAACCGTGTCAACGCTCGTCGTGACTATGCGGTTCCCCGCCTCGACGGTGGAGCGGGCCTGGCCGACCTGGACGTGCTGGTCGTCCAGGGCCGTGAGGAGGCACTGGGCGCCGGTCTGGCTGTTGACCTCGAACGTGATCCGCGCCTCGTCGGCGGAGGCGACCTCGTAGGACACGACCTGGTGGTACACCCCGCCGGCCAGGCCCGAGTAGTTCATGACGGAGTAGCCCCACCCGATCGCCGTGACGACGGCGAAGGCGGTCCCGAAGACGAAGAAGAGCGGGCCGTTGCCGTGGCGCTTGCGCAGCGCTGGCGTCGCGTCGGCACTGTTCACGGCGGCTTCTTCCGGGGTCGCGGGCATCGGGAATCTCCGAACGAGGGGACGGTGTTGTCTAAGATATCCCCGACCTGACAGCCCCCCTACTCGGCCCACACGTGAGTCGGCCATGCCGTGCTTGCGGGGTGGCCGGGCGGCCCACCCGTCGAGCCGTTCATCGAGTCAAGGAGAATCCTTCGTTGTCCGAGCGACTGCGCCTCATGGCGGTTCATGCCCACCCCGACGACGAGTCCAGCAAGGGCGCGGCCACCATGGCGCGTTACGTGCAGGAGGGCGTCGACGTGCTCGTCGTCACCATGACCGGTGGCGAACGCGGCGACATCCTCAACCCCGCGATGGAACGTCCCGAGATCCGCGAGAACATCGCCGAGGTCCGGCGTGAGGAGATGGACCGGGCCAGGGAGATCCTCGGCATCCGGCAGGAGTTCGCCGGTTTCGTCGACTCCGGCCTGCCCGAGGGCGACCCGCTGCCTCCCCTGCCCGAGGGCAGCTTCGCCACCCTCCCGGTCGAGGAGCGCCGAGCCCCTCGTCGCGTCCATCCGCCGGTTTCGTCCGCACGTCATCCTGACCTACGACGAACAGGGCGGATACCCCCACCCGGACCACATCATGACCCACAAGGTGTCGATGCGCGCCTTCGACGCCGCCGGCGACCCGGACGCCTATCCGGAGGCCGGCGAGCCTGGCAGCCGCTCAAGCTGTACTACTTCGTGTCCTTCCCTCCCGAGCGGTTCGACGCGCTGGCCAAGGTCCTCGCCGAGCGCGGTCTGGAGAACCCGTTCGCCGAGTGGGTCGAGCGGATCAAGGACATGGACCGCCCGCGGTGGGAGATCACCACCCAGGTCGAGGTCAGCGAGTACTTCGACGTGGCCGACGACGCGCTCAGGGCGCACGCCACCCAGGTCGACCCCAACGGGTTCTGGTTCGCGGTGCCCAACGAGATCAAGGCCGAGGCCTGGCCGACTGAGGACTACCACCTGGTCCGTTCGCTGGTCGACACCGAGGTCCCCGAGACGGACCTCTTCGCGGGCGCACCGAGTCAGTGAGAGTGTAAAGGGATCCTGGTCCTGAAAGACCGGGCTTTCAACCCGCGTGGTTGAGGGCCGCCTTTACCAGACCCAGCCATCACCCATGAGGAGGTGACCTCGATGGCTACGTTCCGCACAGGACGAAAGGCCCACCCTGGCGTGCTTCCTCAGCGCCAGGCCCTGGAATCCGCGCCAGCTGACACTCCCCGGATCGGGAACGAAACAGGGCACGGAGACCACCGGCAGGTGGTACCCGGTGCGGAACATGGTCGAGGGGAGACCGGTACCGCCTCACCTGGCGGTTCCGGTGTCACCCCCGAGCCCTGCGGGGCCGCGGAGAAGGGCCGTGAGGCCCACACCACCCACCCCTACGTGTTCGTCCTCGACAAACACGGCACACCCCTGCAGCCCTGCCCGCCCGCACGGGCCCGCATCCTCCTGGCGAAGGGCCGGGCGGCCGTCCACCGGCACACCCCCTTCACCATCCGACTCAAGGACCGCACCGCCGCCGACTCCCAGATCGACGGCGTCGAGATCGGTGTCGACCCCGGCTCCAAGAACACCGGCATCGCCGTGTTCACGGAAGAAGCCGGGCAGCGCCGGGGCCGGTACAGCATCCAGCTCGACC
Organism: Nocardiopsis sp. CNR-923; assembly: GCF_001942255.1. Lineage (GTDB taxonomy): Bacteria > Actinomycetota > Actinomycetes > Streptosporangiales > Streptosporangiaceae > Nocardiopsis. Next base: position 45,677 of record NZ_MKKC01000066.1, read on the forward strand.
ACCGCGGCGCGACCATCCGCAAGAAGATGGGCCAGCGGTCCGCCTACCGCAGGCGCCGCCGGTCGGCGAACCTGCGCCACCGCCCGCCCCGATTCAACAACCGCACCCGCCCCAAGGGGTGGTTGGCCCCGTCCCTGCGACACCGACCGGACACCACCATGGGGTGGGTGCACCGGCTGACCCGACTCGCTCCCGTGCGCGTGGCGCACGAGGTGGAACCGGACCCGCAACCAGCTGCCCAAGTCCCACACCCTGGACGCGGTGGCGGTCGGCAAGGTCGAGGCGATCACCGAGACCGTGGACACGGTCCTGGTCGCGGGGTGCACGGGCCGTGGATCGTATGCCCGTACCCGCACCGACCGGCACGGGTTCCCCGGCTGCGGCTGCCGCGTACCACGCGGTTCTTCGGGTTCGCCACCGGCGACCTGGTCCGCGCCGCCGTGCCCACCGGGAAGAAGGCCGGAACCCATACCGGCCGGGTCGCGGTGCGCGCCTCGGGGAGCTTCAACGTCACCACCGCCCGCGGCACCGTCCAGGGCGTCAACCACAGGCACGTCCGCCTGCTCCAGCGAGCCGACGGCTACGCCTACACCACCCGGAAGGAGAAGGGCGTTTCCTCCCGGCCCTGAGGGACCGGGTTCCCACGCCCAACACACCGATGAACACGCTTGTGACCTCCGCGTCCGTGCTGGCGGACCAGATCGAGCTGGACCGGAACCTTGTGACCCCCGGTGTCCTGGGCTTCCTCACGGTGTTCGCGATCGGGGTCGCGCTGTACTTCCTCATGCGCAACATGACGGGGAAGCTGCGCGGCCTGTCCACCGAGACCGCCGAGACCGCCGAGCCCGCCGAGACCGGCGACGGCCCCGCCGCGGCCTCGGTCGACGGCGTGCGGGACGGACGGGACTGAGGTCCGGGCCCCGCCGTGCTCCAGCGGGGACCACGCCTTTCGCGCAGGCACGTGTGGCTGATGGCACAGTGGTGTCATGCCCAACCGCCTGAGCGACGCGACCAGCCCGTACCTCCTGCAGCACGCAGACAACCCCGTGGAGTGGCGCCCCTGGGGTGAGGCGGCGTTCGCCGAGGCACGCCGCCGCGACGTGCCCGTGCTCGTCTCCGTCGGCTACGCCGCCTGCCACTGGTGCCACGTGATGGCCCACGAGTCCTTCGAGGACGCGGCGACCGCCGAGCGGATGAACGCCCTGTTCGTCAACGTCAAGGTGGACCGCGAGGAGCGCCCGGACGTGGACGCCGTGTACATGGAGGCCACCCAGGCCATGACCGGCCAGGGCGGGTGGCCGATGACCGTGTTCGCCACCCCTGACGGGGCGCCGTTCTACTGCGGGACCTATTTCCCGCGGGACCACTTCCAGCGGCTCCTGGAGGGCGTGGCCGCGGCCTGGCGCGACAGGCGCGACGAACTCCTCTCGCAGGGGGACCGGGTGGTGGCGGCGCTCAGCGGGCCGCGCACGCTGGCCGCCGCGCCACCGCCCACGCGGGAGACCCTGGACCTGGCCGTACAGGCGCTGGTCCGCGACTACGACCACGGCCACGGCGGTTTCGGCGCCGAGCCCAAGTTCCCACCGTCGATGCTGCTGTCGTTCCTCACCGCTCAGCACGAGCGCACGGCGCCGCTCCGGGCCGCGGAGGAACCCACCCCCGCCGGGCTGATGGCCGCGGGCACCGCGGTCGGGATGGCCCGCGGCGGCATCTACGACCAGCTCGGTGGCGGTTTCGCCCGTTACTCGGTGGACCGGGCATGGGTGGTGCCCCACTTCGAGAAGATGCTCTACGACAACGCGCTCCTGCTGCGCGCCTACACCCGGATGAGCCGCAGGCCGGCCGCGCGGGCCTCGTCGAGTCCGACGAGCGCACGCTCCTGCGCCGGGTCGCCGAGGAGACCGCCGACTGGATGGTGCGCGACCTGCGCACACCGGAGGGGGGTTTCGCCTCCTCCCTGGACGCCGACACCGAGGGCGGGGAGGGCGCCTTCTACGTGTGGACGCCCGCCCAGCTGCGCGAGGTCCTCGGCGAGGAGGACGCCGAGTTCGCCGCGCGGGTGTTCGGGGTGACCGGGGAGGGCACCTTCGAGCGCGGGGCCTCGGTGCTCCAGCTCCCGCGGCCCCCCGCCGACCCCGAGCGGTACGACCGTGTCCGAGCGGCGCTGCTGCGCGCCCGCGCGGACCGCGAGTCCCCCGGCCGGGACGACAAGGTGGTGGCCGCCTGGAACGGCCTGGCCGTCGCCGGCCTGGCCGAGGCGGGACTCCTGCTCGGACGCCCCGACCTGGTGGACGCCGCCCGCGCCGCAGCCGACCTGATCCTGGACGTCCACGTGCACGGCGGCCGTCTCGTGCGGACCTCCCGCGACGGCCGCGCCGGAACCAGCGCGGGCGTGCTGGAGGACTACGCGGACACGGCCGAGGGGTTGCTCGCCCTGCACGGCGTGACCGGGCAGGCCCGCTACGCGCACGAGGCGGGACGCCTGCTCGACGCCGTCCTGGAGCACTTCGGAGACGGGGAGGGCGGGCTCTTCGACACCGCCGACGACGCGGAACGCCTGTTCAGCCGTCCCCATGACCCGACCGACAACGCCACTCCTTCGGGACGGTCGGCCGCGGCCTGGGCCCTGTTGACCTACGCGGCGCTCACCGGTTCCGAGCGGCACCGGACGGCCGCCGAGGGCGCGCTGTCACCGGCCTCCCTCCTGGCGGAGAAGGCCGCCCGGTTCGCCGGGTGGGCCCTGGCCGCGGGGGAGGCCGTGCTGAGCGGCCCGCGCGCGGTCGCGGTGGTCGGCGACCCGGACGATCCCGCCGTTGAGGAACTGGTGCGCACGGCGCTGCGCTGGGCGCCGCTGGGGACGGTGCTCTCGCGCGGGGACGGGCGCACGGACGGCGGCGTGCCGCTGCTGCGGGGGCGCGCGCCGATCGACGGCCGGGCCACCGCGTACGTGTGCGAGGGCTTCACCTGCAAGCTGCCGGTCACCACGCCGGAGGGGTTGAGGGAGCAGCTGGCCGGAGTCTGAGCCGTCGGTGGCCGGGGAGCCCGAACACGGGCCGAAGCCGAGCGCGGTTTCAACGGAAGCGGCGCTCAGCGCACGGAGATCGCGGTGATGATCTCGTCCACGAGGTCGGGTCGGTGGTCGGGCTGCCGGACCTCCAGGTAGACGGTCTGGGGCAGGCCCGGCTCGTGCACGGCGGCGCTGGCGAAGGACCCGTTGCCGTTGCAGTCCGTCCACTCCCACACGGTGCCCTCCCACGTGGGGTCGTCGACGGCTCGCTCGGTCGGTCGGCCCTCGCACGGGTCGGTGTCGGCGATGGCGGCCAGGGGTTGGGCGCCGGGCATGACCGTCGCGTAGACCCCGTAGGCCGGTTCGTCGGTGGAGTGCCAGGCGTCGACGTCGGTCGCCACGAGCAGTCCGGGGCCCGCGCCCGCGTCGGCCGCCACCGGACGGGCCTCCTGGTCGACGTCGAGTTCGGTGAGCCAGGCGACGGGGACGCCCAGCTCCAGCTCGTGGCCGTCGGATTGGATGCGCGCCAGATCCAGCCCGGGATGGCCGACGGAGGAGGTGACTCCCACGACCGTCACGACGAGGGCGGCCAGGAGGCGGGCCGCCCGGTGCCAGGGCATCCGGTAGCGGCTCCACCACGGGTCCGTCCGGGGCAGGTCGGGCGACATGCGGATCGCCCTGACCCGGTCCGTGAAGGTTTTGGCGTCCGCTGGACGGCTTTCCCGGTCCACCGAAAGGGCCGACAGGATGAGCGTGTCGAGCGCCGGAGGCAGCCCTGGCCGGATCCGGCCAGGCGCGACGCGCACCGGCGGGCGCGACGGCGGACGACCGGTGATGAGCTCGTAGGCGACCGCGCCGAGTGAGTACACGTCCGAGCGAACGTCCAGGTCGCCGCCGGGAATGCTCTGCTCCGGGGACATGTACCCGGGGGTTCCGGCGGCCGCCGTGAACCCCGACGCCTCGTCGATGGACTTCGCGAACCCCAGGTCCGCCACCAGCACCCGCTGACCCACCGGTGACGACTGGAGCAGCACGTTGGACGGCTTGATGTCACGGTGGATCGTGCCGTGGTTGTGCAGCACGGTGATGCCCTGGCCGATCTCGGTCAGCAGTCGCAGCGCCTCGTCGAGAGGCAGCTGACCTCGGCGGATGAGGTCAGCGACACTGCCCTGGTCGGCGTAGGTCATCACCATGTACGGCCGTCCGTCGGGCAGCACGTCCACGTCGTGCACGGCCACCAGCCACGTGGAATCGGTCTGGCGCAGGATCCGCGCCTCCTCCAGGAACCTGTGCTGGATGTCCATCTGGTGCGCCCAGTTCTCGGCGAGTACCTTGATGGCCACCGGATAGTTGAGTAGATCGTCCTGTGCCAACCAGACGGTCGCGAAGGAGCCGGAACCCACGCGCCTGATGACGCGGTAACGTCCGAAGGCCTCCGGTTGGCTCATGTCCGCCTCGGTCTGTCGGGGGTGGAAACGCGGTCGTTGCCCACTAATACACCATCTAGACCCCCACGCCGCGTTTCGCGGATATGATCCCCGGATACCTCCGATGACCACGGGGCATGGACACCCATGGGACCCGTAGGCGGGCGTGTGCACCACACGAGGGGCGCGAATCAGGGAGAGACCACCCATGGCCAGTAGTGACCACCACGTCCACGACGAGACCCCCGCGCCCCGGCGCCGCGTGGCGAGCAACGTCGACCAGGAGCTGGAGGACCTCGCCCGGCGGGCCAGGGACGGGGACGCCGCCGCCCTGGACGAAGTCCTCCGCCGCATCCAGCCCGAGGTGCTGCGTCGCTGTTCCCGGTTCCTCCCCTACCGCCAGGACGCGGAGGAGGCGTGCCAGGACGCCCTGCTGCGCGTGGCTCGCAAGATCGACAGCTTCAAGGGCGACTCCCTCTTCACCACGTGGCTGTACACGGTGGTGTCCAACTCCGCCCGCCAGACCTACCGCTCCATGAAGCGTCGCGCGGCCGAGTTCCCCACCGAGGCCGAGCGCATGCCCCACCAGAGCGACCCGCGCACGACCAGCGTCATCGCCGGTTCGCGCATCGACCTGCTGGAGGCCCTCGACCAGCTGGAGAAGGACCGCCCCAACCTGGTCGCCCCCCTGGTCCTGCGCGACCTGTGCCAGATGGACTACAACGAGATCGCCTCCGAGCTGAACCTGGCGCTGGGCACGGTCAAGTCCCGGATCCACCAGGGCCGCAAGCACGTGCGCAAGTCGCTCGCCGTGACGTAGCCGTCCGCGGCGAACTACTCTGGGAGACATCCCGTCCCGGTCGCCGCTACGGTGTGCGCCGTTCCCGCTTCAGCTCTGAGAGGTATCGCCCATGGGGCTTCGTGACCCCCTGTACTGGTTGTACGAGCGACGTCTCGAACGTCACCTGACCAGCCGGGAGATGCCGCGCCACGTCGGTGTGGTGCTGGACGGGAACCGGCGCTGGGCCAGGAGCAGCGGCAAGCAGGCGCTGGAGGACGGGCACCGGGCCGGCGCGGACAAGATCTTCGAGCTCCTGCGCTGGTGCGACGAGCTGGGCGTGCAGGTGGTCACCATATGGATGCTGTCCACCGACAACCTGACCCGCGACGAATCCGAGCTCCAGCCGCTCCTGCGCATCATCGAGGCCACCGTCGGCCGACTGCGGGACGAGGGATGGAACACCCGGCCCGTCGGAGCCCTCGACGTCCTGCCCGACACCACCGCCCGAGCCCTGAAGGAGGCGGAAGCGGCCACATCCGGCAATCCGGGTCTGGTTGTCAACGTCGCCGTCGGGTATGGGGGTAGACGTGAGATCGCCGACGCGGTTCGGTCCCTCCTCCACGAGGAGGCGGCCAAGGGCACCGGTATCCAGGAGCTGGCTGAGCGCCTGGACATCGAGGACATCGCGCGGCATCTCTACACGCGCGGCCAACCCGACCCCGACCTGCTCATCCGCACGTCGGGGGAGCAGCGACTGTCCGGTTTCATGCTGTGGCAGAGCGTGCACTCGGAATTCTACTTCTGCGAGGTCCACTGGCCCGCTTTCCGCAGGGTCGACTTCCTTCGTGCAGTGCGTTCGTACGGCGCGCGCAACCGTCGCTTCGGCTCCTGACTCCCATCCCCGCCTCCCACCTCGGAGGGGCCCCTTCACGCGGTGTTCACCGCATGTCGGGCCGGGGCTCTGGCAATCGGGCCAGTGGGCACGTAGCGTCGGTTCAGACGGGTGGCGTTCGTCCATCCGTTCGGGAGGCCCCGGCTCATTGATCTCCTCCGTCACAGCGGAACGTCAACGAGGAGGGCCGGACCCGGCCCTCTGGGGCCAGGTCCCGGTCCTCCATGATCCCGTGACAGTAGGGCGCCCCAGCGGCGCCCAAAGGGAGAACGAGTGGCTAGTTCCTCGACCGATCGCCGTGACACCCAGTCCCCCGCCGCCTCCCGCCCGGAGGTGACGGAGGGCACGCGCGTGTACGTGCTCGACACCAGCGTCCTGCTCGCCGACCCGATGGCGGTCACCCGCTTCGCCGAGCACGAGGTCGTCATCCCCGTGGTGGTGATCACCGAGTTGGAGAGCAAACGACACCACCCGGAGCTCGGGTACTTCGCGCGCCAGGCGCTGCGCCTCCTGGACGACCTGCGGGTCGCCAACGGCCGACTGGACGTCCCGGTGCCGGTGAACGACCAGGGCGGGACGCTGCGCGTCGAACTCAACCACAGCGATCCGGAGGTCCTGCCGGCCGGATTCCGACTCGGCGACAACGACACCCGGATCCTGACGGTGGCGCGCAACCTCCAGCTCTCCCCGCACGGCCGCGAGGACGTGGACGAGGGGGACGACGGCGAGGCCGCCGAGGGCGACGTCGTGCTGGTGAGCAAGGATCTGCCGATGCGGATCAAGGCCTCCTCGATCGGCCTGGCGGCCGACGAGTACCGGGCCGAACTCGCCATCGAGCACGGGTGGACGGGCATGGCCGAGCTGGACGTGCCCGCCCACCGGATCGGGGAGTTGTTCGAGGCCGGGGTCAGCGAGATCGAGGAGTCCCGCGACCTGCCCTGCCACACCGGTCTGGTGCTGGTGTCCGAACGGGGCAAGGCGCTCGGCCGCGTGCGGCCCGACAAGTCCGTGCGGCTGGTGCGCGGCGACCGCGACGTGTTCGGTCTGCACGGCCGCAGCGCGGAGCAGCGGATCGCCCTGGACCTGCTCACGGACCCGGAGGTGGGCATCGTCTCCCTGGGCGGGCGCGCGGGCACCGGAAAGTCGGCGCTGGCGCTGTGCGCGGGTCTGGAGTCGGTCCTGGAGCGCCGCCAGCACCGCAAGGTGATGGTGTTCCGCCCGCTCTACGCGGTGGGCGGTCAGGAACTCGGCTACCTGCCCGGGACCGAGAACGACAAGATGACCCCGTGGGGGCAGGCCGTGCACGACACCCTGTCCGCGGTGACCAGCGAGGATGTCATCGAGGAGATTGTGGACCGGGGCATGCTGGAGGTGCTCCCGCTCACGCACATCCGCGGACGCTCGCTGCACGACGCGTTCGTGATCGTGGACGAGGCCCAGTCGCTGGAGCGCGGGGTCCTGCTCACCGTGCTGTCCCGGTTGGGGGAGAACTCGCGGGTCGTGCTGACCCACGACATCGCCCAGCGTGACAACCTGCGGGTCGGTCGCCACGACGGCGTCGTCGCCGTGATCGAGAAGCTCAAGGGCCACCCCCTGTTCGCGCACGTCACCCTGACACGTTCCGAGCGGTCGCCGATCGCGGCGCTGGTCACGGAGATGCTGGAGAACTGACGAGGAACGCGGCCACGCCACGGGCGCCGTGGCGTGGCCGCGTTCGCGCGAAGCGCCCCCGGGACGGAACTCCGCCCGGTGCCGGTCCGGACCGGTCCGCCTCCGGCCGACACGGAGGGCGAAGGACCGGCGGCCCGAGCCAGGACTCCCCGCGGGTCCCCCCGGCGGGAGGCAACTCGCCTGGCGGGTTCCTCTTCGCCAGGGAGGGGTCAACGCATTCCGGACACCAGCGCGCCCCACCGCCTGACACGGGCCAGGCTGGCCTCGTAGCGCGCGCCCACCACGAGCAGGGCCGCTCCGACGACCGCGAACGGCATCCAGTTCGGCAGCAGGACGGTCAGGTCCCACAACGGTGGCCCGAAGGCCCGCAGCGACGTCGCCAGCAGGGCCGTCGCGCCCAGGACCAGCGCCGCCTGGAGCCGCGCCCGCGACCCCCACACGGCCACGGCCAGGCCCGCGGCGAGCACGGCGGGCACCCGCCAGAGCGCGCCGGAGCCGTCGAACACCATCCACACGGTCGGGAGGAGCAGCAGCGCGAGTCCGCCGCCGTACGCGGCCCAACTGGACGGCGGCGGAACCGCCTTGCGGCTCCACTCCCACCCCACGACCAGCGCGGCGGTCGCGGGCGCCACCGTGTACGCCTCGGGGGCGGTCACACGCCACGCCCCCAGCACGGTCCACAGCGCCACGAGCATGAGCGCCGCCCCGACCCCGGCCAACCAGCGGCGGCGCGGTCGCACGGCGCTGGCCAGGGCGATCACACCGACCAGGGCCAAAGCGAGCGCCACCAGTTCCCCGCGCGTCCCGGCCACCGCGGTCACGGTCACCGCGACCGCCGCCCACAGGGCGGCCGGGATCTCGGCGCTCTCCAGCAGCGGTCGGCGCAGTCGGGGCGCGACCGCCGCCACCCCCGCCACCAGCGCGACGGGCACCAGAGCCGCGTACTCCACAGGCGCCCCCAAGGCCAGCGGCACTGCCAGCGCGCAGGCTCCGGTGGCCGTCGTGGCCGCGGCCGTGCCGACCGCCGCGGCGAGGGCGGTCCTGGCCAGCGCGGCAGCGGCGGCGCAGGCCGACGCGGCGGCCGTGAGCGTGGCCGAGAGGGCGTACGGCTCCGGCAGGGCCCAGCACACGCCCAGGAGCAGGGTGAGCAGCCCCGTCCCCCCGGCGCCCAGGTCATCCGCCGGTCCCGGAGCAGCGCCGAGGCCATGAGGAGGGCGGAACCGACGGCAATGGTCCATGCCAGCGCGGCCGCGAACGGAGCGCCGAGGACGACCGGGAGGGGGACCAGCGCGGAGGGGGCCACGAGCGCGGCGGCGTGCGCACTCCACCGACGGGCGAGGACGAGTGTCGCCGCCACGGCGAGCACACCGCTCAGCACCAGGCCGAACGCCACGGCCGCGGCGGTGCCCGCGCCCGGCTGGCCCGGCAGCCCCAGGAAGACGTGCGCGGGCAGGAGGAGGTCCTCGGGAGCGGCCGGAGCGAGGAAGGGGGCGCGGGCGAAACCGGAGAGCACCGGCGCGCCGCGCGGCCCGCCGAACAGCGGGCCGGACAGGAGCGGTGCCGCCGACAGCAGGAGCAGCCCCGCGATCGTCGCCGCCGAGGGGAGAACGGCGCCGTCGGCTCCGGGCCCCCCGAACGGGTTCGGGGACCGCCCGAACACCAACGCGGCGGCGCCGGTGGTGAGTGCGAGCGCGGTGAACCACCAGTCCGCCGGTCCCGCCGGGCCTCCGCCGGTGCGGGCCCAGACGAGCAGCACACCGCCCACGAGCAGGGTGAGCGCCCACAGTGTCGCGCTGCTCGCGTACAGGGTCCGGGCGGTTCCGCCCTCCCGCCCGCCCTCCATCCGTGCCTGGACGAGCGTGAGGACGAGCACCGTCGTGGCCGTCAGCAGGAGCGCCGCCGCGGTGGTGCGGGGAGAAGCCAGCGACCAGGACACGCCCGTGACGACGGTGAGGGCGCCCGTGGCCGCCGGGATCCAGCCCAGGCGGCCCGAACGCAGGGCCGCCGCGCCCAGAACGAGCGCCGCGCCGCACAGAATCGCCCAGACGGCCGCGGCGCCGCCGGGGAACCCCAGGAGCGGAGGCGCCGCCAGGAACGCGGCGGGAGCCGTCACGGCGACGACGGGCGGGACGAGCCGGCGCAGCAGCAGGGCGGTGGCGGCCACCGCCAGTCCGGCGCCGAGCAGGACCGCGACCAGGTGGGCGAGGGCGGTCGCGGACCCTGGATCCGGGACGGCGATCCCCAGCAGCGCGGCGATCGGGGCGGTGACGGCCTCGCGCCCGCCCGACCACGGCGCCACCGGGACGCGGGGGAGCGCCGGCAGCGAGGCGGGGCCGGCCGCGAGCGGCACCGCGCCCAGGGCCACGAGCGCGGCGCCGGCGAACGCCTGGGGCGGAAGGCCCAGCGCGGGAACGGGACGCCGTGCCAACACCAGACCGGTCACGCCGAGCAGCGCCAGGGTCGCGGCCACCGCCCACCAGTGTTCCGGATCGGTCCCAGGGGCGGTGGTGAACAGCACCAACGCGCACACTCCGGCGGCGCCGAGCCACAGGAGGAGCGCCGACCAGTACAGGGTCCGTACGGGACGCCCCGGGCGCGGTGGCCCGAGCCGCCGGGCGAGGACAGCGTCGGCCAGCGCGGTGGCGGCGACGGCGGGCAGCAGCCAGGACCAACGGCCGTCGAGCGGTGTGGCCAGCACGGTCAGGAAGGCGACCGGTTGGGCGAACACGACCGTGAGGATCCGCGGCCCGGCCAGGGGGACGGCCAGCGGGTACAGGGCGAGCAGCGCGCCGATCGCCGTGAGGGCGCCGGCCGCGTACCCCGCGACGTTGGTGAGCCCGTCCGACAGCAGGAACAGGGCGAGGGCGTCGACGCAGAGCAGGCCCGCCGCCAGTGCCCCGAAGGTCTCGGCGCTCGCGCGCAGGCCGCGCCGGCGCAGGGGCGCGGCGACCCCGGCGATGGCGAGGGTGGTCAGGCCGAGCACGGCCGCGCGGGTGCCCGTGCCCAGGTCGCTCCACGCCCAGACGGCGAAGACCAGGGCCGCGATGCCCACGAGCAGGCCGCCCAGGCCGAGGATGACGTTCTGCGCCGAACGCCGGGTGACCTCGCCCGCGCGCGTCGCCGCGGGGTGCGACGGGGCGCTGCGCTCCAACGGGCCGGCTCCGGGGAGGTCCGCGGCTCCGAATCCGGCCGCCGGGCCCGAACGACGCCCGGAGCGGGCCTCCGTTCCGCAGAGCCGACGCCGTCCGGGGCCACCGGCGGGGCGCCGGGCGCGGAGGCCGGATGCGACCACGCGGGGGCGGCCCCCCGGTCTGAGGGGCCCTGAGCCGCGGGGGCGGCTCCCAGGTCGGCGGAGCCGTGCGCCCCCTGCGCGGATCGCACGGCGACGTGGGACTCGTGGCGCAGTCGTCGAAGCAGCGGGACCCGCTCGGCGCGCAGCGCGCTCTCGCGGTCGGCGAGTGCGGCCAGTTCGGTGTCGATGTGCCACAGGCGTTCAGCCGTGGGTCCCACGAGCACGATCCCGCACCGCGCGCAGACGCGGGCCCGGTCGTCCAGGGGAGCGCGGCATTCGGGGCACGTGGGCTCCGCGACCGCGCGGCGTGGTGGTGGCCCTTGTCCGTTCATGCGGCCCATCCTGGTCCGATCTTGGCGCACGGACATCGGTACGGATACTCAGACCGCCGTTTCGGACGGGGCGCCACGCTCGCAAAGAGCTCAGGAGACACTCCCCACAACTCAGGGCACATGGTTGACCCCTTACTCTTCGTGTCACATTGCTGGTGAGAGCATCGTGAATCCGACACATTCCGTGATGTGACCCAAGGCACAGTAAAAGTGGCGTTACTTTACCGTGACGGTGGTGCAGGCTGAATCCGCCGCCCGGTGCGTTCCGCCCTGGGCGGCCCCTCGCCGCGGCGGGTCGCACGCAGTCCCCGTCCCCGCCGCGCGGCACGCGCCCGGACCGGGCCGTGCGCGCTCCGTGGCGCCCGACCCCTCCCGTGCGGGCGCTCACCCGTTCCACCAGGGATCTCCCTGCCCGAACACCCCCTCTTGGGAAAGGCAACCGTGGTACTCAACCGAATGTCGCTGCGCATCACCGCGGCCGTCGGTGCGGCGACCCTCGTCGCCGGCGGGACCTTCGCCGTCGTCGCCTTCGCCGACGACGACACCGATCCGGATACCGCCGTCAACGCCGCCGTCCCGGACGCCGAGGCGCCCGCGGCCGACTCCGAGGCCGAGGCGGAGTTCTTCGCCTCCGAGGACATGACCGACGAGGAGCTCCAGAACCTGCGCGCGCGTGCCGAGCGGGAGCGCGACGCCGCGGTCGGCGGCCGCGTCCTGTCCCTCCAGGTCCAGGCCGGCGACATCGTCGAGGAGGTGGAGGAAGAAGAGGAGGAGCCGGAGGCCGACACCCCCGAGTTCACCGGCGACGCGAGGGCTCTCGCGCGCGACATGGTCCTGGCTCAGGGCTGGGCCGCCAGTGAGTTCGACGACTGCCTGGAACCTTTGTGGCAGAAGGAGAGCAACTGGAACCACACGGCGCAGAACCCGAGTTCCGGCGCTACGGCATCCCGCAGTCCCTCCCCGGGGACAAGATGGCCAGCCACGGCGACGACTGGCGCACCAACCCCGCCACGCAGATCGCGTGGGGCATCGACTACATCAAGGGCCGCTACGGCACCCCGTGTGAGGCCTGGGCCCACTCCCAGGCCAACGGCTGGTACTGACCGGCCCGCCGCGCGGGCGCGGCGCCCGGCGCCCGCGCGGCCCGTCAGCCGGTGTTCGGGGCGAACGTCTGGACGATCTCCTCGGCGAGGTCGTCGAAGTCGTCGGCCTGCTCACGTGGCACGTTGACGCTCACGAGGTAGAAGACGCGGTGGCCCTGGTACTCGAAGTTGATCACGTACCGCCAGAAGCGCCGCTCGGCCGTGCCCCACTGCACGTTCGCGAAGTCGGCCTCGACGCGGGCGACGTCCCACCCCTCTCCCCACGAGTCGGGGAAGTCGTCGCTGTCGACCTCGTCCAGTTCCAGCTGCTCGTAATCGGTCGTGACGTCGTCCGGAACGACGTTCGTGCCGCCCTCGGTCTCCTGGAGGTACTCGGCGCTGGTGCCGTGGAACTCCTGCTCCGTCCAGCCGGTCGCCAGGACCTGGTGGTCCCGCCCGGGCGAGACGAAGTAGACGAGCGTGTCGTCGATCCTGGAGTCGTCGACCGTCCATCCGCTCGGGTAGTCCACGTCGAACCACGGTGAACGGAAGGTCGTCAGGTCGTCGTAGGACGCCGGGTCATCGTCGGTCCAGCCCGCCTCGTCGCCCCCGGTCGGCTCCGGAGGCGACTGCAACGCGGTGGGGCCGCCCGTCCGCGGGGCCTCGACCACCGGATCCTGTCCGACCGGCGCACTGCCGGACCGGACCAGCAGGGCCGCCGCCACCACCGCCACGAGCAGCACGACCACGCCGCCGGCGCCCAGCCCGACGAGGAGCTTGCCCGTCGCGCCCGTCCCGGGCCCCCGGCCGCCGGCGTGCCCGCCGGAGTGGACGGGGCCGGTGGCGCCGCCGACCCCGCCGGTGCGCGCCGCGGCGGGCGGGTGGACGGGCCCGCCCGGGGTCCGTCCGAGGCTCGGGTGGGGCGTCGTCGGCCCGGGGCCCGCGTAGGGTCCGCCGGGGCGGGGCCCGGTGCTCGGCGCGGGGTGACCGCCGCTCGGCGCGTGGTGGACCGGCCCCCGCAGACCCGGGTGGGGGCCGCTGGGGTGTCCGGCCGGGCCCGGCACGGGGGCTCCCGCCGGACCGGGCGCGAGGAGGCCGACCGCGCCGAGTGTGCCGGCGGCCTGTCCACCGGTGTCGCCAACGGGCGCCGAGGAGGGCCTGGCGTCCGGTCCGCCCCCGCGCTCGCGCAGCAACGCCAGCGCCGCGTCCGCGGACAGCCTCCGGCCCGGGTCCCGCTCCAGGAGGCCGGTGATGACCGGCTCCAGCCACCCCGCGCGCGTCATCGGCGGCAGCGGTGCGGAGACCACCGCGGCGATCGCGGCCGCGATGGTGTCCCGCCTGAACGGTGAGACTCCCTCCACCGCGGCGAACAGGGTCACGCCGATGCTCCACAGGTCGCCCCGGTGCCCGGCGGGCCCGCCCTCCAGACGTTCCGGCGGCATGTACTCGGGCGATCCGATGAGGGCGCCGGTCCGCGTGATGCTCGGCCCGCCCTCCACCGTGGCGATGCCGAAGTCGGTGAGGACGACCCGGCCGTCCGTGGCCATCATGATGTTGCCGGGCTTGATGTCGCGGTGCAGGACTCCGGCCTCGTCGGCCGCCCGCACGGCCCGCAGGAGCGACTCGGCGACCGTCGCGGCGGTCGCCAGGTCCAGGGCGCCGCGCTCGGCGAGCAGCTCCTGGAGCGACCCGCCCTCGATCAGCTCCATCACCACCCACGGGTCGCCCTCGAAGACGAACACGTCGTGGACGGTGATCACGGTGGGGTGGCTGACCCGGGCCGCTGATCGGGCCTCACGCCGCACCCGGGCGTGCGCGTCCGCCCGCTCCGACTCGGTGAAGTGGTCGGGAAGGAGCACCTGTTTGATGGCGACGATCCGGTCCAGGGAGGGGTCGAAGGCCTCCCAGACCACGCCCATCCCGCCGCGGCCGAGCTCGCGACGGAGGACGTAGCGGTCCGCGACGATGCGTTCGGGGTCGCTGTTCATCGACATGTATCGCTCTCTCGGCGGGCTCACGCGGGTGCACTGACACGAGGGTCGGATGACACCAGGAGCGAAAAGGTTCCTGGGGACGGGGGCGCAACCACGGCCGTGACCCCGGTCCGCGGGGCGCCCCGCCGTCACGGAACGCCCCGCCGCCCGGCGGCTACTGGCGCGCGTTGGTCATCTTCAGCACGTCGAGGGCGGAGTCGAGCTGCTCCTCGGTGAGCTTGCCGGCCTCGACGTACCCGCGTTCGATGACCACCTCGCGGATGGTCTTGCGCTCGGCGAGCGACTGCTTGGCGACCTTGGCGGCCTCCTCGTAGCCGATGTAGCGGTTGAGCGGCGTGACGATCGAGGGGGAGGACTCCGCGTAGACGCGGCACTGGTCCACGTCGGCCTCGATCCCGACGACGCAGCGGTCCGCGAACACACGCGAGACGTTGGCCAGCAGGCGGATCGACTCCAGCACGTTGCGCGCGATCATCGGCAGCTGGACGTTGAGCTCGAAGTTGCCGCTCGCGCCGCCGAAGGCCACCGCCGCGTCGTTGCCGACCACCTGCGAGGCGACCTGGAGCATGGCCTCGCACAGGACCGGGTTGACCTTGCCCGGCATGATCGACGAACCGGGCTGCAGGTCGGGCAGACGGATCTCGGACAGGCCGGTCGTCGGGCCCGAACCCATCCAACGGATGTCGTTGGCGATCTTGCAGTAGGCCACGGCGATCGTCCGCAGCTGGCCGGACAGCTCGACCAGGCCGTCACGGGCGCCCTGGGCCTCGAAGTGGTCGCGGGCCTCGGTGAGCGGCAGGCCGGTGTTCAAGGCGATCTCGGCGATGACGCGCGCGGCGAAGCCTCCGGGGTGTTGATGCCGGTGCCGACGGCGGTTCCGCCCAGGGGGAGTTCTGCGACGCGCGGCAGGACGGCCTCCAGACGCTCGACGCCGTAGCGCACCTGGGCGGCGAACCCGGCGAACTCCTGGCCGAGGGTGACCGGGGTGGCGTCCATGAGGTGGGTCCGGCCGCTCTTGACGACGGACGCGAACTCGACCGACTTGCGCGTGAGCTCGCCCTCCAGGTGCCGCAGCGCCGGGATCAGGTCCTTCTGCACGGCAGCGGTGGCGGCGATGTGGATGGAGGACGGGAAGACGTCGTTGGAGGACTGAGACGCGTTGACGTGGTCGTTGGGGTGCACGTCCAGCCCGGTGCGCTCCCTGGCGAGCGTGGCCACGACCTCGTTGGTGTTCATGTTGCTGGAGGTGCCGGACCCCGTCTGGAACACGTCGATCGGGAACTCGGAGTCCCACCGGCCCTCGGCGACCTCCAGGGCCGCGTCGCGGATGGCCTTGCCGTGGTCGTCGCTGATGACGCCGAGCTCCGCGTTGACCTTGGCCGCGGCGGCCTTGATCTGGCCGAGGGCGGCGATGTGGGCGCCCTCCAGACCCTGGCCCGAGATCGGGAAGTTCTCGACCGCGCGCTGTGTCTGCGCCCGCCACTTGGCCTCGGCGGGAACCCTGACCTCGCCCATCGAGTCGTGCTCGACGCGGAACTCACTCATTGCAACCCATCCCTCCTGGGAAAACCTGTGCATCAAAGCCTGCCAGACGCGCGATCGGGCACAGCCACTCACCCTGAGTTGGCGGTGTTGCGCGCGTCATGTCCGGTTCTGGGCCCGGGATCACGCGCCGATCCCGCGCCGCCGAGAGCGTCTCCCCCAGCCCAGGAGGCGGCGCCCCCTGGCTGGCGGATCCGGACGGAGCCGAGCAGGGTGAAGCCGTCGATCTCCAGGACGGGCGGGTGCGCGGGTGCCGACGGGCGAGGGGGGCCACCGCGCCGAAGGCGTCGGTCGAGGGTGAACGTGGGCGACGGGCGGGCGGTGCGCAGCCCGAGGAAGGACCAGCCGCGCAGGCGCACCTCGACGCCCTCGGGGACGTCGATCTCGACGCGGCCGAGCACGGCGCTCACGGTCATCCGGTGCCGGCTGCGCAGGAGCAGGGCCTCGCGCATGTCGATGTCGACCCGTCCGGCGAGCGCGGCGACGTGCTCACCGGGCACGGCCACCCAGCGGCCACGGCGGCTGAGCGTCGTGAACAGGGCGAGGACGGGTTGCGGATCCAGCCGGATGGGCTGTTCCTCGGCGGAGAGGAGGTCGGCGGTCAGGGGCGGGAGCTCACCGAGGGTACGGGCCTGCTGGGCGCGTCCGCTGCGCTCCGCGAACTCGTCCAGTTCGAGGCGGCCGTCGGCGGCGGCGTCCCGCAGCACCTTCAGGACCCGTTCCCGGTCGCGGTTCGAGGCGCGGAGCCGGTCGGGGGAGACATCCTCACTCACACCGCCACCCTAGAGCGTCCTCGGCCGACGCGTACCCCGATGCGGGACGGTCGGCGCCCACCGGACGCGACCCGGATGGGCCGCACGGCGGGACCGGGCCCCGTCCGCCGGACCGGCCGTGGCGGCGGACCGGCGGACGGGGGCCCGGTCAGGGGAGGAGCGGCATCCGGAGCGGGACGGCGGCGGCCGCCAGGGGCCGCACCGCCAGGCGTACCAGCGCGCGGGCGTATCGTCGCCCGCGACCCGGTTCGCGCTGAGCTCCGCGCAGCGGACGCAGCGGTGGACGACGAGCCACTCGCCGTCCGAGCGCGTGGTCAGACCCAGCGCGGCCATCCGCCCCCGGCAGCCGGCCGCGCGGTCGCCGGGAGTGCTCCGGTCCACGTGCAGGCTGGTCAGACAGTGCGGACAGTGGTTGCGGTGGGCCGTGCCCGGCGCGTCGGCCGGGACCAGGAGCCGGCACTGCGCGCAGCGAAACGCCCCGGCCCGGCCGGACTCGCCGTGGGCGTGCGTGACGCTCTTGCGGCGCTGCGGGCGCCGGTCGCGCGGGGAGTTGCGCCGACCCACGGTCACACCTCCCCGAGCAGGTCGAGCGGGAAGGGCGGGGCGGCGAGCGGACGCACGGCGATGCCCATGAGCACGAGGTGGTTGTCGTCCGAGGCGACGGGGCCCTCGGACATCTCGTCGCACAAGACGCAGCGGTGCACGAGCAGCCAGGCGCCGCCGCGCTGGACCGCGACGGAGATCGGCGTCATCCGCCCGCCGCAGCGGGCGGTGCCGCCGGTCTGGTCGACGACGTGCCGGGAACTCAGACAGCTCGGGCAGTGGTCACGCGGATCGCCGTCGGGGCCGAAGCCTCGGACTGCGAGGCCGCAACGGACGCAGGTGAATGTGGCGGGGTTCGGTTCGGTGCTGGACACCCGGGAACTCCTTGCTGGACTGTTCGGAAGGACAGCAGGAGGAGCGCCGAGCGGGTCTCGACGGTGGGGCGGGGCCGCGTCAGGTCGCCGAAGGGGACCGGTGGCGCGGGTCGCCCGCACATGGGTGAGGCGCGCTCGGCGCGGTCAGGGGCATACTCACCGATCCTTGTCGTGCGCGGGCTCGGCCCGCGGGAGTCGTCAGCAGGCATCGATCATAGGTCGGCCGGTGAGCGGGGGCAACGGATTTTCCGCGCGGTCGAAGCGGGCCAGCGTTGTCCACAGGCGGTGAAAAGCGCTGGATATCCGTGCAGTCCGATGCCTACGGTTGGCTCATGAGCACATCACTCCCCGGCCGTCGGGCACCCGGAAGCGCCGCCATGAGCGGCCGGGACGCTCCAGCCGTGTCCGCACTGCTCCTGCGCGGCGTCGTCAAACGCTTCGGATCCCTCACCGCCGTCGACGGACTCGACCTGGAGGTGCCCCAAGGCGTCGTACTCGGGCTCCTGGGGCCCAACGGGGCGGGGAAGTCGACCACCATGCGGATGCTCACCGCGCAGAGCCTGGCCGACGGGGGCCAGATCCGTGTCCTCGGCCACGAGATACCTGCCGAGTCCAAGTGGGCCCGCGCCCGCATGGGCGTCGTCCCCCAGCACGACAACCTCGACGAGGAACTCACCGTCGAGCAGAACCTCCTGATGTTCACCTACCTGTACCGGGTCCCGCGCCGCCGCAGGGCCGAGGCCGTCGCCCGCGCCATGCGGCTGGCCCAGCTCGACGGCCGGGGCGGCGCCCGCGTGGACAGCCTGTCCGGAGGGATGCGCCGCCGCCTGCTCATCGTCCGCGCACTGCTGCACCGCCCGGAACTGGTCCTCATGGACGAGCCCACCGTCGGACTCGACCCCCAGGTGCGCCAGGACCTGTGGAGCCTCATCTCCGCGCTGCGGGACGAGGGGGTCACCGTTCTGATGTCCACGCACTACATCGAGGAGGCCGAACGCCTCTCCGACGAGGTCGCGCTCATGGCACGGGGCAGGATCGTCGAGCGAGGAAGCCCCACCGACCTCGTCGCCAAGTACGCGGGCGCACCGTGGAGGAGTACGTGCCCGGCACGGAGGGCGTGGGCGGGCTCGAACGCCTCCTCCACGAGCAGGGGTTCACCACCCGCCGCACCGGAACGACCCTGTCCGTGCTGCGCGCCGAGGAGCTGTCGGACTCGCTGCGCGGGCAGCTCGGCGAACCCCTGCGCCGGGCGAGCAACCTGGAGGACGTGTTCGTCGCCCTGACCGGAGAGAGTTTCGAATGACGTTGGAACAGACCCGTGAGGACGCGCGCCCGGAGGCGCACGCGCGGCCCGGACGGTTCGAGATGGACGCGGTCCTGGGCGTCGTCGCCCGTGAGTGGATCCTCTACCGGGAGTCCTGGCGGTCGACCACGTTCGCCGCCGTCGTGGAACCCACGCTGTACCTGCTCGCCTTCGGCTTCGGCATGGGCGCCCTCGTCGGGACGCTCGCCGGATACAGCTACATCGACTTCCTCGGAACCGGCATCGTGGCGGTGTCCATCATGTTCCAGTCGATGATGCCCGCCGTCATCAACACCTTCATCAAGCGCCGGTTCCAGCACACCTACGAAGGGATCCTCGCGGCCCCCGTGGACGTGCGAGAGGTGGTCACCGGAGAGGCGTTGTGGCTCGCCCTGCGCTCTGCGGCCTACGGCTGCGTGCCGCTGCTGGTCGCGGTCGGGTTCGGACTGAGACCGGGCCCCTGGGTGGTGTTCGTGCCGGTCATCTCGTTCGTCGTCGGCTTCGCCTTCTCGCTGTTCGGGATCTGGATCTCGGCGGTGATCAGGTCGGTTCGGTCCATGGACTATGTGTTCAGTGGACTGTTCACGCCGCTGTTCCTCATGGCCGGCACGTTCTTCCCGCTCACCGAGCTGCCGGGGTGGGTGCAGGCGGGGGCCATGGCCAACCCGCTCTACCACGCGGTGGAGCTGATCCGGGGTGCGGTGTTCGGCGGCCTCGAAGCGCGGGCCGTTCTCGGACACGTCGCCGTGGTGCTGGTGTTCATCGTGGTCATCTGGTTCCTGGCGGTCAGACAGATGCGCCGCCGAGTCGTCAGCTGAGGGACCGCGGGCTCCGCGCTCCGGGCACACCGGCCGAGCGGTCGGCGGACCACGTGTGCGAGGACCCGGGCGTGCGACGACTCCCGGACCGTGAACCCGCTTCGGAGACGGGAACGGCGCGGGAGGGGCGCCTCCCGCGCCGTGCGGAGTCGCTCGTCCGTCCGAAGGTCTACCCGGCGCTGGGCGACCAGCGCAGCTCGACGCTGCCCCGGCGCCCCTCGTCGGTGACGCTCACGCCGAGCCCGACCGCCCCCCACTGGCCGGGGTCGGCGACGTCCCCCTCCGGCAGCACCTGGCGCAGGTCGAAGAACCCGGCGATGACGGCGTCGTCCATGTCCCGCATGGTCTGCTGGAACACCGGGTCGTCCGCCAGCGCCCCGTGTCGCTGGCGCCCTGTGAGACCACGACGGCGTCGCCCTCGCTGCCCACGTTCGGCGGAGGCGAGTACGTGCCCTCGAACGTTCCCGCCATGAGGTCGCTGAGCGCCTGCTCGTCGCCGCCGACCGCACGGTACTGGAACGCGACCTCCTCGGCGACGCTGCCGCGGTAGGAGGGAGCGAAGAAGTTGTCCGGGTCGATACTGGTGATCCCCAACGCCGTCGAGGTGCCCAGCAGACCGGAGAGGCTGTCGGGGAGCGGGAGTCCGAAAGCGTTGAACTGGCGTTCGATCTCCGTGCGCTCACCCCGGCCCATCGGTAGTTGGTCGTTCTCCCAGGCCTGGCCAGCGCGTCGCCGAGTCCGCTGCGCCCACGGCGACGACCGTGTTCTCGGGCAGGTCGCCCATCGCCTCCACGCTCGCCCCGGGCGCCTCGGCGAGCCAGGACAGGTCGGAGTCGCTCACCTCGAAGTCGAAGGCGTCCATCCGCGCCTGGAGGTAGTCGCCGTCCACGCGCACGGACGCGGTCACCCGGCCGCTGATCCGCCCGGCCTCGACGGGGCCGTACTCCTGGCTCGCGAATTCCTCCAACTCCACGAGAGCCGCGCCGTCCGCCCACATCGCGGCCAGGCTCCCGGAGGGGAGGTCGGCCATGTCCGCGGAGAACACGTCGTCGCGCTCCAGCGGGCCGAACTCCTCCATCTGCCCCTGGAGGTCGTCCAGCATCGCGTCGGAGTCGGAGAAGACGACGAAGCCGTCCACCACCTCGTAGGCCGGGACGTCGTCCTCCATGGCGGCGAAGGTCTCCTCGGCCAGCCGCTCGTCGGTCACCGCCAGTGCCACCGCGCCGGCCATGTCCCCGTCGACGCTCGACGAGTCCGTCGGCCAGACGGCGGCGCCCACACCCTGGCCGATCCACTCCTCGACCTCGCTCTGGCGGGCCTCCGGGAAGACCTCGGCGAAACCCTCCGCGAACGTCTCCGTCATGTCGCCGTCGGGCTCGCCCATCTCCTCGGTGATCTCGTCCGGGAGCCGTTCGACGAACCGGAGCAGCTCGATCGTCTGGGCACCGTCGATGGACAGGTCGAGCTTGGCGAAGGCCGCCGCGCTCGCGGGCAGGACGGACTCGGGCTTCGGACCGCCGAAGTCGACCAGCGCCACCGTGGCCCACACCGTGCTCGTCATCACCACGACCGCCACCCCGACGGCCGAGGGGATCAGCCAGCGGTTGCGCCCCCCGCCCGACGGCGGGACCGGCCCACCGGGGTACGGCCCGCCCGCGAACTGTCCGGGGGGAGGGCCGGTCGGCGGCGGACCCCCGGGCGCACCGCCGTCGGAATACGGCGGCTGCCCGGGCACGCCGCCCCTGGGCGGGGTGCCCGGGGCGGGCAGACCGGGCTGCGGCGGCTGCCAGTGTGGCTGCCGCGGGGGATCGGGGTAGGACATCGGGCCTCCGACGAGGGAACTCGGTGTGCGATCACACGGGGTACACGAAATCTGATGCGCGCGGGCTCCGTTGCGTTCCCGACGTGGTCGTGTTTCCTGGTGTGACGGGTGCGAAGCGTGGCCCGACCGGTCCCGTGCGGGCGGGAGACGGCTACGGAGCGGACGTGAGGTCCACGCCGCTGTAGGCCGACAGCTTGCTCAACCGGTGTTCGCTGAGCACCTGGCGGACCGTACCACTCCGACCGCGCATGACGAGCGAATCCGTGATGACCCGGGAGGACTCGTAGCGCACACCGCCGACCAGTTCGCCGTCGGTGATGCCCGTCGCCGCGAAGAACACGTCGTCGGAGGAGACGAGGTCGTCGGTGTACAGCACGCGGTCCAGGTCGTGGCCGGCGGCGATCGCCTTCTGGCGCTCCGGCTCGTCCTTGGGCCACAGGCGGCCCTGGATGACACCGCCCAGGCACTTCATCGCGCAGGCGGTGATGATGCCCTCCGGGGTGCCGCCGATGCCCAGCAACAGGTCCACACCGGTCCCGGCCCGGGCGGCCATGATCGCGCCCGCGACGTCGCCGTCCCGGATGAACTTGATGCGAGCGCCCGCGTCCCGAACGTCCTGGACGATCTGCTTGTGGCGGGGCCGGTCCAGGATGACCACCGTGACGTCCTGCGGCGACTTCCCCCTGGCCCGGGCGACCGCGCGGATGTTCTCACCGACCGGAGCGGCGATGTCGACGACCTCGGCGGCCTCCGGGCCGGTGGCGAGCTTCTCCATGTAGAACACCGCGGACGGGTCGAACATGGTGTGCCGCGGGCTCACCGCGATCACGGCGATCGCGTTGGGCATGCCCATGGCGGTGAGCGTGGTGCCGTCGATCGGGTCGACCGCCACGTCCCACTCCTGGCCGCCGCCGTCTCCGACGCGCTCGCCGTTGAAGAGCATCGGGGCGTCGTCCTTCTCGCCCTCGCCGATGACCACGGTGCCGTTCATCGAGACGGTGCTGATCATGTGCCTCATGCCGCGCACGGCGGCGCCGTCCGCGCCGATCTTGTCGCCCTTGCCGACCCACCGGGCCGCGGCCAGCGCGGCGGTCTCGGTGACGCGGACGAGTTCGAGCGCGAGGTTGCGGTCGGGGGCGGCGGGGGACACGGGCGAGCCGCTGGCCTGCGACATGGGGTGACACCTTCCGTCAGGGATCGGGGCGGGGCTTTGGCACCCAGGGTAGTCACCCGACGTGACCCTCGGCTGCTGTGGGTGCGCCTCACCAGATGACGGTGTCCGCGACCCGCCCGGTACCGTCTAGTCTGGCGGCACGTGGACTGGAGTGAGGGCATGACAGTGGACAAGACGGACAAGCCCGCGCGGTGTCCCCGCGTGGCGCGGCCACCCGTAGTGCTCTGCTCGGGGCGGCGGCCGAGGTCTTCAACACCGTGGGCTTCGCGAAGGCGGGCGTGAGCCAGGTCGTCGCCGTGGCGGGCGCCAGCGTCGGCAGCCTGTACCACCACTTCACGGGCAAGGCCGACCTGTACCTGGCCCTGTACGAGGAGTTCCAGCAGCGTCAGCAGGAGCGCACCCACCAGGCCGTGGTGGACGCCCGCGCCGCCGGTGAGAGCGACCCCGCACGGCTGATGAACATCGCGGCCCGCGCCTACCTGTTGGGATGCATCGAGGAGCGGGACACGGCGCGGCTGTTCTTCAGCGGAGACGGCCCTCCCGGGTTCGACTACCAGCTGCGCGCGCGGCTCACCCAGTGGACCGACCGCAACGTGGCGCTGTTCCGCAAGGCGGACGAGCCGGTGGACGAGGCGCTGCTGATCGTGGTGAGCGGCGCGATGCTGCTGGCCGTGGCCGAGGTCGTGCGCCGTGAGGACGGGGACGCGCGCGCTCTGGCCGACGACATCACGAGTCTGCTCACCAAGCTGGAGCCCGGACGCCGGGAGTGACGGCGGGGTCGAACCGCCCCCGGGTCGGAGAGGTCCGGGACCTGCGGCAAGCTGGGGTGCGTCATGAGTGAGAACAGCAGGTCCAACGCGACCTTCGTCAACTACGCCATCTCGCTGGGGATCGTCGTCGGCATCCTCCTGGTGATGGCGTTCGTGGTATCCACCCGCTCCGGTGAGCGCATCCCGACCGTGGACTACCGGCCCGACGTCGACGTCCTGCGCGAGGCGGCCGACTACCCGGTGACCGTTCCGTCCGAGGACCTTCCTGCCCAGGGGTGGACGCCCACCAGTTCGAACCTCGACACGACCGGTCCCGTCGAGTGGAGCGTGGGCTTCGCCACGGCGGCGGACAGCCACGCCAGGCTGGTCCAGAGCGACGCCGATCCGGACGGGTTCGTGGCCGAGCAGGTCCGCGACGCGCAGGAGGTCGGCACGGTCGCGGTGGGCGGACGCGAATGGGACCACTACGAGTCCGACGACTGGGGCGCGCTCGTCCTGTACGAGGAGGGCGTCACTTTGATCGTCGCGGGCAGCGCGGAGGTCGACGAGTTCGTCCACCTGGCCGAGGGGCTGGAGACCGGCACCAGCGGCCAGGAGACGGACGGAACCGGTGCGGCCGACGCGGAGGGCCAACCCACCGAGGGCGCGGTCGACGACGGTGGCGACGCGTACGAGGAGCCGGAGGAGCCTGAGCGGCGTGTTCCCGGCTGTCCGAGCCCTCGGAGGCGGGCTGCTGCTCCCTGCTCCGGTGAACGGCACGGTGGTCGCGACCCCCTGAGAGTCGGGGTGCCGCGACCACCACTGGAACCCGAGTTCGGGGCCCGGACTACTCGGCGCGCAGGTCGCGGCGCAGCTCCTTGGGAAGGGAGAAGGTCAGCGTCTCGTCGGCGGTGGTCACCGGGGTGACCGAGCCGTAGCCGCGCGCGGACAGCCTGTCGAGCAGCTCGCGGACCAGGATGTCCGGCACGGAGGCGCCGCTGGTGACGCCGACCGTGGTCACGCCCTCCAACCAGGCGTCGTCCATGAGCGAGGCGTTGTCGATGAGGTGGGCGGCGTCGGCGCCGGCGTCGAGGGCGACCTCGACCAGTCGGACCGAGTTCGACGAGTTGTCGGAGCCGACCACGATGACGAGCTCGCACTCGGGGGCCATGGCCTTGACCGCGTCCTGGCGGTTGGACGTGGCGTAGCAGATGTCGTCGCTGGGCGGGTCGAGCAGGTTGGGGAACCGGTCGCGGAGCGCGTTGACGGTCTGCGTGGTCTCGTCGACGGACAGCGTGGTCTGAGAAAGCCAGGAGACGTTGTCCGGGTTCCGGACCTGGACCTTGTCCACCTCGTCCGGGCTCTCCACGATCTGGATGTGCTCGGGGGCCTCACCGCTGGTGCCCTCGACCTCCTCGTGGCCGATGTGGCCGATGAGGATGATGTCCCGATCCTCGGACGCGAAACGCTTGGCCTCCTTGTGGACCTTGGTCACGAGCGGGCAGGTGGCGTCGATGGTCTTGAGCCTGCGCTGCTCGGCCTGCTCGTGGACGGCGGGGGACACACCGTGCGCGGAGAAGACGACGATGGCGCCCTCGGGCACCTCCTCGGTCTCCTCGACGAAGATCGCGCCGCGCTCCTCCAGAGTGCGCACCACGTGGGTGTTGTGCACGATCTGCTTGCGCACGTAGATCGGTGCGCCGTACTGCTCCAGGGCCTTCTCGACGGTGATGACCGCGCGGTCGACACCGGCGCAGTATCCGCGGGGGTTGGCGAGCAGGACACGGCGTTGGTTCGTCGCAGTCGTCGTCGCAGTCATGTCCTCCATCCTAGGTGTCCTGAGCGGTTGCCGGGGCGGATGTGGGGGAGGGCACTGACATGGACATATCCGGCGCCGGAACGGTCGGGGCCGCGGAGGGACGGGCGGAGCGGACGGCAGGGCGAATCGTCGCCGGTTCTCCCGCGACGTGGTGAAATCGTTCACTTATCCCCTGCTCATGGTGATCCTCCCTCATCTATCCTGGTTCACCATTCCGATCGGCGGTTCGCCCCCAACACGGCCTTGCCGGTTTACTGGACGCGCGCCGCTCGCCCACCCGCCGAGATCATCAGGAGCCCCCGTCCTATGTCGAATCCGACCGTCGCCACGAAGCTGCTGACCCTGATCAAGGGGATTTTCGGGCGCAAGGAGGCCATGCCCGCCACCGGCCCCGCGAAGGCGGCCGGGCCCGCCGCGCCCCGCAGCGCCGAGCCGCAGGAGACCCCGGCCGCCGCGACGCCCCCCGCGAGCGAGGCTTCCGAGTCCGTGGCCGTCTCAGGGGAGACCGCCACCGAGCCCGAGGCGGCCGGCGACGCTCCGGCCTCCGAGAAGACCTCGCCCGAGCCCGCGGTCCCCGCGACGGCCGACCTGCGGGACCAGACCGCGCAGATCGCCGAGGAGCTCGCGGTCGCCGAGGCCCGTACCGAGGTCGCCAGCGACGAGGTCCTGGAGCGGGTCCGCAAGGAGGCGGCCCCCAGCGCGGACGAGCTCGCCGTCCCCGCCTACGACGACCTCACGCTGCCCTCGATCCGTGCCCGCCTGCGCAAGCTCACCATCGTCCAGGTCCGTGACCTGCGCGCCTACGAGGTCGCGCACCAGGGTCGCCCCGAGTTCATCAAGATGTACGACAACCGCATCGCCAAGCTGGAGTCCGCCGAGTGACCGCTCCCGTCGCGGCGGGGCCGCCCCGTGGTTCCGACGGCCCCGCCGGGGACGCGCTCAGGCACCCGTGCTCGCGGGCAGCGCGGCGACGTGTGCGCGGTAGGCGGCCTGCCCCTCCCTGCTGAGGGAGGACCACGCGCGCTGTGGGCGATCCCGCGCGGCCCTGCTCCGGTCGAGGCAGCCGTTCTCCCTCGGGACGCCCACGTGCTCGCTGAGTGCCGACGCGCTCACCCCCCGGTCCCGGGCGGTCGCGTCGAGCATGACGCGGATCCGCGACCGCTGGGGCGCGTGGATCGTCGCGTCGAAGCCGTCGCCCGACTCGGCGCTCAACGGTTCCCGCTCTCCTGGTGGCGGGGGCTGGACTTTCCGTCTCGTCGATTGAGGGTCCGTCTTTGCCCCGCGCCGCGTCGTGCGGGGTTGTCGGCGGACTCCCGTAGGGTCGATCGGTATGGGGATGGAGAGTTCCGCCGAGGCGCCGCAGCCGGTACGCGTCGTGCTGAGCGCCGTCGGCAACTGGATCAACCGACTGGGCCGGATCTGGGTCGAGGGCCAGATCGCCGAGCTCAACCGGCGTGGCCGCATGGCCTATCTGACGTTGCGCGACCCCGTCGCCAACGTGTCCGTGCGCGTGGTGTGCCAGACCTCGGTCCTGGACGCGCAGAGCCCGCCGCCCGAGGCCGGGGCGCGCGTCGTCGTGCACGCCAAACCCGACTTCTACGAGGTGCGCGGCACCTTCTCGCTGCGTGCGCTGGAGATCCGCCACGTCGGCCTCGGTGAGCTGCTGGCCCGGCTTGAACAGCTGCGCCGCACCCTGACCGCCGAGGGCCTGTTCGCCGCCGAACGCAAGCGCCCCCTGCCGTTCCTGCCCAACACGGTCGGCCTCATCTGCGGCCGCGACTCGGCGGCGGAGAGGGACGTGCTGGAGAACGGCCGCCGCCGCTGGCCCGCGGTGCGCTTCGAGGTCCGTCCCGTCGCCGTGCAGGGGGACCGGGCCGTCCGCGAGGTCATGGAGGCGCTCAAGGACCTGGACTCGCACCCGGACGTCGACGTCATCGTCATCGCACGCGGCGGCGGATCCCTGGAGGACCTGCTGCCGTTCTCCGACGAGGCGCTGGTCCGGGCGGTGGCCGCCGCGGGGACACCGGTGGTGAGCGCGATCGGGCACGAGCAGGACGCCCCGCTACTCGACCACGTCGCCGACCTGCGCGCCTCCACGCCCACCGACGCGGCCAAGCGGACCGTCCCCGACGTGGGGGAGCAGTTGGAGATCGTCCGCCAGCTGCGCGACCGGGGCCGCCGGGTCATCCAGGGCGGTGTGGAGCGCGAACTCGCCTGGTTGCGGGGCGTCCGTTCGCGTCCGGCGCTGGCCAGCCCCGTCCGCGAGGTCGACCGCCTCACCGAACAGGTCCTGGAACTGCGCGACCGCGCCCGTCGGAGCCTGACCGTCTCCCTGGACCGGGCGCGGGAGAACCTCGTGCACACGCGTGCCCGCCTGCACGCCCTGTCTCCGGCCACCACTCTGGCGCGGGGCTACGCCATCGTGCAGCGCGCGGACGGGTCGGTGGTCCGGTCCGCGGCCGAGCCGAGTGTGGGGGAGTCCCTGCGCGTGCGCTTCGCCGGGGACAGCCTGACGGCGACCGTGGCCGCGATCCACACCGAGGTCCCCGAGCGAACCGAAGACACCGAGCGCACGGACGGCACCGAGCACACGACCGAGGGGGAGTAGGCATGGCGAAACGGGTCGATGACCAGGACAGGGCGAACACCGAGCCCGAGCTCAGCTACGAGGAGAGCCGGGAGGAGTTGAACGACGTCGTCCGCCGACTGGAGTCGGGCGGTCTCAGCCTCAAGGACTCCCTGGCGCTGTGGGAGCGCGGCGAGGAGTTGGCGCGCGTGTGCGAACAGTGGCTGGAGGGAGCTCGCGCCAGGTTGGCCGCCGCCATGGACGAACGCGAGGGAAGCGCTACCGAGAACGGTGACGCCCCCTTCTAGGCGTCTGCCCGCCTGCGCGCAGGCCTCGTCGGGCGGTGCTACCGCCGACCGTTGAAGTCGTCGCTCAGCTCGCGGATGTTGCCGGGCAGCCCGCGGAACACCCCGATCACCAGGACCAGCGCCGTGCCCAGGAACAGCCACGGGGCCACCTCCGCCAGGCGCGAGGCCAGTCCCAGCGTGAGCACGCGCGCGAAGCCCTCGTTGCCCAGCGCGATCAGGCTCTCGGCGGCGGTCACGGCGACGAAGTAGGCGATGGGCGGGCTGACCGACAGCGACAGCAGGTCACTCGGCCGGACCAGCGACGCGGTGACCAGACACGCGGTGGTGAAGGCCAGTCCCGGGGCCGCGGGAGCGGACGTCCAGTGCGCGATCATCGTCCCGGCGAAGCTGAGGACGCAGATCAGCAGCACCCCGCCCCGGCCGGTCAGGCGGGGCGGACGCCTCGTGGCCGCCGAGGGCGGTGGATCCGTACGGTTGGTTTTCGTGGCGCGAGGGACGTCCCGTCCGCGGCCGCGGGGCCGTACGAAGTGCGGTGCGTGTCCGGGCCTCGGACCATCCGCCTTCCGCGGGGGCATGACCGTGCGCCTCCCAAGTGTGTTACTCACAGTGTTCAGTGTGTCACTTCACGTGAGACTTCGGTGACTTTTCCTTGGATCGTGTCGCCATTTCGGCTGGTTGCCCCATCCGCGACGAACACGTCTTCCACCCGTTGGACACCGGGATGGGGCGTGATGGTTCCGCCTGGATCCGGTGCCACACCGCGTGAACGGTATCTTCTGGATCCATGTCGGACTGCCTCCGCTTCGTGTTCACCCCGCGCCGAATTCTGTCGCGGACGGTGACGCGCCCGATGGCGGACATTCCTTATTCAACCATTTCAGGTGCGGACAGTTCGGGCGCGGTCACGGTGCGTGGGAACTCCGCCACGCCCGGAGGCCGTTCCAGCTCGCCGTCCACCAACCCGAGTTCGTTGAACCGGCGGGCCGTCACCAGGACCCGACTCTCCAGGGAGCCCACTGTCTGGTTGTACGCGCTCACCGTCCTGCCCAGTGCCCGGCCCAGACCCTCCACGTGCCCGCCCAACGTGCTGAGGCGGCCGTGCAGCAGCTTGCCCAGCTCGAACACCTCCCGCGCGTTCTCGCTCAGCGCCTCCTGCTGCCACGCGTACTGCGCGGTGCGCAGCAGGGAGATCAGCGTCGTCGGGGTGGCGATGTGCACCCGTCGCGCCATCGCGTGCTCCAACAGGCCGGGGTCGTGTTCCAGAGCGGGGGCCAAAAAACGCCTCCCCGGGAACGAACAGCACGACGAACTCCGGAGCCGGGGCGAAGGCCGCCCAGTACGACTTCGCCGCCAGCTGGCCGACGTGCGTGCGCAGCTGCCTGGCGTGGGCGCGCATCCGCTCCTGCGAGAGCGCCTCGTCCTCGGCCTCGACCGCGTCCAGGTAGGCGGCCAGCGGGACCTTGGCGTCCACGACGACGTTCTTGCCGCCCGCGAGGCGCACCACCATGTCCGGTCGCAGGGCGCCGTCGCCCGTGCTCGCCTGTTCGTCGAAGTCGCAGTGCGCGGCCATTCCGGCCAGCTCCGCCACCCTGCGCAGTTGCAGTTCGCCCCACCGCCCGCGCGCCTCCGGTCGCCTCAGCGCGGTCACCAGCGCCCGCGTCTGGTCCCGCAGGCGCTCGGAGCCCTCCCGTACCAGCTCGACCTGCTTGGCGAGTTCGGCGTGGGCGGCGACCCTCCCGGCGTCCGCCTCGCGCAGCTGCGTCTCCACCCGGCTGAGCGTGGAGGCCAGCGGTTCGACCATGCGCTCCACCGCGCGGCGCCGCTCGTCGAGGTCGCCCCCGGCCTCGGCGCTGACCGCGCGCAGTCGGCCCTCGGCCAGTTCGAGGAAGCGCTGATTGGTCTGGTCCAGCGCTTGCGCCGAGAGCGCGCGGAACCGGTCGGCCAGCTGTTCCTCGACGTAGGCGGCGCGTTCCTCGGCCGCGCGGGCGTCCGCGCGGTCCTCGGCCGAACGGCCTCGGGCCAGAGCCCAACCGACCGCGAGCCCGATGACCAGACCGATGAGGAGTACGAGAACGGGAACGAGGGCGTCCATGTCGCCCATGGTGTCAGGAGCGGCCGGAATCCGGAGGCACGCCACGCGGGACATCGGTGAGGAGTACCACCAAGACCGGCATGTCCACCGATTCAGGGTCGTAGAGCCACTGGAGCTGGATGTCGATGGCGGCGGTGAAGCGGGGTCGCGGTCCGGTCAGCGCGGACCCACTGCTCCCGGTGGGCCCGCTCATCGCGACGGGGCCGCCCCTCCTGCGCGGTCCGACCCGCCCGCCGCCCCGGCCCGCCGTCCACCACCGCTCCCCTGCTCACGGCCTGCCGCGTGCCCCGGGCGAGCATGCCGCCAGGGCGCTCCGCCACGCGTTGACCGAGGTCCAGAGCGCGTCCGGGGCCGGAGAGGGGGTGAACATCCACATCCGCTCCCAGGCCGGTGACGCCCGCCCCGCGATCTCCGCGCGCGCACTGTAGGGCGGTGGACCGCTCACCGGGTACCACGTGTACTCCAGCGGGTCGAGCAGCGCCATCAGCCGCTCCTCCAGCCCCCGGTCCGGGCGCACCTTCACCAGCATCCAGGGCCGGTGGCGCCGAAGGACCTCCAGTCCGCCCGCCACCACGTCCGGTTCCGTGCCCGCCGTGTCCACCTTCAGCACCGACGGCCGGACCGACGCCTCCTCGTTCCACCGGCACAGGGTCACCACGGCCACCGGGATGTGCGCCAGGTCGGCGCGCGAGGTGTGGACGATCGTGTTGCACATGTCGTTGTGCTGGGCCCGGCGCAGGTGGGCGGTGCCGTTGTGGTTGCTCAGCGCCAGCTCCACGACCGTGAAGCCCAGGTCGGCGCTCCGGGACACCACGCGTGCGGCCGAGGCGATCTCCGGGGTGGGCTCGAAGGCGAAGACCGGGCGCTCCGTGCGCGCGCTGGCCAGGATCGAGTACACGCCCACCCCGGAGCCCACGTCGAGGACCGCGCCGGGCGGGGCGTGGTCGAGCATCGCCAGGAAGCAGGCGAGACTGTCGGGCTCGTGCCGGGTGAAGCCCGACGCGGCCAGGCGCCGGGGGACGGTGAGATCGCCGGGCAGACGCAGCGCGATGCTGTCCGGTCCGGTGGCGGGCGCCTCTCCGTCCAGCCGGGGCAGGGCGACGGTCAGGTCCCGGTTCCACGGCGGAACCCTGGCCGGGTCGAGCCCGCCCAACCGTCTGGGGAGGCGCACGCGGATCTGGCGCGTGGCGAAGCGCACCATGGGATAGCGGTGCACGAGCGCGCGTATCTGGTCGTTGACCACAGTTGTCTCCCCCTGTCTCCCCCGGGGTCGTGGGACGGGGATGGGGGAGCGGACCGCTCGGCGTCCCGCGACACCGGGGCGACGCCCCGCCACGGCGCCCCCGTGCGCACTCCGCCCCAGGACTCCGGCGACTGTCTCGAACCTACTGTGCGTGGCGGCCCCTGCGCAGTGCGTTTCGTCGATTGGCTCAGCTCCCGGACCGCGGCGGATCGGCCCACCCGCCGGTCCGCATAGACTCTGGGCTTGTGAGTCTGTCTATCGGGATCGTCGGCCTGCCCAACGTCGGCAAGTCCACCCTCTTCAACGCGCTGACCAAGAACGAAGCTCTGGCCGCGAACTACCCGTTCGCGACCATCGAGCCCAATGTCGGGGTCGTGGGCGTGCCCGATTCCCGGCTCGCCGCCCTGGCCGAGATCTTCGGTTCGGCCAAGGTCCTCCCGGCCACGGTGGACTTCGTCGACATCGCGGGCATCGTGCGCGGCGCCTCGACCGGTGAGGGCCTGGGCAACAAGTTCCTCGCCAACATCCGTGAGAGCGACGCCATCTGCCAGGTGATCCGGGTCTTCGACGACCCCGACGTCACCCACGTCGACGGAGACATCGAACCCTCGCGCGACATCGAGACCATCAACACCGAGCTGATCCTCGCCGACCTCCAGACCCTGGAGAAGGCGGTCCCGCGGCTGGAGAAGGACGCCAAGCGCAACGCCAAGGACAAGGACGCCCAGGAGCTGCTGCGGACGGCCCTGGCCGCCCGCGAGATCCTCGACGGCGGCACCTCCCTCTACGCGGCCGAGGACCTGGACACGCACCGGCTGCGTGAGCTCAGCCTGCTCACCGTCAAGCCGTTCATCTACGTGTTCAACCTCGACAGCGACGAGCTGACCGACGAGGCCCTGCGTGCGAAACTCCAGGAGCTCGTCGCCCCGGCCGAGGCGATCTTCCTCGACGCCAAGATCGAGGCGGAGCTGGCCGAGCTCGACGACGAGGAGGAGGCGCAGGAGCTCCTGGAGTCCATGGGCCAGGAGGAGTCGGGCCTGGCCCAGCTGGCCCGGGTCGGCTTCGACACCCTGGGCCTGCAGACCTACCTCACCGCCGGTCCGAAGGAGGCGCGTGCCTGGACCGTGCGCAAGGGCGCGACGGCCCCCGAGGCGGCCGGCGTCATCCACACCGACTTCCAGCGCGGCTTCATCAAGGCGGAGGTGGTCTCCTACGACGACCTGGTGGAGGCGGGCGACATGCAGGCCGCCCGCGCCGCCGGCCGGGTCCGCATGGAGGGCAAGGACTACGTGATGGCCGACGGCGACGTGGTGGAGTTCCGCTTCAACGTGTGAGGCAGCGGAACCCATAGCCGTTCACCTGCGAATACGTCCGAAGCGGCTAGCCCCGGCGCACATTGGGCGCACTTGCGGCGCTGGTGCCGCTCGCTGGCGCGAGAGTGTCAGCGAGCATCGCACCGGCCGCCGTGCGCGTCCGGTCCTCCGCACTCGGCCACAGGTGCGCGTAGGTGTTCAGCGTCACGGATGCACTGCTGTGTCCGAGCGCGCGTTGAACGGTCACCACGTCGCATCCCTGAGCGATGAGGCCGGAGGCGTAGAAGTGGCGGAGGTCGTGGAGCTTGAGAGCGCCGAGTCCGGCCGCCGCGCGCGTGGCGCGCCAGTAGTAGCCGACCGTGTTCTGATGCCAGGGGTTGCCGTTCTCCCCCGGGAACAGCCACCGGTCGGGAGCGTCACCGGGGCAGTGCTGTTCCACGTGCCGCGCGATGATCGTGAGCAGGGCGTCCGGCAGGTAGACCGTGCGCTCACTGCCGTACTTGGGAGGACGGATGTCCACCTTCCCGCCGTTGGCCCGCTGCACCTGCCGCCGCACCGTGAGCGTGCGGCGAAGGAAGTCAACGTCATCGACCCGCAGGGCAGCGGCCTCGCCGAGGCGCAACCCGGCGAAGGCGCACAGCGCCACGAACGCGCCGAAGACGTCGGCCGACTTGTCCAGTAGGGCGCGCACCTGATCGCTGGTGGGAAGCGTCATTGCGGCCTCGGCGCGACGCCTGCGGGGCAGGGTGACACCTTCGCTCGGGTCGTTGGCGATCACCCGATCCCGCACCGCTGACCGGAGGACGCCGCGCACGTTCGTGAACCGGGTCTTGATGGTTCCTGGCGCCAGACCCCGGGGCTTGCCTTCGCCACGGTCGGCCGTCTCCATGGCCTTGACCCACGCTTCCAGGTGGGACCGTCGCAACGCCCGGAGTTGGACCCCGCCGAAGGTGACCGACCGCGCGGCGAGCCTCATCGCCCGATCGGTACCCGGTGCCCACACCTGCCGCTTCGCCCAGTCCTCGAAGTACTTCGCGAAGGTGATCTTGCCTTCGGCGGGGTCGATGTACTGCCCGCGCTGCAAGTCGCCTTCAACACGCTTCAGGTGCGCCTCGGCGTCCGCCTTGGTCTTGAACGTGGGTGACTTCTGGTCGCCGTTCTCGTCTCGGTAACGGGCCGCCCACCGCTTCCCGCGCCCGTACTTCGCGCTGCGGACCTTCTTCTTGGAACCGTCCGACTGCTTCTCCATCCGGTGCCAGGTGTCAACGACCGGCATGCCGGTTCCTCTCGCCGTCGGACCGGCGGCCGATGGTCCACTCATCGCTCTTGCCGTCGCGGATGACGACTTCATCCGCAGGGCCTTCGACACCGAACAGGCGCCAGTTCTGGCCGGGGAGGGACTCCAGTCCTCGCACGAACCAGCGTGCGAGCTTGCGAGGGATGCGGACCTTTGGGGTCACCGGATAGGGGGCGTCATCGTCGTCCGGGGGAACCAGCAGGTGAACGGGTGAGGCGTTCAGGGCGTGCGCGAGGGTCAGCAGTTCATCCACGCTGACGGTCCTGCGACGGCGCCCGTCTGCGTCCCTGCGCCCGGTCTCGATGTTGCTGATGGTCGCCGTGGTCAGGTGAGGCATTCCCAGCTCACTGCACCGACCGGCCAGAGTGCTGGCCTTCATTCCTTGGCTTGTGCGGATGTGGCGGATTCGGGAGGCGACGATGTCGCTCACGGTCTCAGTTGTCATATCGGCGAGTGTAGGCGTCGCATCTACCATTGACAAGTCCCCATAGGCGGCGCAAGATCATGAACGTCTGTTCGACATGCATGTTTGTAGATTCGTTGATTCTGAGGTGAAGCGTGGCTGACAAGCACTTGAGTCCGCAGGAGCTGGCGGAGCGGGAAGGGGTTCCACTCGCGACCGTCTACCAGTGGAACCACCGGGGCGAGGGGCCACGGTTCATGAAGATTGGTCGGCACGTTCGTTACCGCATGAGGGACGTGATCGATTGGGAGAACAGCCGACTGGTTGGCCCCGACGATGCCCTGTGAAGAACGGGCTGAGAACGGCGCACCTCTTCGGTCGGATGCATGGAGAACCGTCGCCGAGGGATGGAAGTTGGCCGGGTGCTGTATGCCTCGCGCGAGGTCACTCGCCTGGCGTGCCCTCCCCGAGGGAGACCCCGTCCGTGCGGCGGTCGCCGCCGCTGACAGCCTCGGGGCGGACGCTGATACCCGGCGCCACGGTCCCGCCGTCGCCCGAGCCCTAGCCGAACTGAGAACCGAAGGCGAGGCCACATGACGGACATGGATCCCGCGCCGTTCTGCCACTGCGAGAACATGGAGGCCGCCCACGACGGCAACGCCTCGGGCACCCCTTCCAACCTCACGCGCGAGAGGGCGCGCCCGTTCCCCGACGACTTCGGTTGACCCCCGCCTCACAGATCAAGCCGAGGCCGGTCCGGTGGATGTGGCAGGACCGGGTACCGGCCGGAGCCCTCACCCTGCTCCCTGGTCGCGAGGGCATCGGAAAGTCGCTGGCTCTGGTGTGGCTCACCGCCCAACTCACGCGTGGGATGCTGCCCGGCATCCATCACGGGCACCCCCGCCCGGTCATCTACGCGGCTTCGGAGGACTCCTGGGCGCATACCGTGGTGCCCCGCCTCATGGCGGCCGGGGCCGACCTGCACATGGTGTACCGGGCCGACGTCCGTACCGAGCGGATCACCAACGACCAGCGGGTGAGCGGAGTGGAACCGCTCACCCTGCCCCGGGACAACACCGAACTGACCGAGGAAATCAAGGGCACGGGGGTGGCCATGCTCGCGCTCGACCCCCTCATGAGCGTCATCGGGTCCGCCATCGACACCCACCGCGACCGCGAGTTGCGAACCGCGCTCGACCCGCTTACCCAACTCGCCGACGACACCGGGGCCGCCGTGGTCGGACTCTCTCACTTCAACAAGGCGGCCAGTAGCGACCCGCTCAACCTCATCACCGGGTCACGGGCGTTCTCCGCTGTGGCTCGTGCGGTGGTGGCGGTCGCGCGTGACCCCGACGCCGACGACGGGTCGTGCGTGATGAGCCAAGCCAAGAACAACCTTGGTCGCCTGGACCTGCCGCACCTGCGCTACGTCGTTCGAGAGGCGACCGTCCGCACCGACGAAGGAGAGACCAGGGTCGGGCGACTGGTGTTCCTCGGCGAGTCGGCGCGCGGTGTTGATGACGTGCTCGGCGACACGGCCAGCGGTGAGGACCGCACCGAGCGGGATGAGGCGGCCGAGTGGCTACGCGCCTACCTCACCGACCCGGCGGTCGGGGGTGAGGCTCCGGCCACCGAGATCTACAAGGCAGCCGGACGGGACGGTATCGCCCAACGGACCCTTCAACGCGCCCGGAGCCGGGTCGGGGTGAGGACGACGCCGCCCGCTCCGGGGCGCCCGTCAGTGTGGTCCATCGACCCCACCAAGGGTGACACACAGTGATCAGAATCCGGACGTGCGCCAACTGATGCCACACTCGCCACACATGTACCCCTGGCGAGCGTGGCGAACGTGGTGCCGGTCATCACCCACAGCAACCGGGAAGACTTCGGTGACCGATAGGTCATAGCCGCCACGGCTGGCCGTCGGTCTCGGGCTCGGGCAGGTATCCGACCGTGGGGCGCTTCGGCCGTGGTCGGGCTCGCCGAGGCTGTGAGAGCTCGGCCGTGCGCCCGGACGCGTTGCGCAGGAACGCCCGCGCCGCCGACGGACCACGCGCCATGATCTCCTCGGCTTGCCTGAGTGCGAGCAGGCGCCGGACGGCGTCGGTCACCTCGCCCGGGGTTGGCCTACCACTCCTGACGGTCGTCCCCTTCACCGCTGCTCTCCTTCGTCAGCTCTCGCCGCCACGCCTGGTCAGCGGCGGCCTGGTTCGCCTTGTACTCCGCGATGCGGGCGTCGATGATCCGGTCCGCTTCCTCGCGCTCACGCGCCCGACGC
This sequence comes from Nocardiopsis sp. CNR-923, assembly GCF_001942255.1. Classification (GTDB taxonomy): domain Bacteria; phylum Actinomycetota; class Actinomycetes; order Streptosporangiales; family Streptosporangiaceae; genus Nocardiopsis. The sequence continues at coordinate 82,572 of NZ_MKKC01000066.1, forward strand.
TCCCGCTCCATCTCGACACGCCTGGCGTGCAGCGTCGTGAGGCGGGTCGCCACGCGCGGCGCGCCTCCTGCGACGGAGGTTCCCGGCGCGCCGGGGGCCGCTGTGCCAGCCAGTACCGGTCCACCAGGTCCGCCATGATCAGCACCGCGCCGCCGCTGTGGCGTCCGTGCCACACCGAGTACAGCAACTCCGCGCGCTCGACTGCGGCACCGAGGTCGCTGTCCTTCGGCTTGCTGTCGCGCGCCAATTCCTTGACCGCCTGGTCCAACTCCCGCTCGCGCGCCTTCGCGCACGAGGGTGAACAGTACACCGGACGCCGTCCGTGCTCGGGTGAGGCGAACCAGCCCCGACACACCACGCACCGGACCCGCCGCTGTCGCGCCACCCGCGCCGCGCGCTCGTGCTCCGGAGAACAGAACCCGGCGTCGCGTCCATCGTGTTTGGCCCACAGCGTCACCACCGACGCGCAGTCGCCGAGACCGCAGACCACCGAATCTTGATCAACTGATTTAACCATGTGATTAAATGTAGTCGAAGGGCTGTAGGGCATGCCAGCCCACAGCGTCCGACGTGGTACCGCACCGAGCTCGGAGCGGTCATGGTGGACGCCTCTCGGTGCGGCGGACAGGTGCCTCCTTCCCCGCCGCACCGGGACACCCGGGGACGGTCCGGGGGATGCGCCCCGGGGCGCCGCACACCCGTGGCCGGGGGGTGCCACCCCCACGGGCAGCGGCCACGGCTGACCCCGCAGCCCCCCTGACCGTGTTCCTCTCTCAGGGGCGAAACCGATGGGCGAATGTGGAGGTGCCCCGTGGGCACACCGGAGGGCCTGAACGAGGCTGGGACGGCGCTGTGGCGGTCGGTGACCGATGAGCTCGAATTGGCCGAGCATGAGCTGTGCCTGTTGGAACAGGCGGCGCGCACGTGCGGTGTGTGCGCGGATCTGGCCTCGGTGGTTGAGGCCGAGGGAACATGATCACCTCGCGTCTGGGGGAGACGCGAACGCATCCGGCGTTGGTGGAGCTGCGCAATCAGCGCATCCTGTTGGCCCGGTTGCTGGTAGCCCTGCGGGTGCCTTTGGGTGAGGAGGACGACGGCGCCGAGCGTCCGCAGGTTCGGGCGGTGCGCGGGGTGTACGGGCCGAGGGCGTCATGAGGCGCCGCCGCAGGGGTGAGGGCCTGGTGATGCCGCCGCACCTGGCCGTCTTCGATGCCCGGGACTGGGCGGGTGGGGATGGAGAGTCGGCCGACCTGACGAAGCCTCATCCGTCGGGGTCGGTGGAGTGGACACACGAGGCGTACCGCCAGTGGAAGGCGGCGCGCCGGGCGTGGTTGGACCGCCACGACCCCGACCGGAGGGTGTTCGACGTGGTGGAGGTCCTACAGGCGGAACGCCGTGTGCGGTTGAACCTGCCGCACCGGATGGAGCCGCGCCGGTTCCACACCGGATGACCTCCCGCGCGCGAAGCGGGCGACGCCGGGGGTACGGACTGGCGTGTACCCCTTCCGACGACCACACGCGCGCGGAGCGGGCTTTTCCCGAACAGCACGAACCCCGCCGTCCCCCGGAACGGCGGGGTCCTGTCACCGAGGACGGAACTCCCGGTGACGGTGTCCGCGCGTCGCCTCTGCCAGGCGTGGTTGTCGCGACGGGCGGGCGGTTGGCCCGCGCCGGGGGTGGGTCGACCACTTCCCCCACAGGGGATGTTGGAACCCGGGGCGCGGGGTCTAGCTGGCTCTGCGAGGGGCGCTATCCGTCGGTCGGGTGCGGTCAGCTTGGCCACGAACCGCACGAGTGAGGGCTCAAGGATCGTCGGCTCCACAGCGGCGTAGGGGTCCACGT
>NZ_MKKC01000067.1 GCF_001942255.1 Nocardiopsis sp. CNR-923
CGAAACGCAGCCAGTGCCGCATCGAGGGGAAGCCGAGCAGGACCTGGGCGGTGGCCAGGCACAGCAGTTCGGCGTCGGTGAGCTTGGGTGGGCGGCCGACCCTGCGGGGTCCGACGACGTGGTCGTCGCAGAAGGCGTAGAGTGCGGTCAGAAGGGTGTCCAGGTCTCGTGTCACAGCAAGACTCTCGGGCACCCTTCGCCATGTCCGTAACCAGTTCAGACATCGGAATCACTCATCTAGGGCCTGCTCCCGGGACCGGCGCCCCTGGCGGCGCCCGAACACGGGCCGAAGCGAAACGGAGGCCCTAAGCGACACTGCCCAGCCGGTGCGCCAGGGCGGTGTACCGGTGTCCGGAGGAGGCGTTGCGCACGGCTTGGGCGAGGGCACGGCGGGAGCCCACCAGGACCACCAGCTTCTTGGCCCGGGTGATGGCGGTGTAGAGCAGGTTGCGCTGGAGCATCATCACGCGCTGGTGGTGACCGGCACCACCACGCACGGGTACTCGCTGCCCTGGGAGCGGTGCACGGTGATGGCGTAGGCGTGCGCGAGCTCGTCGAGTTCGGCGAAGTCGTAGGCGATCTCCTCGTCCTCGTCGGTGCGCACGGCGACCTCCTGGGCGACGGAGTCGATGCCCGTGACCACGCCGAGCGTGCCGTTGAAGACGCCGTTCGCGCCCTTGTCGTAGTTGTTGCGGATCTGCGTGACCTTGTCGCCGACCCGGAAGACACGCCCGCCGAAGCGGCGTTCGGGCACGTTCTCCCCCTGCGGCGTCACCGCTGCCTGGAGGGCGGTGTTGAGCTGCGCGGCCCCGGCCGGGCCGCCCTTCATCGGGGTGAGCACCTGGACGTCGCGGCGGGGGTCGTAGCCGAACCTGCGGGGGATGCGGCGGGCGACGACGTCGACGGTCAGTTCGGCCGCCTGCTCGGCGTCGTCGCAGGCGAAGAGGAAGAAGTCGGCCATCCCCTCGAACCGCGGCTGTTCGCCGGTGTTGACGCGGTGGGCGTTGGTGACCACCCCGGACTGCTGGGCCTGGCGGAACACGTGGGTCAGTCGGACGCTGGGGATGGGCGAGCCCTCGGAGAGTAGGTCGCGGAGCACCTGTCCGGCGCCGACCGAGGGCAGTTGGTCGACGTCGCCGACCAAGAGCACGTGCGCACCGGGCGGCACCGCCTTGACCAGCTTGTTGGCCAGGACGAGGTCGAGCATGGACGCCTCGTCGACCACGAGCAGGTCGCAGTCGAGGGGGTTGTCGCGGTCGTAGGCGGCGTCACCGCCGGGACGCAGTTCGAGCAGGCGGTGGACGGTGGAGGCGTCCACGCCGGTGAGCTCGGTCAGCCGCTTGGCCGCGCGACCGGTGGGCGCGGCGAGGACGATCTTGGCCCGCTTGGCCTCCGCCAGCGTGACCACGGAGGACACGGTGAACGACTTGCCGCACCCGGGTCCGCCGGTGAGCACGCACACCTTGCGGGTGAGCGCCGTGCGCACGGCCTCGCGCTGGGCGTCGGCGAGGTCGACGTGCGTGCGATCGCGCAACCAGCCCAGGGCCACGTCCCAGTCCACGTCGGCGAAGGCGGAGAGCCGGTCCACGGGGTGCTCCAGGAGGGAACGCAGGCCCGAGGCGAGTCCGATCTCGGCCCGTTGCATCGGCAGGAGGTAGACCGCGCGCACCGGATCGTCCTCGGGGCCGGGTACGGTCTCACGGGCCACGCCCTCCTCGGCGACCAGTTGCTGAAGGCACTCGATCACGAGCCCGGCCTCCACGCCGAGGATCTTCACGGCGGCCGAGATCAGTCGCTCCTCCGGCAGGTAGCAGTGGCCGTCCCCGGTCGACTCGGACAGGGTGAACTGGATGCCCGCCATGACGCGCTGCGGACTGTCGTGCGGGATGCCGACCGCCTGGGCGATCGTGTCCGCGGTCTTGAATCCGATCCCCCACACGTCAGACGCCAGCCGGTAGGGCTCCTTCTGGACGACGTCGATGGAGGCGTCCCCGTACTTCTTGTAGATGCGCACGGCCAGCGAGGTGGTGACCTCCACCCCCTGGAGGAAGACCATGACCTCCTTGATCGCCTTCTGTTCCTCCCAGGCGTCCGCGATGAGCCGCGTGCGCTTGGGTCCGAGGCCGGGGACCTCGATGAGCCGCTCGGGGGCGTCCTCGATGACGTCCAGGGCGTCGGTGCCGAAGTGGCCGACGATGCGCTCGGCCATCTTCGGACCGATCCCCTTGATCAGTCCGGAGCCGAGGTAGCGGCGGATGCCCTGGACGGTGGCGGGCAGGACGGTGGTGTAGTCCTCCACCTGGAACTGGCGGCCGTACTGGGGGTGGGAGCCCCAGCGGCCCCGCATCCGCAGCGCCTCGCCGGGCTGGACGCCCGCGAGCGCGCCCACGACGGTGAGGAGGTCGTGCGGACCGTGTCCGGTGTCGACCTTGGCGACGGTGTACCCGTTGTCCTCGTTGACGTAGGTGAAGCGCTCCAGGACACCCTGGACGACGGCGGGCCGAAAGGTCTTGTCGGACACGGGAGCGTCCCTTCCCGGCGGTCGGACGGTGCGGTCAGGTGTGGCGCGCCTCCCCCGGAGTGGGGGCGTCGTCACCCAGGACGGCGAGCACGCGGTCCCCGTCGGCCCGGCGCAGGCTACGGGCGACGAGTACGTAGGAGTGTCTCAGCATCTCCAGGACTTCGTCGTCGGGGACCGAACCGTCCAGCGGTACCGAGTTCCAGTGCCGCTTGTTCATGTGGTAGCCGGGGGTGATCCCGGGGAACTGGTCGCGCAGTTCCAGGGCCAGCTCCGGGTCGCACTTGAGGTTGACGAACGGCCCCTGCTCGCCCTCCATGAGCAGGGCGAACACCTTCTGTCCTGCGACCTTGTAGACCAGCGGCCCGGGGCCGAAGGGCTCGGACTCCGACGCCTCGGGAAACCACAGGGCGGCGTCGACGAACTGCTCGGGGGTCATGGTCCCTCCTCTCACGTCGAGCGTGCCAGAAGGAACCGACGAACGGGAGGCTCCGCGGCGGACCGGTGGACGGCACGGGTCAGCGGCCCTTCTCCGGGGGCTCCGGCGGCTCCGGGCCGTCGGGCTGGCCGGAACCCAGGAGTTCGTCGGTGAGGGAGGCCACGCGCAGTGCCAGTTCCTGGGCCTGGACCAGGGCGGAGAGGGCCTCGTCCTGCTGTTCGTGGTCGACCCCCGTCTCGACGGCAAGGGCGTCCAGCCGCTCCGCGGCCCGGCGGTCGTACCGCTCCATCTCCGCTGCGCGCACCGTGGCCGCGTAGTCCTCCAGCACCCGGACGCGCGCCTCCACCCGGGCCACGTCCTGGTCGAGGATCCTCCGGGCGCGTGCGGCGGCCCGGCGGCTGTTCTCTCCGGGGGTGGGCGTGCTCGCCATGGTGCGGCGGGTGCGGGTGTGGCCGAGCAGGCGGTCGGCCACGGCCCACTCGACGTCGGCCAGGACCACCCGGTCGCGCACCGCGTCGAGCAGGAGACCTGGTCGTGCAGGGAGGACGCCAGGACCGCGTCGACGGCGGACTGGGTGCGGGCGAGCAGCGCCCGCGCCTGGGTGTCGAGCGCGTCGGGGCCGACGTACCGGTCCCGCCACTGGCGCAGGAGCCGCCGTTCCCAGTCGCGGTCGGCCGTCTCCTGGACCTGCGCGGGCGCGGGGGCCGCGAGTTTCGAGAGGACCTTCCCGAGCACCACGGCTCCCGCCACGCACAACCCGACGAAGACGAGCAGAAGCAGGACCAGCACGCCGCTGACCGCCATCGCGACCAGACCCAGTGCGACGATCGCCGCCGCCCCGACCGGGTAGATCCAGTGGTCGTTGGGGCGACGCGGTGCGGCCGAGGGCCGGGGCGGGCCGGGAGGTCGGGGCGGCGGGGGACGGCGGAGCGCGGCCGCGTTGAGTCGCGCGGCGGTGGTGTCGTCGATCTCGGGGTGGACGGTGAGGCGTGTGGGCTCCTGACCGCCCCAGTCGTCGGCCGCGTCGCCGACCACGGCGCCGGGCGCGTTGTCCAGGAGCTCCCGCACCCCCGCGCCGCGCGGGGTGAGCACCCAGACGCCCAGAGAGCGGTCGCGGACGGCCAACCGCTGTTCGGCCAGGTCCCGGACGGCCTCGCCGGCGGTTCGGCCGCGCAGCCGCAGAACGCCGGGGCGACCGGGCACGGGCGCGCCGCCCGCACGCGCGGGAGGTGGCTGCGGTGATCCGCACGGTCGTGCCGTCGGCGAGGTTGAACTCCATCGTGTCCCTTCCGGCGCGCGGCCCGAGAACGTGCGCGGCTGTCACCGACTTCGACGTCCCAACCGAGTACCAAGTTGCGCCCGAATCCCGCGCGCCCAGGGGTGCGCGACCGTGCGGCGGCCGCGCATGCGTGCCCCGTCCTGGAGCCGTGGCGGGGATAGGATCCGGGCACACGTGTCCCCCAGCGAACGGGAGCACCATGAAGGCGCGCGGCATCCGCAGACTCGCCCCGCTGGAACCCGCCGACCCGCGCGCCGTGGGCGGGCACCGGCTCAGGGGGCGGGTCGGCTCCGGCGGGATGGGCACGGTCTACGCCGCCGACTCCCCCGGCGTGCACGGCTACCTGGCGGTCAAGGTCGTCCACCCCGAACAGGCCGCCGACCCCCGCTTCCGGGAGCGGTTCGCCCACGAGGCGCGGCTGCTGGCCAGGGTGAACAGCCCGTCGGTGGCACGCTTCGTGCGCGCGGACGTGGAGGCCGAACTTCCGTGGATGATCACCGAGTACGTGCCGGGCCCGACCCTGCGCCGCCACGTGGAGCGCTTCGGCCGGTTGCGCCGGGGCATGCTGCTCGGGTTGGCCGTCGGCACGGCCGAGGCCCTGCGCGCCATCCACGACGCCGGGGTGGTGCACCGCGACCTCAAGCCGAGCAACGTCGTGCTCTCGGACCGCGGACCCAAACTGGTGGACTTCGGGATCGCGCACCCGGTGGAGGATCCCGACCCCACCAAGTGGATCAGGCTGCGCCGGATGCGCCGTGCGTACCGCGACCTGCGGCTGCCGTCACCGGAGACGCTCTCCGACGAGCGGTTCGCGCGGCGTCGGGACAAGCTCGGCACCCCGGGGTGGATGAGCCCGGAACAGTACGGACGCCAGCCCACCACCCAGAGGGCGGACGTGTTCCTGTGGGGCGCGACGGTCGCGTTCGCGGCCGTCGGGCACGACCCGTTCGGGCACGCGCACCCCAAGGAGATGGCGCGTCGGGTCATGTTCGAGGAGCCTGACGTGGACCACCTTCCGCCCGGGTTGGAACGGCTGGTGGCGGCGGCGATGGCCAAGGATCCACGCGACCGTCCCGACGCGGGGGAGCTGTTGCGAGCCTGCCTGGCGCTGGAGGAGCCGGAGGGCGGTGCGCGGGCGCCGAGGGCGCCGGGCAGCCGGGGGCGGGGGCGGGGGCGGTGCGAGCGCTGCTCGAACGCCAGTGGACGCAGGTCGCGGTCCGGCATCCGCTGCCGCCGCGCCAGGGGCCGTGGCCGTTCGGACGCGGACCGGGCGGGGGCGCGGACTGAGCGGTACGGGCTGATCGGACGGGTCTCAGAGCAGCCCGTAGTAGGCGCGGCCCTCGCGGGTGAACATGAACGCCACCATGGCGGCCGTGAAGCCCAGCGGCACGAGGGAGAACCACTCCCCGCCGAGCAGGTTCCACAGCAGGAGCAGTCCGGCGGCGGCCTGGAAGAGCACCACGCCCCAGAAGACGCCGACCGTCCGCCGCTGGATCCGGGTCGCCAGAAGGGTGGACAGCAGTCCGTAGGCCCCGGTCACGAGGGCCAGCACCCCCATGAGCGAGCGCATGAGGTCGACGGTGACCACGAGTTCGACGCCCTGTTCGGCGGCGATGTCGACCTGGTCCTGGAGGGCCTCGTTCATCGCCTCCGCCGGAACGCTCAGCCCCATGAGGAACAGTGCGCCCAGGGCCAGACCGCAGGACCCGCCGATGAACATGAGCGTCCTGACCACCGCCACCGCGCGGGGCGTCGGGGCGTCCGGGCGCAGGGCGTCCAGGTGCGGCCCGAAGCCGAACGGCCCCCGCCGCGGTGGGACGCCGCCCGCGCTCCGCTCCCCGTCGAAGTCGTGCGGGTCCTGGGCAGAGGGAGACACGGAGGTCCTCCGAGGAATCGATGTGCGTGTGCGTCCATGCTAGTGGCGCGGTGACCGCGGACGCGGTAGTGCGCCCGCCCGTTTCTCCGGGCTCGTGTCTCCTCCCAGGGCGTGCCCGCCCGGCGTCCCCCAGACGGCGGCGGGGGTTCTTCGCCTCGTCGCCCCCTACTTGCGCTAGCTGGGCATTCATCCTCTAAAGTGATCCTTTCGGTACCCTCATCCCCCGTTCCACGAAACACAGGAGTAACCGAGCATGTCCAATCTCTTGCGCGCGTCCGTCGCGCTGGCACTGGCGGGCGGCCTGGTCGCCGGGTCCGTCTCCGCGGCGGGCGCGGACACCCCCGGGACCCAGAACGCGACCGACTTCACCCTGACGATCCTGCACGGGAACGACCCCGAATCCCACCTGCTGCACTCCTCCGGCCAGCCGGACTTCGGCGGTGCGGCACGGTACACCACCCTCTTCCACCAGCTGCGCGACGCCGAGGACGCCGGTGCCGGCGCGGGCGCGACGAGGCCGCGGAGCGGGGCGTGCTCTCGGTCAACTCGGGCGACCTCTATCTGCCCGGTCCGGAGTTCTCCGCGTCCATGGAGGAGGGCGCGCCCTTCTACGACGCGATCGCCACCGACCACGTGGGCTACGACGCCGTGTCGATGGGCAACCACGAGTTCGACTTCGGCCCGGACGTGTACGCCGACTTCCTCGAAGGGCTCACCGGCGACACCACCGTCGTGGCGGCCAACGTGGACGTGTCCGGTGAACCCCGTCTGGCCGCGCTCGCGGACGCGGGCCGCATCGCGCCCAGCGCCGTGGTCGACGTGGCGGGCGAGCCCGTGGGCGTCGTCGGCGCCCTCTACCCCGCGCTGCACAGCATCAGCAGCCCGCGCGACCTGGTGATCGACGAGGTCGTCGGCCCTGTGCAGGCCGAGGTCGACCGGCTCACCGCCGAGGGCGTCGACAAGATCGTCATGATCTCCCACCTCCAGAACATCGGCTTCGAGGAGAGCGTCGGCCGGCAGCTGACCGGTGTCGACGCGATCGTCTCCGGCGGCGGCCACGAGGTCATGGCCAACCCCGACGACGCGCTGGTCCCCGGTGACGAGGTGACCGCGCACCCCGCCACCGGAGAGCCCCTGTCCTACCCGCTGTGGGTGAGCGACGCCCAGGGCGCCGACCTGCCGATCGTCACCACCGGCGGCGACTACGAGTACGTCGGCCGCCTGGTGGTCAACTTCGACTCCGAAGGCGGCGTGTCCTCGGTCTCGGACCGCTCCGGAACCGTCCGGGTCTCGGGCGTCGGCGACGACGCCGTCGCACCGCACGCCGAGGTCCTGAGCCAGGTGACCGAGCCGGTCTCCGACCACGTCGCGCCCTCGACGAGACCGTGGTCGCGGAGAGCGAGGTCGCTCTGGACGGCACACGGGACCCGGGGGTGCGCACCCAGGAGACCAACCTGGGCGGACTGATGGCGGACGCGCTGCTGGACACCGGTCGCCGCAACGCGGCCGAGTACGGGGTTCCCGAACCGCAGATCGGCATCCAGAACGGCGGCGGCATCCGCAACTCGTCGGTGATCCCGCCGGGACCGCTGACCGCCCTCGACACCTACGGGATCGCGCCGTTCGCCAACCAGGTCGTGGTCGTGCCGGACGTCCCGCGCGCGCAGGTCAAGGAACTCCTCGAACACGGCGTGCACGCCGCACCGGCGGCCAACGGCGGGTTCATGCAGGTGGGCGGGGTGAACTTCGCCTACGACCCGGAGCGGACCGCCCAGGAGGTCGATGCGGACGGCCGGGTGGTCACGCCGGGCCAACGGGTCCGCGAGGTGATCCTGCACGACGGGACCGTGGTCGTCGAGGACGGAGAGGTGGTCGAGGGCGACCCGATCACGATCGCCACCATCGACTTCTCCGCGCGCGGCGGCGACATGTACCCGTTCCGCGGAGCGGACTTCACCGTGGTGGGCGCGACCTACCAGGGAGCCCTGGAACGGTACCTGAGCGGGACCCTGGAGGGCCGGGTGACCGCCGAGCGGTACCCGGAGGGCGGTTCGGGCCGGATCGTGGTCGGGGAGGAGGCCACCGACCCGGGCGGGGCGCCGAACGGGACGCTGGAACTCGCCCGCACACCGGTCCGTGAGCGCACGACGGCGGTCTTCCGCTACACGACCGACGCCCCGGGCCGCGGCAACCACGTGGCCGTGTTCGCGCAGGACGGTGTCCCCGGTGCGGACGAACCGCTGGTCGAGCGGCGGGTCCGCCGCGAGCGGGGGCGCGTCCCGGTCAGCACGCGCGGTCTGGGGACGGGCACGTTCACGGCCTACCTGCTCGACTGTGACGGCGACGTCCTGGCCGGTCCGCTGACCTTCGAGATCCGCAGGCGCTGACACGGACGCGCCGTCCGCCCCGCTTGCCCCGCGGAGTCGGACGGCGCCGTCGCAGCCTGCCGGGGCGGACCCGCCGTCGGGCCCGTCCCGGCCGCTCAGCACAGCGGCAGGCCCTCGATCGGCTTCCAGGGCTCGGACACCTCGAAGGCGGTCGCGCTGACGAAGACGTCCTTGTTACCGGTGTCGTCGTCGGTGAGCACCCACCACATCGTGCGGTTGCCCTGGTCGTCGGTGTGTGGTTGGCCCTCGGACTGGCAGAAGACGTAGTGCCTTCCGGGCCACAGCCAGCCACCGGTGCCGTAGCGGGTGTCCGCGGACCAGTAGGTGCTGGCCTCGCGCCAGGTCGTGAAGTACTGCCGCGGGGAGAAGGACTCCGCCGCCGTGGACCGGCCGCCAAGCGCGGCGCTCTCCGCCAGGGCGGTCGGCGCCGCCAGGGCCAGGGGCGTCGCGAGCCCCAGGGCCGCGGCCGTCACTCTCAGGATTCGTCTGTTGGCCATCGCCGCTCCTCGCCCCGCCCCGGAACGCGGGACGGGGATGTTGCCGGTGTCGGCGCTCCGGTCGGGCTGTCGGCCGTGGGCGGCGGCCGGGGCTGGCACCGGGATGGATGAACTCAGTGGAACGGCCACAGGGCACGCAAGCCCGGCGGACCGCACCAACGAGACTATTGTTACCCAGAGTGATCGACGTCGCGCGTAACGACACGTGAGGCGCCCCGGACGGGAGGGCGCCGCAGGCTCAGCCGCAGCCGGTGATCTCCTCGGCGGTGGAGACGATGTCGTCGCGCTGGCCCTGGTCCGTGCCGTTGGCCTCGAACCAGATGAGCACGAAGTGGCAGGCGCTCTGCACGTCCACGGCCTCGGACTCCTCGTCCGCGGCCAGACCGAGGGCCACGATCGAGGCGACGCCGACGTTCTCGAACGCGATCATGCGCACGAGGTTGGTGTCCATCGCCGAGGTGCACTGGAAGGGCGCCTCCTCACCGTCCTCGGGAACACAGACGTCGTCGGTGGTGTCGAGGCGACCAGCGATGTCGAAGTCGTCCGAGAGCTCGTCGACGAGTTCCTCGGAGGTGAGCGGGGCCTCGGTCTCGTAGGTCGGCTCCTCCGCGGGTGCTGACGTCGGCTCGGAGGGGTCCGCGGAGGGGGTCGGGGACGGACCCCCGGTCGGCTCCTGCGTGGGATCGTCGGACGGCTGGGGGGAGGCGTCCTCGGCGAACCCGTTCACCACGGTCTGGCCGAGGACGATGCCACCGCCGAGGAAGGACGCGCCCGCCAGGACGGCGATCACGGTCAGAACGGCCAGGAGCCCGGTCCCGTACGGCCGGGACGCGGAGGGGGCGGTGTGGGACCGGCGGGCCCCTGGGGCGGCTGCCCTCCCCACTCGCCCTGAGATCTGCGGGGAGTGGGCGTCCAGGAATGCCTGGGCCTTCTGATGCTGCTGTGCCCCCTGGGGGCGGTAGGGCTGCTGAGGTTGTTGGTGGCCCTGCTGGGGTTGTTGGTGGCCCTGCTGGGCTTGCTGGTAGCCGTGTGCCTCCGGTTGGCCCTGCGACTGCTGGTGGCCCTGGCCCTGTTGACCGTGCGGGCCCTGGGGCAGCGGACCGAAACCGCCTCCGGGGTCGGAGGTGTGGTGATTCACTGAGGGGCTCCTCGATGTCTGGGGACGGGGGTCGGTCGCACTCGGACGGGGGCTGGCGGCGGAGCGCGGTCCCGACTCCGTGTCGATGCCCCGCCCGAGCCATCCCCATGGTCCGTCGCGTGGTGCAGTGTCCCACTTCCTCACGGTGAGGCGGAGCGGGGTCGTCTCGAAGTGCCGAGAGGTCGGGCATGCACACGTTCGAGCGGACAAGCATCCCAGTTTCGCCAAGAAAAAGCAAAGAAAACATAGAATATGCCTGCTTGGAACATATGCCCGGTATGGGAATAGCGTATTTTCGGCCAACCTTGGGCTATCCGGCGCGCATAATAGGGAAATGCGCGACCTCGGACCTACGATCGTGATCATGACCTGCGTTTTGCTGGCCGAAGACGATGTCTCGATCTCCGAGCCCCTCGCGCGTGCGCTCCGCCGCGAAGGCTACACGGTGGACGTGACCGTCAACGGCGTTGAGACACTCGACCGTGCCCGTGCGGGAGACATCGACCTCATGGTCCTGGACCTCGGGCTGCCCGAAATGGACGGCCTTGAGGTGGCACGTCGGCTGCGCGCCGAGGGTCACGGCACGCCGATCCTCATCCTCACGGCCCGCGCCGACGAGGTCGACACCGTGGTCGGCCTCGACGCGGGGGCGGACGACTACGTCACCAAGCCGTTCCGCCTCGCCGAACTGCTCGCCCGCGTCCGCGCGCTCCTGCGGCGCGGAGGGGCGGAGGTTCCGGTCGTGCACGGCGTACGCATCGACAACGACTCACGCCGCGCCTGGCTCGGCGAGCGCGAACTGCAACTCACCACCAAGGAGTTCGACCTCCTGCGCGTCCTGGTGCGCGACGCGGGCAAGGTCGTCACGCGTGAGCAGATCATGCGCGAGGTCTGGGACACCAACTGGTGGGGCTCCACCAAGACCCTGGACATGCACATCTCCTGGCTGCGTCGCAAACTCGGCGACGACGCCAACCAGCCGTCGTACATCACCACCGTTCGCGGCGTGGGCTTCCGCTTCGAACGGGACTGACCCGGCCCCGGCCGCCCCCCGGGGATCGGCCGCCCGGGCCGCACGGATGAGGTGACATGCGTAGGCGGATGGTTTTCTCCACCCTCGTGGTGACCGTCATCGCCGTCATGCTGCTCGGCCTGCCTCTGGGCGCGCTCACGTACAAGCTGGTGCACGACGAGGCCGACCGCCAGCTCCACAGCGAGGCGGAGCTCATCGGCGCGGAGAGCGACAACATGCTCGAACTCCAGGGCGAACTCGACCCCGCCGAGTTGGGTGTCGAGCACCCGGACCGCTTCATGCGCATCACTCCCCCCGGGGACGCGCCCTCGGCCACGGCCGGGGACCCAGCGCTCAACCCCGTGGCCCCGGACGCGCCGAGCCTGCTCCGGGCCACGGACACCACCAGCCTCGGCACCGTCGTCGAGGTCTGGGCCAGCGCCGACGAGGTCCAGCGCAGCGTCGTCCGCGCCTGGCTGGGGATCGCCTCCCTCTCCCTGCTGGCCATCGGAGTGGCCGTGGGGTTGTCGATGTTCCAGGCCCGCAGGCTGACACTCCCCCTCGTCGACCTCGCCGCCACCGCCGAGCGCCTGGGTTCGGGGGTCACCACGCCGTGGGGCCATCGTTACGGCATCCCCGAGGCGGACCGCGTGGCGGAGGTGCTCGACCGCAGCGCCGAACGCATCGCCGGACTGATCGCCACCGAACGCCACTTCGCCACCGACGCCTCCCACCAGCTGCGCACCCCGCTCACCGCGCTGACCATGCGACTGGAGGAGATCCTCGCCGAGTCCGCGAACCCCGATGTGGTCCGCGAGGAGGGCGAGGCCGCCCTCGCCCAGACCGAACGCCTCGTGGAGACCGTCGAGAGCCTGCTGGGCCGCGCTCGCAAGAGCCAGAACCCCGAAGTCGAACCGGTGGAGCTCGACCCGGTGCTCAACCACCTCCAGGCCGAGTGGTCACCCGTCTTCCAGCAGGAACAGCGCGACCTGATCGTCACGGGCGACCCCGGGCTGACCGCCATCACCGTGCCGAGCGACCTCGCGCAGATCCTCGCCACCCTCGTCGAGAACGCCTACAAGCACGGCGCGGGCACCGTCACCATCCGCCGCGTCGACGCCGGACAGTCGGTCCGCGTCGAGGTCAGCGACGAGGGGGAGGGCGTCCCCGAGCACCTGTCGGGCCGAATCTTCGACCGCGAGGTCAGCGGTGACGGCGGCACCGGACTCGGGCTGGCCCTGGCCCGGCACATCGCCGAGTCCGAGGGGGCCAGGATCGAACTGGTGCAGACCCGGCCGACCACCTTCGCCCTGTTCCTGCCCGCGGGGGCGGGCGGTCTGACCAAGATGACCGGCCCCGTCTGACCGTGTTCGTTCTGGTCCTCGGCTCCGGCCCGAACCTAGGCGACCGTCGGGGACGCCGCGGCCCGGGGCACCCTCCCGCTGACCACCAGGTCGCTCCACAGGGCGCGCACCCTGGCCAGCCCGTAGACGCCCGTCACCTCGGCCCGGGCCCGCTCGGCCTCCTCGGCGAAGCGGCCCTCGGACACGACCGCGTGGATGGCCTCGGCCATCTCCACCGCGTCCGCGTGGATCCAGTGCGGGTCGTAGATGGTGTCGCGCCCGGCCACGGCAGCAGGGCGGGCACCCCTCCCGAGGCGGCGCACTCGGCGGGCGCCAGGTGGAAGGACTCGTCGTCGCTGGTGGAGAGCATGAAGCCGACCCGCCGCAGCCAGGTGGCCACGTCGGGGCCGAACGGGTCGAACACCACGGCCGGGGCGATCCGCTCGTCGCGCTGGATCCGCCGGTAGACGCGCTCGAAGTAGGCGCGCTCCTCGGGCCGGTTCCAGATCCACCAGTAGTCCCACGGCTGCCTGGTCTTGACCGAGAGCGTGTACCGGGGATCCATCCGCCGCAGTTCGGCGAGCACGTCCAGGCCGCGGTCCAGGCGCTTGCGCGAGGGCGCGATCCCGACCATGCCCAGGGCGTACTGCGCCCCCGCGAGCTTGGGACGGCTCAACTGCTCGTCGTCCACCCAGTTGGGCACGACGACCACCTTGTCGGCGGGCCAGCCGGTGATCTCCCGGGTCAGGTCGGCGTAGTGGGGGCTGACGCACACCACCGCGTCCACCTTGTCGACGTCCAGTCTGCGCGGCCACTCGGCGTAGAGCTCAAAACGGTGCAGGCGCACCACGAGCCGCTGGTCGGGGCGTTTCCACTTGGCGTAGAACAGCGCGTTGGGGCCGCACCACTCGCAGATCACCACGTCCGCCCAGCCGGCGAGTTCCCGTGAGCGGTACTGGTCGTGGGTGCTCAGGCCCTCCCACTGGTCGATGCGCACGTCGAGCCCGGGCAGGGATTCGAGGTAGTCGGCCAGGCGCGTGAAAAACTTGAGGTCGTGCCCGGCCACGACCACCTTGAGCGGACGCTCGGGGTCGGCTCCGTCGGGGGCGGGCGGGAGCGCCTCGGTCAGGCAGGCGCGCAGCCGCTGGGCGGCTCGCTCCAGCGTGTGGTCGGCGGCGGCGCGACGGCACCGCTCGGCCGCGTCCGCGTAGACGGCGCGGTCTCGGTGGGCGCGGGCGACGACGGTGGCGACCGAGTCGATCCCGACGCCCGCGAAGAGCGGATAGTCCTCGCCCAGCATGGCCTCGTGCATGGGGGTGCGGTTGAGGACCACGGGCAGGCCGAGCGCGCCCAGTTCCAGGACCTTGGTGGACATTTCGAGGCTGGCGTCCATGGACGGATCGCGCCAGGACAGCCCGAAGTCGCACTCGGCGGCCTGGCGGAGCGCGTCGGCGCGCGACGTGCCCCCGCGCCAGTCGACGTTCTCGGTGCCCTCCAGACCCTTGCGCATGCGTTTGGCCCAGTCCGGCGGGTCGGAGTGGATCTTGTCGCCGATCATCACCACCTCGGCGTCCACTCCGAGCCGGGCCAGTTCCGCCGGGAGCTCGGTCATCTCCAGGGTGTTCCACCGGGGCGCGAACTTGCCGGTGTAGGCCAGCCGGGCGCGGGCGTGCACCTCCCCCTGGGCGCGCACGTCCGCGGGGACGACCACCACGGGCGGGAACAGGACCGAGCGCCCGCACGCGGCGGGGACCGATGACTCCAGGAAGGCGCGCAACTCCTCGGTCTGGCAGAGGAGGAAGCGGGACGCCAACGCGATCTCGGTCAGCTCCGCCGTGGCGGTGGCGGTGAACTCCGCGACGCGTGCGGGAAGTCGGTGAGGTAGGTCCACAGCCGCCCCGTCAGGGACTCCTCCTGCGCGGCCAGCCCGGCCAGCCGACGGCCCCGCACCACCACCAGGTCGAACCGCCTGCGCCCGTCCTGTCCGGTCATCAGGGCGACGGCCTGCTCGGGGGTGAGCCCGCGCGGTCCGAGCTCGGGAAGGAGCTTGTCCTCGTAGGGCCGCAGCAACCGGACTCCGGGCGCCTCCTTCAGGGGCCCGGTCAGCCGGTCGGTGCGCACGGGCGCCTTGAGCAGGAGGGTGACCTCGCATCCGGCTGCGGCCAGGGCCTGCGCCATCGACTGCGCCCAGATCGCGGAACCGTCGATGATGTTGAGGTCCACGTCCCCGTACAGGAGTGCGCGCGGAGGAGGTGTACTCACGTTCTTCCCTTCGGATGCTTTCGGGTTGCCCGTGCGGGGCGGTCGGCGCGGTCGGGGGTCAACCGACGGCGCCGGTCTGGGCGGCGGTGTGGGAGGAACCGTCGCCGCCGGGTTCGGCTCCGGTGCCGTGGTCCGGGCCCAGCGCCAGGAGTCGGCTGCCGCGCCGGTTCCACTCCCTGGGGCGCCAGCCGCGCCTGAGGAGTTCGGTGCGGGCCAGCTCCGGGGTGATGGCGTTGACGAACTCGTACTGCTGGCCGCCGGTGGTCGGGCGGTCGAAGAAGCCGCGTTCCCCCGAGTTCGCGAGGGGGTCGTCGGGGTGCGTGTCGGCGGCGCGACCGCGTCGGCCCCGGAGCACTCCGCGGCGCAGACCAGGTCGACGAGCCGGTGGGCGCCGAGCGGTCGGGTCCACGGGTGGGCCCAGGGCGCGGTGGCGCGCTCGGCCAGGGCGGCCCACCGTTGGGCGGACCGGCCCCCGTGGGCGTCCCGGTCGTCGCGGGCGGTGTCCCGCGTGAGCTCCTCGGGGGTGTCGGGGGCGCTGAAGCGGACGGTGCGCACGGTGACGCCCTCGGCGCGCAGCCGCTTGACTCCGGGCAGTTTGGCCGCCGTGCCCGGAACCACGACCTCGGCCGGGCGCAACCGGGCGGTCAGCAGGTCGGCGGCGAGCTGGTCGGCGTCGGCCTCCCCCGCGGGGTCGGCGAGCACGGCGACGGAGCGCCCGCGCAGGGGCAGTTCGGTGCCGGCCGTGCCGGAGGCGAAGTCGAGGCCGTCCAGGACCGAGGTCAGACGGACCGGGGTGGCCTCGTCGAGGAACACCCGGCGCAGCAGTTCGCGCTGCTCGGCCTCGGTCGGCTCCTCGGCGCGCAGACGCGGCACGGACACCGCCAGGTCCTCGCCGGCGGACTGAAGCGCCGGAGAGTGGGTGACCACGCGGGCGCCACAGGCCCAGGCACGGCGGCGGAGGCGGTCGGCGTCCGGGGAGGCGCCGGTGACGACGGCGACGTTGGCCGCGCGCAGGGCGTCGGGAAGGTCGGCGGCGTCGGCGTCGACCACGCGCACACCGAGATCGGCCAGGACGTCGGGGACGGGCTCGTCGGACGCGACGCGGACGTAGACGGCGGCGGGGCCGGGCGCGAGGTCGGCGGCGACCGGGTTGAACAGGTGGAGGGGGACCCCCGCGTCGCCCCGGTGGACGCGGTCGAACCCGAGCTCGCGCAAAGCCGGCGGGGCGGGCGCGTCGTCGAGGAGGACGGCGGGGACGCCCCGGGCGGCCGCGGACTCCAGGACCCAGTGCAGGGCGCGGGTGCGGTCGGCGGCGGCGGGGTCGCCCACGTGCGCCCACGGGGAGCCCGGGGCGGCGGCGGACGAGGAGACCAGGACGAGGTCGACGTCGACGCCGTCCATGACGATCTGCGCGTCGTGGGGACGCAGCGGGACCGTGCGGACGTAGGGGTCGACGGCGGTCTGGATGGCGGAGCCGACGACGGTGGCCGCGACGAGCAGGTCCTCGCGACCGCCCGGGACACCGGTCAGGAGGCGGGCCTCCTGACGCTCGGCCTCGAAGGAGCGGACCGGCTCGCTGGTGGGGCGGCGCTCGCTGTGGTTGGTCTGGCCGCTGCGGCGCCAGAGTCGGTAGAGGTCACGCGGGAGCCGGACGAGGGAGCGGCCGGGTCGCTTGGCGGCGGCGGTGAGGGCGCGCCCGACCTGGAGGGAGGTCGATCCCTCCACAGCGGCCAGGCGTGCGCGTGCCTCCTGGAGCTGGGCCTCGCGCTCGGCCAGGGCCTGCTTGAGCTGCTCGGTCTGGCTCTGTTCACGCCGTTTCACGGTCTGCCACCTCGCGTTCTGGTCGGGTCGGCGTCTCCACCGCGTCGGGCCTGGGCGCGGGATCGGTCGGACGGTGCCGGGTGTGGGCGCCGGGGCGAGCGGGGACGCCCGGGCTCGGGCGGGCGGCTGGCCCCGTGCGCGGTCCGCGCCGTGCGGGGATGGTCTGGTGGAAGTGTGCCATGGTGCTCACCTCGACCACCGCGTGAGGATGGCCGCGACGCGCTCACCGGCGCGTCCGTCCCACAGCGGCGGCACGTCGTCGCCGAACCGCTCGGAGCCGTGCCCGTCCAGGACCTTGGCGAGGGCCTGGAGGAGGTCGGCCTCGGTGACGAGCTGGTTGGTCCCGTGGGTGATCGTGACGGGCCGTTCGGTGTTGGGGCGCAGGGTCAGGCAGGGGACGCCGAGGATGGTGGTCTCCTCCTGGACGCCGCCGGAGTCGGTGACCACGGCGGCGGCGCCGCGGGTCAGCGCGACGAAGTCGAGGTAGCCGAGGGGATCGAGGAGGCGCACGCGCGGGTGGTCGCCGAGCCGGGCTCGGTCGAAGGCGGCCCTGCCGCGCGGGTGCACGGGCATGACCACGTCGATGGCGTCGGCGATCTCGTGCAGGCGGGCGACGAGGCGGGCCACGGTCTCGGGGTCGTCGACGTTGGCGGGCCGGTGCAGGGTGGCGGCGACGTAGCGTTCGGGCAGGTCGAGGCGGGCGCGCAGCGCGTCGGCGTCGAAGCGGTCGAGGTTGCCGAGGAGGGTGTCGATCATGGGGTTGCCGACCAGGTGGACGCGGCTGGTCGGAACGCCCTCCGCGGCCAGGTGGCCGATCGCCTCCGGACTCGTGGCGAAGCAGAGGTCGCTGAGCTGGTCGGTGACGCGGCGGTTGATCTCCTCGGGCATGGTGGCGTCGAAGGACCGAAGCCCGGCCTCCACGTGCGCGACGGGGATGCCCAGCTTGGCGGCGACCAGTGCGGCGGCCACGGTGGAGTTCACGTCGCCGTAGACGACGACCATGCCGGGGCGCCGCTCGGTGAACTCCTTCTCCAGCCCGACCATGAGGGCGGCGGTCTGGGCCGCGTGGGAGCCCGAGCCCACGCCGAGGTCGACGTCGGGGGTGGGCAGGCCCAGGTCGCGGAAGAAGACGGCGGACATGCGGTCGTCGTAGTGCTGCCCGGTGTGGACGACCGCCTGGTGCGCGCCGCGTCCGCGCAGTGCCGAGACGACGGGCGCGGCCTTGACGAAGTTGGGCCGCGCTCCGACGACGTGCACGATCCCGGTGTCCTGACTCCCGAGGGGAGCGCTCGATGCCACGTCTCTCACGTTTCCTTCTGTTGGAGTGCTGTGCCCACCGAGGGGGCTGGTGGGGCGAGTCCGGCCCGGACCGTGGGTGGTGGGCCCGGTCCGGCCCCGGGACAGCCCGCCCGGTTCCTTGCCCGAGCCGTCCCGTCCGTGTCGCCGTGGTGTCACCACCTGGTCACGTCCACGTGGTTGTGTGACTGACCGTGCATGACACCCAGACTTGCGAATCCCACGTCCCGCGCCCGCGTACCCGCTGGGTGCGAGCGGTGACGTTCACCGTCACGTTGGCCTGGCGACACCTGCGCTCCGATCCCGCGCGGTTGCCGCTGCTGGCGCTGCGGTTGACACCCGGCGCCCTGCGGCGCGCGGTCCGGGCCGTGGCCACCCGGATGGGCGGCCTGGCACGGGCCTACGCGCTCTGGGACCGGGGCCAGCGCGGGGAGGCACGCGCGGTGGTGCTCGCCGCCGCGAGGGGAGCCTCGCCCCGCCGCGTCGACCGCCTGGTGTCCGCCAGCCTGGCCGCCGGCGACGCGGACACCGCGCGCGAACTGGTGGGACAGCTCCCGGAGGGCCCGCGCCGGGACGCGGCGGAGTATCGGACGGCTCTGGCGACGGGACGCGCTGTTCCCACGTCCCCGTCCACGTCGCCTGACCATCACGGGATCACGTTAACCCGTGGTCACCGAACGCGGCCCGACGACACGGTGAACGCTCGGCGACCGGTGCGCCCCGCCGGTGAACGGTGGCGGGTGGCCGAGGATCCGGCCGCGCCGGGGGCGGGGCTGCGGGTGCTGCACCTGGTCACCAACGCGCTACCGCGCACCAACGCGGGGTACACGCAGCGCACGCACCGCATCGCCACCGCGCAGCGGGAGGCGGGGATGGACGTGCACGTGGTGACCCGCGCCGGATACCCGCTCACGCAGGGGGTCGCGGACCCGCGGACCGTGGTGCGGGTGGACGGCGTCCCCTACCACCGACTGCTGCCGTGGACGGCGCCCGCCGACGCCAGCGCGGAGTTGGCGGCCGGGCTGAGACTGGCGGAGCCCCTGGTGGAGGCGGTGCGCCCGCACGTGCTGCACGCGGCGAGCAACCACCACAACGCGCGGCTGGCCCTGGAGCTGGGTCGGCGGTACGGGCTGCCGGTCGTGTACGAGGTACGGGGCTTCCTGGAGGAGTCCTGGCTGTCCCGGGACCCCTCGCGCGGTGTGGAGGACGCCTTCTACCGGGCGGAACGGGACAACGAGACGGTGTGCATGCTGGCCGCCGACCTGGTCGTGACGCTGGGCGAGGCGATGCGCGCGGACATCGAGGCCCGGGGGGTGCCGCGTGAGCGGCTGCTGGTGGTGCCCAACGCGGTGGACGCCTCCTTCCTCGAACCGCTGCCGCCAGGCGACGGTGTGCGCGCGGCGTTGGGGATCGGCCCCAAGGAGTTCGTGGTGGGCACGACCACCAGCTGCTTCTCCTACGAAGGCCTGGACGTGCTGCTGGACGCGGTGGCCCTGCTGCGCGACCGAGGAGAGCGGGTGCACGCGCTGGTCGTCGGCGACGGCCCCGAACTGCCCGCGCTGCGCGCCCACGCACGGGAGCTCGGCCTGGCGGGGACGGCGCACTTCCCGGGGCGGGTTCCCGCCGGTGAGGTGCGCTCCTACCACGGCGCCCTGGACGTGTTCGCGGTCCCGCGCCGGGACGAGCGGGTGTGTCGGCTGGTGACGCCGCTCAAGCCCGTGGAGGCTATGGCGGGCGGCCTTCCCGTTGTGGCCAGTGAGTTGCCGGCGTTGCGAGAGATTGTGGAACCGGGGGTGACCGGTGAGTTAATTCCGGCCGGCGAATCGGCGGGGCTCGCTGAAGTGCTGACAAAGCTCGCTTACAGTCATGAAAAGCGGATTTCGTACGGTATCTCTGGCCGAAACCGTGTCGGCGCCGATCGGACCTGGTCGGAAGCCGCATACCGCTACAACCAGGCGTACCGGGCTCTTATTCGGAAATTGTCCGAACCAGGCCAGATCCCATAGCCGGGGACGACCTCTGCCTAGACTCGGTTGTCCCACCTTCCTCCCCAGGCTGTCCCCGAAAACAGTGCGCCCGTTCACCAAACGAATGTGAGTGTGACCGCGAAGTGGATGCCGCAGCCTCCAACCCAGTGTCCGTTCCCGAACAGCCCACCGGTGAGACCGGTGAACTCGTCATCATCGGACTCGGCTACGTCGGCCTGCCCCTGGCGGCCGAGGCCGTGTCCGCTGGGCTGCGCGTGACCGGTCTCGACGTGAACGAGCACGTCGTCGACGGACTCAACAGCGGGGTCTCGCACGTCGACGACCTCGCCGACGAGGACGTCCGGGCGATGCGCGACGGTGGGTTCATCGCGACCACGGACGCCGCGTGCCTGGCCCGCACGCGCACGATCGTCATCTGCGTGCCCACCCCCCTCTCCTCCGAGGGCGGGCCGGACCTGGGCGCGGTGACCTCCTCCGCCAAGGCCATCGCCGCCCACCTGGCCCCGGGCACCCTGGTCATCCTGGAGTCCACCACCTACCCGGGCACCACCGAGGAGGTGGTGCGCCCGATCCTGGAGGAGTCCGGCCTGGTGGCGGGCGCCGACTTCCACCTGGCGTTCTCCCCCGAGCGGATCGACCCGGGCAACCCGACCTTCGGCGTCGCCAACACCCCCAAGGTGGTCGGCGGCCTGACCGAGGAGTGCGGGACGGCCGCCGCGGAGTTCTACGGGCGGTTCGTGCAGACCGTGGTCCGGGCGCGCGGGACGCGCGAGGCGGAGATGGCCAAGCTGCTGGAGAACACCTACCGGCACGTCAACATCGCCCTGGTGAACGAGATGGCCATCTTCTGCCAGGAGCTGGACGTGGACCTGTGGGACGCCATCGCGGCGGCCAAGACCAAGCCGTTCGGGTTCCAGGCCTTCTATCCGGGGCCGGGCGTGGGCGGACACTGCATTCCGATCGACCCGAACTACCTCTCGTACAAGGTCAAGACGCTGGGCTACCCGTTCCGCTTCGTGGAGCTGGCGCAGGAGATCAACGGCCGGATGCCCGCCTACGTGGCGCAGCGGGCGCAGGAGCTGCTCAACGAGTCCGGGCTGGCGCTGTCGCGGTCCAAGGTGCTGCTACTGGGCGTGACCTACAAGGCCGACATCGCCGACCAGCGCGAGTCCCCGGCGCGCCCGGTGGCCCGCAAGCTCGCGGCCAAGGGCGCCTCCCTGACCTACCACGACCCGCACGTGGACGCGTGGGAGGTCGACGGCCAGGAGGTCCCCCGGGCCACAGACCTGGACCGTGCGCTGGCCGAGGCCGACCTGACCGTCCTGCTCACCGACCACGGCGAGTACCGGCCCAAGCGGCTCGCGGAGTACGCGCGGCTGCTGCTGGACACCCGTGGCGTGCTGCGCCGCTCGGCGCCCGAGGCCGGCACGGAGGTGCCCCCCCAGTCCCGCGCGATCGCGCGGCGCGAAGGCCTCCAGGTGCTCTAGGCGACCACCGTCCCCGAACCGTTGTGACCGGGGCACGCCGATCGCGGACCCATCGCGGTTCATCGGCGTGCCCCGTTTCGTTCACCTTCGTCCAGCCGAAGGTTCACCGGATCACCCCCATGTGTCCACCGTGGTTTATTCGCACCGTTTCCGCAGGTGAATACCGTGTCGGACAGCTGGTACCGCGCAGGTGAGGCGGATCATCGCTGTAGACGGACCCGACCGGTGACTTAGGTGATGTTCAATGCAGGCGCTCGTGGCCACGGTGGTCCACCATCCCGAGGACGCCCGGATCCTGCACCGTCAGATCCGCGCGCTCCTCGAAGCGGGGCACGACGTGACCTACGTCGCCCCGTTCAGGGAGTGCGGCGTCACCCCGTGGAGTGAGGTGAACTCCGTCGACGTGCCCCGTGCGGTCGGCCGTGAGCGGATCAAGGCCCTGCGCGCGGCGCGCGCGGTCCTCGCCGAGCACGCTCCGCGCGCTGACCTGCTGCTCTTCCACGACCCCGAACTCATGCTGGCGCTGCCCTCCAAGCGTCCGGTGACCGTGTGGGACGTCCACGAGGACACCGCCGCGGCCATCCTGACCAAGCCGTGGGTGCCCCGGCCGCTGCGGCGCCCGCTCGGCGCGGTGGCGCGCGCCTTCGAGCGCGGCGCCGAGCGCCGGATGCGCTTGCTGCTGGCCGAGGAGGGGTACCGGTCGCGGTTCCGATCCGACCACCCGGTGGTGCCCAACACGACCGACGTGCCGGTGGAGCCGACCCGGGGGCCGGGCGACGACCGGGTGGTGTACCTGGGGCACGTGTCCGTGGCGCGCGGGGCGCACGAACTGGTCGAGTTGGCGCGTCGGCTGCGCTTGCACGGGGTGCGGCTGGAGGTGATCGGCGGAGCGGACGCCGGTGTGCGGCCGCTGCTCCGCCAAGCGCAGCGGGACGGCGACCTGCACTGGTACGGGTTCGTGCCCAACGACCGGGCGCTGCGCATCTGCTCGGGGGCGATGGCGGGGCTGAGCCTGCTGCACGACACGCCGAACTACCGGCACTCGATGCCGACCAAGGTCGTGGAGTACATGGCGCACGGCCTGCCGGTGGTGACGACCGCCAACCCGATGGCCAGGGACCTGGTCACGGGACGCCCTGAGGGGGACGCGGGTCTGGTGGTCCCCTTCGGGGACGTGGACGCGGCCGAGGACGCGGTGCTCCGGCTGCGGCGGGACGTTGGCCTTCGGCGTTCGCTGGCGCGCGCGGGTCACGCGATAGCACGGACGTCCTACCACTGGCCGGTGCAGGCGCGACTGTTCGTCAAGCGGTTGGAGGAGTGGGCGGACCGGAGCTCGCCGGTCGTACCGGAGATACCGCGACCGCGGACGCGGCGCCGGTACGCGACGAGCGAGTGACCTGGACCGCACAAAAGACCCTGGGAAGTATCTTTTCAGACAAGCAGCTGGTGCCCCCATGGTCGCACGGCACACGGACGCGGTCCCGCCGGGTCCCGGATCTCAGATGACCGGCGGGCGTCCCGCGCGCGTCATCCGCCAGGCGGTCGACCACCGGATCGGCGTGCGCGGACCCGGGTCCTCCCGCCAACCCTCGCGGAAACCGCCGAACCACGACCGCAGCGCCGCCCGGTCCCGCTCGCGCAGTACCGTCAGCCCGACCCAGGTCCCCAGGTAGGCGAAGGCCAGCGGCCAGGGAAGGTTGCGGCGGGCCAGCCACACCCGGTTGCGGGCGTTGAGACGGTAGAAGTCCTCGTGCCGGGTCGGCGCGACCGCCGGGTGGTACATCACCGCGTCGGCGTCGTACTCGATCGTGTAGCCCGCGTCCAGGATCCGCCAGGCCAGGTCGGTCTCCTCGTGCGCGTAGAAGAACTCACCCGGCAGACCGCCGCCGTCCTCGAACGCGGTGCGCCTGATCGCGCACGCCCCGCCCAGGAACGTGGTCACCACACTCGACCGGCGGGAGTCGCCCACCCGCAGCCGCGGCACGTGGCGGCGCTGGTCGGGTCCCCCGTCCGGGTCGGCGATCCGGAAGGACAGCGCGCCCAGCGCGGGTTCGCCGGCGAACCGCTCCCGCACATGCCGGGCCAGGTCGGTGGACCGGTACCACCCGTCGTCGTCCAGGAAGAGCACGATGTCGCCCTTGGTCGCCCGCACCCCGTGGTTGCGTCCCTCGGGGATGCCCACGTTCTCCGGCAACCGCACGGTGGTCACACCCTCGGGGAGCTCGGGCAGGTCCGCGCCGTTGCCGACCACGACCACCTCGACGTCCGCGCCCTCCTGCTCGAACACACTGGTGATCGCCCGGCGCAGCTCAGCGGGGCGGTTGCCCATGGTGAGCAGGACGCAGGACAGCGTGGGCTGGATGGGACCGGGCACCTCGGGGCGGCTCCGTTCGGCTCTCGGCGCTCGGGAGTCCCCCTCCGCGGACGCGCCGGAGACCGGTGAGGACGGGATCACGGATGTGGCCATGCTTGCGACCGTTCAGTGGACGACGGACATCGAGAAGGTTGACTCTCGTCAACGTTCGCACGAACAGACTAACGAGAGAATAAGAGAAAGGTGTACGAGGCCGTGAGGCGGGCAACGCACACGGCCTCGTAGGTGACGGTACCGTCACTGGCGCGTTATTCCAGGCGACGCGACGCGACCACGCTCACGAAGTGGGCGAGACTCATGACCACGGCCACCGCCGCGCACGCGGCCACGAGCACGCGTGTCGCGGCCAGCTCACCCAGGAAGGCGTCCACCACCGCCGCCACGACGACCAGCAACGACAGTTCGACGGCCTGGATCACGCGGTGCACCTTCAGCGCGGAGGCCAGCCGCCGGGCCAGACTCAGCCCGGACGAGCGCGGCCGCATCGCCTCGTCGGTGACCTCCTCCGGCAGCCCCGCCTTGGCGCGGGCCACCACGACGTTGTCCGTCTCGGCCTTGATCAGCGCGACGCCGATCGCCGCGGCCATCCCCAGGACGACCCAACCGCCCGGCTCGAACCCGCCCTGGGCGCGCACGCCCAGTCCGACGAGCAGGGCGATCTCCGACACGTAGTGGCCGATCCGGTCCAGGTAGATCCCCGCCACGCTGGTGCGTCCGGTGTAGCGGGCCACCTCGCCGTCGGAGCAGTCCAGCAGCAGGTAGACCTGCACCAGCAGCGCCGCCAGGATCGCCGACCACAGACCGCCGAAGGCACGACCGCCCCGGCCAGGACGCCGAACGCCATCATCAGGTAGGTGATGGGGTTCGGCGGGACGCCGAGCCGGACGAACAGGGTGCTCAGGTACGGGGAGACATCCCGCATGTAGTAGCGACCCGCCCAGTGCTCCTCGTTCACACGCTCCTTGATCCCCGCGGGCTGGCCGCCCGCGCGGACCTCAGCGACCGACGGTTTCGACATAGTCCGCGACACTCCGCTTGATCTCGGCCTCGGAGAGGCTCAGGTGTTCAAGGATGGTGAAGCGGCCGGGACGCGTGCCCGGAGCGTGCACGACGGCGCGCACGAAGTCGTCGTCGCCCAGTCCCACGTCGGAGGGAAGGACCGGCAGCCTGTGGCGGATCAGGCAGGAGCGGATCTCCTCCAGCCGCCGCTGCGACCAGCCCAGGTGGCGCACCCGCAGGAAGGACGCGTACAGCGCGCCCAGCCCGGCGAGTTCGCCGTGGTTGCTGGTCCCCGGGTAGAGCTGAGTGATCGCGTGCAGGATCTCGTGGCAGGCGCCGCTGGCGGGACGGCTGGAACCGGCCACCGACATCGCCATGCCGGAGAGCACCAGGCCCTCGGCGAGCACGGCGAGGAAGGCGTCGGACTCGATGGAGTCGGGACGGTGCAGCACGGCCTCCGCCGCGACCCGGGCGAAGGTGACCGCCATGCCGTCGACCGGCTCGCCGCCGATCCTGCCCGCCAGCTCCCAGTCCTCGATGGCCGAGATGTTGCTGACGACGTCGCCGATGCCGGACCGGACCAGCTGCGGGGGGGCTGCCTGGACGTAGTCGACGTCGATGACCACGGCGATGGGCATGGTGACGCCGATCGACGGCTTGCCGCCCTCGTGTTCGAGGGAGCTGACCGGCGAGGCGATGCCGTCGTGCGCCAGGTTGGTCGCGACGGCGACCATGGGGATTCCCGCCATGGTCGCGGCGAACTTGGTGACGTCGATGGTCTTGCCGCCGCCGATGCCGGCGACCGCCTCGTAGGCGCCCGACCGGAGCTTCTTGCCCAGATCGGTGGCCGCGTCCACGGTGCCCTCGTCGACCTGGAAGACCTCGCACTGGGGAAGGTCCAGATCGGCTGCGATCTGCCCGCCCTGGCCGGGGCCGACCGCGACCGCGATACGGCCCTCGGTGGCGATCCGGCGGTCGGCGAGCACGGTCCCGAGGGAGGCGATGGCCCCCCGGCGCACGTCGATCGCCAGGGGGGAGGGGAGCATTCGCGCTAGTAGCGGCACGCGATCTCCCTCGCCTTGGCCAGGTCGTCGTGGTTGTCGACCTCGACCCACCGGACGTCGCCGATCGGGGCCACGGAGACCTTCTCGCCGCGGTTGACCAGCTCCTGGTAGCCGTCCTCGTAGTACAGCTGCGGGTCGCGTTCCCAGGTGGCCCTGAGCGCGTCGGCCAGGCGGGCGTCGAGCGAGCCCTCCAGGAGGGTGGCGCCGATGTACTCGCCCGCGGCGGTGGCCGGGTCCATCAGCTTGGTGATGGTCTTGAGGTGGCCACCCTCGTCGAGGGTCACCTTCATCTCCTCGTCGGCCAGGTTCTTCACGTCGTCCACCGCGAGGAGGAGTTCCGGACCGCGCGCGGCGAGTAGCGTTTCCTCGACGCTCACGGGGTGAACGGTGTCACCGTTGACGAGGAGGACGCCCTCGGAGAAGAACTCGCGTGCGGTCCACAGGGAGTAGGCGTTGTTCCACTCCTCGGCCTTGTCGTTGTAGCTGAGGGTGATCTTGACGCCGTGACGCTCCTCAAGCGCCTCCTTGCGGGCCTCGACGGCCTCCGCACGGTAACCGACCACCACGACCACGTCGGTGAGCCCCGCCGCGGCGAGGTTGCGCAGCGAGATGTCCATGATGGTCGTCTCGCCGTCGACGGGCACCAGGGCCTTGGGCAGGGTGTCGGTGTAGGGGCGCAGACGCCGTCCCGCGCCTGCGGCGAGAACCATTCCGAGCATGAGGGCGTGTTCCTCCTTAGGTCGGGGAGACGCCACACGCCTCCCCGTTCGTTCCGGCGGCCGGTCGGCCCCCGTCCTCGTGTCCAGGTGGGGTCGTCCGTGGACCTCCCCGGTCCGTGCCGCCTCCGCGGGGGGACGCGACGACGGTCGTGCACACCTCGGTCACGGGCGTCGCGCACCAGGAGCGCACCGCCTCGCGGACCAGGAGCACCGCCAGGTATCCGGCGAGCGCACCGTAGGCGGGCGCGAGTACGTCGAACGCACCGCCGACCGCGACGACGAGCATGCGCCCGTCCCATCCGAGCGCCGCCACGCGCACCCAAGCTGGGCGGGCGACGCCGACCGAGGGGCGCGCGACGTCGTCGCGGTGGTGGCTGACGACCACCATCAAGAGTACGAACACCAAGGGACCGGGTACACCGGACGCCGACCCCAGAACCGCCAGGTACCCGTACTCGGTGAACCGAAGGACGGGTGGCACGAGCCGGTCGAGGCGCCCGTCGTGCGGGTGCCCCGAGGCCAGACCGGACAGTAGCAGGGCAGCGACCGGTGCGAACAGGGTAATGCCTGCCAGCTGTCCACGAACCGCCACGAGGAGCGTCCCGACCACCAGTAGGCCGGTGAGCGCGGGCAGCAGGGGTGCGACGGCCCCCGGGGCGACCCGGCCCAGCAGCGCGCAGACGTGACTGTCGTCACGCAGTGTCCGCAGGTCGGGGACGGTGGCGCGCAGCCGCTCACGCGGCGGCCGGACGCCCCCGTCTGGGTCGTGTTCGGTCACCGACGCGTCTCCTTGGCGGTGGGGTCGACGAGTTCCCCGGTCACGGCGAGCGCGCACCCGACGACGAGGGTGAGGAAGGCGACCCGCGCGTCCCAGACCGTCGTGGTGACCGCGATGGTCAGGAAGCGCGTGGGCTGGCCGAACACCATCACGCGTCGGATCGCCGCGGGCAGGGGCGCTCCCCCGGCCCGGTCGGTGACGCCCCGAGCGGCGGTGCCGGCCGCTTCGGCGGAGGACTCCGCGGTGTCGCGGACGGCGGTTCCGGCGGTGGAACCGGGGGCGGCGCCGTCGCGCGAGGCGGCCGAGTGCCCGTCGGGGCCGCCGAGGAGGCGGTTGGCGAGCCTGGGGTCGTTCTCCCGGGCGCCCCGGCGCGGCGGGGGCACGAACCCCGTCACGAGCCCGCCGGGGCCGCCGCCCCCGCTCCCCCACGCGGTTGCGCCACCCGTGCCGGTGCCGGACCGCGCCGAGCGCACGACCAGGAACGAGTCCCGCAGGCCAACGCGATGAGCGCGCCCGCCGCCCAGCCCCACGCGCCCTGGATGCCGGCCGCCACCGCCCCGAGGGCGAGCCCGACGTAGACGGCGTACTCGCGCAGCTGGCCGAGCATGGCCGCGAGCCACATGGTGAGCGCGTCGCGGCGGTCGGTGCGGATGCGCGCCCGGACGGCGTCGCAGAACAGCACGGCCCCGAGAAAGGCCGAGCCGACCAGACAGCCGACCGTGTCGGCCTGGGAGAACCAGACCGCCGCCGCGATCGCCGCCACGACGCTGATCCGTGTCACCCCCGAGCGGGTGACGCACCTGCGTTCCAACATGCGCGCGGTAGCCCGTGCACCGAGTCCTTGGCCATGGTCGTGCCTCCTCCAGCCGTGCTGGGAGCCACCGTTCCTTACGCTGAGTAACCATTCAACCACTGACACGCACATAGCGCCTGGTAAGACGTGGCGAGGGCCGAGCGACCGCGTTTCGGGCATGCCAGGACAGACGCGAGCGCACCTCCGAAAGGGGTTGGAGCTGCGCCCGTCGTCAGTCGATCACGGGAGGGGCCGAGCCGGGCCCGTCAGGCCGCCCTGCCGCCGCCCGTGGGACCCTCGCCGTTCTCGCGCTCGGCCTCGGCCTTGCGCTTCTTCTCCTCCTCGCGCTTCTTGCGCTCGGCGATCTTGGCCTGGGTGTCCTCGTTGTAGGCGTCCAGGGCCGCCTCGATGTCGGCGTCCAGGGCGAGCCCGCCACCCTTGACGTACAGACCCCGGTTGCAGAACCGGCGCAGGTCCTTCTCGCTGTGGGAGACCAGGACCATCGTGCGCTGGTTGGCCAGCATCCGGTCGATCGCGTCGTAGCACTTGCGCTTGAACGCCTTGTCGCCGACCGCGAGCACCTCGTCGACCAGCATGATCGGGTGCTCCAGCTGGGAGATCAGCGCGAACCCGAGCCGGACCTTCATGCCGCTGGAGTAGTGGCGCACCGGGGAGTCGATGAACTTCGACTCGATCTCGGCGAAGTCGACGATCTCCTCGAAGCGCTGATCGATCTGCTTCTCGGACATGCCGTGCAGCGAGCCGACCAGGTACACGTTCTCGCGGCCGGTGAGGTTGTCGTTGAAGCCCGCCCGCAGCTCCAGCAGCGGGGCGACCCTGCCGCGCACGCGGACCTCGCCCTCGTCGGGCATGAGCACGCCCGCGATGAGCTTGAGCAGCGTCGACTTGCCGGTGCCGTTCTTGCCGACGATGCCACGCAGTCGGAGTGCGGTGAGGCCGCGTGCGGCCTTCGGCGGCGGGACCGGGGCGGTGCCGCCGTCGGGGAGGATGACGGTGTGCTCCACCTCGGCGGCGGGGACCAGGGCGTGGGTGACGGCGACCCCGTCGGGTCGGGCGTCCCGGGGTGGCGACGACAGATGGAACCCGGCGTAGCTGGCCAGCGCGAGTTCGACGGCGCGGGCGCGAACGCCCGGCCGACGGTGGCGGGATCGGCGTCGCGGGCCACGACGCGCAGGCGGCCGGTGGCGGCCTCCTGGACGGGGGCGTGCGGGTCTCGCGCGGGCGTGAACTCGAAGCGCAGGTCCGCGGGCCCGCGGGAGGCGAGGGCGGCGCGCATCTGGCGTTCGGCCACCGCGGCCTTGTCCTCGGCGTCCAGCCCGGTGATGAGGAACTCGACCTCGCCGCGGAATCCGGTGAGTCCGGTCAGGCCCACCTTGAGGTCGGGAGGGGGCTCCTCCCCGCGTACGCCGCTGATCCGGACGCGGTCGGGGCCTGCGGGTCGAGGCGGACGGTGTCGAGGCGCGCGGTGACGTCGGGACCGGCGTAGCGGGGACCGGCGATCTCGTAGACGAGCTGGGCGGTGACGGTTCCGGTGGTGACGGCCCCGCCGGACTGGGGGTGCTTGGTGATGACGGCGCTGCCGTCGGCGTGGATCTCGGCCAAGGGAAAGCCGGGGCGGTCGAGGTCGTGGCCGTCGCGGCGGAGGTGGGCGGCGAAGGCGTAGTTGCCGCCGGTGGCCTGGGCGCCGCACTCGATGACGTGTCCGGCGACGGTCGCCCCGGCCAGGGCGTCGAGGTCGTCGCCGGTCCAGCCGTGGTGGGCGATGGCGGGGCCGACCGCGAGTGAGGCGTCGGTGACGCGGCCGGTGACGACGATGTCGGCTCCCGCGTCCAGGCAGGCGGCGATGCCGAAGGCGCCGAGGTAGGCGTTGGCGGTGAGCGGGCTTCCGAGGCCCAGCTCCTCGGCGCGGTGGAGGAGGTCGTCGCCGGTGACGACGGCGATGCGCGGCTCCAGTCCGAGCTGGTCGGCGAGTTCGGTGAGCCGGTCGGCGAGACCGCGCGGGTTGAGGCCGCCGGCGTTGGTCACCACCCGGATCCGGCGCTCCACGACCTGGGACAGGCACGTGCGCATCTGGCTCAGGAAGGTCCTGGCGTAACCGCGGCCGGGGTCGGCGAGCTGGTCGCGGCCGAGGATCGCCATGGTCAGCTCGGCCAGGTAGTCGCCGGTGAGGACGTCCACGGGCCCTTCTGTGAGCATGTCGCGGACGGCGGAGAAACGGTCGCCGTAGAAACCTGAGGCGTTCCCGACGCGCAGCGGGGGCGCTGGTGTCGCAGTCATGGATCGAGAGTGACACCGGACACACAAAAAAACAAGCACGAATGATTGTTTTTCTGTGGATCATCCCGTTGCGCACCGGATGGCCGGTAGTGGCCACAGAGTGTGCCTTACGGGGCCTCCGAGGAGGCGGAGCCGCACGGTAGTTTGTCGCGGTGAGCACCTCCCACGATGACAACAAGCCCGGTGCGGACGGCGCCGACGAGTCCGCGGACACCGTCGTCGACACTGCCGACACGACGGGCGGAGCCGCGGCGAAGGTCGAGGACGCGAGCGAGATCTTCCTCAGGGGAACGCCCGTACCGCCGTCCTCCGCCCTGGGCGGCGTCTTCTCCGCCGAGACCTTCGCGGTGGCGGGCCTGCTCCTCCTCGCCCCCGTCGTCGTCGACTCGCGGCTCTTCGAACTCTTCGGATGGTTCGTGCTGTCCGGGGCGACCGCGGTTCCGGCCGGGTACGCGCCCGCG
The DNA here is from genome assembly GCF_001942255.1 of Nocardiopsis sp. CNR-923. GTDB lineage: Bacteria > Actinomycetota > Actinomycetes > Streptosporangiales > Streptosporangiaceae > Nocardiopsis. Next base: position 30,830 of record NZ_MKKC01000067.1, read on the forward strand.
GGCGGCGCCGACGTCGCCGTCGCGGGCGGGCTCAGCGCCCTGGCCGTCCTGGCAGGCGCCGTGTCGTTGTTCCGCAGCGGCGCGCACACGCGGGCCTCCGCGCGCTGGGTGTCCGCGGCGACGGTCCTCGTCGGCGCCCTGTTCCTCCTGATCGCGGTCGTCACCTACGCGTGGCTGCCCGCGCAGGGAGCCGAACTCGGCTGGTTCGGCTACCAGCCCTACAGCGGCGGCTGACCCGGACCTACCAGGTGCGGGCGGCGTGCGGCACCTCGCGCGCGTCCATGTACACGGGGGTTCGGTAGCGGCGCCGCCCGCGTCGCGGTAGGTCCATCGGACACACCGGGAAGGCTCGACGCAAGCGCCCGATCAGCCGGTGCGGCGCGCCCGGAGCAGAGGCAGCCCGGCCAGGGCCGCGCCGACCAGCCCCACCGCGATGTGGCCGCCGACGGTCGCGCCGACCAGTCCCGTCGCCGCGGCCATGACGGCTCTCCCGAGCGCGGCTCCTCGTGCTCGCCCACGAGTCAGGTCCGGTGGTCCCGCACACCTCCTGACCGGGCACCGAACGATTCCGAGCGATAGAGTTCGATGGCCGTGTCGATCCGCGCCGTCCGGGTTCGACCTGGGGATGAGAGGGTTCCGCTGAGGAGCCCGGTCCTTCGAGGGAGTACAGAGATGAAGTACATGCTGATCATGCGCGCGACCGACGAGGCCATGGGCCAGATGGGGGACTCCGACTTCGCCGAGACGCTGGCCAAGGTCGGCGCGTTCAACGACGAGTTGGTCCGCGCCGGCGTCCTGCTCGCCGCCGAGGGCCTCGCCGACCCCGCCGAGGGCGTGGTGGTCGACACTTCCGTGGAGCCGCCCGTGGTCACCGACGGCCCGTACGGGGAGACCAAGGAACTCTTCGGCGGATTCTACATCCTCAACGTGGCGTCCAAGGAGGAGGCCGTCGAGTGGGCCAAGCGCATCCCGGTCTCCGGCCCCGGCCTCAAGACCGAGATCCGTCGGGTCACCACGATCGACGAGTTCCCGCAGGACAACGAGTGGATCCAGAAGGAGCGGGCGTGGCGCGAGGCCACCGGCCAGCTCTGACCAGACGAACGGACCAGTGATGACCGACCCCACAGGCCGTGAGGCCGTCTCCGCCGTCTGGCGGATCGAGTCCGCCAGGATCGTCGGCGCCCTCACGCGCTATACCGGGGACTTCGCGCTGGCCGAGGACCTGGCCCAGGAAGCCCTGGCCGAAGCGCTGGTGACCTGGCCGCGCGAGGGCGTGCCCCGCAACCCCGCGGGGTGGCTGCTGACCGTCGGCAGGCGGCGCGCGATCGACGGGTTCCGTCGGCGCGCCGCCCGCGACGAGCGCTACGCCGCCCTCGCCCGGGACCTGGCAGAGGGCGGCATCGCCTCGGGCGACACGACCGTTTCACCGGGTGGAGGAGACCGGGACATGCTGTGGGATCCGGACCAGATCGACGACGACGTGCTCGCGCTGATGTTCGTGGCCTGCCACCCCGTCCTGTCGCGGGAGGCGCGCGTGGCGCTCACACTGCGGGTGGTCGGCGGTCTGACCAGCGACCAGATCGCCAGGGCGTTCCTACAGCCGACCGCGACCGTGCAGGCGCGGATCACACGGGCGAAGAAGACCCTCGGGGCGGCGCGGGTGCCGTTCGGTCTCCCCCCGGCGAACGAACGCGCCGAACGGCTCGGATCCGTGCTCAACGTGGTCTACGTGATCTTCACCGAAGGGTCCTCGGTGAGCTCCGGCGACGAGCTGATCCGGTTCGACGTCGCCTCCGAGGCCCTGCGCCTGGCGCGGGTGCTGGCCCGGCTGGTCCCGGACGAGCCGGAGGCGCACGGTCTGCTGGCCCTGCTGGAGCTGACCGCGGCGCGCTTCCCCGCGCGCACCGACGCGGACGGGCGGCCGGTGCTGCTGGAGGACCAGGACCGGCGCCGGTGGGACCGCGACGCGATCCGGCGGGGACGCGCCGCCCTGGCGCACGCGGAAGGGTGCGGGCGGGGTCTGGGCGCCTACGGCCTGCAGGCGGCGATCGCCGAGTGCCACGCGGTCGCCCCCTCGGTCGGGGAGACGGACTGGGAGCGGATCGTGGTCGTCTACGAGGCGCTCGGGAGGGTCGCGCCGTCGCCGGTGGTCGACCTCAACCGCGCGGTGGCGGTGTCCATGGCCCGGGGGCCGGCCGAGGCGCTGGAGATCGTGGACCGGCTGGCGCGGGACGGGGCGCTGGCGAGGACGCACCTGCTGCCGACCGTGCGCGGGGAGCTGCTCACCCGCCTGGGACGTTCCGAGGAGGCCCGCACCGAACTGGAGCGCGCGGTGACACTGTGCGGCAACGCGCGTGAGCGCGGCGTGCTGGAGCGCAAGCTCGCAGACCTGGCCTGATTCCGAGTCTGCGTCACCGGGTCCGGCGGTGTTCGACGTGCCGCGATCGGGGGGCGCGTCCGTACCGGCGGCGGGCCCTGGAGGAGCCCCGTTCTCCGCACGGATCCCGGCCCACGGTCAGCCCGTGCGGCCACCGCGCCGCGCGAGCAGGGCGAGCACCCCGGCGGCCGCCGCCGTCACCGCGCCCAGCACCCACCACCCCGGCGTTCCCTGGGAGAGCACCAACGGCAGGACCAGCGCCGACCCCAGGATGCGGGCCAGGGCTCCGGCCATGCCGAACACCGCCTGGTACTGCGTCTGGAGGTCGGCGGGGGCGCGGCGCAGGGCCAGGTGCCATGCGGACGGGCCCGCGGCCACCTCGCCCAGGGTGAGCAGGACGATGCCCACCAGCACCACGGCCGCCGCCCCGAACGGGCCGCCCAGCGGAGCCGCCCCGAACAGGCCGCATGCCAGGAGCAGGGCGGCGCCCGCGACCACGGCGGAACGGGCGGCCCCGCGGTCGGTGCGCACCCGCGCCGCCCACGGAGTCTGCAGGACCAGGACCACCACGGTGTTGAGCCCCAGTGCCACCGCGCAGACCCACATCGGCGCCTCCGTCCGGGTGCTCACCCACACCGGGAGGATCAACGACAGGACCGGCATGTACAGCTGGAGGAGCGCCGTCGCGGCGGTGACCGTGACCAGCCGCCGGTCCCGCAAAGCGCCCGTGCCCGCGCGGAACCGCCCCCCGCCCGTGCGGGGAGCGGGACGCCCGTCCGCCGCCCTCGGCAGGCCGTGCAGCAGCGCGGCGCACACCAGGGCCACGACCGCACCGCACGCGTAGACCGACAGGAACGCGGACCGGCTGTCGACCGCCAGCACCACGGCCCCGACCACGGTGCCCGCGCCCAGCCCCGCGTTGAGCAGCGAATGCATGTGGGCGCGCGCCCGCACCCGCCGCTCCGGGCCGACATAGGAGGCCACCAACGCGTGTCGTACCGCCCCCGCACCGGCCTGGGCCACCACGAACACGACCGCGCCGACCGCGTAGGTCCACAGGTCGTCCGCCACCAGGTACACGGTGAGGGCGGCGCCGATGAGGAGGCTGTGGGCCACGGCGGCCCTGCGCCGACCGGCCCTGTCCGCCACCGCGCCCAGGAACGGGGCCGTCACCAGGGCGCACCCGGCGGCCAGCGCCAGGACCAGACCGATCGAGGCGGCGGGCAGCCCGACCCGGGTGCTGAAGTACAGGACCACCGTGGCCAGGACGGCCCCGTCCGTGACGGCGCTGATCAGCTGGACCGCGTACACGCGCCGCACGGGCGCGGGAAGGGGCTCGGGGGTCGGTCGGCGCGCGGCGGACGCGGCGGACGGGGTCGGGATCGCCATGCGTCGAACGTAGGGGATGATCGGTCCTGGGCTACAGTCCATTTCCATGGGCGGAAGATGGGCCATTGCGGGTATCGACCTGCACGTCGACGTGGCGGGGACGCGGGTTTCGCGCTCCCTGGAGGAGGCCCTGCGCGCCGCCGTCGTCGACGGCAGGCTCGCGGTCGGCACCCGGCTGCCCTCCTCCCGGACGCTCGCCGCCGACCTCGGGATCTCCCGCAACAGTGTGGCCCAGGCCTACGAACAGCTGACCGCCGAGGGGTGGCTCGACGCGCGGGTCGGCGCGGGGACCTGGGTGCGAGAACGGGCGGCGCCTCCCACCGGTCGCGTACCGGCCCCGGCCGCGACCCGGCCGGACCTGGACCTGCGCGCGGGCGTCCCCGACGCCTCCGCCTTCCCACGGCAGGCGTGGGCGGCCGCGGCGCGGCGGGTCCTCGCGCGCGCCTCGGTCGACGCCCTCGGCTACACCGACCCGCGCGGTGTTCCGGCCCTGCGGCAACACATGGCCGCCTACCTCGCTCGGGCCCGAGGCGTGCGCGCCTCGGCCGCGGACGTGTTCGTGGGGCACGGGTTCGGGGACCTGCTCGCCCTGGTGTGCAGGGCCCTTCGGGCACGGGGCGCGCGACTGGTCGCCGTCGAGGAGTACGGGCACGAGCTGCACCGGCGGATCGTCCGCGCCCACGGGCTGCAGACCGTCACGCTCGCGATCGACGACGACGGCGCCGACGTCTCCCGGCTGGAGGAGGCCGGCGCCGACGCGGTCCTGCTCACCCCCGCGCACCAGTTCCCCACGGGGGTGCCGCTGTCGGCCGAGCGCCGTGTGCGGCTGGTGCGGTGGGCTGAGCGCGCGGACGCGATCGTCGTGGAGGACGACTACGACGGCGAGTTCCGGTTCGACCGCCGGGCGGTGGGGGCGCTCCAGGCCCTGGCTCCCGAGCGCGTGCTCTACGCCGGGACCGCCAGCAAGGCGCTCGCCCCCGCCGTCGGGCTGGCGTGGGCGGTGGCGCCCCCGTCACTGGTGCCCGCGCTGGTGGAGGCCCGCGAGACGACGGGCGGCGGCCAGGACGCGGTCAACCAGCTCACGCTCGCGGAGTTCGTGGGCGGTCACGACTACGACCGGCACGTGCGCCGCCTGCGGCACCTGTACCGGTCGCGCCGGGAGGCGGTGGAGGCCGCGGTCGCGGACCGGCTTCCCCGCTGCCGGGTCACGGGGCTGCCCGCGGGACTGCACTGCCTGGTCGAGCTGCCCGGCGGCGTGCGGGAGGGGGACGTCGTGGTTGAGGCCGCCCGGCGCGGCCTGGCACTGGAGGGGCTGGGCGCGTTCGCCGAGGGCACCGTCGCGCCGGAGACGTCCTCGGCGCGACGGCCCCCGAGCGTGGTCGTCGGTTACGGGGCTCCGCGCCCCCACCGCTTCGGGGAGGCGTTGGCGGCGTTGGTGGCATCCGTCGACGCCGCTTCTGGTCGGCGGTGACGCGCGCGGGCGGAGGGGCGGCGTCGGCCAACCCTCGGTCTCGCTATGTGGCGGCGTCGAGGAAGGCCCGCCACTCGTCGGCACCGAAGGACAGCGCTCCGAGTTCGCGATGCTTCGAGTCCCGGACCGCGGCCCCGGTCGGCCAGTCGGCCACCTCCACACAGGCGGCCTCGCTCTGGGAGTAGCTGGACGTGCGGAAGTCGGCTTCTACGAACAGCGGGCGATTCTCGTTCACTTCGTCAGTCCTTGTCTTGAACGTGGTCACTGGCGACTCGCTCTAACAACGTCAAGGTGGGTTCGCCGTCGTCGAGCGCGGCGGCGCGAAGCCGGTTGAAGACATCCGCGTAGTGTTCGACGTTCTCCGTGCTGGACATGAACATGTGTGAGGACGGCCCCTGAAGGTAGACCGTCAGCAGCCCGTGGTGTTCGACCCTCAGGATGGAGAATGAGGCCAACGTCAGGGCCGCGTGTGCACCGGCGCTGTGGGAGAGCGCCTGGAGCGTCACGGTCGGCCGGTGGGCGAGCTCGATGAGATGGTCGAGCTGATCGGCCATGAGGCTCGCGCTACCGATGCGCTGCCGCAGCGCGGCCTCAGCCACGATGATCCACACGTTCGGGGGCGTAGCGCGGTTGAGTACCTCCTGACGTGTGAGACGAACCTGAATCTCCCGGTCCAGGTCGCTGTCGGGTCGCATGGTCGCCTCGATGACCGCGCGGGCGTAGTCCTCCGTCTGGGCCAGTCCCGGAATCAGCTGTGACTGGTACATCTCGATCGACGTCGCCTGTGCCTCGATGTTGGCGTAGGACCGGTAGCTGCGCTCCAGGTCGTAGGGTTGCCATCGGTCCGGTTCGCGAGCCCGCGTGCGCAGCGCCAGCAACCGGTCCAGCTCCTCGGGTGCCTCGTAGATGGTGAGAAGGCGTTCGATGGCTGCCGCCCCGGGCACGGCCCCACCGTCTCCTGGCGTCTCCCAACGCGCAAGGCTGCTGGCCGCCGTACGCATGGCCCGCACCACGTCCCCGAACTTGCGCTCTCCGCGCAGCCTCCGCAGCTCCTGTGCCAGCTGCCACTGGGCCAGCGTAGGGTTGTCCGTCATTCCTCGATCATGCCCTTCTCCACAAGGTGGGGCAAAGTTCGCTACTTTCGAAAGCTACTTGCACATGCTCGTGGCGGAGAGTTTACTGAGACACGGAACACCGCGCGCGACGCACCCGAGCCCATACGCGACAAAGCTCCGGCGGGTGTTATCAGCACCCCCGGAGCACGGTCAGCCGTCCGCAACCCCTCGCAAGGGAGACCACCGACATGTCCGTTGTACATCACCCCCCGACCCTCGCCTACCCCGGGCGGCGCCGGGCGGCCCGGACCTGCCCGGGGCTGGCGTCCCTGACCGGCCCGGATGCGTGCCGACCTCAGGGCCGACCTCGCCACCCTGGAGGGGACCACGCCCACCCTCGCCGACGACGTCGCCGGGGCCCTGGGGAGCCGTCACGTGCCACCTGGTCTCCGCTCTGGCCTGAACGCGGGACGAGGACCACAACGGCCTGACCTCGGGACCCTCGGGGAACCAGGCCGGAGCCAAGGAGCGTACCGACCGGCCGGTTTGATACCGGGCCGCGCCTCGCCTAAGGTGCTGGCACCCCGGTTTCCGGCGCCCGTCGCCCGACGTGGCCGGTCACGACAAGGAGTCACCGATGGCAGTCGACCCCTCAGGAACCACCCTGGCCGCAGCGCTGTCCGAGGTCCCGGACGGCCCCGTCGTCATGCTCAACCTGTTGCGCTTCGCCCCGGACGGCCGTTCCTCGTACGAGGAGTACGCGCGTCGGACCGGCCGCTTCCTGGCCAAATACGGAGCCGAAGTGCTCTACGCCGGCGACGGCACGGCGCCCCTGGTCGCCGAGGAAGGCCAGGACTGGGACGCGGTGCTGCTCGTCCGCTACCCCAGCCGCGAGGCGTTCGGCCGCATGGTCGCCGACCCCGAGTACCAGGAGATCACGCACCTGCGCACCCGCGCCCTGAGCGAGGCCGTGCTCCAGCCGACCGTGCCGTGGACCACCGGGCACCGGACCTGACCCCCGCCGCCGTCCGCGCACGGGGGCCGCGCCGGTAGTACCGGTGCGGCCCCCGTGCGAGCGCCGTGCCTCAGGCCACCCGCTCGATCACCAGCGGCCGGGGCTCGTGGGCGGTTTCCGCCTCGATCTCGAACGCGCCCGCCAGCGCGTCCGCGGCGCGGTCGAACCGCTCGGCCTCGTCGGCGTGCAGGGTGAACAGCGGCTCGCCCGCCGCGACCGACTCGCCGGGCTTGGCGTGCAGGGTCACCCCGGCGCCGAAGGACACCGCGTCCTCCTTGCGTTCGCGACCGGCGCCGAGCCGCCACGCGGCCAACCCCACCTGGTAGGCGTCCAGCCGGGTGAGCGTCCCCGACACGGGCGCCAACACCACGCGTGTCTCGGCGGCCACCGGCAGCGGCGCGTCCGGGTCGCCGCCCTGCGCCCGGATGATCTCCTTCCACGAGGCCAGCGCGCTCCCGTCCCTGAGCGCCTGCGCCGGATCCTTGACCCCGTCCTCCCCGGGGGTGAGCCCGGCGGCGGCCAGCATCTCCCGGGCCAGGGCCACGGTCAGCTCCACCACGTCGGCCGGGCCCCCGCCGGAGAGCACCTCGACCGCCTCGGCCACCTCCAGCGCGTTGCCGACCTGCCTGCCCAGCGGGGCCTCCATGTCCGTGAGCAGCGCGACCGTGCGCACCCCGTGGTCGTTGCCGATGTCGACCATCGTCCGGGCCAGCTCACGGGCCGATCCGACGTCCTTCATGAACGCGCCGGATCCCACCTTGACGTCCAGGACCAGCGAACCCGTGCCCTCGGCGAGCTTCTTGCTCATGATGGAGGCGGAGATCATGGGGATGGACTCGACCGTGCCCGTGACGTCGCGCAGCGCGTACAGCTTCCGGTCGGCGGGCGCGAGCCCCGTCCCGGCCGCGCAGATGACGCCGCCCGTGGACGAGAGCACCGCGCGCATCTCGTCGGTGCTGAGCGAGGCCCGCCACCCCGGGATCGACTCCAGCTTGTCGAGCGTGCCGCCCGTGTGCCCGAGGCCGCGCCCGGACAGCTGCGGCACGGCCGCCCCGCACGCCGCCACGGTCGGGGTCAGCGGCAGCGTGATCTTGTCCCCCACTCCGCCCGTCGAGTGCTTGTCCGTGGTGGGCCGTTGCAGGTCGGAGAAGTCCAGCCGGTCACCGGACGCGAGCATCGCCTCGGTCCACCGGCCCACCTCGCCCCGGTTCATCCCGCGCAGGAAGACCGCCATGGTCAGCGCGGACATCTGCTCCTCGGCGACCTCGCCCCTGGTGTAGGCGTCGATCACCCAGTCGATCTGCTCGCGGGTGAGCTCCGCGCCGTCCCGCTTGGCCCTGATGATCTCGATGACGTCCATGTCCCGTTCCCCTTGCTTCGCGCAGCCGTGGAGAAGGCGTCTCCCCGGCGCCGGGTCGCCGGCACCGGGGAGACGTCCCCGCTACTTCGTGAGGTCGTGCGGCCCGAAGGCCCGCGGGAGCACCTGGTCCATGGTCAGGACACCCTCGGGGGAGTCGACCAGCAGGTGCGGCCCACCGTGTTCGTACAGCAGCTGCCGGCAGCGCCCGCACGGCATGAGGGTCTCCCCCCGGCCGTCCACGCAGCTGAACGCGGTCAGGCGGCCTCCGCCGGAGGCGTGCAGGGCGCTGACCAGACCGCACTCGGCGCACAGGGCCAGCCCATAGGAGGCGTTCTCCACGTTGCAGCCGCTGACGATCCGGCCGTCGTCGACCAGCGCCGCCGCGCCCACCGGGTACCGCGAGTAGGGCGCGTAGGCGTGGCCCATGGCCTCCCGCGCGACCGCGCGCAGCACCGCCCAGTCGACGGACTCCGGGTCCAGGGGTGCGCCCGTCATGACCGGCTCGCCCTCCACTGCTTGCCGATGCCCGCGGGTGGCCGCAGGCTCTGCGAGGCCAGCGACAGCACGAGCAGCGTCGCGATGTGCGGGCTGTACGTGGCCAGCTCGCGCGGCAGGGAGTCGGTGGTGAAGTACCACACGAGCAGCAGCAGACCGGCCGCGGCGCCGGCGATCGCCAGGCCCTTGCGGTCCCCGCGCACCTGCCAGACCGCGACCGCCAGCAGCGCCACCGCCAGGAGCAGCAGCAGGGCGTGGACCGCCTCGCCGCCACCGCGCACCTGGAGGGCGTCGGTGTAGCCGAACAGCCCCGCGCCCATGGCCAGGCCGCCCGGCCGCCAGTTGCCGAAGATCATCGCGGCCAGACCGATGTACCCGCGGCCGCCGGTCTGCCCCTCCTGGTAGATGTTGGACGCCACGATCGCGAGGAACACTCCGCCCATGCCCGCCAGGCCGCCCGAGATGACCACCGCGATGTACTTGAAGCTGTACACCGGCACGCCCAGCGACTCCGCGGCGTCGGGGTTCTCACCGACCGAGCGCAGCCGCAGCCCGAACCTGGTCTTCCAGAGCACCAGGTAGGTCACCGGGATCATCAGCAGCGCGATGAGGGTCAGCGCCGACATCCGCGTGGTCAGACCGATCACCAGCGACGCCAGGTCGCCGACCAGGAAGATCCCGCTGTCGGCGACGGGCTCCAGCGCTCCCGGCAGCCACGGCAGGTTCAGCGTCGGGAAGGACGGCGTCGTCGGCGACTGGGCCGCGCCCGCGCCGGGCACGTCCGAGTAGACCAGGATTGACAGGTACCGCATCGCACCGAGCGCGAGGATGTTGACAGCCACACCGGAGACGATGTGGTCGACCGCGAAGGTCACGGTCGCCACCGCGTGCAGCAGACCGCCCAGCATGCCCCCGATGACGCCGGCCATCAGACCGATCCAGGGGTTGTCGAAGGTCCACGCGAAGTAGGCACCGAACCAGGTCCCCAGGATCATCATGCCTTCGAGGCCGATGTTGATGATGCCGGAGCGCTCCGCCCACAGACCGCCCAGACCGGCCAGGCCGATCGGCACGGCGAAGGCGAGCGTGGTGTTGATGGTGCCCGCGTCGGTGAGCATGTCCTGGCCGGTGATGACCCGCAGCCCGGACAGGGCGACGAACACCGCGCAGGTCAGGGTGAGGAAGCGCCACCTGGCCCATCCCCGGGGACGGAACGGCGACTCGTGCACCGCCTCCGTGACGTTGAGTTCCTGGCTCACTGTGCCTCCCCGCCGCGTTCGCCGTCGGTCTTCGGACCGCTCTGGCCCTCACCGCCGGGCGTGGGCGCGGCGCCCACGGGTTCCGCGGCCACGGTCGTGGCGCCGAGCTGCTTGCCGATCTGCTGCTGCTGGTAACGACGGCCCCACCGGTGCACGACCTCGTAGACCACGACGACCGTGAGCACGATGGTGGCCTGCGCGATGACCGCGATCTCCTGCGGGATGTTGTCGAAGGGCAGGATGTTCGCCGCCTGGGTCAGGAACGACCAGAACATGGCGGCGAAGACGATGCCCACCGGGTGGTTGCGTCCCAGCAGGGCGATGGCGATCCCGATGAAGCCGATGCCGGTGGGGAAGTCCAGCGCGTAGTAGTGCGCGCTCCCGAGCAGCTGGGGAAGACCCACCAGTCCCGCGACCATGCCCGAGAAGAGCATGGACAGGAACACCATCTTCTTCACGTTGATGCCGCTGGCGTCGGCCGCCGACTGCGACTGTCCGGTGGCCCGCAGCTCGAAGCCGAAACGGGTGCGGTTGAGCATCACCGAGTAGCCGACGCCGACCGCGACGGCCAGGAACACCAGGCCGAGGATCTCCCGGTCCGAGCCGAGGAAGCCCGCCGGGATCCCGGGGACCCACGACGACTCGGGCAGCGGCGGGGTGCCGATGTTGTTGGTGCTGATCTGGACCGCGAGGCGGTCGGTGCTCAACAGGTAGGCGGTGATTCCGGTGGCGATCGCGTTGAGCATGATCGTGGAGATCACCTCGGACACGCCCCGGGCGACCTTGAGGTACCCGGCGATGCCGGCCCAGGCGCCGCCCACGGCCACGGCCACCACGATCATGAGGATCTGGCTGAACGGCGGCGGCAGGATCAGGTAGCCGCCCACCGCGGCCGACAGCAGGGCGGCCAGGCGGTACTGGCCGTCGACGCCGATGTTGAACAGCTTCATCTTGAAGCCGATCGCCACGGCCACGGCGGCCAGGTAGTAGGTCGTGCTGTCGTTGATGATCTGCACCAGGCTGTCCGGGCGGGTGCCGTACTCCAGCATCCGGGCGAACGTCGTCATCGGCGCGATGCCGCTGAGGACCAGGACGAGCGCGGTGACCGCGATGGCGATCAGCCCGGCCGCGAACACCGCGGCGAAGGACAGCGCCAGCAGCGCCGACAGGCGTTGGAACAGCAGGAAGGTGAGGGCGGAGCCCACGACGGCGCCGATGGCGACGGCGACGGGCTCGATCAGCTGCAGGTCCAGCAGCCACGTCGACAGCAGCCCGGCGACGACCGACAGCACCAGGGCCGTCGGTACCACCAGGGTGTTGTGCAGGGTGGTGCCCTGTTCCTGCGTGCCCGCCGCCGCGACTCGGGGCTCGGGCGGAACGATCCGGGCGCTCACGACCACGAAGGCGAAGGCCGCGGTGACGCCGACGATCAGCGCCGCCCACCACAGCAGCGCCAGATCGAGGGCGAACGTGACACCCGTGCCCAGCACCACGGCGATGGCGAAGGCCGCGGGTCCGGGGAGCGAGCGTCGGTTGTCAGTGGTCGTCACGACTCGCCCCCGTCCTCGTCGGCACGGTCAGTTCCCTCAGCACCGCTGTCACTCTCCGTGGAACCGCCGCCCGCGCGCAGTCCGGCGCCGGTCATGGCGGAGCCCAACTGTTCGGGGGTGACGGTGGTCGGGTCGGCCTGCGCGACCAGGCGGCCTCGCAGGATCACGTGGATGGTGTCGGACATGCCGATCAGCTCGTCCAGGTCGGCGGAGATCAGCAGCACCGCGAGCCCGGCGGCGCGGGCCTCGCGCAGCTGCTCCCAGATGGCCGACTGCGCGCCCACGTCCACGCCGCGCGTGGGGTGCGCCGCGACGAGGAAGCGCGGCGATCCGCTCATCTCCCGGCCGATGATGAACTTCTGCTGGTTGCCGCCGGACAGGGCGTCGGCGATGACGTCGATGCTCGGCGTGCGCACGTCGTACTCGGCGACGATGCGTTCGGAGTCGGCGCGCGCCCCCACGCGGTTGATCCAGGGGCCGCGCACGCTGGGCTCCTTGGTCTGGTGGCCCAGGATGCGGTTCTCCCACAGCGGGGACTCCAGCAGCACACCGTGCCGGTGGCGGTCCTCGGGGATGTAGCCGACCCCCGCCTCGCGGATGCGCAGCGTCGACCAGCCGGTGACGTCCTGGCTCTCCAGGTGGATGCGGCCCGAGGCGAGGTGGCGCATGCCCATGATCGCCTCGATCAGCTCGGACTGGCCGTTGCCCTCGACTCCGGCGATGCCGACGATCTCACCCCGGTGGATGTCGACGCTGACGTCGTCCACGACCGGGCGTCCCCCGGCGGAACGGACCGTCACCCCGTCGAGCGAGAGCACGACGTGGTCGGTGACGGTGGACTCGCGCAGCTCGGGCACGGGCAGTTCGCCGCCGACCATGAGCGTGGCCAGTTCCCGGGCGGTGGTGGTGCTCGGGTCAGCTGTGGCCACCGTGGTTCCCCGGCGGATGACGGTGATGTCGTCGGCGACGGACAGCACCTCGTCGAGCTTGTGCGAGATGAAGATGACGGTCAGACCCTCGCGCTTGAGCTCGCGCAGGTTGTCGAAGAGCTCGTCGACCTCCTGCGGCACCAGGACCGCCGTGGGCTCGTCGAGGATGATCGTCTCGGCGCCGCGGTAGAGCACCTTGAGGATCTCCACACGCTGGCGGTCGCCCACGCCCAGGTCCTCCATCAGGCGGTCGGGGTCGATCCCCAGCCCGTACTGGGCGGACAGCTCCTGGATCGCGGCGCGGGCGCGCCTGCCGATGCCGTGGCGGCGTTCGGCGCCCAGGACCACGTTCTCCAGGACGGTGAGGTTGTCCGCGAGCATGAAGTGCTGGTGCACCATGCCGATGCCGTGGCGGATGGCGTCGGAGGGCGAGTGGAAGCGGACCTCCCTGCCCTTGACGCAGATCCGGCCCTCGTCGGGACGGTGCATCCCGTACAGGGTCTTCATCAGCGTGGACTTGCCCGCTCCGTTCTCGCCGACGATGGCGTGCACGGTACCGGGAGCCACGGTGATGTCGATGTCGTGGTTGGCCACGACTCCGGGAAAACGCTTGGTGATCCCGTGCAGCTCGACGGCGGGGGTGTGGGTCGACCCGCCGCCCGATGACGTGCTGCTCATCTGTCTCCTCGTGAAACTGGCGGCGGGGCGCGGGGCCGGCCGGGTGGCGGCCCCAGGCGCCGTCGTCGCGAAGCGGCAACCAGCAGCGGCACCGGGCGCGGGTCCTCCGCGCGCCGGTGCCGCCCTCCGGTGCGGTGCCACGGGACGGGCCCGTGGCGCGGCGTGTTTACGGCTCGGTCGGGACCTCGATCTCGCCGTCGATGATCTGCTGCCGGTACTCGTCCAGGTCCTCGACCAGCGGGGCGATGAGCTCCTCGTTGGACTGTGTGTAGTCCACGCCGCCCGAGGCGAGGTCGAAGCGCTGGATGCCGCCCTGGACGTCGCCCTCGACGCGTCCGCGATCAGCTCGAACACGGCCACGTCCACCTGCTTGATGGCGGAGGTGAGCACGTACGGCTTCTGGTCGTCCTCGGCGTTCTCGTACTGGTCGCTGTCGACGCCGATGAACAGGAAGTCGTTCTCGACGGCGGCCTGGAGGACGCCGTTGCCGGAGGCGCCGGCGGCGTGGTAGATGACGTCCGCGCCCCGGTCGTACTGGGCCTGGGCGGTCTCGCGGCCCGCGGCGGGGTCGCTGAAGCCGCTGAAGTCCGGCGGCTGGCTGATGTAGTCGACCTCGACCTCGATGGCGTCGTCGACGTGCGCGACACCGGCCTCGAACCCGGCCTGGAACTTGTGGATCAGCGGGGTCTCGACACCGCCGATGAAGCCGACGTGGTCCTCCTCGGTGGACAGCGCCGCGGCGGCGCCGGCCAGGAAGGAGGCCTGCTCCTCGGCGAAGACCAGACTGGTGACGTTGTGGATGTCGTCGATCTCGGAGTCCACGATGGCGAAGTGGACGTCCGGGTAGTCCTCGGCGACCGCCAGGACGGACTCCGCGTAGGCGAACCCGACGGCGATAACGACGTCGAAGCCCTCCTCGGCCATGGTGGCCAGGCGCTCCTCCTTGGCGGACTCGGGCTCGCCGTCGGCGGGCTCGAAGTCGCGCGTCTCCACGCCCAGCGACTCCGCGGCCTGGGTCAGACCGCGGTAGGCCGAGTCGTTGAACGAACGGTCTCCGCGACCGCCGACGTCGTAGGCGAGACGACGCGGACGTCGGAGTTCGCCTCACCGCCACTGCCGTCCTCGGCGGTGTCGGTCGCGTTGTCACACGCGGTGAGGGCCAGCGCACCCGCCGCCGCGGCGGCGGCGAATCTGACCGCGTTGCTGCGCTTCACTTGGTAACTCTCCCCTTCGCCCTCCGGCCCGCATTCACGCGAACCGACCTGACTTCTGTTGCCGGACAATATCCGCTGGCGGAAAGCACACGTGACGGACGTACTGAGTTGTTACAAAGGCGAGAGCTGAGTGACGCGACTCCTGACTTGACACTTGCCGATCGGGCGCCACGCGGCGCCGACCGGATTCCCGTTCCTCCTTATCCGACCTCAGGTTCTCCAGCAGGGAAGGCCTTTTTGACACTCCGCTTCCGTTCGATTACCGGTCGTCACGCGACCCCGCCGGGGGAGCGCCGCGGCCTCCGCGGGGCCAACCGGTCTAGACCGGACTACCCAACCAGGAAGTCCACCACGGCCTGCCTGAAGGTCCATGCGGACACCGCGGTCGCGTGGTCCCGCCCGGGGATCTCGACGTGCGCCCCGGCGCAACGGGCCGCGAGGTCCTCGGCTCCCGTCGCGAGCGTATCCCGGGCGCCGGAGACGAGCAGGAGGGGCACGCCGACGGGGCGGGGCTCCCCGACGAAGGGACGGGCGGCCTGACCTCGGGCGCAGGCGGCCAGCGCGGCCGCGTCGTTGCCCTGGAGCTCGGCGACCGTCCGGAAGACCTGGTCGAAGGGGGTGTCGCCGGCGCCGGGAGCGGAGAGGTCTGCCTCCGCGAAGGCGTTGACCGGTCCGAACCCGCCCAGGACGGCGCGGCGCACCCGGTCGGAAGCGGTCAGGGCCAGCTCCCAGGCCAGACGGGAACCCATGGAGTAACCGACCACGTCGACCCGGTCGACCGCCAGTTCGTCGAGCAGGCCGAGCAGGTCCCCGATGAAGCGTTCCGGCAGGTAGGAGGCATCGTCGAGCGGCTTGTCACTGCCGCCGTGACCGCGCAGGTCCGGTCCCAGGACACGCAGTCCGGCGCCGCCCAGTGCCTGCGGCCACCCCGCTGCGCGCCAATTCATGCCGAAGTTCGTACCGAATCCGTGGAGAAGAAGGACGGGTACGGCGTCCCGCGGCTCGCTCGCGGGCAAATCCACGTAGCGCATTGTCACGTCACCGGCCAGATTCGCGGTCATGGTCTTCCCATCGTTTTCGACCTTGGGGTTTCACCCAGGAAAAATCGAAGGCCCAATCAGATGTTCCTATAAACGACTGGGCCGGAAGCCCGAGCGCGTTTGTGCTGACATCCGAAGGGGCCCTCGCGACGTGCGGGTCTCAGTCCGACGGCGGCTTCAGCCGCACACGGCGCGCGGGCTTGGCCTCCTCGGTCGGAACCTTCCCGACGATGCCCGCCTGAGGAGAATCGTCACTCACGGTGACGGCGAAAGTGACCAGGCGCGCGCCCACCGGGACGACCTCGTTCTCCTCCGCGTGCAGGGCGACCACACGTCCGGCGGTCGGCGAGGGGATGACCACGGCCGACTTGGTGGTCTCGACCTCCACCAGCGGATCGTTGCGCTCGATCTGGTCGCCGACGGCGACCTGCCACTCCAGGACGGTGGCCTCGACCAGTCCCTCGCCGAGGTCCGGCAGGGTGAAGGTGGTGTTGTCCTCAGCCATGGGCGTCTAGTACTCCAGGGTCCGTTGCACCGCGAGCAGGACGCGGTCGATGGTCGGCAGGTACTGCGGCTCCAGGGGACCCGCGGGGTAGGGCACGTCGAATCCGGTCACGCGCTGGACGGGGGCGGCCAGGTCGCGGAAGCAGTTCTCGGTGACCAGGGCGGCCACCTCCGCGCCCAGCCCGGCGGTCAGCGGCGCCTCGTGGACCACGACCGCGCGCTTGGTGCGCGCGACCGAGGCGGCCAGTCCGGTGGCGTCGATCGGCTTGAGCCAGCGCAGGTCCAGCACCTCCAGGTCCACGCCGTCCTCGGCCGCGAGTTCGGCGACCTGGAGGCAGCGGTGCACCATGGCGCCCCAGGCGACGAGCGTGGCGTGCCGGCCGGGGCGGACGATACGGCTGGTGCCGATGGGGGTGGAGGGTTCCAGGAGCCGAACGGGCTTGCGGTCCCAGTAGCGGGCCTTGGGCTCCATGAACACCACCGGGTCCTCCGAGCGGACGGACTGGAGCAGCAGGGTGTAGGCGTCGCCCGCGTCGGAGGGGGCGGCCACCTTGAGCCCGGGCGTGTGCGCGAAGAGCGCCTCCAGCTCTCGCCGTGGTGCTCCGGCGCTGGATGCCGCCGAAGGAGGGCAGTCGCAAAGTGATCGGCATGGGCGCGGCCCCCCGGGTCCGGTAGTTCATCCGGGCGACCTGGTTGACGATCTGGTCGATGGCCGGGTACGCGAAACCGTCGAACTGGAGCTCGGGCACCGGCCGCCAACCGTTCATGGCCAGGCCGACCGCCATGCCCATGATCGCGGACTCCGCCAGGGGGGTGTCGAAGACACGCTGTTCGCCGAACCGCTTCTGGAGCCCGTCGGTGACGCGGAAGACGCCGCCCAGGGCGCCGACGTCCTCACCGAAGACCAGGACGTCGGGATCCTCGGCGAGCAGGACGCGCAGGGCACGGTTGATCGCCTGTTGCATGGACAGTTCCACGGGGGTCGCGCCCGCGGGAGCATTGGTTCGTTCGATCAGCTCGGTCACGATTCGACCTCTTCCTGCCAGACACGGCGCTGCCGGGTCAGCTCGTCGGTGGTCTCCCGGAAGACGTGCGTGAACAGCTCGGAACCGTCCGGTTCGGGTGCGCGGGCCACGCCGTCGCGGATGGTCTCGGCACGGGCCCGGGCAGCGGCGTCCACCTCGGCCAGCGCGTCCTCGTCGGCGTGCCCGGCCTCGATGAGCGCCGCCCGCAGCAGGTCGAGCGGATCGCGCAGGAGCCAGCGCTCGGTGTCGGCCTCGTCCCGGTAGCGCCCGGGGTCGTCGGAGGTGGAGTGCGGTTCGACGCGGTAGGTGAGCGCCTCGATCAGGGTGGGTCCCTCACCGCGGCGGGCGCGGGCCACGGCGTCGGCGGCGGCCTGGTACACGGCGCCCGCGTCGTTGCCGTCGACGAGCACACCGGGCATGCCGTAGCCCGCGGCGCGGGCCCGGATCGAGCCGCCGGCGATCTGGCGGTGGTTGGGGACCGACAGCGCCCACTGGTTGTTCTGGCAGAAGAAGACGACGGGGGCGGTCATGACCCCGGCGAAGTTCATCGCCTCGTGGACGTCGCCCTCGGAACTGGCCCCGTCGCCGAAGTAGGCCAGGGCGACGCCGTCGTCGCCACGCAGCCGCTCGCCGACGGCCCAGCCGACCGCGTGCGGGACCGGCCCGCCGACCACGGCGTTGATCGCGCCGAAGCGGGAGGCCATGACGTCGTAGAGGCCGCCGTGCCACAGGGCGCGGTGGGTGGCCATGTAGCCGACCATCTCGACCCCGTAGGCCAGGGCGGAGGCCATCTCGCGGTAGGTGGGGAAGACGAAGTCTCTCTCCGGGTCCAGCGCGGTGGCGCTGGCGACCTGGGCGGCCTCCTGCCCGCGCACGGACACGTAGGCCGGGAAGACACCCTGACGCTGGAGGGCGACGGCTTCGGCGTCCAGGTCGCGGGCGGTCCGCATGTCCCGGTAGAGCGCGCGGGTGAGGTCGGACGGCAGGTGATCCACGGTGATGGAGCTCCGACCCTCCGGCTCGTCGGTGGGAAGGGCGGGGTGGGGAACGCCTCCGCGGGAGGGGGACGCCGCGGCCGAAGACCGTTTTCCGGGCGTGGTGGAGGACGACGCGTGGACGGTGTCCCCGTTTCTCCCGCGAAGCGGTTCCTGCGGCGATGGTGGGCGACGGGCGGGCATGCGAGCGGCTCCCAACGTGGCCCCGCGCGTGCGACGGAGGGCTCGGGTGGTCACGATCCTGGTCCTGATTCTCTGGTCAACTCGACAGATGCGCTAGATATGTACGCGTAGTTGATACATATGAGAACGATTGACGCTCTTCAGTTCGCAAACGTCTAATTTGAGCATCAGCCCTCCCGTGAAAACGACACACCACGCGAAACACCGCGAACAGGGCCTGCACGGCGGGCGGCGTTCGGGGCCGACGACGACGCCGGGCCGTGTCAGAACGTGAGACGGCGAGCACCGGAAGCACGGAGATCATCACTCTCCGCCACCGTCGAATCGCCGAAGAATTCGATGGCCACATGTGGACAGCGTGCCGTAGGGGCGGGATTCAACATGACAAACAGCAACATAGAGGCGTACTTCGGGAGAAGTTCTGTCATGTTTGCCGAGGGCCGGTGTAGTTACTCACGGGTCAGGGAAACCACCGGCCAAGTGATGGCCTCCAACTTGAGTACAGTCGGACTTCCCCAGCCCCAAGGGCACGCCCCGTGGGGCCCGCGAGAGGTTCCCCCGGAACGGTCCTCTCGGTTGCCGCCTTCCCGGGAGGACGGCGCCCACCCCCGGTCGCCCAATCTCGCGGACTGAGATCCCCATCGACGAGAACGACGTTTGCCTGGTAGTTCGTTGGCCCCGGTCAAAGTTGACGGAAGGGGCGAACACTGACGCAAGAGCACATGAGGAGCACCCACATGGCCATGGGCGACCAACGCAGGAGCGGCCGCCGGCCGGACTCCACCGACCAGACCATTCTGAGCGCCCTCGCCAAGGACGCGCGGACCGGGATCACCGAGATCGCCGCACTGGCCAACGTCTCCAGGGCCACCGCCTACAACCGGATCAAGCGGCTCACCGACGAGGGCGTCATCCGCGGCTACTCGGTGGTGACCGACCACTCCAAGATGGGGCTCGGCGTCACCGCGCTCGTCCTCATCTCCGGCAGCCAACCGGACTGGCGCGCCAACCGCGAGATCCTGTCGTCCTACCCCGAGATCGAGTACTGCTGGTACGTGGTGGGATCGGCGGACATCGTCCTCCTCGTCCGCGTGGCCAACACCAACCAGTTGCGCGATCTCATCCTCACCCGCCTCCAGTCCCTCCCCGGCGTGACCGCGACCCAGACGCTCACCGTCATCGACGAGGTCGTGCACCGACCCGTCGTGGAACCGCCCGAGAGTGAGTGACCCTCGGGCGGCACGCGCCCCACGGGCGGAGGCGGAGGAACCCGCTCACCCCCTGACCGCGTCGGCGACCGCGGCCACCAGCTCCGCGAGCACCGCCGAACCCCGGGCACGAGCGGCGGAGACATCCCCGTCCACGTCCAGGACCACCTCGATGTAGGCCTTGAGCTTGGGCTCGGTTCCCGAAGGCCGCAACGTCACCCGCGCCCAGACACCGCCCTCCAACCGGAAGCGCAGGGCGTCGGTCGGAGGAAGCCCCTCGTACCCCTCGGAGAAGTCGTCGACCCCCGCCACCTTCAGGGAACCGAACTCGGCGGGCGGTTCGGCGCGCAGCCACCGCATCGCCGTGGAGATCACCGCCAGATCCTCGACCCGCACCGAGAGCTGGTCGCTCAGGTGCAGGCCGTAACGGCGCGCCTGGTCGTCCAACAGGTCCATGAGCGTGCGGCCGCGGCGCTTGGCCGTGGCCGCGAGCGCCGCCATCACGAGGGCCGCGCCGATGCCGTCCTTGTCAGCCACGGGACGCCCCTCGTCACCGCCGACGCAGTAGCCCAACGCCTCCTCGTAGGACAGGACCGGCCGCTCTCCCGGCCCTCCGGCCCGGGCCAGCCACTTGAACCCGGTGAGGGTCTCCTCGTAACGCACCCCCCGGTCGCGGGCGATCTTGCCCAGCAGACTGGAGGAGACGATCGAGGTGGCCACGACCCGGTCGGCGCCGGTGGTGTGGTCGAGCACGTACTCGGCCAGCAGACCGCCGACCTCGTCGCCGGTCAGCAGCCGGCGGCCGGGGACGGCGACGGCGAGCCGGTCGGCGTCGGGGTCGTTGGCGAGCACCAGATCCGCCCCCGTGTCCCGGCCCGCCGCGACCGCCAGGTCCATGGCCCCGGGTTCCTCGGGGTTGGGGAACCGCACGGTCGGGAAGTCGGGGTCGGGAGCGAACTGGGCGTCGACCACGGACGGGCGGGCGAACCCCGCCCGTTCCATGGCCGCCAGCAGGACCTCGCCACCCACGCCGTGCATGGGCGTGTAGGCGATGGTCAGGTCGCGATCCTCGCCCAGGGGCAAACCGGTGACCGAGGCCAGGTAGCGTTCGACCGCCTCCTGGCCCAGCACCGTCCATCCCCGGCCCAGGGGCAGGTCGCCGAGCGGGCCGACCGCGTCGATGGCCGCGGAGATCTCGGCGTCCACCGGCGCGACGATCTGGGCGCCCGCGTGGAGTCCGGTCCCGCCCACGTAGACCTTGTACCCGTTGTCCCGCGGCGGGTTGTGGCTCGCCGTGACCATGATCCCGGCGTCCGCGTGCAGGTCGCGCACGGAGAAGGCCAGGACGGGGGTGGGCAGGGGACCCGGCAGCACCGACACCCGGTGCCCCGCTCCGGTGAGCACCGCCGCGCTCGCCTCGGCGAAGTCCGCCGAGCCGTGGCGGGCGTCGTACCCGACGACGACGTGACTCCCCTCGGCCAGCCACCGCGCGATCCCGGCGGCAGCGCGCATGACCACGGCCCGGTTCATGCGGTTGGGCCCCGCTCCCAGCTCGCCGCGCAGTCCGGCGGTGCCGAACTCCAGCCGCGCGGAGAAACGGTCGTCGAGGTCGGCCAGCGCGGCGGTGTCACCGGACTCGGCCCGGGCCAGCAGCGCACCCAGTTCCTCGCGCGTGGCGGGATCGGGGTCCTCGTCCAGCCACTGCCGGGCGCGGGCGACGGTGTCGGCGGTCATTCTGTGTTCCTCGTCCCTACGGATTGACGACGATGTCGGCGGTCGCACGGTGCTCCTGATCCCCCGCGGATCGGTGACCGCGTCGACGAGCAGGCGGCACGGTCCCTAGAGCTCGGCGACGACATCGGCGAGCAGGCGGCCGACCTCACGGGCGGCGTCGCGCCCGGTGGCCAGCACGTCCTCGTGGTCCAGGTTGGCGCCCTCCAAGCCGGCGGCGACATTGGTGACCAGGGACATCCCCAGGACCCGTGCACCGGCGGCGCGGGCGGCGATGGCCTCCATGACGGTGGACATGCCCACCAGGTCGGCGCCCATGGCGCGGAGCATGCGGATCTCGGCCGGGGTCTCGAAGTGCGGGCCGGGCATGGCCGCGTAGACGCCTTCGGGCAGGTCGGGGTCGACCTCGCGCGCCACGGCGCGCAGCTTGGGGTCGTAGGTCTCGCTGAGGTCGACGAAGTCGGCGCCGGTCAGCGGCGAGCGCGCCGTCAGGTTCAGGTGGTCGGCGATGAGCACCGGAGAGCCGACGGAGTAGTCGCCGTTGATGGCGCCGGCCGCGTTGGTGAGCACGATCGTCCGGGCGCCGGCCGCGATCGCGGTGCGCACGTTGTGCACGACGGCGTCGGTGCCGTGGCCCTCGTACAGGTGGGTACGGCCCAGGAACGCGAGCAGGTTCCGGTCCCCGTCGCGGATCCCGCGCAGAGTGCCGCTGTGCCCCTCGACCGCGGGCGGCAGGAAGCCGGGCAGCTCGGCGGTCGCGATCTCATCGGTCGCCTCCCCGAGCAGGTCGGCGGCGGGCGCCCAGCCCGAGCCCATGACCAGGGCGATGTCGTAGCTGTCCACTCCGGTGCGCGACCGAAGGTCGGTCGCGGCCTCTTCGGCGATGGCCTGGGGTGTGCGGGTCACTGGGACTTCTCCGTTCGTTCGGGCCGCGGGCGCGGCGGGTCGGGCGTGACGGTGTTCGGCGGGACGTCGGTTCCCGTGCCCGGTCGGACCCGGGCGTCAGAGCGGGTCGGGACGTGGGCTCCCGTGCGCACCGGCCGGGACATCACGGTCTGCGGGCCGTTGGGGCCGTCGACGTAGCGGCGGCCCGTAGGCGTGAACCCGGCCGACCGATAGGTGCGCAGTCCGACCTCGTTGCCCTCGTCGACGCACAGCACGATGTCGGCGGCGCCGGGGTCGACCCCCGCCACGAGCAGGTCCAGCAGAGGCGCGGAGCAGGCGGCGCGGCCCACGCCGAGGCCCTGGTGTCCGGGAGTGACGTAGAAGGCGCGCAGGAGCACGGCCCGCTCCGGCGCGTCGACGAGGTCGCGCAGGTGACCGACGCGGTCGATGATCCCGAAACCGGCGCAGGCGTCATGGGCCGTGTCGGGATCGGTGAGGTCGACACCGGTGCGCACGACGGCGAACGGAACGCGCGCGGGGTCGGCGTCAGCGCGCGGCAGGGTCTCCACCGGGAGTCCGGTGTACCTGGACTGGCCGGGAGCCAGGCGGTGGCGGAGCACCACGTGTCGTAGGACGGAGACCTCGGCCGTGTACCGGTCGAGCCGGACCAGACGCAGTCCGACCACGCGTGCTCGGGCCGAACTTCCGGACGGCGTCGATTCCGAGGCCGCGCCCGAGCTCTCGGACGGCGTCGTGCTCGGGGCCGGGATGTCGGACCGGGGCGCATCCGGGGCCGTGCCCCTGACCGGGGGGTCGGCCGGTCTGTCAGTCACCACGATGGCTCCTCGTTCGCCGTGTCGGACCGGGACCCGATCGGGCCCCGGTCCGTCAGTGTTTCATCCCGGGTCACACCCCGATCGGGTGCCAGACCGTCTTGGTCTCCAGGAACGGCGTCATGCGCGCGGTGCCGGGGTCGGGGTCGAGCCAGACGTCCTCTCCCCCGTCTGCGCCGGGGCCGGGGCGCAGCACCCGCGTGAGGGTGGCGGCGGCGACCTTCTCGAACTCCGCCGCCATCGCTCCGGCGCCCGTGAGGTCGAGGGCGTTGACGTCGGCGTGCGAGGCGAGGTGCGGGCCGATCTCCGGCACCCGCCCCGTGAGCAGGTTGACCACACCGCCGGGCACGTCCGAGGTGGCCAGCACCTCTGCCAGGTCGACCGCGGCCAGGGGCGCGCGCTCGGAGGCGACCACGACGGCCGTGTTGCCGGACGCGATGACGGGAGCCAGCACGCAGGTCAGTCCGAGCAGCGGGGCATTCCGCGGCGCGAACACCGCCACCACGCCGGTCGGCTCGGGTGCGGAGTGGTTGTAGTACGGGCCGGAGACCGGGTTGGCGCCGCCCAGCACCTGGGCGATCTTGTCGGTCCAGCCCGCGTAGTACACCCACCGGTCGATCGCGGCCGAGACCGCCTGGTCGGCGGCGGCTCGGGACAGACCCTGGGCGCGCTCGGCGCCCGCGGCGAACTGGTCGCGGCGGCCCTCCAGGACCTCGGCGACGCGGTACAGGATCTGCCCGCGGTTGTAGGCCGTCCGCGACGACCAGCCGCCGAACGCCTTGCGCGCGGCCATGACCGCGTCTCGGGCGTCCTTGCGGGAGGCGAGGGAGGCGTTGGCGAGGTGTTCGCCGTCGGATGAGGTCACGGGGTAGCACCTGCCCGATTCCGAACGCGGGAACGCCCCGCCCAGGTAGAGCTTGTACGTCTTGCGAACCGCCAGGCGCACGGACGGCGCCGTGTCGGGCCGGGTCGTGTCGGGCCGGGTCGCATCGGCTCCGGTCGCTTCGATCCGCGCCGGGCCGGACCGGGCCCTTCCTTCCCTGGCCTTGGCGCCCTGTTCGCCGCTGGGGCTGTTGAGCCTTCTTAGCCAAGGTAGGCCTCCAATCCGTGCCGCCCGCCCTCGCGGCCGTAGCCCGACTCCTTGTAGCCGCCGAAGGGGCTGGTCGGGTCGAACTTGTTGAACGTGTTGGACCAGATCACGCCCGCGCGCAGGCGCTCAGCCGTCCACAGCATGCGCGAGCCCTTCTCGGTCCACACACCCGCCGACAACCCGTACGGCGTGTTGTTGGCCTTGGTCACCGCCTCCTCCGGTGTCCGGAACGTGAGCACGGACAGCACGGGGCCGAAGATCTCCTCGCGGGCTACCCGGTGCGCCTGGCTCACTCCGGTGAGGACCGTGGGCGCGAACCAGTAGCCGGACGGCGGCAGGTCGCAGGACGGCGACCAGCGTTCGACGCCCTCCTCCGCGCCCGAGTCGGTCAGCTCCCGGATCCGCCGCAGCTGGGCGGCGGAGTTGATCGCGCCGATGTCGGTGTTCTTGTCGAGCGGGTCGCCGAGGCGGAGCTTGGCGATCCGGTCCTTGAGCCGGGGCAGCAGTTCGTCCGCGATCGACTCCTGGACCAGGAGGCGCGAACCCGCGCAGCACACGTGGCCCTGGTTGAAGAAGATGCCGGAGACGACGCCCTCGACCGCCTGGTCGACGGCGGCGTCGTCGTAGACGATGTTGGCGCCCTTGCCGCCCAGTTCGAGGGTCAGCCGCTTGTCGCTGCCCGCCACCGAACGCGCGATCTGACGGCCGACCTCGGTGGAGCCCGTGAAGGCCACCTTGTCGGCGCCTGGGTGCTCCACGAGAGCGCGGCCGGTCTCACCGGCGCCGGTGACGATGTTGACCACGCCCGGCGGCAGGTCCGCCTCCTGGCAGATCTGCGCGAAGACCAGCGCGGTCAGCGGGGTGGTCTCGGCGGGCTTGAGAACGACGGTGTTGCCGGTGGCCAGCGCCGGGGCGACCTTCCACGCGAGCATGAGCAGCGGGAAGTTCCACGGGATGACCTGAGCGGCCACACCGAGCGGGCGCGGGTCGGGGCCCAGTCCGGCGTGGGCGAGTTTGTCGGCCCAGCCCGCGTAGTAGAAGAAGTGCGCGGCGACGAGGGGCAGGTCGACGTCGCGGGTCTCCTTGATCGGCTTGCCGTTGTCCAGGGACTCCAGGACGGCCAGCTCACGGGAGCGCTCCTGGATCACCCGGGCGATCCGGAAGAGGTACTTGCCGCGCTCGGCGCCGGCCATCCGGCTCCACACGGTGTCGTAGGCGCGGCGGGCGGCGGCGACCGCACGGTCGACGTCGGACGCGCCAGCGACGGTGAAGCGGGCGAGTTCGGTCTCGTCGGCCGGGTTGACGGTGGACATCTGGTCCCCGTCCTTCCCGGGGGTGAACTCACCGTCGATGAACAGGTCGTAGTTCTCGCGCAGACGGACGACGGAGCGGGACTCCGGTGCGGGCGCGTAGTCGAAGATCACGGCTTTAGTCCAGCGTGTAGTAGTCGGGGCCCGGGTAGGTGCCGGTACTGAGCCTGGTGCGCTGCATGAGCAGGTCGTTCAGCAGGCTGGAGGCGCCGATGCGGAAAAGGTCCGGGGTCAGCCAGTCGGGACCGGCTACCTCGTTGACCATCACCAGTTGGCGGATGGCGTCCTTGGCAGTGCGGATGCCACCGGCGGGCTTGACGCCGACGCGGGCGCGGTGGCGGCGCGGTGGTCGCGGACGGCTTCGAGCATGACGAGGACGACGGGCGGCGTGGCCGCCGGGGAGACCTTGCCGGTCGAGGTCTTGATGAAGTCGGCTCCGGCGCGGATGGCCAGGTGGGAAGCGCGGCGCACGTTGTCGTAGGTCACCAGTTCCCCGGTCTCCAGGATGACCTTCAGGTGAGCGGCGCCGCAGGCCTCCTTGACCGCGACGATCTCGTCGTACACCTTCAGATAGTCGCCGGAGAGGAAGGCGCCGCGATCGATGACCATGTCGATCTCGGTCGCGCCGTCCTCGACCGCGCGGCGCGTGTCGGCGAGTTTGACCTCCAGGGGCGCGCGCCGGCGGGGAAGGCGGTGGCGACGGAGGCGATGCCGATGCCGGTTCCGGTGCCGCGCAGGGCCTCGACGGCGGTGGCGACCCGGTCGGGGTAGACGCACACGGCGCAACCTGTGGCACGGTACGGTCGGCGGGGTCGGGAAGGGCTGCCTTGGCGCACAGGGCGCGGACCTTGCCGGGCGTGTCGGCGCCCTCCAGCGTGGTCAGGTCGACCATCCGGATGGCCAGGTCGATGGCCTCCCGTTTGGCGGTGGTCTTGATGGACCGGGTGGACAGGTCCTGGGCGCGGGAGCGCGCACCGACCTCGTCGACGCCCGGGAGTCCGTGCAGGAAGACCCGGAGCGCGCGGTTGGTCGTGGCCTCGGGCGCGAATGCGGTATGGGGCACGGGCACCTACAGCTCGATCAGCGTGATGGAACGTGATGGGTTCGCGGCTTGCTCCACTGTGGCCAGCGGAAACGACCGCTCCGGCGCGGTACGGAGATGCCGTTCGAGGACTCCGTCCAAGCCGTCAGGCAGTCACCCTAACCCTGGGGTGCACAGCCGTCAGTACCCCTGTCGACCGCGCCGCCGAAGGTTGGAGAAGCATCCAGTCAGACAAGCGTGAATCATTGGGATGTTCCTCCAACTTGGCCGCCAAAACCCCCACACATAGGTCTCCGGGGTGGGTGGGAGCAGAGGTGTCGAGGAGTCGCGGTCTAGACCGGACTGGCCCTCAAGGCACTCTGGGGCGTCGGAGGGCGGGCTCCAGCGGGCTGGGTCCGGAGGCTGGTGGTTGGGCGGCGAGGAGTGCTGGGGCGGGCTCCAGCCGGCTGGCGTTGGACGGCGAGGGCTGGCGCAGTCCGGGCTGCCTCCCCCGGGAGGCTGGTTACCCTGTGGGCATGGCGGAGTTCCGGATCAGCAGCGACGACCAGATCGACCTGCGCAGGTTGGCGACGGCCCTGGTGGACTCCCAGGGCTGGGCCCGCGAAGAGGTCAGCATCTGGGACACGCGCCGGGGCGAGGTGATCGTGACCGTCGACGACGCTCTGCTGCGCGGTCCCCAGAAGGACCCGCTCAACCGTCCCCGGCACACCCCGCACGACGTTCACGAGGCGTGCGAATGGCTGCGGCGCGAGGAACCGTCGCTGCGCCGGGTCGACTTCTCCGTGCTGCGCAAGGAGACTTCCCGGTACTTCTCAGCCGGGTGGACGCTCGCCGACGTCCGGCACGCTCTGACCCACCGCCCCGACCACGCGCCGTGGCGCCAGGGCCCCGATGACACGGAGTGGCTGCGCACCCGGCTGGCGGCCTGGCGCACCCCGAACGGCGACATCCGCCCCTCGAAGTCCCAGGAATCGGCGCAACTGCGGGTGATCAGCCGCGCCGGGCTCCCGATGGACATCGGGCTGCCCGAGGACGCCGAGGTCGCCGGCCCGGTCGCGCGCCCAGAGGTGGCGCGATCCGCCGCCGACGACGCGCGGCGGTTGATCCAGCAGAACACCCGTACCACGACGAACTCGCTCGCCCACCGGGACCGCAC
The DNA here is from genome assembly GCF_001942255.1 of Nocardiopsis sp. CNR-923. Classification (GTDB taxonomy): domain Bacteria; phylum Actinomycetota; class Actinomycetes; order Streptosporangiales; family Streptosporangiaceae; genus Nocardiopsis. The sequence continues at coordinate 58,624 of NZ_MKKC01000067.1, forward strand.
GGCGGAGCACATCACCCGCCCCGACCGGGAGAGCGGACCCGGGTAGGGGGTGAGTGGGAGGACGTGCGTCGACTGAGCGTCCGTGGGGGCCGGAACGAGCGTGCAGCCCCGTGGCACGGGACCCCGGACGGGTGCCTTCGGTGCCCCCACACGGTCACGCGCGGGCGCGGGCCTCCTCCACGGTCACGGTCACCCCGTCGGCGATCGCCCCCAGGAGGGACTCCAGCGGCCCGCGGCCCACCGTGACCCGCCACAGGACCGCGAACCCGATCGCCCCCAGGACGAAGCCCTCCAGCAACCACGGGCTCCGCCACTCCACGGTCGACAGGCCCATCACGACGGCGATCGCGAACAGGTGCCCCGAGTACACGGTCAGCGGCATCCGCCCGACGGAGGAGAGCGGGTACATCAGCCAGCGGACGCGCTCGGCCAACCACACACACGCCACCAGGACGAGCAGCGCCTGACCCACCGCCTGCGCGATCTCGAAGGTCGTCCCGGTGTGCGGCGTGCCCACGGCCAGCCACCACCAGTCGTCCGTGGGAACCTGCCCCGAGACGGCGTACATCTCCTCCTCGACCACGGCGGGTTCCCCGAGCCGCTCCAGGCCGCCGAGCGGGTACAGCAGGAGCCAGGAACCCCCGTAGGCGAACACGCTCAGGCCCGCGCCCAACACGAGCAGGCGCAGGCGCACGAAGGTCGCCGTCAGATCCATCCGCCCGACCGCCATGCCCGCGTACACGAACGCCATGAAGGTGATCGCCGGATAGTAGCCGGTGAGGAGGAACTCCGTCACCGAACCGAGGGAGGACAGGCGCGGCTCCGGCGCACCCATGCCGGAGCGCAGGGCGAAGGAGACCACGGGACCCACGACGGCGAGCACGCCCGCCACAGCCCACAGGGCTCCGGCGCGCAACCGCGCGAGAGGCAGCGCGAGGAGGAAGAAGCCCGCGTAGTAGGTGAGGATGATCGCGACCGGCACGGACATCAGATCGAGGAAGACGCCGAGCAGTCCGATCACCACGGCGCGGGTGATGACGCGCACCGAGGCGCCACGCAGCGCCTCACCGCTGACCGGACTGGTCCGGCCGGTCATGAAGGCGAGGGAGAGACCGGCCAGGAGCGCGAAGAGCGCGGACGAGTTCCCGCGCACCAGGGTGTGCAGGGCGATGGCCCCGTCCTCGGGCAGCAGCCCGATGGAGGCCACACCCAGGTGCACGGTGAACATGCCGAACACGGCGAGCGCGCGGGCGGCGTCGACGCCGTCGATCCGGGGGCGGGGGACCGTGGTCGAGGTGGCGGCTCTGGGGATGTCGTCAGATCGGTTCTGTGCCACGTTCGTCAGGCTATGCCCCAGTTGTTTCAGGCCCAACCCCACGGGCGCATCCGTGGGGTCGCGCGCGTCAGCCCTGATCGGACAGTCGGGTGAAGTAGTCGAGCGCTTCGGGATTGGCCAGGGAGTCCCGGCTCACCACACGTTCGGGACTCTCCCCCATCAGGATCCGCTTGACCGGAACCTCCAGGACCTTGCCTGACAGGGTACGGGGAACGGCGCTGATCGCGCGTACACGGTCGGGCACGTGTCGGGGCGAGCAGTCGGTGCGCACCCGCCGCGCGATCTGCGCGGGCAGGTCGCCCTCCAGATCGGCGTCGGGCCGCAGGACGGTGAACAGCTCGATCCTCGACGATCCGTCCTCCTGGGGCACGTCCACGACGAGCGCGTCGACGACCTCGTCGAGGGCGAGGACGGCTCGGTAGATCTCGCTGGTCCCCATGCGCACGCCGCCACGGTTGATGGTCGAGTCCGAGCGGCCGTAGATGATCGCGGTGCCCCGGTCGGTGATCTCGATCCAGTCGCCGTGCCGCCAGATCCCCGGGTACACGGAGAAGTAGCTGTCGCGGAGGCGCTCCCCGTCGGGGTCGCCCCAGAAGTACACCGGCATGGACGGCGCGGGCTGGGTGACCACCAGCTCACCCACCTCGCCGACGATCTCCTTTCCGTCCGGGTCCCAGGAGGCCACGGCCATGCCCAGGCCGCGGGACTGGATCTCGCCCTCGTAGACGGGCAGGGTGGGGGTTCCGCCCACCAGGCAGCTGCACACGTCCGTGCCACCGCTGGTGGAGAACAGCCAGAGGCCGTCGCCGAACTCGTCGTACACCCAGGAGAACGCCTCCGGGCTGAGCGGGGAGCCGGTGGAGCCGATCGCGCGCAGGGCGGACAGGTCGCGTCCCCGGCGCGGGTGCACGCCCTCCTTCATGCAGGAGGACAGGAAGCCCGCGCTGGTGCCGAGGATCGTGGTGCCCGCCCGCTCGGCCAGTTCCCAGAGCGTGTCGAGGCCGGGCGCGGCGGGGCTGCCGTCGTACAGGACGATGGAGGCCCTCGTCAGCAACACGCTGACCAGGAAGTTCCACATCATCCAGCCGGTGGTGGTGAACCAGAAGACCCGGTCGTCCTCACGCGCGTCGAGGTGGAGGTGGAGGTTCTTGAGCTGTTCGAGGAGGATGCCGCCGTGACCGTGGACGATGGCCTTGGGCAGCCCCGTGGTCCCGGAGGAGTAGAGCACCCAGAGGGGGTGGTCGAAGGGGACGGGGGCGAACTCCAACTCGGACGCGTCCCCCTCTTCCAGGGCGCTCCAGGGCTCGGTCCCCTCCAGTTCGGCCCCGGGGGTGAGGTAGTCGAGCAGCACGGTGTGCTCGACGGTGGGCAGGGCCTCGCGCAGCTCCGCGACGACGGGCCGCCGGTCGAAGTCCCTTCCTCCGTACCGGTAGCCGTCCACGGCCAGGAGGACCTTCGGCTCGATCTGCGCGAACCGGTCGATGACGCTCCGCACGCCGAAGTCGGGCGAGCACGACGACCACACCGCTCCGAGCGAGGCGACCGCGTAGAAGGCCGCGACGGTCTCGGGCAGATTGGGCAGGTAGGCGACCACCCGGTCGCCCGGCCCGACGCCGCGCTCCCGGAGTCCCGCGGCGATCGCCGCGGTGCGCCGGCGCAGATCGCCCCACGTCCACTCCCCCAGGGGGCGGAGCTCGGTGGCGTGGCGGATCGCGACCGCGCCGTCGTCCCGGCCCTCGAAGACGTGCCGGGCGTAGTTGAGGGTGACGCCGGGGAACCAGCGCGCGCCCGGCATGACCCGCTCGGGCAGGACGGTGTCGCGGGGGGTCTCGGACCGGACTCCGTAGTACTCCCAGATCGCCGCCCAGAAGCCTTCGATGTCGGTGACCGACCAGCGCCACAGTGCGTCGTAGTCGAACGACGCAGGGGCGGGCGTGCCCTCCCCGAAGGCGCGCACCCCCTTGTGTTCCGCGGCCCAGCGGGCGAACGCGACGATGTTCGAGGAGCCGACCGTGGCCTCGTCCGGCTCCCAGAGCACGCGGGGCACACTGCTCTCCGTCATTGGCCAGCCTTCCCAATCGCATGGCTGTGTGTGGATGTGAGACCCATATAACACCACCCTGTCCCGGCCGCCTCGCCCCGCCCTCGGTCTGAAGGCGGCGGGAACGCAGGTCACGCCGGACGTGCGCGCGATGTGGAGGGCGCACCCAGATGGGCCGGGCGGGGAGTGGGACCACCACGTTGACACGGACGGAGAGGACGTGTGACGGGATGACCCGACGTAACGGTGGGTGAGATCGGATCAGACCCCGCGCAGGACCGCGACGGCGGCGGCCGGGGAGTCGACCACCGGGGCTCCGGTCGCCTCCAGGCGCGCACGGGCCATGAGCCCGCTGGCGACGAGCAGCGCGTTGGCGCCCGCCTCCAGTGCGGCGCGCGCGTCGTCGTCGATGTCTCCGACGAGCACGACCTTGGCGGGGTCGATCCCCTGCTCGTCGAGGTGGCGGACGAGGTGCTCGGCCTTGGAGTCCTTCACGGTCGCGAACCTGCGTCCGTCGACCCGGGTGAAGTGCGCGCCGAGCCCGCGCTCGGCGACGAGCGGGACGAGGTGGCTGTGGGAGGCCATGGACAGCAGCGACTGGCTGCCGCCCGCGCCGGTCCAGTCGTGCAGCACGTCCGGCACGCCGTCGGCCAGCGCGCAGTCGGGCAGGTGTTCGAGGTAGTTGCGGTCGTAGAGCACCTCGGCCTCCTCCCACTCACCGTCCTCGAAGGGACGGCCCAGGAGGTCCTCGTAGCAGGGGATGAGGGGTCGCCGGAACACGGAGCGCCAGTACTCCATCTCCACCGGGGCCCGGCCGAACCGGGCGCACACGGCGTTCACCGCGGCGAGGTTGGCGTGGTTGTCGTCCAGGAGGGTGCCGTTCCAGTCCCAGACGATGTGGGTGATGTCGCGTCGGTCAAAAGTCGTCTCAGTCATTAGGGAGAACCTTATGAGCACCCGGACCGAATCGACATGCGTCGTTGGCCACGCCGCTGGTCAGACCGTGTCCGATGCCGTGTCGCGTTCCCCGCGACGCCGGGCCCGGAGCCGACGCCCGCGCCGGACCGCCCAGACCCCGGTCAGGGCGGCGATCATGCGTCTCCTTCGTGTCTCCATGACGGAGGGGGCGTGCCGTGGCACGCCCCCTCGTGACGCGGGTGTACACGTGTTGACGCGCGCGCGGCCCCGGGTTTCGCCCCGGGGACGCCGGGGCGATCCGGTCAGGCCCGGCGCCCGCGGGCCGCGAACAGCGCGGCGGCGCCGGTCGCGGCGACGACCAGACCGGCGACCACCAAGGCGGCGGTCCCGCCGCCGGTCAGAGCCAGACGATCGGCGAAACCGCCGCCGGAGGGGTCGACCGTGCTCTCGTCGACTCCGTTCTCCTCGGAGCCGGTGTCGCCGTTCAGTGCGGTGTCGACGTCGGAGTCGAACTCGAACTCCGGCTGACCGTCCTCGTGTGAGAGCCGGTAGCGCTGGTACGGCTCCTCCGTCGGCGACGGCTCCGGCGACGGCTCCGAGGTCGGGGTCGGGGTCGGGGCGGGCGACGGATCGAACGAGGAGCAGTCCATGGTCACGTCGCCCAGGACGAGGTCGAAGAGCGGCACCGTCTGTCCGAAGGGGTCCCCCGACTCGTCCAGCGGCTGGGCGGTGGCCGACAGGTCGAGTTCGGCGTGGCCATGGCTGCCCTTGGCCTCGTGGATCTGCTGGGTGCTCACGAGGACCCGGACGCCCGAGGTGCCGGTACCGTAGTCACCCGCGAAGTCGAGGGTGGTCGTCTGCGGCGCCCGGGACACCGGGACCGGCTGCCCCAGGACCGTCACGGACACCGCGCTCGTCAGGAAGACGGGGTCGTGCGGGAAGGTGCAGCTGGCACTGATCTTCCAGGTGACGATGTTCAGGACCGTGGTCATCGCGCCCGCACCGGGGGTTCCCTCGTTCACGACGACCTGGGCGGGGCCCGACGTTCCCACCGGGTGCGGAACCGACAACCGGGTGAACGCCCCGCCCGCCCGAGCGCGGGCGCTCGATGGGTCCAGGGTGGTCTCGACGGCGGTCGTGCCCGTCGCGGAGGGGACGTTCGGTGCGATGGTCGAGACCGGGGCCGTGGCGGTGTTCCAGTCCTGCGCGTCGTCGTCCCCGCTGACCTCGACCGGACCGCGGGCGCGAGACGGCCCCGGCTCCGTAGACCTCTGGATCCAACGTGAGCCGGGCCCACGTGCTCGACGCGTAGGGGGCTGCGGGCTGGGCCTCGGCGCCCCGCGCGTCGAACGCGGCTCCGACGACGATCACCCCGGACACCGTCAGCACGGACGCCACGGCCACGGCGCCTGTCCGGACCCTTCCCATCAGAGCACCACAAATCATATTCAATGCATCACCCTATGTAGTTACACCTGGCCAGACCGTCCAACGGTAGCCACCTGGCACACGTGACCCCCGGGGGCGAGGCGACGACACGCGCCAAGATCGTGCAAACTTCAAGGGTTCCCACCGGGGAACGCATGACCGGACCCACGTTGTTAAATACCACGTGGGGGTATGATGATCGCAGCTGGACAGGGACGACACGGAAACGGCGACATGGCGGCAACGCACGGGTACAGCAACGACAAGCAGAGTCACATCAACCGACTGCGCCGCATCGAGGGTCAGATCCGCGGCCTCCAGCGCATGGTCGAGGACGACCAGTACTGCATCGACATCCTGACCCAGACCTCGGCGGTCAACAAGGCGCTCCGTTCCTTCGCCCTGGCCATGCTCGACGAGCACCTCAAGCACTGTGTCGCCCACGCCGTGGCCAACGGCGGCGACGAGGCCGACGAGAAGGTCCGCGAGGCCTCCGACGCGATCGCCCGCCTCGTCCGTTCCTGACCCCTCAGTCGCCGTAGCGGGCGCGCAGGTTCTCCATCAGCCGGGCGCCCTCCTTGCGGGAGCCCTCCGCGTCCAGGTAATCCACCGCCTCCTTGTCCACGAACGACGACGGCCTGCCGTCGTCGGCGAAGCCCAACCGTGAGACCTCGCCCCCGGTGAGCGCGCGGATCGCCCAGTTGGCCACGATCCTCGCCCGAGCCGGGGCGGACGGCACCGCCGCCAGGTGGTAGCCCCTGGTGGCCGCCAGCGCGGGCAGACCGCTCAGGTCGAACCTGAGCACCCGGGCCAGCGCCTCCCTGCCGCTCAGGTCCACGACCAGGCCCATGTCGCGGTGTCGGAACTCCTTCAGCGGCCGTCCCAGGATGGAGGCGACCACGTTGTCGGCCACGGTGACCGCCTGTCGGCTCGCGTACTGGGCGGTCGGGGGGCAGTAGCAGTCCGTTCCGGCCGCCAGGTCGGGTGCGGCCACCGCGTCGCCGAGCGCGAACACGTCGCCCAACCCCGGGACGCGCAGGTCGGCGCCGACCTCCAGCCGTCCGCGCTGGGTCGGCTTGTCGAGGGTCCGCATGAGCGGGCTCGGCGCGACGCCCGCCGTCCAGATGAGCGTGCGGCAGGGCAGGACGCGACCGTCGGTCAGGACCACCTTGTCGGGTCCGACCTCCCGGACGCTCACCTTGAGCTTGACCTCGATCCCCATGCCGCGCAGCATGTCGAGCGCCTTGCGGCCGAGCCGCTCGCCCAGCTCGGGCAGGACCGCGGGCGCGATGTCGACGAGGTGCCAGTGGATCGCGGAACGCAGTTCGGGGTAACGGCGGGCCGCCTCCTCGGTGAGCCGCAGCAGCGAGGCCGCGGTCTCCACGCCGGTGTAGCCGCCCCCCACCACGATGAACCGGCACCGTTCCTCGCGCTCGATCGGGTCGCGGCTGTCGTTGGCCAGTTCCAGCTGGGCGAGGACGTGGTCACGCAGGAGCACGGCCTCGGCGAGGGTCTTGGCCCCGTAGGCGTGTTCGCTCAGCCCGGGGATGTCGAAGGAGCGGGTGAGGCCGCCCGGCGCCAGGACGAGTCGGTCGTAGGGGCAGGGCGTGAGCTCCCCGCTCGAACGCCGCACGACGACGGTCCTGTCACGGGTGTCGATCCCCACCGCGTGACCTGGGACGAGTCTGGTGTCGCGGGTGAGCCGGTGCACCGACACCGCGACCGACTGGGGTGTGAGCAGTCCGGACGCCACCTGCGGCAACAGCGGGCTGTAGAGCATGTAGTCGTGCGGTGCGACGAGGGCGATGTCGGCCATCCCCCTCGGAATCCGACGTTCGAGGTGGCGCAGGGTGTGGATCCCGCCGAAACCCGCTCCGACCACCACGATGCGAGGCCGAGACATCTGCTCACCGTTCCTTCTTCGCGTCCGGTCGCCAGCGAACGCGGGCGTACCCGTCCGGGGGTGCGCGTACGGCACCGCGACGACTTCCCACACGAGAGGTTTGCGTGACTTTGGCGGACGTTGTCCGCAGACGTGAAAGACATACGAGTGCTTCAGAGGCACGTAACTCAATCATGACCGCACAAGACGGACACTTGATGACTGTGTGTGTCAATGCTGATACGGAATGCGTTGCCACGTGAAACCGAAAGGAGCAGGGAACGCCTATGCGTGCGTTCACGAAGATCGCCGCCGCCTCGGCGCTCACCGCGGGACTGACCGCGGTCGGGGCCGCAAGCGCCCTCGCACAGCCTCCGGACGACCCGGTGGAGACCGTGGAGGAGGTCGCTGAGGAAGTGACCGAGAGCGTGGAGGAAGCGACCGGTGGCCTCCCCGACCTGCCGCCCGAGGCCACGGCACTGCTGGAGGACCCGGCAGTCGTCGAGCTCCTGTCCGACCCAGCCGTGGTCGAGCTGCTGGGCGACCCTGACGCGCTGGCGATCATCGACCGGCTGCTCGCGACGAACGACCCGCTCGGGACCCTCCAGGCGGTCGACCTCGCCGCCCTCGAAGGTTCGTCCGGGACGATCCAGGGGGTCACCGACCCCGTCGGGGGCGTCACCCACCCGGTCGGCGACCGGATCTAGGCCGCGACCCGACACCTCCCCGGGGCGACCGCGCCGGGGGGCGTCGCACGACACCGACGACATCTCCACGGGGGACACAGCGATGCCAGACAAGAGAATCGTGCTCGAAAGCGCCGCACGCGAGTTCGCGGACGCCCACCACCGGGAACCGTACATCGAGCAGCTTCCGGTGAACGAGGGCCGCGAGGTCCTGGAACAGGAACAGAGCGGCTACGGAGTGATGAAACCCGACGTCGTCTCCGAATGGGCCACGATCTCGGGCGGCCCGACCGGCCAGGTGTCGGTCCGCATCATCCGGCCGGAGGGCGCCGGCGGCGTGCTTCCCGTGGTCCTGTACCTCCACGGTTTCGGGTGGGTCTACGGCAGCTCCCGCACCCACGACCGCCTCGTACGGGAGCTGGCCACCCGCACCGGGGCCACGGTGGCCTTCCCGGAGTACGACCGCTCTCCCGAGGCGAAGTACCCGGTCGCGATCGAGCAGATCTACACCGTCGCGCGATGGGTGACGCGCCACGGCGCCGACAAGGGCCTGGACGCCCAGCGGATCGCCGTGTGCGGCGACGGCGTGGGCGGCAACATGGCGACCGCGCTGGCCCTCATGGCCAAGGAGCGCGGCGACGTGCGCCTCCGAGGGCAGGCGCTGTTCTACCCGGTGACCGACGCCGACTTCGACCGCGACTCCTACCGCGAGTTCGCCACCGGCTACCTGCTGACCCGCCACCAGATGATGTGGTTCTGGGACCAGTACACCCAGGACCCGGAGCAGCGCGCCGAGATCACCGCGTCACCGCTGCGCGCGTCGGTCGACCAGCTGCGCGACCTGCCGCCCGCGCTGGTCATCACCACCGAGGCGAACGTGCTGCGGGACGAGGGCGAGGCCTACGCCGACAGGCTGCGCGAGGCTGGGGTCCCGGTGACGGCGGTGCGCTTCCAGGGCATGATCCAGGACTTCATGATGGTGGACGCCCTGCGCGACACCCGGGCCAACCGGGGGGCGCTCGTGCTCGCCGCGCACTTCCTCGGCGAGGTTCTGGAGACCACGGCCGCCGTGCCGCGGCAGCGCGCCGAGGGCCGCCAGGCGGCGCCCTCGGCCGGGGCGGGACGACCGAAGGGGTCCTGACACCCGCGACACGGGGCCGTGGGGATCGCGTTCCCCACGGCCCCGTCCGTGTGCACCGGCTCAGCCGCCGTTGAGCTCGGCCGCGACCCGCTCACCGATGTCGGAGTCGATGTCGCGCCAGTACTTCACGCCCGTGAGAGCACGCCCTGGTCGGTGACCGAGGACATGTGCCCGGCGATGTTGGACACCAGACGGTCGCGCGCCGCGTCGTCCATGACGTCGTTGATGAGCGCCCGGGGCTGGACGAAGTCGTCGTCCGCACGGTGCCTGGTGTAGGCCTCGCGCACGAGTTCGCCCGCCTCGACCCGCCAACCCGTCGGGTCCGCTCCGGACTGATCCGCGCCCTCGGGACCACCGAAGGAGTTCGGGTGGTAGACCGCTCCGGTGCCAGGCGGGTAGAACCGCATCCGCCCGTCCTTGGAGTAGGACCGCACCGGCACCCGCGGACGGTTGGGCGGGAGCTCGTCGTAGTTGACGCCGATCCGGTAGCGGTGCGTGTCGGGGTAGGAGAACAACCGGGCGAGCAGCATCTTGTCCGGTGACGGACCGACTCCGGGCACCAGGTTGGACGGCTCGAAGGCGGCCTGCTCGACGTGGATGTGGTAGTTCTCCGGGTTCTCGTTCAGCGTCATCCGACCGACCTCGATCAGCGGGTAGTCGCCGTGCGGCCACACCTTGGTCAGGTCGAAGGGGTTGAAGCGGTAGTCCGCCGCGTCCTCCAACGGCATGATCTGCACCTTCAGCGTCCACGACGGGTGGTCGCCGCGCTCGATCGCGTGGTACAGGTCGCGCCGGTAGAAGTCGGCGTCGGTCCCGGCGATCCGGTCTGCGTCGGCCTGGGAGAGGAAGTCGGCGCCCTGGTCGGTGACGAAGTGGTACTTGACCCACACCCGTCTGCCCTCGGCGTTGACCCACATGTAGGTGTGCGAACTGTAGCCGTTCATGCGGCGGAAGTTCTTCGGGATGCCCCGGTCGCCCATGAGCCAGGTCACCTGGTGCGCGGACTCCGGGGACAGCGACCAGTAGTCCCACTGCATCGTGTTGTCGCGCAGGCCGGTGCGCGGGTCCCGCTTCTGGGAGCGGATGAAGTCCTGGAACTTCTGGGGGTCGCGCATGAAGAACACCGGGGTGTTGTTGCCGACCATGTCGTAGTTGCCCTCGCGGGTGTAGAACTTCAGCGCGAACCCGCGCGGATCCCGCCAGGTGTCGGGGCTGCCGAGCTCACCGGCCACGCTGGAGAAGCGGGCGAGCATCGGCGTCTGCGTGCCGGGCTGGAACACGGCCGCCCTGGTGTACTCGCTGACGTCGGCCGTCACCCGGAAGAATCCGTAGGCCCCGCTGCCCTTGGCGTGCACCACCCGCTCCGGGACGCGCTCCCGGTTGAAGTGCGCCATCTTCTCGATCAGGTACGCGTCGTGCAGGACCAACGGCCCGTCCCGGCCCACGCTCAGCGAGTGTTCGTCGCTGGCCACGGGCGTGCCCGCGTTGGTGGTGGTGACCGGATCGCCGCTTCGTCCAGGTCCCTCGACCATGGATCTCTCCCCCTCGTCCACGCTCTCGCGCCCCCGAGGACCCGTGCTCCGGGGGCGTCTCAGGCGCTGCCTACCCGGAGACCGGTCAAGCTACGTCGACGTCCTCCTAATACTGGGAGAACCAGGATCGCGACCGCCCCCGACAGAACGCCGGCACACGCCACAGGGCGTGTGCCGGTCGCCGCTTCACCGACGTCTTCGCCGGGCCTGCGCAAGCCGACGCGGCACTGGGCCCACGCGTGCTAACGCGCGGACGCGGGGGCGGGAGCCGTCTCGGGCAGCGGGGGCTCGGGCACGGTGAGCGCGGCCGAGCCCATGGCCAGCAGCAGCTCCGCCATCCGGTCGCGCGGAAGGTCGCCCCGGCTGTGCGGGGTCGAGTTGAGCAGACCGAAGGCGGCGTGGACCGCGGCGCGCAGGGTGACCCGCGACGCCGCGGGGCGCAGGGCGGCCAGGACGTCGACCCACGTCTCCACGTAGCCGCGTTGCAGTCGGCGCACGCGGCGGCGGTCCGCGTCGGTGAGGTTGCCCAGTTCCCGGTCGTGGACGGTGATGAGGGCGGGTTCGTCCAAGGCGAACGCGATATGGCCGCGTAGCAGCAGCTCCAAAGCCTCCTCGGGGCCGGAGGCCCGCGCGACGAGCTCGGCGCCGCGGTGGGCCAGCCGTTCGCTGATGTCGACGAGGACCTCCCCGAGCAGGGCCTCCTTGCCCGGAAAGTGCCGGTACAGCGCTGGTCCGCTGGTGCCCACGGCCCGGCCGAGCTCGTCGATGGTCACGCCGCGGTAGCCGCGCGCGGCGAAGAGTTCGGCCGCCGCGCCCAGGATCGCGGTCCGGCGTTCGATCGTCGGCTTCGGCCCCATCCACCCCGCCTCTCGTCGACGTCGGGGCGGCGCGCCGCCCCGGCTCTGGACACCTATGTTAGTAGTTATTAACATCACGAGTGTTAGTGAGCATTAACATCCCTCCACGAGAGGACACCATGAGCAGGGCATCCGTGCTCGGCTCGGCGGTCGACACCGCCGGGCCCGCGTTCGCCGCCAACGACGCGGCGAACCGCGCCCTTGCCCAGGAGCTGCGGGAGCGGATCGCCACCGCGGCCCTGGGCGGCCCCGACAAGACCCGCGCCCGCCACGTCGAACGCGGCAAACTCCTGCCGCGCGACCGGGTCGACCTCCTCCTCGACCCCGGCTCCCCGTTCCTGGAGATCGCCCCGCTGGCGGCCTACGGGCTCTACGGGAAGGACGGACAGGACGCCCCCGGAGCCGGCATGATCGCGGGGGTCGGCCGGGTCGCCGGGCGTCCCGTGGTCGTGGTCGCCAACGACGCCACGGTCAAGGGCGGCAGCTACTACCCCATGACGGTGAAGAAGCACCTGCGCGCACAGGAGGTGGCACTGCACAACCGGCTGCCGTGCCTCTACCTCGCCGACTCCGGCGGCGCGTTCCTGCCCATGCAGGACGAAGTGTTCCCCGACCGCGAGCACTTCGGGCGGATCTTCTACAACCAGGCCACCATGTCCAGGCTCGGCATCCCGCAGATCGCGGCCGTGCTCGGCTCGTGCACCGCCGGGGGCGCCTACGTCCCCGCGATGAGCGACGAGGCGGTCATCGTCCGCGAGCAGGGGACGATCTTCCTCGGCGGCCCGCCCCTGGTGAAGGCCGCCACCGGGGAGGTCGTCACGGCCGAGGAGCTTGGCGGGGGCGACCTGCACTCGCGGGTCTCCGGCGTCACCGACCACCTCGCCGACGACGACGCGCACGCCCTCACCCTCGTGCGGCGCGTCGCCGACACCCTGGGCCCGCCTGAGCCCCCGGCGTGGGAGACGCGCGATCCGCGCCCGCCCGCGCTGGACCCGCAGGAGCTGTACGGGGTGGTCCCGTCCGACACCCGCACCCCCTACGACGTGCGCGAGGTCATCGGCAGGATCGTCGACGGCAGCGAGTTCACCGAGTTCAAGGCGGAGTACGGCACGACCCTGGTCACGGGGTTCGCGCACCTGCACGGACACCCCGTCGGCATCGTGGCCAACAACGGCATCCTGTTCGCCGAATCGGCGCTCAAGGGCGCGCACTTCATCGAACTGTGCGACCGACGCGGCATCCCCCTGGTCTTCCTCCAGAACATCTCCGGGTTCATGGTCGGCCGCGACTACGAGGCGGGCGGCATCGCCAAGCACGGCGCGAAGATGGTCACCGCCGTGGCCTGCGCGCGCGTCCCGAAGTTCACCGTGGTCATCGGCGGCTCGTTCGGCGCGGGCAACTACAGCATGTGCGGTCGGGCCTACTCGCCCCGCTTCCTGTGGATGTGGCCGAACGCCCGGATCTCCGTGATGGGCGGCGAACAGGCCGCGTCCGTGCTCTCCACCGTGCGCCGCGACCAGTTGACCGCGCGCGGCGAGGAGTGGTCCGCCGAGGACGAGGAGGCGTTCAAGGCGCCCGTCCGCGACCAGTACGAGGAGCAGGGCAGCCCCTACTACTCCACCGCGCGCCTGTGGGACGACGGTGTCATCGACCCCGCCGACACCCGTGAGGTGCTCGCCATGGCCCTGTCCGCCGCCCGCCACGCGCCTTTGGAGCCGGTGGGCTACGGCGTCTTCCGGATGTGAGGAAACCGTGACCACGACCTCTGTACCGATCGTTCTCGTCGCCAACCGGGGCGAGATCGCCCTGCGGATCCTGCGCACGTTGAGACGGATGGGGATCGGGTCGCGTCGGTGTACACCGACGCCGACGCCGACGCGCCGCACACCCTGGCCGCCGACCAGGCCCTCCGGGTCGACGGCTACCTGGACGCCCCCGCGATCGTCGCCGCCGCGCTGGAGTCCGGAGCGACGATGGTCCACCCCGCTACGGATTCCTGTCGGAGAACGCCGACTTCGCCCGAGCCTGCGCGGACGCGGGCCTGGTGTTCGTCGGGCCGCCCGCCGAAGCGATCGAGGCAATGGGCGACAAGATCCGCGCCAAGGACACCGTGGCCGCGGCCGGGGTGCCCGTCCTGGGCGGGTTCACCGAGAAACCCGGACGCCCGATGTCCGACGACGAACTGTTCGTGGCCGCCGAGTCCACCGGCTACCCGCTGCTCATCAAGCCCTCCGCGGGCGGAGGCGGCAAGGGGATGCGGGCGGTCCACTCCCCCGGCACGCTGCTGGCCGACGCCGCGGCCGCCCGCCGGGAGGCGCTGGCGTCGTTCGGGGACGCCACACTGCTCGTCGAACGCCTCGTCCAGCGCCCCCGGCACATCGAGGTCCAGGTCCTGGCCGACGGCCACGGAACCGTCGTCCACCTGGGTGAACGCGAGTGCAGTCTGCAACGCCGCCACCAGAAGGTGGTCGAGGAGGCGCCCTCGCCGCTGCTGACCGGCACCCAGCGCGAGCGCATGGGCCGGGCCGCGGTCGCCGCCGCGGAGGCGTGCGGGTACGTGGGCGCGGGGACGGTCGAGTTCATCGCCGAGGTCGGCGACGACGGCGAACTGTCCTTCTCGTTCCTGGAGATGAACACCCGCCTCCAGGTGGAGCACCCGGTCACCGAGGAGGTCGTGACGGTCGGCGGCGCGCGCGGCGTCGACCTCGTCGAACTGCAGGTGCGCGTGGCCCTGGGCGACCCGCTCCCGTTCGGCCAGGACGACGTGGGCTTCGAGGGGCACGCGGTGGAGGCGCGGATCTACGCCGAGGACGCCGACCGGGGCTTCCTGCCCAGTGGCGGGCCGATCCTGGCCCTGTCCGAACCCTCCGGGCTCGGGGTTCGGGTGGACTCGGGGATCGCCGAGGGCGGATCGGTGACCTCAGCCTTCGACCCCATGCTCGCCAAGGTGGTCACGTGGGGGCCCGACCGCGCCGAGGCGCTGCGCCGGATGGACGCGGCCCTTTCCGGATACCTGCTGCTCGGCTGCGTCACCAACACCGCCTACCTGCGGCGCCTGCTGCGGCACCCGCGCGTGGTCGCCGGCGATCTGAGCACCGACCTGATCGCGTCCACCCCGCCCGAGCCCGCGCCGGAACGCGTGCCGGAGGAGGTGTACGCGGCCGCCGCCCTGGACCACCAACTGGACCTGGAGCCCCACGCGACCGCAGACCGGTTCGCCGTCCCCGACGGGTGGCGGATGGGCGGCCCCGCCTGGACGCGGTGGCGGCTGCGCGCGCCGCGGCACGACTCGGCCGTCGTGTACGTGCGCCGTGTGGCTCCCGGGTCGTTCGAGGTTCGCGTGGAGTCGGAGGGCGACGGCGGGCCGGGAGCGGGTTCCGTCGCCGCCCGTGCGCGCCGCTCGCCGGACGGCAGACGGCTGACCGTGACCCACGCGGGACGGGTGCGTACCTATACGCGCGCCCACGACCCGGCGACCGCTCACCGCTGGCTGGGCGCCGACGGCGTCGCGTGGACACTCCACGAGGAGCCCGTGGCCGACGCCCTGCGCGACGACGAGTCGGCCGCAGACGGCACCGTGCGCAGCCCGATGCCGGGGACGGTGCTCGCCGTGCCCGTCGAGGTGGGTCAGCGCGTCGCCGCGGGCACGCCGCTGGCCGTCGTCGAGGCCATGAAGATGGAGCACTCCGTGCCCTCCCCGATCGACGGGACCGTCACCGACGTGGCGGTCCGCCCGGGCGCGTCCGTACCGATGGACGCCGTCCTGGTCACCGTCGAACCCGACGGGTCGGGGGCCACAACCGCCGACCCGTCCGATCCCGCCCCCGCCACCTGCGAGGAGACCACACGATGAACCGCCATGAGCTGTCGACCGAGCACGAGGACCTGCGGGTCGCCGTCGAGGAGTTCGCCCGCAGCGAGGTCGCGCCCGTCATCGGCGACTTCTACGAGCGGGACGCCTTCCCGTACGAGATCATCGCCAAGATGGGGCGGATGGGGCTGTTCGGTCTGCCGTTCCCCGAGGAGTACGGGGGCATGGGCGGGGACTACTTCGCCCTGTGCCTGGCCCTGGAGGAGCTGGCCCGCGTGGACTCGTCGGTGGCCATCACGCTGGAGGCGGGGGTGTCACTGGGTGCGATGCCGATCTTCCGGTTCGGCACCGAGGAGCAGCGCAAGACCTACCTGCCGAAGCTGTGCGCGGGCGAGGCGCTGGGCGCGTTCGGGCTGACCGAGCCGGATGGGGGCTCCGACGCGGGCGCGACCAAGACCACGGCGCGGCTGGAGGACGGGGAGTGGGTGATCAACGGGACCAAGTCGTTCATCACCAACTCCGGGACCGACATCACGGCGCTGGTGACGGTGACGGCGGTGACGGGTCGGCGCGACAACGGCAAGCCGGAGATCTCGACCATCCTGGTGCCCGCCGGGACACCGGGGTTCGCGGTGGGGCAGAAGTATTCGAAGGTGGGGTGGAACGCCTCCGACACCAACGAACTGGTGTTCGAGGAGTGCCGGGTGCCGAGGCCAACCTCGTGGGCGAGCGCGGGCGCGGGTACGCGCAGTTCCTGAGGATCCTCGACGAGGGACGGATCGCCATCGCGGCCCTGTCGGTGGGGCTGGCCCAGGGATGCGTGGACGAGAGCGTGCGCTACGCCCACGAGCGGAGCGCGTTCGGGCACCGCATCGGGGAGTACCAGGCGATCCAGTTCAAGATCGCGGAGATGCAGGCGCGGGCGCACACGGCGCGGCTGGCCTACTACGACGCCGCGTCGCGGATGCTGGCGGGCGCGCCGTTCAAGAAGGAGGCGGCGATCGCCAAGCTGGTGGCCTCCAACGCGGCGATGGACAACGCGCGCGACGCCACGCAGGTGTTCGGCGGGTACGGGTTCATGAACGAGTTCCCGGTGGGGCGGTTCTACCGCGACGCCAAGATCCTGGAGATCGGCGAGGGCACCAGCGAGGTGCAGAAGATGCTCATCGCCCGCGAACTGGGGCTTCCGGGCTGATCCGGACGCGGTCCGACCCCCGGGAGAGCGTTCCCGGGGGTCTGTTCCGTCGATGTTACGTTCGGATGATCCGGGGGCCGGAACCGTTCGTCCACCGCGTACGGAGGTCGAGGTCGTCCGCCTGGGACACGCTCGGGCCGAGCGCGTCCCGTGGCCGGTTCCGGTCAGAGGGAACGCCCGGGGGCGAGGTCCCGAGCGGAAGGGGTGACAAGCCCCCGCAATCGACACAGAATGGACCCGAACAGCCCGAGGGGACCGACCGGCCCCATGCCCGGCCCGCGTCCAGCGGCCCCCGCCACGGGTACGAGGTCGTCCCACGTTCCCCAGCCGGAGGAGACACCGGATGGAAGGCGCTCTGTCGCTGGTCGCACTGGTGGCCGTCGTGGTGTCGGCCGGAGTGATCACGGTCGCCGCGCATTTCCGCATGGACCGTGCGACCGCGCTGCGGGCATGGGCGCACGCGAACGGATGGCACTACACCGACCACCATCCGCGCCCGTTGGAGGACACGGTGCTGCCCCGGGCCGTCCACGGCCAGCACGCACGGTCCCAGCACGTGCTCACCGGACGGCGCGGAGCCCACCTGGTGACCGCGTTCGAGCACTCGCACACGGCGACGGCGGCCGACCGGCGGGGAAACGGCCGCTCCCGGCTCACCTACCGGATCGTGGCCGTTCGCACGCCGGGGCCCAACGCCGAACTGGAGATCCGTCGACGCGTGGAACTCCGGCCCGCGACCGGGGACGGCGTCGAACCCGTCGACACCGTGTTCGACGCCGCCTTCCAGACCACGGGCAGCGACGCGACCTTCACCCACGCGGTGCTCGACCAGGCCACCCGGAGGTGGCTGCTGGCGGACTCACGGTCCCGTTCCCTCCCCGTGCGGTTCTCCGGCGACCACGTCCTGACCTGGGCGCCCATGCGGCTTGACCCTGCGCGGGCCCTCACCGCCGCCGACTACCTCATCGAACTCGTTGACCGCGTTCCCTCGACGGCGTGGAACGGACGCACGACCGGCCGCTGACCCGCACCGGACCGCGACACAGACGTGTGCACGTGGGCGGGAACACGCCGTTCCGTGTGTGAAGACGGGATAAAATTCAACGTGCCCCAATGCACAAGGAGTGCCACCCTCATGAGCGACCCCAACGCCACGCACCGCATCTCCCGTGCGGAACTCTTCCGGGACGACGACGAGGACCAGACCGCGCCGGACCCCAACGCCACCCACCAGATCTCGCGCGAGGAACTGTTCCGCGACGGCGAGCCGTCGGCGCCCCGGACCGATCGCTAGGATCTCCGCCCGTCCCGGGCGAAGCGGACGGCGAAGCGCCGGAAAACCTCGCGCACGATTCCCTCGGGCACGATTCCCTCGGGAACTCATACCCGTGCCGACGCGTGTGACCGACCGGTCTCCCGGGCCCCGTCCGAAAGAGGCGACCGCCCACCCGGATCGGTCCGGGTGGGCGGTCACGGCGCGATCGGCGGCTCACCCGCGTCACCGATCTCCCTGGTGGCGCTCGCGCACGGCCGCCACGATCTCGGCGACCGCCTCGTCGACCGGCACACCGTTGTTCTGCGACCCGTCTCGGTAACGGAAGGACACCGCGTTCTTGCTGATGTCCTCGTCCCCGGCCAGCAGCATGAACGGCACCTTCTGCTTCTGGGCGTTGCGGATCTTCTTCTGCATCCGGTCGTCGCTGGCGTCCACCTCGACCCGGATACCCTCCGCCCGCAGCTTGGCCTCCACCTCGCGCAGATACGGGACGTGCTCGTCGGCGATCGGGATGCCGACCGCCTGGACCGGCGCCAGCCAGGCCGGGAAGGCGCCCGCGTAGTGCTCCAGCAGCACGGCGAAGAACCGCTCGATCGAGCCGAACAGAGCGCGGTGGATCATCACCGGGCGCTGACGGGTGCCGTCCGCCGCGGTGTACTCCAGGTCGAAGCGCTCGGGCAGGTTGAAGTCCAGCTGGAGGGTGGACATCTGCCAGGTCCGGCCGATGGCGTCCTTGGCCTGCACGGAGATCTTCGGGCCGTAGAACGCGGCGCCGCCCGGGTCCATGACCAGTTCCAGGCCCTGCTTCTCGGCGGCCTGGCGCAGAGTGTCGGTGGCCTCGGCCCAGACGTGGTCGTCGCCGATGAACTTCTCCGGGTCCTTGGTGGACAGCTCCAGGTGGAAGTCGTCGAGGCCGTAGTCGCGCAGCAGGTCCAGCACGAAGGTCAGCAGCGAGTCGAGCTCGTCCGCCATCTGCTCCTTGGTGCAGTAGATGTGGGCGTCGTCCTGGGTGAAACCCCGGGCGCGAGTGAGACCGTGCACCACACCGGACTTCTCGTACCGGTAGACGGTCCCGAACTCGAACAGGCGCAGCGGCAGCTCGCGGTAGGAGCGCCCGCGCGCGTCGAAGATCAGGTTGTGCATCGGGCAGTTCATCGGCTTGAGGTAGTAGTCCTGGCCGCCGTCGAGCTGCATGGGGGGGTACATGCCGTCCGCGTACCAGTCCAGGTGCCCCGACTTCTCGAACAGGGCGCTCTTGGTGGCGTGCGGCGAGTAGACGAACTCGTAGCCGCCACGCTCGTGCCGCTGGCGCGAGTAGTCCTCCATCACCCGGCGGATGACCCCGCCCTTGGGGTGGAAGACCGCCAGGCCCGACCCGATCTCGTCGGGGATGGAGAACAGGTCCAGCTCGGCCCC
This sequence comes from Nocardiopsis sp. CNR-923, assembly GCF_001942255.1. Lineage (GTDB taxonomy): Bacteria > Actinomycetota > Actinomycetes > Streptosporangiales > Streptosporangiaceae > Nocardiopsis. The sequence continues at coordinate 78,143 of NZ_MKKC01000067.1, forward strand.
GAGCCTGCGGTGGTCGCGCTTCTCCGCCTCCTCCAGGAAGGTCAGGTACGCCTTGAGCGCGTCCTTGGACTCCCACGCTGTGCCGTACACCCGCTGGAGTTGGGGGTTGGTCTCCTTGCCCCGCCAGTAGGCGGCGGCGGTGCGCATGAGCTTGAACGCCGGGATGACCCGGGTGGTGGGCAGGTGCGGCCCACGGCACAGGTCCTTCCAGCACTGCTCCCCCGTGCGCGGGTGGATGTTGTCGTAGACGGTGAGTTCACCCGAGCCGACCTCGACGCCCGCGCCCTCGGCGGCCTGGGCCGCGTCGCTGCCCTTGATGTCGATCAGTTCGAGTTTGTAGGGCTCGTTGGCCAGTTCCGCGCGGGCCTCCTCGTCGGAGACGACCCGGCGGTCGAAGCGCTGACCCTGCTTGACGATCTGCTGCATCCTCTTCTCGATGCTCCGCAGATCGGCCGGGGTGAAGGGCTCGGCGACGTCGAAGTCGTAGTAGAAGCCGTTCTCCACGGGCGGGCCGATGCCCAGCTTGGCCTCGGGGAAGAGCTCCTGGACCGCTTGGGCGAGGACGTGCGCCGTGGAGTGGCGCAGGATCGCCCGCCCGTCCTCGGAGTCGATGGCGACCGGCTCGACCACGTCGCCGTCGGCCAACTCCCGGGTGAGGTCGCGCGGCTCGCCGTTGACCATGGCCGCGATGACCGTCCTGCCGTCGGCCTCCAGGGCCTCCCCCGCCGTGGTCGCGACCGCCACCGCACGCTGGGTTCCGGCGACGGTGATGTGCAGCTCAGGCGCGGCGGGCACGGTGACTCCTAGGAATACGCGGTCGGTGGTCTGCGCCGGCGCACCTCGTGGGGGCGGCCAGGCGTTTCGCGTCCGATGGTATCGGCTCCGCGTGGGCGGCGCTTCGCGTCGTCCACAGGCGGACGGGGGTTCTGGCGGCGTTCCGCACGTGGTGGCAGGGTGGGCTTCGGACCGCGGGGCGCCCTCGGCGGCGGCAGAAAGCACCGGCCCCATCCCCGTCCGCGAGCGCGGACGGGGGGATTCGGGCGCATGGTTTCGGATACCGGCGACCACGCCCGGACGCACCAGCACGAAGGTGGAGGAAGGAGCCCAATGACCGATCCTCACCGAATCTGTCATGGATCGTCACGATATTCCCGGGGCCCGTGACGAGCCTCCCGTGGAGCATTGATCAAGTCCCCGAGATCGGTGACAATCAGCTGACACCCGATCGCCGTCCTCGCCCGACCCGAATCCGCCACTCACTCCGACCGAATACTGTGAGCGCATGTCACCGAGCCCTTCCCAAGGTCCGCCGGCCCCGGAGACATCTTCCATCCCCGCTCGAGTTCGCCGATGGCGGCGACTGCGGGCGCGGTTCCGGCTCTTCCGGCGGCACATGCACGCCCACCCGGCCCTCCACCTGTCCTGGCGCGTCGTCGTCACCACGGTCGGCGTCGTGGTCATCGTCGCCGGGCTGGCCATGATGGTGGCCCCGGGGCCGGGAGCCGCCTCGGTCATCCTCGGCCTGTTCATTCTCAGCACCGAGTTCCACTGGGCCCACCGTCTGCTGCGTCCGGCCCGCACGTGGTTCCGCCGCGCCGAGCGGTACGGCAACCGCGTCAGGGAGGAGCTGCTGCGCCGTCTGCGCGCCCGCCGCGCGCTCAGGAAGGGCCTGGCCTCCCCGGAGCCCGACTAGCCGCCACGCGCGCGGTGACGGTCAAGGCGTGAGGTACAAGAGACGGTCACACAAAAGAAGGGGCCGACCCCGTCTGACACGGAGCCGACCCCTTCGGCGCGTGGGCGATACTGGACTCGAACCAGTGACCTCGTCGGTGTGAACGACGCGCTCTGAACCAACTGAGCTAATCGCCCTGAGCCGCTGCCCTGCCCGCCCTGTCGGCCGGACAAGAAAGACTTTAGCGCATCCTCGGGGGTGGTCGCCCCACGCGCCCGGACGCCCGCCCCGGCGGCACTGTGTGACGGAGGCCACATTCGAGTCCCGACGTGTGCTCGACGCTGGTACGACGCGGCGCGGATCCCCGCCCCGGGAAGGAGATCCCGCCCCCGCGGAACCCACGGGGACACCCATCTCATTACCCTGACGTGACGTGGGCCACCCGACATTGGGAAATCTTTGGTTTCCCCTGGTCATTACAGTGACGAAGGATCGGGCAGCCGCCATGCGGCACGCTGGTCCCGCAGAGCGGACAGCGCGGCCTCCGGTCCCACCCGACCAAGAAAGTCTCCGTACTCTCGTCATAGTCCGCGGACGGCCGCGTTGGAGCGAGTGAGACGGCAACCGACCCGCGCCGCAACAGCAGGGCCGGACGAGAAAAGGTTTGGCGAACATGAACAGTAGCGACACCACTGCCACCGCCGAGCTGGGCCTGCGGCTCGTGGTCCCCGAACGCACCTCGGTGCCCCTGGTCGCGCGACTCGACTACAGCGCGAACGACCCGTACGCGATCCGGGTGGCCTTCCACACCGGCGAGGACGACCCCGTCGAGTGGATCTTCGCCCGCGAACTCCTCACCGTCGGCATCGTGCGCCCGGTGGGCGAGGGCGACGTCCGGGTGTGGCCCTCCAAGGACGACAGCGGGGACCGAACCGTGAGCATCTCGCTGTCCTCCCCCTTCGGGCAGGCCGAGTTCGACACCCAGGTCTCGCCGCTGGCCGAGTTCCTCCACCGGACCTACGAGATCGTGCCCGCCGGCCAGGAGCCCACCTTCGTGGACCTGGACGAGGAGATCCAGCGGCACCTGAGCTCCTGACCCTCCGCACCCCATACGACTGGGGGGACGGCGCACCAGCGCCGTCCCCCCAGTCGTGCGCGAGGCCCCTCAGGGGTCGATGTCGGCCGCGGCGCGCTCCAGGAACGCCGAGCGCGCCTTCGTGGTGACCGGTCCGGGCCCACTGGAGATCTGGCGTCCGTCGACGCGCAGGATCGCCTGGACGTCGCGCCCGGTGGACGTCAGGAAGGCCTCGGAGACGTCGGGGAGTCGGTCCATGGGAACATCCTCCTCCTCGCCGCCGAACCACTCCAGGACGAGTTCGCGCGTGATTCCCGCCAGGGGACCGGCGGACAGCGGCGGGGTGATCAGCCTGCCGTCCAGGACCACGAAGACGTTGCTGCCGGTGCCCTCGCACAGGTTGCCGCTCACGTTGCGGAAGACGGCCTCGGATGCGCCCCTCTCCCTGGCGTGCGCGAGCGCGCGCACGTTGTCGGCGTAGGAGGTGGTCTTCAGCCCCGTCAGGGCGCCGCACTCGTTGCGCGGCCAAGGCGCGAGCGCGACGTCCGTGGTGGGCTCGATCGCGGGGAACGGGCCGACCGCGACGATCGCCGTCTGCTCACCCGCGACGCGGTCCGAGCCCAGCGGCCCGGTCCCGTCGGTGACGGTGATCCGTACCCGGGCGTCGACGACCTCGGAGTTGGCCGCCAGCGCCCGGCCCACACCGTCCGCGATCAGGTCCAGGTCCGGCTCGGCCAGACCCAGGCCCACCGCCGAGCGGCCCAGCCTGCGCAGGTGGCGGGTGAGCGCGAAGGGGCGCCCCTCCCTGGCGCGGACGGTCTCGAAGACGCCGTCGCCCACCGTGATCCCGTGGTCGAACACGGGGATGAGCGCCTCACGATCGTCCACGACCGCGCCGGGGCCGTACCCGGCACCCGCGATCCACACCTTCATCCCTACCCCCTAGCCTCGTGCGCCCGAGCGGGCGGTGCCACACCGTCGATCCTGCCACTCCCGTCCGACCTGCGGAGCGGGCGCCACCGCCCTCCGTACCCGCGCGGGCCGCGCGTTGGCAAGCCCCGTGTCCGGCACCGGCCGCCGGTCCGCTTTCGAAACCGCCGCACACGCACCATCGCCACTGGTCATAGGTACCGGTTCACCGCTCCGGCCCACCCTGGTCACGGCCCTGGGTCCAGACAGATAAGTTACGAATGACTATCATCTGGGCAACGCTTATGCGGGACTGGCGCACGCTGTCCAACGCCATCCCCGCCGGGCACGCCAGCCGCGCCCCGCGCGCGAGTCCCCGTCACGCCCGACCGACTGACAGAGCAAAAGAGAGCCATGACCCCACCGAGCACTGCACGTGGAGAACTCAGCTGGCTGCTGGACGATCTCCTCACCCGCGCCTCCGGTACGCAGCACGCGATCGTCCTGTCCACCGACGGACTCCTCATGGCCACCTCCAGTGGGCTGGATCGTCCGGCGGCGGAACACCTGTCCGCGATCGCTCGGGGCTGCACAGCCTCGCGGGCGGGGCGAGCAAGCAGTTCTCCGCCGGCGGGATCCGCCAGAGCATCATCGAGATGGACCGCGCCTTCCTCTTCGTGGCCGCGGCGGGCGAGGGAGCCTGCATGGCGTTGATGTCGGACGCCGACAGCGATGTCGGCCTCATCGCCTACGAGATGAACAAGGTGATCGAGAGGGTCGGCCTGTACCTCTCGGCGCCGCCGCGACCGGACATGCCGTCCACGCCCGCGCACGTGGAGAAGTGAAGTAGGAAGCGCCGCCGCGCGGGCGGGACGGGGGCAGGAGTCCTGCCGCGGCGGGGCGTGAGACGCCTGGAGATCATTGATTTCGCGCTCGGACGGGAATCCGCTAGAGTTCTTCTCGCAGCGAGCGGGGCGGCCGGGCCGCGAGAGCTCGCCGCGCGGACGTGGCTCAGTTGGTAGAGCATCACCTTGCCAAGGTGAGGGTCGCGGGTTCGAATCCCGTCGTCCGCTCGGAGAGGCCCGCACGGGTCGGAGTCAGGCCCTCGTGCCCTTCCTTGCCGGAGTGTCCGAGTGGTTGAGGTAAGGGACTGCAAATCCCTGCACACGGGTTCGATTCCCGTCTCCGGCTCCATGGCCTCATCCCCCAGATGAGGGCGGTTAGCTCAGTTGGTTAGAGCGCTACCTTGACACGGTAGAGGTCACAGGTTCGAATCCTGTATCGCCCACCAGCATCACCGCAGGTCAGAGAGGTTTTCTGACTGGTCGGCGAAGACCGATCACCCCAGGTTGGGAGACATCTGGGAGATCGGCTTCCAAGCGGGCTCCTCCGGGAGCCCGTTCTCGTTGTGTCCACGGTAGTGCTCTTCGAGCTCCGGCACCAGAGCGAAGAGCGTTTCCCGTTCCTACCGGGTGAGGGCCGCCACACTCCGGGCCCACCGGGCTTCGAGCACGCTCAGTACACGCCACTTCATCTCCGGGGTCACGTGCTCGTAGACCCGAGCCATCCCCGGCACCATGTGACCCAGCCGGTGATGGTGTCCCGTCGAGTGGTGTAGTGTTTCCGGCCCTGCCCCAACGGATGTGCATCGGCGGCATCCGCCAGTTCGACGCATCTCCAACTCCAGCGGCGCGTCCACCCCGGCCGGCGGGGTCGAGGCCGCGCGGTGGCGGTTCGGCTGCGGCCACCTATCGAGATGACCTGCAAGAACGCGGCCGCGCGAGAGTTACACCACTCCAAGGGACACCATCCCGAACACCTGGCGCCCGGTCCATCCCCGCGTCTGCGGGGCTCACCTGAACTGGGAAAATAAGAAAACCACACCCCTCGGTCCATCCCCGCGTCTGCGGGGCTCACGTCGGCGACCTGCTCGGCGGCCGCGCTGGCGGCGGTCCATCCCCGCGTCTGCGGGGCTCACGACGCATCGCCCCTGGATCACCCGCACCGGGCGGTCCATCCCCGCGCTGCGGGGCTCACTTTGGGCAAGGAAGAAATTCCGAACCTGCGGCCGGTCCATCCCCGCGTCCTGCGGGGCTCACCCCGTGGTACGTGGGTGTTGCGTGCCCGCGCCAGCGGTCCA
>NZ_MKKC01000068.1 GCF_001942255.1 Nocardiopsis sp. CNR-923
TATAGACGATGGGGTTGATAGGCCGGGTGTGGAAGCCTTGTGAGGGGTGGAGCTGACCGGTACTAATAGGTCGAGGGCTTGTCCGCTGCAGATTATTGGGTGCTCGCGCATACTTGTTCACATCATGGTTTCCGTGGTGGTTATGGCGGGGGGGTTACACTCGGTTACATTCCGAACCCGGTCGTTAAGTTCCTTTGCGCTGATGGTACTGCCCTGTGGTGGGGTGGGAGAGTAGGTCGCTGCCACGGTTTTTTGTTGGGAGGGGGTCGTCCTTGGGGGCGGCCCTCTTTCTTTTTTGTGTGTTGGGGGTGCCGGGGTGGGCGCCCCCTTTTTTGTTGTGTGGGTGGGTTGTGGACGGGCGGGGGCCCGGGAGGGAACCCCTCTCCCGGGCCTGGGAGGATCGAGTCATGACGACCATTCCTGCCGAGCTCCTGTCGGCCGCCGAGACGGCCAAGGGGTTCATGCCCACCGACGAAGGCACCGCGCTGTACGAGACCGCACTCGCCTACGCGCACCTCGGCCCGATCGTCGAGATCGGAACCTACTGCGGAAAGTCCACCGTCTTCCTCGGCGCCGCGGCTCGCCGGACCGGTGGTCGGATTCACACCGTGGACCACCACCGGGGGTCCGAGGAGCACCAGGCCGGATGGGAGTACCACGACTCCTCCCTCGTGGACGAGGCCACGGAGAGATTCGACACCCTTCCGCACTTCCGGCGCACGATCACCCGGGCCGGGCTCGACAGCGAGGTGATCGCGCACGTCGGACCGTCAGCGGAGGTCGCCGCCGTGTGGGGCGCGCCGCTCGGGATGCTCTTCATCGATGGAGGCCACAGCGAGGAGGCGGCCCAGACCGACTACGTGTCATGGAGCCCGCACATCGCCCCGGGCGGGGCGCTCGTGATCCACGACGTCTTCCCCGACCCCGCGGACGGAGGCCGGCCCCCCTACCACATCTACTGCCGCGCCCTGGAGTCAGGCAGGTTCACTGAGGTGCGTGTGGTCGGTTCCATGCGTGTCCTCGAACACACTTCCTGACCCCCCTCCCCGAAGACGGGGATGGCCGGATGGGATCCCCCGCCGAGCCTCACACCGGGATTCCCGGATCTGGCCGGGTGAACGCCTCTCGGGCGTGCGGATCCTCCGCCCTCCGGGTCGCCAGGCCCAACGGCCTCGCGCGCGGAGTGCGGGGACACGGGCTCCGCGCACACGGCGCCGATGCGGGTCCTCGGATCGGAGGCAGCACGCGCCGTGGCCGGGGCCGCTTTCCGGGCACGAGGACCTACGCATCCTCACGCAGTGACACGCCGCGGAACGTTAAGCCTTCGGTAAGAACTGCGGGCCTGGTCGGCCGACCGGCGGTCGCGCTGTTACGTCCCGGTATCGTGTGGGAGAGGGTTGAGCGAACGTGGCCTTATTCCCCGAGTCACCGCATCAGTCCTGATTCTTACCGAACCGATCCGGGGCACTGGCGCGTCAAAGACAGGGCGGCACCGTGCCGGACGTGATTTGCCATGGGGGCGGGGAACTGAGCGAGAGCACACACGGCGAGGGCGGGGCGGATGGACAGCGTCCTGAGACCGACACGCCGGAGACGAGAACCTCTGCCGAAGAGCTGTCCAACGAGGCGACCTCGGAGAGCGGAGTACCCGCTGCCGGGGAGGACCAACCTTCCCCGGACGTAGCGGAACCCGAGTACGAGCCCGGAGTCTTCAAGACCAGCGGGTCCTTCCTGCGTGAGCGAGTCGCACAGACCCTCCAGGACCAGGGCTTCGGACCGTCCGGGCGCGACGCCGACTCCTCCCCCTCGGAGCGCTCCGAGGGGGAGGAGTCGGCGCCCTCCGAGACCGGGAGTGTCGCGGCCGACACGTCGGAGTCCGAGGAGACTGAGAGCACCGTCGCCGGCGCCGCCGGCGACCAGGTGCGTTCGGTGTCCCCGCCGTCCCCCGCGCAGGCTCCGAACGCCGACAACGACGCGTCGTCCTCGGGGGAACCCCCCTGCTCCGAGGAACCCCCGTCCTCCGAGGAGACCGCGTCCGAGGCCCAGCCCCCCACGCGCCCCTTCTCCCCGGTGGTGGAGGACGACTCGATGTGGCCGTCCCCCCAGCGGATGTCGACCATGGCGTTCCCGCCCCCGAGCGAGGCCGGCGGTCACGCGCCGAGCCAGGCCGGGTCCGGGGCCCCGGACCAGGGCCCTGCCCAGGCTGACGGTCGGGGCCCGACCGCCGAGGCGCGGCCGGCGCCGTCGTCACGAAGAACGGGCCCAAGGCGGCCGGGAAGGCAGGAAGAGCGGGAGGGCTCCGCTGTGGTGGCGGATCCTGCGGGTGTGCCTGGTGGTCGCCGGTGTCGCGGTCATCGCCGGGTGCGGCGTGTTCGCCTACTTCTACTCCACGGTCGAGGTCCCCGACGCGGCCCAGGCGGACGCGGTCGAGCAGGGCTCCACCTTCTATTTCGCCGACGGCGAGACGATGTTCGCCGAGCGCGGCACCCACCGGGAGATCATCTCCTACGACGACATGACCGCCGGCGGTGACCACGTCGTCGAGGCCGTCATCTCTGCCGAGGACCGCGGCTTCTGGACGGAGCCGGGCGTCTCCGTGCGCGGCACCACGCGCGCGGTCTGGTCCACCATCACCGGTCAGCAGGTCCAGGGCGGTTCCACCGTCACACAGCAGATGGTCCGCAACTACTTCGAGGGTGTCTCCAACGACCGGACGATCTCCCGGAAGGTGCAGGAGATCATCATCGCCATCAAGATCGACCAGAGCCAGTCGAAGGAGTGGGTGATGGAGCAGTATCTCAACACCATCTACTTCGGCCGTCAGGCGTACGGGATCCAGGCGGCGGCGGAGGCCTACTACCACAAGGACGTGGACGAGCTCACTCCTGAGGAGGCGGCCTTCCTGGCCGCGGCCATCCAGCAGCCGACGCCCTTCGGCCAGGCGAACGTGGAGACCACGCCCGAGATGGAGCAGCGCTGGCAGTACGTCGTCGACGGCATGGTCACGACCGGGGCGATCACCCAGTCCGACGCCGACGCGATGGAGTTCCCCGAGCCCGAGCCCGAGCGTCCGGGCGCCGGTGCCGATCTGAGCGGCTACCGGGGCTACATGCTCCAGGAGGCCATGAACGAGCTCGACCGGCTCGGCTTCACCGAGGACATGATCAACCGGCAGGGCTACCGGATCGTCACCACCTTCGACGAGGACAAGATGGAGGCCGCCTACCAGGCGGTCGAGGACACCGTGTCCCAGGACGACCTCCCCGAGGGCGTCAACATCGGTATCAGCACCGTCGACCCGGCGACCGGTGAGGTCGTCGCGTTCTACGGCGGGCACGACTACAACGCGAACCAATACGACAGCTCGTTCCTGGGCCGGGCCCAGGCCGGGTCGGCGTTCAAGCCGTACGTGCTGGCGACCGCGCTGGAGCAGGGCATCGGCCTGCACACGACCGTGGACGGTCGCGGTCCGCAGAACATCAACGGAAGCCGGATCCAGAACCCGGGCGATGCGCCCGGCGGCATCATGTCGCTCCTCCAGGCGACAGAGGTCTCCAACAACCTCGGCTACATCGAACTCGCCCAGCGGGTGGGCTTCGACGAGGTCCGCCAGACCGCCTACGACATGGGCTGGCCCGAGGGAAGCATCGGCGACGACCAGCTCGTGCCCGTCATGCCGCTGGGGGCGGCCAGCGTCCGTCCCATCGACCAGGCCAGCGGGTACGGGACGTTCGCCAACGGCGGTGTGCACGTCGAGGCGCACGTCGTCCGGGAGATCGTCAACACCGAGGGCGAGAACGAGCGACCGGAGCCGGAGAGCAGCCGGGCCCTGGCGGAGTCCACGGCCTCGGACGTCACCCACGCCCTTCAGCAGGTGGTCAGCAGCGGTACCGGTACGGCCGCCAACCTGTGGGGCCACCCCACGGCGGGCAAGACGGGCACCACCAACGACAGCGTCGCCGCCTGGTTCGTCGGGTACACGCCCCAACTGGCGACGTCGGTGGGCGTGTACAACGAGAGCAACCAGAGCTTCAGCATTCCCGGCCAGAACATCTCCGGCGGCGGCATGCCCGCCCAGCTCTGGAACCGGTACATGTCCGCGGTGATGGAGGACTACGAGCCGGGCAGCTTCCCGAGCCCGGATTTCGCCGGCAGCAGCGAGAACTGGGCGCCCGTGGTGCCTCCCGAGGAGCCCGACACACCGGTCGAGGACGCGCCGCCGGTCACGGAGGTGCCCGAGGCTCCGGAGTTCCCGGAGTTCCCGGTCGAACCCGTCGAGCCCAATCCGGAGATCCCGGTCGAACCCGTCGAGCCGGATCAGGAACAACCCGGTGAGCCGGGCGGCCCGGGCGGTCCGGGCGGCCCAGGCGGCACGGACGTGCCGCCCGGCCGCGGTGAGGGCGAATAGACGGGGCCCCGCACCGCCACGACGCCGTTGAACTGCTCCCTGGAAGTTGGACTGGAGATCCAGTTCCATCGACCAGGGAGCAGTCCCATGAGAGCGAACAGCTCGCTCAGCCAAGACCAACGCCACGACGCGGTGCGGGGCCTCGCCCGTGCCGCGGGTGCGCCCCTACACGCCGTCCCAGGTGTGCAGGAAGACGCGTGACCCGTCGGTCGTGCCGCTCAGGGCGTCCACCGCGAGGATCACCGCGGCCGACGTCCACGTGCTGCGCTCCACCGGCCAGCGCACGTCCTCGGCGAACTGGTAGCCGGTCCAGAAGGCGCCGTCCTCGGCGTCCCGCAGGTGCTGGACGTCGGCCAGGACACGTGTCCCGGCCTCGCGCTCGCCCATGGCCGCCAGGGCCAGGACCAGCTCGGCGGACTCCGCGGCGGTCACCCACGGCTGGTCGCTCACGCACCGCACGCCCAGGCCCGGGACGACGAACCGCTCCCACCGGTCCTGGAGGCGTTCCTTGGCGGCCACTCCGCGCACGGCGCCGCCGAGGATCGGGTAGAACCAGTCCATCGAGAACCGGCTCCGGTCCGCGAACAGGTCCTCGCGGTCGTTGATGAGCGTCTCCAGCCGGTCGGCGGCCGAGGTCCACGCCGGCCGCTCGCGGCCCAGCCGTGCGCCGAGGGCGGCGCCGCAGCGCAGGGCGTGGTGGACGCTCGAACACACCGTGAGCAGCGCGTGGTCGCCGGGGGAGCCGTCCTCCGACCGCGCCCACAGGATCTCCCCGTGTTCGCCGCGCAGGCCGAGCACGAAGTCCAGCCCGCTCTCCACCACCGGCCAGGTCCGTTCGGCGAACGCCGCGTCACCGGTGACCAGCAGGTGGTGCAGGAGCCCGACCGCCGGGTAGGCGGCGTGGTTGGCCTCGCGCAGGTCGGTGACGGGCGCGCCCTGGCGGAACTTGGCGGGCCAGCCTCCGTCCGCGTGGCGGCTCCGCGCCAGCCATAGGTAGGCGCGGCGGGCCGCCTCGGCGTGCGCGGGCACGGTGCGTCCGGTCACGGTCAGCGCCATGGCGCACTCGACGTGGTCCCACACGTCGGTGTGGCCGCCGGGGAACCAGGGGATCGCGCCGTCCGGCTCCTGCGCGCGCACCAGGTAGTCGGCGGAGCGCAGGACCTGGTCGGCGGTCAGGACCTCGGGCAGAGCGGGTGCGGCGCCCATCACGGCTTGCGCACGTACACGACGACGCTCTTGCCGATGACCGGGTTGAGCAGCCGCTCGGCGACACGGGTCACCTTCGGGGCCTGGAGCATGTCCCAGACCAGCAGGTCGTGGTAGGCCCTGGCCGCCGGGTGGTCGTCGTTGGAGGTGCCCACGGCGCATTTGATCCACCAGTAGGGCGAGTGCAGGGCGTGCGCGCGGTGGTGCGGGCCGATCTCGAATCCGGTGGCCTTGAGCTTGGCCTCCAGTTCGGCGCGCGTGTAGATGCGGATGTGGCCGCCCTCGTTGGTGTGGTACTCCTCCGAGAGCGCCCAGCACAGTCGCTCGGGCAGGAAGCTCGGCACGGTGACCGCGGCGATCCCGCCGGGTCGCAGCACCCGGAACAGCTCCTTCATCGCGGCCGTGTCGTGGGGGACGTGCTCGAAGATCTCGGCGGCCACCACCCGGTCGAAGCTGGCGTCGTCGAAGGGCATGTCGAGGGCGTCGCCCTTGACCGTCTCCGCCGTGGCCTCCTCGGGCGCCTCGCCCTCGGCGCGCATGGCGGCGAACATCGTCTCGACCTCGGCCAGGTCACTGACGTTCTGGTCGAAGGCGACGACGTCGGCGCCGCGCCGGTAGATCTCGAAGGCGTGGCGGCCTCCGCCGCAGCCCAGGTCGAGGACGCGCTGGCCCGGGCCGACGGGGAACAGGTTGAAGTCGACGGTGATCAGTGGAGGCTCCCTACAGGTGTGGTGCGCGGTCAGGCGCGGTTCGCGCGGGTCCCTGGCCAGAACCCCTGACGGTGTCGATGGTGGAGGCGTAGCGCTGGGCGGTGAGCTCGGCGACGGCCCGCCACGTGAACCGTTCCTGGACCCGGCGCCAGGCGGCGGCGCCCATGCGGGCGCGTTCGGCGTCGTCGTCCAGGAGGGCGGCGAGTTCGCTCGCCAGCGCCTCGGGGTCGCCCGGAGGGACGAGCCGTCCGGCGTCGCCGTCGGTGCCGACCACCTCGGGCAGGGCTCCGGCCCGGCTGGCGACCAGGGGGGTGGCGCAGGCCATGGCCTCGACGGCGGGCAGGGAGAAACCCTCGTAGAAGGAGGGCACGACGGCCACCTGGGCGCTGGCGACGAGTTCGGCGAGGGCGGTGTCGTCGATGCCGCTGACGAACTCGACGCGGTCGCGCAGGCTCAGTTCGTCGACGAGGCGGTCGGTGGGCCCTCCGGGCTTGGGCCTGCTGACGACGGTCAGCCGCACGTCGCGTTCGGTGGCGAGTTTGGCGGCGGCGCGCAGGAGGGTGGCCACGCCCTTGAGGGGGCTGTCGGCGCTGGCGGTGCACACGATGCGGCCGGGCACCCGTTCGGTGTCGGGGCGCGGGTGGAAGTAGCGGGTGTCCACGCCCAGTGGGGTGACCTCCATGGCGGCCGGGTCGACGCCGAACTCGCGCGCGATGTCGTCGGCGGAGGAACGGGAGGGGACGAGGATCGGGTCGAGCCTGCGCGCCACCTTGGCCTGCATGGCGACGAACCCGTACCAGCGGCGCTTGGAGAGCTTCTGTAGGCCGCGCGCCTCGGCGAGTTCGATCCGTCGGTCGACGCTGATGGGGTGGTGGATGGTGGTGACCAGCGGGAGTCCGGCGGCCTTGACGCCGAGCAGGCCCCACCCGAGGGTCTGGTTGTCGTGGACGACGTCGAAGTCGGCGAGGCGTCGGCGTAGCGCGCGGTTGGCTCGCAGGGAGAAGGTGAGCGGTTCGGGGAAGCCCGCGGTCCACATGGTGGCGACTTCGAGGACGTCGATCCAGTCGCGCCACTCGCGCACGGGCGGCGCGACGAACGGGTCGGCGTCGTTGTAGAGGTCGAGGGAGGGGAGCGGCTCCAGGGTGACGCCCCCGTCCAGGACGGGGTAGGGCTGGCCCGAGAACACGGTCACCTCGTGCCCGAGGGCGGCCAGCTCGCGGGACAGGTGGCGCACGTAGACGCCCTGGCCGCCGCAGTGCTCCTTGCTGCGGTAGGACAGCAGCGCGACGCGGAGGGGGCGGTCGCCGGACGGGTGCGGGCCCGGTTCCCTGCTGGTGCCCGACTGGGTCAAGAGTCCACCTCTTCGTTGGGTCGCGGGCCCGGTCGCCGCCGCGCCGCAGGACAGCCGCGGACGGTGGGCGTCCCGGTGGGGCGCGCGTTCGCCGGTGAACAGGCGCCCCATATGTTACTCGGGAGTTTTATGCGGGTCGGCGTCGGGCTGGTTGGTAAGGGATCCTATGCGTGGCTTGCCCGATCAGTGACGGCGACCCATCGGGGCCGGTCGTCCGGGCCGGTCCGGACGGCGCGGCCGCGTTCCTCCAGGGTGCGCAGGTGGGCTGCGGTCTCGGAGGCGGCCATGTGGCGGGCCAGGAGGCGCATGTCCGACCAGGGGCGCTTCCAGCGCAGGCGCGAGGTGAGCTCCCACAGGGTGGCGGGGCCCGCGTCGAGGAGACGGGCCATCGCGTCGAGGCGCTCCTCGTGGTGGGCGACGATGTGCGCGGTGCGTTCGGCCAGTCCGGTGAAGCGGTGCTCGTGTGAGGGAAGGCATAGCAGTCGGTCGGCGTCGGGGAGAGCGCCGACCGCCTTCTGCGAGGCGAGGAAGTCGCTGAGCGGGTCGCGGTGGGGGTGTGGAGGGGGAAGTGGCCTACGTGCGGAGTGATCCCCGGTAGGACGTGGTCGCCGGTGAAGAGGACGTCGCCGTCGGCCAGGCGTAGGCACAGGTGCCCGGGGGTGTGGCCGGGGGTCCACAGGACCCGCAGGTCGCGGCCGGGCAGGTCGACGGCGGCGCGTCCTCCAGGGCGAGGTCGGGGACGGCGGAGGGGGCGATGACGTGGGGGGCGGCGAGGAAGGCCTCGACGTCCTCGTCGGGGAATCCGGCGGCGCGGAACTGGGCGGCCACGGCGTCCGCTCGGTGGGGCGGGCTGGCGGAGGCGAGCTGTTCGGTGACGGCGATGTCGGCGGGGTGCATCGCGATCCAGGCGTCGGAGGTCGCTCGCAACCGTGCGGCGAGCCCGGAGTGGTCGGGGTGGAAGTGGGTGAGGACGGCGCCGCGGACGTCCTCGACGGTGTGCCCCGTCTGCTTGATGCCCTGGAGGAGGCCGTCCCAGGAGTCGTCGTGGTTCCAGCCGGTGTCGACGAGGACGGGCCCCTCGTCTCCCTCCACGAGGTAGACGAGGGTGGCGCCGAGGGGACTGTGGGGGATGGGGACCGGCAGGCTCCACACGCCGTTGCCGAGGTCCTCGACCGGGGGGACGTCGTTCATGGTGGACCTCTCCGTAGAAACCGAATCTGGTTCGATTCTATGGCGGACGGCGCGGGCCGGGGTGTGGGCGGGGTGCCCGAGGGGCGGGATGCGGGCGGCTCCGGTGACAAAGTAGAACAAATTCTACAAATCTGGTCGCATGATCCGAAAACCATCGCCATGTCCTCGTATTGCTACCGCCACGTCGGGCAATGAGGCGAGGATCATGGGTTCGAAGCGCTGCGCGAGCGGGAAATCTTTGGATAACGTGTTCTCGTCTGGAGCCCGGGCGGGCTCCGGCTCGGACGAACGGCTCTCGGTGCCGTGGCGAGTGGGCCGCGCGCGGACCGATGACGAATGGGAGACCCAGTGGCGGTGCAGGCGCCGAGCGGAACCTTGTCGCGAAGTCAGACCCAGCGCCGCAAGCGCATCGTACAGACCGCGGCGGCCCTGGCCGTGCGCGGGGGCGTGGACGCCATGCAGATGCGTTCGGTGGCCGAACGCGCCGGGGTCGCCCTCGGCACGCTCTACCGGTACTTCCCCTCCAAGATGGACCTCGTCGTCGCGGTGGTCACCGAGGAACTCGACCTGCTGGAGGGCGGCATCGTCCGCCGTCCGCCCACCGCGGAGACCCCCGCGGGCCGTGCCGTCGACGTCCTGCTGCGCGCCACCCGGGGGCTGATGCGCGAGCCCGAACTGGCCGACGCGCTCGTGCGCTCGCTCATCATGGCCGAGGTCAAGGTCGAGCTCGACACGCGCATCTCCGACCTGGTGTGGCGGGTGGCCACGGGCAACCCCGAGGGTGTCGCGCCCGGCGGGGCCGAGGACGACGACACCGGTTCGCCCGTGGACCGCGGTGAGGTCGGTTACGTCCTGGTCGGTTCCTTGACGAGCGTGTGGATCTTCGAACTGGTGGAGGTCCTCAAGGGCCGCCGGGACGTCGACGAGGTCGAGCGGCGCCTGCACACCGCCGCCGAGCACCTGCTCGCCTCCTTCTGAGCCCCGGGAGCCCGGGGCCTCCGCGGGTCCGGCACGGCTCAACCGTCGCCGAGGAGGAGCCCCAGCAGACCGTCGAGGAAACCGCCCCCGGCCCCCTCGCCCGCGGGATCGGCGGCCGCGTCCTCCTCCGCGCTCTGGGAGCCGTACGCCCCCTCCCCCTCCTGCGGTGAAGGGGTGCTCGGCCCGTCCGTGGGCGCGGCCGAGTGCGTCGCAGACGGAGGGGCGGCGTCCTGCCCGCTCTGCCCGCTCTGCCCGCCGTGCTCCTGCCCGGAATCCTGATGAGCGTGCTCGGAGGGCTTCGCCCCCTGGCCCGGGTGGTCTCCGGTGCGCGGTTCGTGCGGCTGGTCGCCGTCCTGCTCCGTCGGCTCGGCCGCCGGTCTGCCGTCCGAGGCGGTGGACGTCGTCTCCACGTCCTGACCCAGGGGGTTGCGTTCGGCCTCGCGCGTGTCGGGGCCGATGATCGTGGACGGCGCGCCCAGGGCGCTGGCCCACCACCACAGGGCGACGGCGAGCACCACGGTGACCACCCCGGACACGGCGGGCAGCGACCAGCGCCGGGGGGAGGAACCGTCTGCGGCGTCCTCCGCGGTGGCGGAACGGGGACCGGGAAGCGGGGTCGTCGGTTCGGCGCGCACGGGGTGGTCGCGGGTCATCACCCGGTCCCTGGGCAGCGCGCGGGGCAGCCGTTCGACCGTCGGCGCGGGGGCTCCGGCGCGGGCTCCTCGGGGGCGCCGCCGAGGCGCGCGCGGTGCACCGGGTAGCCGTCGCTGGTCAGGGGGCGCGCCTTCGCGGCGATTCGCTCGCGCGCCTGGGCGTGGTCGGGGTCCACACAGGTGCGCACGACCTGGTCGCGCAGTCCGGGCGGCGGCCCCGGCGGGCGGAGCAGGGCCAGGGCGAAGGAGACCTCCTGGACGCGGGCGCGCCACGCCGCGGAGGGGGACTCGTGCGGGTCTGCGTCGCTCCGGTCCAGGTCTGCCAGGCCGTCGGCGGCGCGGCGGATCGCCGAGCGGGACAGTTCCGCGCACAGTTGGGTGTCCAGGCCGAGGATCCGGGCGATCGCGGACACCGGCAGCGCGTGGCGCAGGTTGAGTTCGACCAGTTCGCGGTGGCTGGACGGGAGCCGGGAGAACATCCGTGCCGCGGGCTCCTCGGCGGGGACGGTCGCCAGTCGGGCGTAGGGGCAGGTGAGTGCGAGGCCGCGGCGCTGGCACGCCGAGCGGACCAGCGCGTAGAGCCAGGGGCCGCGGTCGCTGTCGTCGGCGAGTTCGGCGGACAGGACCACCCCGGCCACCAGCCGTCGTGCACGGCCTCGGCGACGCGGTCGGCGGCGTCCCGGCCGACGGTTCCCGTTGTCGGGTCGGCTGCACGGCGAGGGTCGGCCCCGCCGCCCAGCAGGGACCAGGCGTACCGGTACAGGGCCGGTGCGAAGGCGTCGTAGAGCCGCTCGACCGCCTCCGGGGTCGGTTCGTCGCGTTCTGTGCTTCTGGTCACGATTCTCCCCCCGCTCCATCCGTGACGGTAGCGGGGCCCGGCGCCGGCGCGGGCTTTTCGGTGACGTTGGCCCCGAAGGTGAGGGTTCTGTTATCACGAACGCCGCCGACCCGACGCGCGGTCGGGCCGGCGCCGTGGTGCGGAGGGCTACTCGCCGCCTCGCGACGGGGAGCCGATGGCGATCATCCGCTCGACCGAGCGGCGGGCGCGCGCGGAGGTGTCGGCGTCGACGGTGATCTCGGTCGTGCCGTGGCGCAGCGAGCCGAGCAGCTTGTCGGCGTCGATCATCTTCATGTAGTGGCACTCGGCGCGCGAGTTGACCGGCTCGAACCGGGTGGTCGCGTTGGCGTTGCGCAACTGGTGCAGCATCCCGGTCTCGGTGGCGATGAGCACCTTCTTGGCGGTGGTGTTCTCCGCGGCGGTGAGCATTCCGCCGGTCGAGAGCACCTTGACGCGGTCCTCGGGGACGGCGCCGCTGCCCACGAGGTAGAGGGCGGAGGTGGCGCAGCCGCACTCGGGGTGCACGTAGACCTCGGCGTCGGGTTCGGCGGCGACCCGCTCGCGCAGGGTGTGGCCGTCGATCCCGGCGTGCACGTGGCACTCGCCCATCCACACGTGGATGTCGTCCCGGCCGGTGACGCGCTTGACGTGGGCGCCGAGAAACTGGTCGGGGAGGAAGAGGATCTCCCGGTCCTCGGGGATGGACCGGATGCGTCCGCGGCGTTGGACGAGGTGCAGCAGATGTCGGTCTCGGCCTTGACCGCCGCGGTGGTGTTGACGTAGGCGACGACGACCGCGCCGGGGTGCTCGGCCTTCCAGGCGCGCACGTCCTCGGCGGTGACGGTGTCGGCGAGGGAGCACCCGGCGTTGGGATCGGGAAGCAGGATCGTCTTCTCCGGGGCGAGGATCTTCGCGGTCTCGGCCATGAAGTGCACGCCACAGAAGACAATGGTGCTGGCGTCGACGCTCGCGGCCAGGCGGGAGAGGGCCAGGGAGTCGCCGGTGTGGTGGGCCACGTCCTGGATTTCCGGGCGCTGGTAGTTGTGCGCGAGGATGACGGCGTCGCGCTCGTTCGCCAGGCGGCGGACCTCGGCGGCCCACTCCTGCCTGGTCATGGTGTCCGCCGCGGCGGTGACCGGTGCCATGTCGTACTACTTCCTTGAGGCTGTGGGCACGCCGTACGGGCTTCGTGCCGGTGGTGGCCGGTGCTGGTCGACAGGTTTTAGCCTGCCAGGCACAAACCTGGTTCAGCTTAACATGGCGTGGAACGGAAGGGACAGGGTGGACATCCCTCAAGTAAACGGACGGACCATGGCACATGGTGCGGATGGGGTCGAACCACTCGCTGCGCACGAGGCACTGGCCGTCGTCCTCCAGATTCGCGGCGGGGAGTTGTGCGTCCTCCTGTGGCGGCGGGCGCTGCCGCCCTGCGAGGGGGAGTGGTCACTGCCCGGCGGCAGACTGGGTTCTGGCGAGAGCCTGGGCGCCTCCATCCGGCGCCAGCTCGCGCAGAAGGTGGACGTGCGGGACCTGGCCCACCTCGAACAGCTGGAGACCCGCAGCGATCCCGAGCGCCACCCCGACCGCCGCACGCTCGCCACCGCCTACCTGGGCCTGGTGCCCGCCCACATCGACCCCGTCGTGCCCGAGGACACCGGATGGCACCCGTCCGCCGAGCTGCCGGCGATGGCCTTCGACCACGCCGCCATCGTCCGCTCCGGACGGCTGCGGCTGCGCGCCAAACTGGGCTACACCAACGTCGGCTTCGCCCTGGCGCCGCCTGAGTTCACGATGTCGGAGCTGTCCGGCTACTACCGCGCGGCCCTCGGCTACGACGTGGCCGCCACCAATCTGCGCCGGGTCCTGCTGCGTCGGGGTCAGATCCAGGAGACCGGCCGCTCCGTGCCCTCCGGCCGTTCCGGCGGGCGTCCCGCCGCGCAGTTCCGGTTCCGGGCCCGGGAGCTGGAGATCACCGACGCCTTCGCGGTGCTGCGGCCGCCCGAAGGCGGCTGATGGCCGACTGTCCCGCGTCGGCCTGGCGCGCTCGGGCACGCCTTGTACACTCCCTCTTCGTGGCAATTCGTACTGTGGTGTTCGACGTCGGAGAGACGCTGGTCGACGAGACGCGGATCTTCGCGCGCTGGGCCGACCGCCTCGGAGTCCCGCACATGGCGTTCTTCGGCACCATCGGCGGCGTCATCGCCTCCGGCGGCACCCTCACCGACGCGTTCCGGCTCGTCGCGCCCGGGTTCGACCTGGCGAGGGAGAGCGCGCGCTGGCGGGTCGAGGACCCCACGGCGAACGCGAGCACTTCGCGGACGAGGATCTGTACCCCGACGTGCGCCCCGCCTTCGCCGCCCTGCGCGAGGCCGGGCTGTCCCTGGTGATCGCCGGGAACCAGCCCTCCGAGGCCGGACCGGCGTTGGCCGCCATGGACCTGGGCGTGGACGGCATCGGCATCTCCGACGACTGGGGGGTGAGCAAGCCCGACGCCGCGTTCTTCGACCGCGTCCTCGCGCTCGCCGGCACCGCCCGTCCCGGGATCACCGCGGCCGAGGTCCTCTACGTCGGGGACCGCGTCGACAACGACGTGCTGCCCGCCCGCGCGGCGGGAATGCGCGCCGCCCTGCTCCGCCGCGGCCCGTACGGCTACCGGCACGCCGCGGGCCCGGACGCGGGGCGGGCCGACACGGTCGTGGACGACCTCCACCAGCTCGCCTCCTGGATCGCAGCCCAGGACTGAGGGAAGCATTCCCGTGCTCGGCGTCGGACATCTCACGTCGTACACCTGTCCGTCTTGGCTCGGTGTGTCACCCGTTTGATCTACCTTCGCGTGGGTAACGTGCCATTTTGCGCACGCCTCCCACCACCGTCCGCCCCCGAATGGAGGCAGCCCGGCCGATGATCACGTTCGAGGGCGTCAGCAAGCACTACCCGGATGGCACGGTCGCCGTCGCGGACCTGGACCTGACCGTCGAGGCCGGGGCGACGACCGTCTTCGTCGGGCCGTCGGGCAGCGGCAAGACCACATCGCTGCGGATGATCAACCGGATGGTCGAACCGACCGGCGGCACCGTCCGCGTCGACGGAAGGGACGTCCGCGACCAGGACCCCGCCGTGCTGCGCCGGTCGATCGGCTACGTCATCCAGCAGGCGGGCCTCTTCCCGCACCGCACCGTCCTGGACAACATCGCCACCGTGCCCCTCCTCCTGGGCTGGCGCAGGTCCAGGGCGCGGGCGCGCGCCGCCGAGCTGATGGAGCTCGTCGGCCTCGAACCGTCCCAGGCACGGCGTTACCCGCACCAGCTCTCCGGCGGACAGCAGCAACGCGTGGGGGTGGCCCGAGCCCTGGCCGCCGACCCGCCCGTCCTGCTCATGGACGAGCCGTTCAGCGCCGTCGACCCCGTCGTCCGGGCCACCCTCCAGGACGAGCTGCTACGCCTGCAACAGGAGCTGCACAAGACCGTCGTGTTCGTCACGCACGACATCGACGAGGCCGTCCGGCTCGGCGATCGCATCGCCGTCTTTCGGCCCGGCGGCGTGCTCGCGCAGTACGACGCGCCCGAACGCCTGCTCGCCGATCCCGTGGACGCGTTCGTGGAGTCCTTCATCGGCTACGACCGGGGTGTGCGCCGACTGTCCTTCTTCCCCGCCCGCGCGCTGTCCCCGCGCGAGGACGCCGTGTTCGACGACCAGACCCGGGCCGGGGACGCGCGCGAGATCGCCGCTGGCTACGGCATCCCGTGGGTGCTGGTGGTGAGCGCCGAACGCCTGCCCCTGGGCTGGGTGGACGCCGGCCAGCTCGCCCGGGTGCCCTCGGGGATCCCGCTCGGCGGGCTCGATCTGACCCCCTACGGACACACCTTCAACGTCGGCGCCGACTCGCTGCGCGCCGCCCTGGACGCCGCGGTGCTCTCCCCGGCTGGGCGGGCCGTGGGCGTGGACGACGACGGGTGCGTGGTCGGCGTGGTCTCCCAGGACGACCTCGGCGCCGCGCTCTGGTCGGTGGCCGAGTGAGCGCGGCCGAGGCGGCGCACGCGTCGGTCGCGGCCTGGGACTGGGTCACGCGCGTCGCGGAGTGGGGGGTGGACGACTGGAGCCACCCGGGCGACCCCGACCGCGGCATCCGGCCGCGCCTGGTCCAGCACATGCGGCTGTCCTACCTGTCGATCGGCATCGGGCTGGCGCTGGCCCTGCCGCTGGGCCTGGCGTGCGCGCGGTGGAGACGCCTGTACCCGGCGGTGCTGACGGGCGTGAACGTGCTCTACGCCGTGCCCTCGATCGCGCTGTTCTTCCTCATGCTCCCCTACACCGGGTTCAGCGACTGGACGGCGGTCATCCCGCTCGCGCTGTACACGCTGGTCATCCTGTTGCCCAATGTCGTCGACGGGCTGCGACAGGTACCCGACCACGTGCGCCAGGCGGCCGTGGCGATGGGGTTCGGTCCGCTGCGCCGCCTGGTGTTCGTCGAGACCCCGGTCGCCGTCCCGGTGATCATCGCCGGACTGCGCGTGGCCTCGGTGGCCACCATCAGCATGGTCAGCGTCGCCTCCCTCGTCGGGCTCGGCGGTCTGGGGCAGCTGATCCTCACCGACGGGTTCCGGCGCCAGTTCGACGCGCCCATCGTCATCGGCATCCTGCTGACGGTCGCGCTCGCTCTGGTCACCGACGCCCTGCTGGTCCTGGCGCAGCGCCGGCTCACCCCGTGGCGCGCGGGGACCGCACGCGCACCCGGCGTGTGCGGGCGGTCGCCGCGGCTGCGGAGAAGGGGTAGACATGGGCATCCTCACCGACCTCTACCTGTGGTTCGCCGACCCCGCCCAATGGTCCGGGGCGGCCGGAATCCCGGCGCGGCTGGGCGAGCACGTGTACTACTCGGTGCTCGCGCTGGTGCTGTCCAGTCTCGTGGCGGTGCCGCTGGGCCTGCTCACCGGACACACCGGCGTGGGCGGGTTCGCCACCACCAGCCTGGCCAACTTCGCCCGCGCCCTGCCCACCATCGGCGTGCTCTTCCTCGTCGTGCTGTTCGCGGGGATCGGACTGGTCCCGGTGGTCTGCGCCCTGGTGGCGCTGGCGGTGCCGCCGATCCTGGTCAACACCCACGAGGGCGTGCGCGGAGTCGAGCCGCGTCTGAAGGACGCCGCCCTGGGGATGGGCATGCGCGGCCGGGAGGTGCTGCTGGGCCTCGAACTCCCGGTGGCCGCCCCGCTCATCCTCATCGGCATGCGCACCGCCGCCGTGCAGGTGGTGGCGACCGCGACCATCGCCGCCTACGTCGGCGTGGGGGGCCTGGGCCGCTACATCGTGGACGGACAGGCCCGCCAGGACCTGACGATGATGCTGGGCGGTTCCGTGCTCGTGGTGGCCCTGGCCGTTGCCACCACCCTCCTGTTCGCCGGGTTGCGCGGGCTGCTCGTCGCACCCGGATTACGCGCCGAGACGGCGTCGGCGCGCTAGGGCGTGTGCCGTGGATGCTGCCCGTCGCGAGCGGCGTATCCAGTGCGGCTGTCGCAAGGCCGAAGAAGGAGTGCCCCTACTGTGCCCTGCTCCGCAAGCTCCGCAGTGTCGCACAGCGGGGGCCCGCCCGGGTTGGCTGTCGACTGATGAGAACGTAGCGAGAGTTGTGCTCGGGCGCCGCGCAGCAGGGTATGTGTCCGCGGCACACGTCCTAAGGCGCGCACACCATGAGAGAGAAGGTTGGGACATGCGGAACAGAATCGCCCTCGTCGGGCTCCCGCTGGTGTTGCTGCTGAGCGCGTGCGGCGCGAGCGACCCCTACGAGGAGGGCGGCTCCGGCGGGGAGGGCGACGGCGGAGCCGTCGTGGTCGGGTCGGCCGACTTCCCGGAGAGCCAGCTGCTGGCGGAGATCTACGGACGGGCCATGGAGGCCGCCGGGGTCGAGGTCGGGTACCAGCTGGGCATCGGCAGCCGTGAGGTGTACTACTCGCAGATCGAGTCCGGCAACCTGGCGGTCTTCCCCGAGTACAACGGCGCCATCCTCGCCTACCTCGACGAGGACGCCCCCAGCGGACCGAGCGAGGAGACCAACGCGCTGTTGGAGGAGGCGCTGCCCGAGGAGCTGGAGATCCTGGACTCCTCGGCCGCCGAGAACAAGGACTCGGTGACCGTCACCCGGGAGACCGCCGACGAGTTCGGCCTGACCAGCCTGGCCGACCTGACGGAGGCGTCCGGGGAGATGGTGCTCGGCGGGCCGCCCGAGTTCGAGACGCGCCAGCAGGGCGTGGTCGGGCTCGCCGAGACGTACGGCGTGGAGTTCGCCTCCTTCCGGTCCGTGGACGTGGCTCTGCTGACCCAGGCGCTGCTGGACGGGGACGTGCAGGCCGCGAACCTGTTCACCACCGACCCGCAGATCGCCGCGAACGGGTTCGTCGTCCTGGAGGACCCGGAGAACCTGTTCGGCGCACAGAACGTCACGCCCCTGGTCAACTCCGACCAGGTCGGCCCCCAGGCGCGCGAGGCACTCGACGCGGTGTCCGCGGCGCTGACCACCGAGTCGCTCACCGCGCTCAACGAACGGGTGATCATCGACAACGAGAACGCGGCGGACGTCGCCCAGGAGTGGCTGGCCGAGGAGGGTTTGGCCTAGCAGTGCTCGCATTGGGCCTCCGCTTCGGCCCGTGTTCGGGCGCCCCGAAGAGCGGACCGGCGGGCGCCCCCGGCTCCGTCCACGGCGAGGGCCTGTAGCCCACCGGAACGCGTGACGGCCGCGCACGGACTCCCTCCGAGCGCGGCCGATCCCGTTCCGCACCATGATCGGCATGCCCACGCCGACCGTGCCGCCGCTGAGGGGGCTGTTCGTCGCCAGCCCCAGGCGCTGCCCGGCGACGGCGGGCGTGGTCGTGAACCCGGCCGTCTCCTCGGTGGCGCAGTTCGCCGACGACGTCAGGTCAGCGAGTGGTAGCGGCCCGACCAGCGGGCCAGCGCCGGACCCCGCCCCGCGACCTGCGGCAGGTCGACGACGTCGGCGAAGAAGACCACGTGGTCGCCGACCGGGACCCGGAGACGGACCGAGCACTCCAGCGCGGCCAGCGCCTGGTCCAGCACCAGCGCGCGGGTGCGTCGACCCCGGTGGTGGGCCTGCCCGGAGACCAGCAGGCGCGCGCTGGGGCGTCCCTCGGCGGAGAACCGCCCCGCCAGGGCGCGCTGGCCCGCGCCCAGCACGCTCACCGCGAACTCGCCCACCTCCTCGATCACCTCGGCCATGTACCCGTCCGCGCGCACGCTCACCGACACGATCGGCGGGTCGGCGGACACGGACCCGAAGGCGCTGACCGTCGCGCCGACGTCGTCACGGCCGTCGGCGACGGTCACCACGGTCACGCCGGTCGGCAGCAGGGCCATCGCGTCCAGGAAGGGACCGGTCAACGGATGTCCCAACCGTCGACCATCGACAGCGGACCCGTCACGGGCAGCCCCATCGCCAGGGCGGCGTCCGTCAGCGCTCCCCACGGGCTCAGCGTGCTCTGGGGCTGCGCGGAGGCCAGGTCCTCGCTGGACTCGTGCGGGCGGAACCGGTCCAGGGGGTGTGTGCGCGGGAAGGCGCGCAGGGGAAGCGGACCGGCGTCCGCCTTCTCCCGGGCCAGGCGCACGGCGGTCGCCAACCCGCCCAGTTCGTCCACGAGTCCGCGCTCGTGCGCGTCGCGCCCGGTCCACACACGGCCCCGGGCCACCTCGTGCACCTGCTCGCGGGTCATGCCGCGGGCCTGGGCGACCTTGCCGACGAAGTGTCGTAGATCTCGTCCAGCAGGGCGTTGATCCGCTCCCACTCGGACTCGGTGAACGGGCGCGTGGTGTCGAACATACCCGCGTGATCGCCGCTGCTCACGGCGTCCGTGGTCACCCCGAACCGCTCCATGAGGGCGCCGAACACCGGCTTGCCGGTGATCACGCCGATCGACCCGGTGATCGTGCCGGGCTGGGCGACGACCGCGTCCGCGCCCAGCGTCACGTAGTAGCCGCCCGACCCGGCGATGTCGCCCATGGCGGCGATCACGGGGATGCCCGCCTCGCTGGTGAGCTGGCTCTCGCGGCGGATGGCGTCGGAGGCCGTCGGGGAGCCGCCCCGGCTGTCCACCCGGAAGACCACGGCCTTGACCCGCGGGTCTCGTCGGGCGGCGCGGAAGGCGGCGGTGACGGTGTCGGAGCCCATGACCGAGCCGCCGCCCAGCGGCGAGCGACGCGACCTGCCCAGGGCGATCGCGCCGTGGCCGGTGATCAGCGCGATGTGGCCGGGGCCGTCGCCGAGGGCGGGCTTGGGCATGGGCGTGTGCTTGCGGTGGTAGCGGGCCACGTACTGCAGTTCGGGGTCCTGGCCCCTGGGGTGCTCGGCGCGTACCCGCTCCGTGAGCTCCTCGTACACCTCGTCGCGGTAGGACAGGGCGTCGACCAGTCCGGCGTCCAGAGCCTCCCGTGGCATGAGCGGTCCGCGTGAGACGAACGCGCGGACCTCGTCCTCGGTCAGGCCGCGCGCCTCGGCGACGGCTCGGTGATCTGGTCGCTGAGCGAGGTGACGATGCGGTCGGCGGCCTCGCGGTGCGCCTCGGTGAACCCGGTCTCGGTGACTCCGTTGAGGGCGTTCTTGTACTCGTGGCGCTTGCCTACCTCGTAGGTGACGTCGAGCTTGTCGATGGCGCCCTTGACGAAGGTGCTGCGCATGATCAGGCCGGTCAGCCCCAGGACGCCGGTCGGGGACATCACCACGCGGGAGAAGGCGCACGCCAGGTAGTAGGGAAGGTTTCCGGAGCCCGTCTCGCCGAAGGAGTCGGCCCAGGCGACCGCGGTCTTGCCCGAGGCGCGAAAGTCGGCGACCGCCTCGCGCAGCTCCTGGGTCCTGGCGAAGCCGAGCGGGCGGCCGTCGATGCGCACGACCAGTGCGGCCACCTTCGGGTCGCGCGCGCCGCGCCGGATGCCCTCGACGACGTCGAGGAAGTGCTGCCGACGGCGGTTCATGATCTGGCTGATCGGGTCTCCGGGGGCCTCGTCGGCGACCCCCTCGGTCAGGTCCAGTTCCAGCACCAGCGGGCCGTGCGGGCCCGGCCGGAGGCGGGAGAGGGACAAGGGCTCCGTGATCTTCGCGAGGTCCACCATGGAACCACCCTAATGGCCGGGGCTCGGGGCGGCCCCGTGTCCAGGTGAGGGGGTGGGGCGCCGGCGCGGTGATCGGGGACCGCCAGGGCGGGTGCGCCGAAGATGCCCTAGGGTCGTGGTTGTTCTGAGCACGGGACGCGGGGTTGAGAGGGACGAGGCATGGCGGGCACGAACGACGGGGTCGGTCGACGACGGCGGACGCCCGCAGCGCGCACGGGTGCGGGAGTCGCAGCGGCCGCCGCGGCGCTGACGGTGCTGGCCGCCTGTTCCGGGGGCGACGGCGACGGCGGCGACGGCGGGCCGCGGATGGCGCTCGGCGACAGCGGGCTCATGGAGGGCGTCGCGCCCCCGGGCCCCGAGGGGTTCACCCCGGTGGAGGTCGCGGGCATCGCGGTCAACGCCCCCGACGGGTGGGAGGTCCAGAACGAGGGCGACTCGCTGTGCATGAGCCCGCCCGGCCAGGCCGCGTGCGCCTACGGCTCGGTCCAGCTCGTCGCCCGGGCTGCGGCGAACCAGCCCCAGGGCTGGCCCCTGGAGGGCGAGGCCTATCGGGAGGACGAGGGCTGGGCGGCCGCCCCCGACAGTTGCCGCAGCCTCAACACGGCCGCCTCGGGCGACATCGGCGTGGAGGACTCCGACCTCCGCGAGTCCGGTTTCTTCGAGGACCACGCGGACGGCCTGACGTCCCACCAGGCGCTGTGGGACGTCACCTGCGTCAACGACGAGACCTTCCAGGTGCGCATGTGGTTCCTGCCGATCAGTGACGTGCTGCTGTACGTCTGGTCGGTGGACGCCCAGTACGAGGAGGTCTACACCCAGATCGCCGCTTCGATGGACACCTCCGGCTACCGGAACTGAACCGGGGCGCCGCCGCGTCCGTCCGGGGCCGTTCACCCGATGGGTGCCCGTCAGCCCTCCGGAGGCCATAGGGTCGTAGTCGTCAGGTGACGACAGTTCGGCTACGGCGCGAATCGGGGTGCAGCACTGGTGACCACCAATGGAGCGGCGGGACGTGTGGTTCAGTACACGCTCGACAACGGATTGCGGCTGGTGACCGCACCGGCGTCCACCGGGAGGGTCGCCGCTGTGAACCTCTGGTACGGGGTCGGGTCCCGCCACGAGGTGCCCGGCCGCACCGGGTTCGCGCACCTGTTCGAGCACCTGATGTTCCAGGGCAGCGGGAACGTCGTCAAGGGTGAGCACTTCGAGGTCGTCGAGCGGCTCGGCGGCGACATCAACGCCTCCACCTCCACCGACCGCACGAACTACTACGAGACGGTGCCCGAGCACGCGCTCGACCTCATCCTCTGGCTGGAGGCCGACCGCCTGTCCACGCTGCGCGACGGAATGACCCAGGAGGTCCTGGACAACCAGCGCGACGTCGTCAAGAACGAGCGCCGCCAGCGCTACGACAACCAGCCCTACGGCACGGCCCTGGAACGCATCCTGCGACTGGGCTACCCCGAGGGCCACCCGTACCACCACCCGACCATCGGCTCCATGGCCGACCTCGACGCCGCCGACCTGGACTACGTCAAGTCCTTCCACAAGGCGCACTACGGCCCGGACAACTGCGTCCTCACCGTGGTCAGCGACCTGGACCCCGAGGACGTCCTGGCGCGCGTCGAGCGCTTCTTCGGACCCGTTCCCGCCCGCGACGCCCTGCCCGAGGCGCCCGACGCCTCCCTGCCCGAGCCATTGGGCGGCCCGGTCCGCGACTCCGTCACCGAGACCGTGCCCGCCGCGGCGTGTTCGCCGGGTACCGCGTCGCACCCTACGGTTCGCGGGACTTCGACGTCATGCACCTGGCCTCGGCCGTGCTCGGCCAGGGGCAGGGCAGCCGCCTGTACCGCGCGCTCGTGGTCGACCGCCCCATCGCCGCCGACGACGGCGGGGCCGCTGCCGACATCCTGCCGTTCCGCTACACCGACAGCCTGATGCTGGTGAACATGCTCGCCCGCGAGGGCGTCAGCGGCGACGAGCTGGAGACCGCCATGCGCGAGGAGATCGCCAAGCTCGCCGCCGGCGTCACCGAGGAGGAGCTCGACCGCGCCCGGGCCGTCCTGGAGCGCGACCACCTCCAGACGCTCGCCAGCCCGGCGGGTCTGGCCGACGCCATCGGCAGCGCCACGCAGCTGCTGGGGGACCCCGAACTCGTCTTCACCTGGCCCGAGCGCTGGGCCGACATCACCGCGGAGGAGGTGCGGTCGGCGGTCGAGCGCCTGCTCGTCGACGACAACCTGCTCGTGGTCCGTTTCGACCCCGAGACCGCACAGGCGTCCTCGGAGCCCGAGCCCGCCGCCTCCTAGTCACAGGCACTGTCACCGCAAGTCGCAGAAAGAGCCGTAGAGCATGCCGCAGACACGCCCGGACCTCGGTTCCCCAGCGTCCTACTCGTTTCCCGTGCCCCAGCGGGTCACCGTCGGGGGCGGCACGGTCGTCGCCGTCGACCTGCCCGGTCAGAACCTGGCCTCCCTTCGCCTCGTGCACCCCCACGGCGGTGCGGCCGAGCCGCTCGACGCGATGGGCGTCAGCGTGCTCACCAGCGAGGTCCTGGAGGACGGCCCCGACGGAAACAGCTCCCTCGCCCCGGCCCTGGAGCGGCACGGCGCCGAGTGGGTCTCCCGGGTCACCTGGGACGGTTTCATCACCGGCCTCGACGTCCCGGTGAGCCGACTGGGCGACGCGGTCCGCCTGTTCGCCGACGCCGTGCGCCGCCCCGCCCTGACCGCCGACGACGTCGTCCGCCGCCGCGACCAGCTTCTGGAGCGGTTCTGGCTGGAGGCGGCCTCCGCGTCCACGCTCGCCATGCGCTGCCTGGGAGGGCAGCTGTTCACCGGCCGCTACGCCACGCCGCTGTCGGGCGGCCCGGTCCGGTTGGCCGACGTCACCCCGGAGATGGTCGCGCGCCACCACAACGACTTCGTCGCCTCGGCGGCCGGGACGCTCGTGGTCGTCGGCGACCTGCGCGGGGTCGACCTGGAGGCGCTGGGCAAGACCGTTTTCGCAGACGTGGCCGCGACGCCGGAGCCGGAGTTGGCCGAGCCCGCGCCGCCGCCGGGGGAGCTGCCCCGCCTGCTCATCGTGGACCGGCCCGGCTCGGTGCAGTCCGCCCTGGTCATCGCGCACCGCGCTCCGTCGCGTTCCCAGGTGGACCTGCCGCGCGCCGAGGGCGTCAGCGAGGTCCTCGGCGGGATGTTCACCTCCCGCCTCAACATGGAGCTGCGCGAGCGGCTCGGCTACACCTACGGCGCCGGTTCGCGGTTCGACCTGCGCCGCGACAGCGGGGTCTTCTTCGCCTCCACGCAGGTCGAGGCGGACACCACCGCGCACTCGATCACCTCGGCACTGGAGCAGATCACAAGGCTGCGGGAGTCGGGGGTGACCGAGGACGAACTGGCGTCGGTCCGCGAGTCCAACATCGTGGGCCTGCCGGTCACCTACTCGACCGCGCGGGCGATCGCGGGCGCGCTGGTGGACATCGTCGTGCACGACCTGCCCGACGACCACGTCGACCGCAATCGCGCCGGATACGAGCGGCTCACCCGGGCCGACCTCGACTCGGCCGCCGTCGAGTACCTTCGCCCGGAGGAGGCGGTCGTGATCGTCGTCGGCGACGCCGAGCGGCTGCGTCGGCCCCTCGCCGACATCGGTGTGGGCCCGGTCGAGGTACGCTCACCCGAGTCCCTCTGGTCCTGAACGTCGTACCGGGCGCGGCGCCCCGCCGCGCCCGGACCCGACCTCGTCCCAGGTCCCGGGCAAGGAACGGTCAAGGAGACGTAGGTCACCGCATGTGTGGCCGAGCATCGGACATAACGAAAACGAACCTATGTATCAGTGTTCCGGCGTCGACCTGCGTCGACCCGGGGCGCGACTGATATAACGAGTGATCCGTGCACCTACGTGGTGACAGCGACCGCAATGCTCCGCAGGAGGCCGCCATGACCGGTGAATGGACCCGTGGATAACCTTGTCCTCCCTAGACAACCCCCACACCCAGCGGCCCGAGGCATCGCCCGGCGCGGCGACCCCGGAGGGTGCCAACATGGCCGACGTCGAGCCTGAGGGTCGGCTGCTCAAGGGTCGCTACCAGTTGACCTCCGAGATCGCTCGGGGCGGAGTGGGCACCGTGTGGCGCGCCACCGACCTCGTCATCGACCGCGAGGTGGCCGTCAAGGAGTTGCGCCTGCCCGCCGACCTCAGCCGGGCCGAGCGCGAGTCCCTCCTGCAGCGGACCACCCGCGAGGCCCGTGTCGCCGGGCGTCTGACCCACCCCAGCCTGGTCACCGTCCTGGACGTCGTGGACGAGGACGACCGGCCGTGGATCGTCATGGAGCTGGTGGAGGCCTCCACCCTGGAGGCGATCATCCAGATGGGCGGCCCGTTGCCCTACCAGCGGGTGGCCGAGATCGGGCTCCAGCTGATCGACGCCCTGAAGGTGGCGCACGCCGAGGGGATCGTGCACCGCGACGTCAAGCCCGAGAACGTGATGATCAGCGAGTCCGGCCGCGTGGTCCTGACCGACTTCGGCCTGGCCGCGTGGAACGGCGAGTCGGCGCTCAGCGCGTCCGGGCGCATCATCGGTTCGCCCGCCTACATCCCGCCGGAACGGGCCAAGGCGGGGCCGGTGGGTCCGGAGTCGGACCTGTGGTCCCTGGGCGCGACCCTGTACGCGGCAGTCGAGGGCCACCCGCCCTACGACCGCAAGGCTACATCAAGATTCTGCGCCAGGAGCAGCTGGACGAGCCCGCCGCCGCGGCCAACGCCGGTCCGCTGGCGCCGGTGCTGGCCGGGCTGTTGAAGGTCGAGCCGAGTGAGCGGCTCACCGCGGAGAACGCCACGAAGATGCTGAGGATCGCGGCGCTGGCCCCGTGGGCTCCGGAGACGAGCCCCGAACGCGGCGCGGACGGTCCGGCCACGCCCGCCGAACCCCGCCCCGCGGAGGCAGAGCACGGCCACCACGGGTCGGCGCGCGAGCAGGCGCGGGAGCACTTCCGGGCGGGCGCGCACGTGCTGGCCGAGTCGATCAACGAACGGCTGCGCCACAGTCCCGAGGCGATGAACACGATCATGACGTCGATCCGCGAGTCGACGGACACGCTGGGACTGACGAGTTCGGGCAAGCACGCCGAGCGCGGCCGGCTGCCGGTGGTGGCCGCCGTGGTGCTGGGGATCGCCGTGCTGCTGGCCATCGTGCTGTGGGCGCTGCTGGGCCGCTGAACCGGTCGCGCACGCGCACGGACCCGCGGACGTGGACGCGCCCGCCCGCGGGGCCGTCCGCGAACCGAGTAGGGCCGGCGGGATTCGAACCCGCACTGTACAGCACCTAAAGCTGCCGTCTCCTGCCGGTTGGACTACGGCCCCGTCTGGACAACTGTACCGGTGGTGGACAGCGGTCCCGCTCCGTAGGCGGGCGACGGCGCCGGGCCGCACGGGCCGGGCGCCGGGGGAACGGGGACGTCAGACGCCGAGTTCGCGCTTGATCCGGTCGACGTGGCCGGTGGCCTTCACGTTGTAGAAGGCCTTGGCGACCCTGCCGTCGGCGCCGACGACGATCGTGGAGCGGATCACGCCCTGAACGAGGCGGCCGTAGTTCTTCTTCTCCCCGAAGGCGCCGTAGGCGCGCAGAGTGTCCTTCTCGGGGTCGCCGAGCAGGGGGAAGGTGAGGCCCTCCTTGTCCCGGAACTGCGCGAGCCTGTCCGCGGTGTCCGGGGAGATGCCGAGCACGGTGAACCCGGCGGAGTCGAAGTCGCGCAGGTTGTCGCGGAAGTCACAGGACTCCGTGGTGCAGCCGGGCGTCATCGCGGCGGGATAGAAGTAGAGGACGGCGCTCTTGCCGGTGGAGGCCAGCACCTCGCTGAGCGTGACGGGTTTGCCGTCGGCGTCGGGGAGGGTGAAGTCGGGGGCCTGGTCGCCGGGCTCCAGACGGATCGGGTCGCTCACGTGGTGTTCCAATCTGTGGCTGGCGGAGCGGTCGGCCCCGCTGTCCTTGGCCCTCACACTACGCCCCGAGCCCGGGGTGCGGGCCGCCGCTTCGGAGGTCAGGGGCGCTGGCGAGGGCGTTCTTCGGTTGCGATTGCGGTTCGGTTCCTCCGCGACGGCGGAGATCCGTGGTGCTATCGCCTATCGTTGACCGCACTCGTGGTTGTGGTCCGATCCGTCGATGATCCGGACCTTGACCCGCACTCGGGCGACACGCCCTCGTCCGGTAGGCGGCCTCGGAGCCCCGGGACCGGAACAGACCCGCTTCGCGTTTGGGAGTCATTGCCGACGATGCCTGGATTCACACTCGACGAGGTCAGGACTCGGACCCTCAAGCAGCGCGACTCCTGGTGGACGGTCTACTTCGTGGACCCGATGGCCGTGCGGCTCGTGCGCCTGGTCGCGAACCGGACCTCGATCACACCCAACCAGTTGACGGTGGCCGCGCTCTTCCTGGGGCTGGGCGCCGCGGTCTGCTTCGCGCTGGGCTACCGGGAGGCCCTCGTCCTGGGCGCCCTGTTCTACTTCCTGTGCTTCCTGGTCGACTGCATGGACGGCAAACTCGCCAGGCTCACGGACACCGAGTCCCTGTTCGGTTCGTGGATGGACTACGTCTCGGACCGGTTCCGGGTGTTGGTCTGCGCGGTCGCCTGATGGGCGGGCAGTACGTGGTCGCCACGGAGGAGAACCCCGACTCAGCGCCGGTGGTGTTCGTGTGGCTGGCCCTGGCCGTGGTGTTCATCGACATGCTGCGGTACCTCAACGCGCTCCAGGTGCACAAGCTGCGCCGTGAGATGCGCTCGCACCTGGCGGCGGCCCTGGAGCGGGCGCGGGCCACCCTGTCGATGCTGGAGCCGGAGGCCGGCGACGCGTCCGGGGTCGGCGGGGAGCGTGGCGGCGCGATGAGCGACGGTGGCGAACAGGCGGTGCTGCGGCACGGGATCGACGTGCTGGAACAGATCCTTCACATTCAGAACGAGCGGGAGACGCGCAATCAGCGCACGGCGGGCAAGCAGCCGGACCTGACCCTGCCCAAGGTGGACCTGCACCAGGAGTTCCGGGCGCGTTTTCCCTGGTACACGCGGTTCTGGGGGGCGCTCAACGAGCGTCGGACGCGTACCCATCTGTTCAGCGGCATCGAGTTCCAGATCGCGGTGTTCGTGGTCGCGCCGCTGGTCGTCGCGGTGACCGGGGCGCCCGCCGCCATCGGCTGGATCGCCGCCTTGGCGGGCGTTTTGCTGCTCGCGTTCGAGATCGCCATCATCTATAAACTGTGGTTGTCCACGCGGGACTTCTTCCGCGTGGTCGACGGAATCGATGGCGCGCTGAGATTCTCCGGTCCGTCCGACGGCGCGGAGGATGGGAGCCGGGACACCGGCTCGGACACGGACTCTCATTCGACCCTGCGCTGATGGAGGAAGGCACCCAATGACGGGACGCGACACCGAGCCGCGCCAGACCCCGGCCGACGTCGAGGCCGAGATCGACCGCGAACAACGGCGGTTGGCGCAGACCCTGGACGAGCTGGCCGTGCGGGCCCGCCCGCGCAACATCGCGCGGCGGCAGATCACCCGGGTCCGTGAGCGCGGCGCCAGGATCGCGGACGAGGCCAGGGCGCTGGTGGTCGGCGGCGGCGCGGTGCGTGTGGAGAGCCACGCGGTCGAGCCGGAGGAGGGGAGCATCCTGCTCCGGGGCGACGAGGAGGTCGTGACGACCTACCAGTCGCGGCGGCCGCTGCCCCCCGAGGCACTGATCCTGATCGCGGGTGTGGGCACGGCCATCGCCGTGGGCGTCGTGGCCTGGGCGGTGCGCCGGAGGAGGTAGCGAGGACGTGAACGTGGGGCCCGGGCGGCATTCCCGCCCGGGCCCCACGTCTGTCCGGGGTGCGCGCCTCGGCGAGGTCAGAGGAACGTGCGTCCCTCGCCGCGGTAGGTGGGGGCGCTGCCGAGGTACTCGCCCGTGTCGCCGTCGACGAGGTGCAGCGTGCCGAAGCGTTCGCACATCTCGCCCGCCTTGGCGTGGCGCATCCACACGCGGTCGCCGACCTCCAGGCGCGCGCGGCCTCGCCCACCAGAGGGGTCTGCACCTCCCCCGCGCCCTCGTTCGCGGTGTAGGCCAGCCCCTCGGGCAGATGGGGCACCGGCGCACGGAGGGCGTCGACCGGACCCGAGGCGGGGTAGCCGCCGCCCAGGACGGTGGCCACGTCGGGGGCGGGGCGGCGGACGACGGGGAGCGCGAACAGGGCGGCCGGGCGGCCGTCGAAGGAGCGGAAGTGGTCGAACAGGTGCGGGTGGTAGAAGCCCGATCCGGCGGCCAGTTCGGTGACGGCGCGTTCCCGGCCGGTGGTGTGCAGGCTGCCGGTCCCGCCGCCGTTGACGAAGCGCACGTCGGCCACCTCCCGCACCGCGCGGACCACGGCCGCCCGCCGCCGGGCGAGTTCGACCGCCGAGCGCCGTTGGACGCCCCGCAGCACCCGGCCCAGGAGGGGCTTGCCGGGAGGGGCGTCCCCGACCCCGGCGATCTGGCCCTCGTAGGCCATGACGCCGTCCAGATGGAGTTCGGGGCGGCGGACGACCGCGCGGGCGAGCGCGGCGGCCTGGGCGGGCGTGCGCACGGGTGAGCGGTAGGCGCCCACGCGCAGGCGGGGGCCGAGCGGTTGCCAGCTGGTGTCGATGTCCAGGCACACGCGGATCGGGGGCGCGTCGGACGCGCGGGCGGCGGAGGCCTCGGCGACGGCGGCCGTGATGAGGTCCAGGTGCGCAGTGGAGTCCACCATGAGGGTGATGCGGTGGGCGGCGTCCGGGGTGCGCGCGAGCCGGACGAGGGCCTCGCGGTCGGCGGTGGGGTAGGCGACGAGGATGTCGTCGCTCAGGGGGCCCCGTTCCCCGTCCGCGGCCAGCCAGAGAGCCTCGGGCAGGGTGAAGGCCATGATGCCCGCGTAGCCCGGCAGGTCCAGGGCGGCGCGCATGAGTCGCCGGCAGCGGAGGGACTTGCTGACCACGCGGACGGGGCGGCCGTGGGCGCGACTGGTCAGGGCGGTCGCGTTGGCGCGGAACGCGGCCAGGTCGACGACGGCGAAGGGGGCGTGGAGCGCGCGTGTGGCGGCCTCGTACTTCTCGCGCTGGTTCGTCATGCGTCGAGGATGCCAGAACATGAATAGATTTCATATTCCCTTGGCCGAACCTGGACCGGTGTGGGTCGCCGACGCGGTCGAGTCCCGACGCGGTTGGACAGGTGCCGATATCCTGGAGCATCCTGGCTGTTCAGCCGGTCCGATCCCTGGAATGGTTCTTTCGATGAGTGAGCGCGAGTACGTCCTGACCCTTGCGTGTCCCGACAGTCGGGGCATCGTCGCGGCGGTGGCCAATCTGTTGTCCGACCACGGTTGCAACATCACCGAGAGTCAGCAGTACGGCGACCACTACACGGGACGCTTCTTCCTGCGGATGCAGTTCCTCGCGGAGCGCGGTTCCGACGGCGCCGTGGTCGGCGAGGACGTCCTGCGGGGCGCGTTCGCCGCCCTGTCCGGCGACTTCGGCAAGGGGCCGGGCGACCAGGTCGTGGAGTGGACGCTCCAGGCCCGCGACATCCGCCCCAGGATGATCGTCATGGTCTCCAAGTTCGGGCACTGCCTCAACGACCTGCTGTACCGGCAGCGCAGCGGACTGCTGGACGTCGACATCGCGGCCGTGGTGTCCAACCATCCCGACCTGGAGTTCCTCGCCGAGTCCTACGGCGTGGACTTCCACCACCTGCCGGTGACCGCGGCGACCAAGGGGCGTCAGGAGGCGCGGCTGCTGGAGTTGGTCGAGTCCTGCGACGTCGACCTGATCGTCCTGGCCCGGTACATGCAGGTGCTCACCGAGCGGCTGTGCGCGAAGATGTCCGGCCGGATCATCAACATCCACCACTCCTTCCTGCCGAGCTTCAAGGGTGCCCGCCCCTACCACCAGGCGCACCAACGCGGCGTGAAGCTGATCGGCGCGACCGCCCACTACGTGACGGCGGACCTCGACGAGGGGCCCATCATCGAGCAGGAGGTCTCCCGGGTCGACCACACCCACAGCCCCGAGCAGCTCACCGCGATCGGTCGGGACCTGGAGTCCGTGGCGTTGGCGCGCGCGGTCAACTGGCACGCGCAGCGCCGTGTGCTGTTGAACGGGGACAAGACCGTCGTCTTCGACTGACCCGGCCGGGCGGCCCGGGAGCGGGGGCCGCGGCCGTGACAAACGTCGGGGGCGCCTGGGGCGCCCCTTGCGTTTTCCCTGAGCAGGGGGATTCCCGACGCGGATTTGGGGCAGGGATGGTGATGTCGTTGCTCCCGTGCTTCGCGAAACCTTACTGAGAGCATCTTGTCGACTACGTAGAGTGCGTATATGGTGTGTTGGGGTCGATTCCCGTCGGTTCACGGTCGGACACCTTGACCGGGTTTCGGTCTGACTGGTACCGCCGGGCGAGGGCGACCACGGGACGCGTACACGGCGTAGGGGGGACCGGTGTCGGAGACCAGGAGCGAGGCGAGGGTACCGGGAGCCCGCGACGCGGCCACCGCGGAGCGCCCGGCGGTCGGCGCGGGGCGCACGCACATCGCGGACGGCGTGGTCGCCAAGATCGCCGGCATGGCGGCCCGCGAGATCGGCGGCGTCCACGCCATGGGCGGCGGGGCGGCGCGCGCGGTGGGCGCTGTGCGCGACGCTGTCATTCGGGGAGGCGACAGCGGCTCGGTGACGCGGGGCGTGGCGGTCGAGGTGGGTGAGCGCCAGGCCGCCGTCGACATCGACCTCGTGGTCGAGTACGGGGTGGCCATCCAGGACCTGGCTGCGGCGGTGCGCCGCAACGTGACGGCGGCGGTGGAACGGATGACCGGGCTGGAGGTCACCGAGATCAACATCAGGGTCGACGACATCCATCTGCCCGACGACGGCGATGGGGCGGGAGCCCAGCCGACCCGCGCGGCGTCGGCGCAGACGCGCCCAGGGTCCAGTAGCGGTGACCGGTGCGGACGACCCCGGGCAGCTCGCGGCGGTCCTCGCCGCAAAGGCGGCGCGCCACCCGGACGTGGCCTGGCTGTCGTCGGGGGCGTTCAGGACGATCAGCACCCCGGTTCGGGGAGGGACCGTGGTCGGCGTCGCGGTTCGGTCGACGGCGGTCGAGGTCGGACTCGTGACGCGGTTCGGGAGGTCGATCCCGGACATCGTCGCGGAGGTGCGTGACGTACTGGCCCCGCTCGCCGGTGGCCGCGTCGTCCACGTGTTCGTGGAGGACGTGGTCGCGGGTCTGGGCGGGGGCGCGCCGAAGGACGGCTGAGGCCGTCGCGGGCGTGGGAGGCGGTTGGACACGAGAGGGGGCGGCTATGTGGCCGATCGTGGGGTTGGCGTTCGGGACGGTGCTGGGTCTGGCCGGGGCGTTCGGCGGGTTCGTGGCCTTCCTGCTCGTGCTGGGGCTGGGGATCGCCGGATACGTCGCGGGGCGGGCGGTCGAGGGTGAGATCGACTCGCGCAGGTGTTCACACGGCGCTCGGTGTAGGGGGGCGCTGTGGAGCGGTCGCTGAGCACGGAGGCGGCGGCGCCACCGCCGCGGAGTGGCGGGGCGCCGGTGACGGGCCTCGGGCACGCGGTGGCGCGCGACCCCGGCGGCCGGACGGACATCCCGCCGCGGGTGGTCGAGCGGGTGGCGGTCCAGGCGCTCCGCGAGGTGCCCGAGGCGGGCCCCGCGCGGTCGCGCGTGGTCAGGGCGTGGATGAGCGGCGACAACGTGCGGTTGCGGCTGAGGATCACGGTCCGCTACCGCAGGTCGGTCACCGGGGTGGCCGACCGGGTGCGTTCGCACGTCAGGGAACGGGTCGAGTGGGCCACGGGAGGACGGGTCCACCACGTCGACATCGAGATCGCGGAGTTGGTGCGCTGACATGACCACCGTGGAAGAGGTCCTGGGCCGACCCGACCAGGGGATCGACCGACGGGCGAAACGCGTGGCGGTCCACACGTTCCGCCCCCGCAGGTCCTGGCCCGCGGTGGCCACGGGAACGGTGATCCTCGCGCTGGCCGTGGTGTCGGCGGCCGAGGTCATCTCGGCGCTGGCGGGCAGTCCCCTGCGGATGATCCCGTTCGGGGCGGCGAGCGACTACGCGGCGACCACGACGTGGTCCGAGCCGTCGGTGCAGATCGCCTCGGCGGTGCTCGCCGCGATCGGGCTGGCCCTGATCGTCGTGGCGCTGGCGCCGGGGAACGGTCGGTGGACGGCGCTGCGCACCGACGACCCGGCGCTGGTGGTCGGGCTGACCCGGCCGGCCCTGCGTCGGACGGTGTCCTCCGCGGCGCGGGAGGTCAGCGGGGTCGACTCGGTGCACGTGGCGGTGCGCGGACAGCGGATCCGGGTCCACGTGCGTACGGCCGTGCAGGACTGGGAGGGTCTGCCGGCCGAGGTGACCGCCGCCGTGGAACGGAGACTGGAGGAGCTGGCCCCGCTGCGGAGCATGCGGATCGTCACGCACGTGCGCTACGCGGAGGACTGACATGGGACGGGACATGAACCGACGGTCGGCCAGGGGCAACAGGATCGGACTGGTCGTGGTGGGCGCGGCCCTGCTGGCCGTGGGACTGGCGTCGCTGGCCGCGGGCAGGGGCGTCCTCGGTCATGACCTGGCGGGTGAGGCGATCGCCAGCGCCCAGGTCAGGGACGTGCTCGACCAGCGGTGGGTGCCCTACGCGACCGTCGCGGCGGCTTCCTGGCGGGGTTCCTCGCCCTGCGGTGGCTGCTGGTGCAGGGGACGAACGACACCGTCGGCAGGCTGGTGCTCGAACACGGCCCCGAGGGACGCGTGGAGATGAGCGAGAGCGTGGCGCGGGGCGCCCTCGAACAGGAGGTCGCCGATTACCCGGGGGTGCGGCGGGCGCGGGCGCGGCTGACGGAGTCGGGCGAGGCGCCGCACCTGCGGCTGGCGCTCCTGCTGGAGGAGGACGCGGACGTGACCCGGGTGTGGGAGCGGGTGCGCTCGGAGGCGGTGGCCAACCTGGGGGAGGCCCTCGACCTGGAGCGGATTCCGACCGTGATCCGCATGTCGGTGGCGGCCCCGGCCCGGACGCCGCGCCGCAGCCTGGCGTGAGGGGGCGGACACCCACGACGTACCGGATCGGCGCGTTCGTGGCTCGTGGGGGGACGGTTGGGCGGCCGGTGCGTCATGGGCCCTTCTGCCGGAATTCTGTACCGACTTCGAGGCAGATTCGGACTGGCATGGGGATATGACGACGCTGCCCCTCACCGAAGCCCGCAACCGCTTGTCCGAGCTGGTCGACGAGATCGTCCGTACCCACGAGTGAGTGACGATCACCAGACACGGGGATGCGGCGGCCGTCATCATCTCCACCGATGACCTGGGAGCCGTCGAGGAGACACTGGAGGTGCTCTCCAACTCCGACCTGATGCGTCAGGTCGCCGAATCGCGGGCCGCGGTCGAGGCCGGGGACGTGCTGGACTCCGACGAGTTCGCCGCGCTGATGGCCAAACGGCAGCGTGATGCATGAGTGCGGAGGAAGCGGAGGCCCACCGTCTGATCCTCTCCGGTCCGGCGGCACGGGCGGTCGCCAAGCGGCTTCCCGAGAAAGTGGCGACGGCGGTGTACGAGTTCGTCACGACGTCGCTCGTGGCCAACCCCCACCGGCTCGGCAAGAGGTTGCTCCTTCCACCCTGTGAGGGCGTGTGGTCAGCGAGGCGGGGAGCGTACCGGGCCCTGTACGAGATCGATGAGTCGGACCGCACCGTGACGGTCCTGGCGGTGGAGCACCGAGCGGACGCGTACCGGTCGCGCTGAGACGGGAAGGCACGAGACACGACATGGAGCAGCAGCGCAGCGTGATCGACGCGGTGGAGCGAGTGATGCGTGTCTCGTGGCGGCTCAGCGCGCGGCTGACTGGGGAAGCGGACCCGGATCGGTGGCGGCGGCTCGTCGAGGAACGTCTCGACTCTCCCGAGACTCCGATGAGTCAGGTGTTGGCCGAAACCTTGGAGCGGAACGGGTAGGCGCTGGCCCGCTGGAGACTCTCAGCACTCGATGACGTTGACGGCCAGCCCGCCGCGCGAGGTCTCCTTGTACTTGTCGTGCATGTCCCGGCCGGTGTCCCTCATGGTTTTGATCACCTTGTCCAGCGAGACGAAGTGGCTCCCGTCGCCGCGCAGGGCGATCCGCGCCGCGCTGATCGCCTTGACCGACGCCAGCGCGTTGCGCTCGATGCACGGCACCTGCACCAGCCCGCCGATCGGGTCACAGGTCAGCCCCAGGTTGTGCTCCATCGCGATCTCCGCGGCGTTCTCCACCTGGGCGGGGGTCCCCCCGAGCACCTCGGCCAACCCCGCGGCGGCCATCGACGACGCCGATCCCACCTCGCCCTGGCACCCGACCTCGGCCCCCGAGATCGACGCGTTCTGCTTGAACAGGATGCCGATCGCCGCCGCGGTGAGCATGAACCGCACGACGCCGTCGTCACCGGCCCCCGGGCTGAAGTGCAGGTAGTAGTGGAGCACCGCGGGCACGATCCCCGCCGCTCCGTTGGTCGGCGCGGTCACGACCCGGCCTCCGGCGGCGTTCTCCTCGTTGACCGCCAGGGCGTACAGCGTGATCCAGTCGCTGCCCCGCATCGGGTCGGAGTCCACCGAGGTCGGCGCGAGCAGCCCGGAGGCGTCGCACACCCCGCCCAGCTGCCGGTAGAGGCGGTGCGCCCGCCGGGGCACCCTGAGACCGCCGGGCAGACTTCCCTCGGTGAGCACGCCGCGGCGCACGCACTGGCGCATCGCGGTCCAGATGGCCAGCAGCTCGGAACGGATCTGCTCGGTGGTACGGCCGAACGCCCGCTCGTTGGCGAGCATCACCGCGCTGATCGACTTCCCCGTCTGCTCGCAGATCCGCAGGAGCTCCTCCGCGCTGGCGAAGGGGTGCGGCAACGGGGTGTCGTCCTGGGTGATCCGGTCGGCGCCGGCCGCCTTCTCGTCGACGACGAACCCGCCGCCCACCGAGTAGTACACCTTGGACGCGATCTCGGCGCGACGGAGTCCAACGCCACGAACCGCATCCCGTTCGGGTGGTCGGGCAGGCTCTCCTTACGGCGAAAGTCCACGTCCACCGCCGGGTCGAAGCTGACGGTCGGACCATCGGCGCCGCCCAGGGAGACGGTGCGCCCGGAGCGCACGCACTCGACGAGTTCGGGAACCGCGTCCACGTCCACGTTCTCGGGCGTGTGTCCCATCAGCCCCAGGATGACGGCGGTGTCACTGCCGTGCCCCTTGCCGGTGAGCGCGAGGGAGCCGTAGAGCTCCGCCCGCACGTGCGCGGCGTCGGACAGCCGGCCGCGCGAACGCAGACCCTCGACGAAGGTCAGCGCGGCCCTCATCGGGCCGACCGTGTGCGAGCTCGACGGTCCGATCCCGATCGTGAACAGGTCGAAGACACTGATGGCCATGGCTGTCCTCCTCGATGAGCACAGGTGTGGCGAGTGGGCCGCGCGGGGCGCGCGTGGCACCCCGCGCGGTGGTATTACAGGTTGGGGTACAGCGGGTGCTTGTCCGCCAGCGCCCGCACCCGGCCGCGCAGCGCCTGGGCGTCGAATTCCGGCTTGAGCGCCTCGGCGACGACGTCGGCGACCTCGGCGAAGTCCTCGTCACCGAAGCCGCGCGTGGCCAGCGCCGGGGTGCCGATCCGCAGCCCCGACGTCACCATCGGCGGACGCGGGTCGTTGGGCACCGCGTTGCGGTTGACCGTGATCCCGATCTCGTGCAGCCGGTCCTCGGCCTCCTGCCCGTTGATCGCCGAGTCCACCAGGTCGACCAGGACCAGGTGCACGTCCGTGCCCCCGGTCAGCACCTTGACGCCGACCTCGGCCATGTCCTGCCGGGTCAGGCGCTCGGCCAGTAGCCTGCGCCCGAGACGGTGCGACGCTGCCGCTCGGCGAACTCCTCGCCCGCGGCGACCTTGAGCGCGACGGCCTTGGCGGCGATCACGTGCTCCAGCGGCCCGCCCTGCATGCCCGGGAACACCGCGGAGTTGATCTTCTTGCCGAACTCCTTCCTGGCCAGGATCAGCCCGCCGCGCGGGCCGCCGAGGGTCTTGTGCGTGGTGGTGGTGACCACGTCCGCGTGCGGCACCGGGTTGGGGTGCTCGCCCGCGGCGACCAGGCCCGCGAAGTGGGCCATGTCGACCATGAGCAGCGCCCCCACCTCGTCGGCGATCTGGCGGAACCGCGCGAAGTCCAGCTGGCGCGGGTAGGCCGACCAGCCCGCCACGATCATCTTGGGCTGGTGCTCCTTGGCCAGCGCCGCGACCTCGTCGTAGTCGACGGTGCCGTCCTCGTCGCGCACGTGGTAGGCCACGGCGTTGAGGATCTTGCCCGAGTAGTTGATCCGCATACCGTGCGTCAGGTGCCCGCCGTGCGCCAGGTCCAGGCCCAGGATTGTGTCACCGGGCTTGAGCAGCGCGAAGTACACGGCGGTGTTGGCCTGGGCGCCCGAGTGCGGCTGCACGTTGGCGTGCTCGGCCCCGAACAGCTCCTTGGCGCGGTCGATGGCCAGCTGCTCGACGACGTCGACGTGCTCGCAGCCGCCGTAGTAGCGTCGGCCGGGGTAGCCCTCCGCGTACTTGTTGGTCAGGACGGTGCCCTGGGCCTCCAGGACCGCCTGCGGAGCGAAGTTCTCCGAGGCGATCATCTCCAGGGTGTCGCGCTGGCGACCCAGCTCGGCGTCGACCGCGGCCGCCACCTCCGGGTCGAGTTCGCTGAGGCTCTGGTTGAGCAGGGTCTTGTCGGTCGCCATCGGGGGCTACTCCTCTTCCTTGGTCAGAGCCTTGTACTCCTCGGCGGAGAGCAGGTCGGAGGGCTCCTCGGAGACCCGGGCCCGGAACAGCCACGCGCCGTAGGGGTCGGAGCTGACCGACTCCGGCTCGTCATCCAGCGCTTCGTTGATCTCGACGACCTCACCGCTCACCGGCGAGTAGATGTCGCTGACGGCCTTGGTGGACTCCACCTCGCCGCATTCCTGCCCCGCGACCACCTCGGTGCCGACCGCGGGAGGCTCGACGAACACGATGTCGCCCAGCGACTCGACGGCGTACGCGGTGATCCCGACGGTCGCGACGCCGTCCTCGATCCGGACCCACTCGTGTTTTTCGGTGTAACCCAGCTCCGTGGGAACGCTCACTTCGACTCTCCTTGGAGATATTCGTGCATCCTGCCGTGCGCCGTCACGCGCCCCGGCCCGACCTACGTCTGGTCACGCCCCGACCGTGCCGGTCCCCGGATCGGGGATCCCGCCGTGGGGGCGCGCGGGCCCCGGGGTGCGGGGCCCCGCTGTCACGGCTGCCGCTGGTAGAACGGCAGCTCGACCACGTCGACGTCCTCGCCGCGCCCGCGCACGTCCACGGTGAACGCGCCGGTCGCGGTGTCGAGGTCGCCGTCCACGTAGGCCATGGCGATGGGGCGGCCCAGGGTGGGCGAGGGCGCGCCGCTGGTGAGGGTGCCGACGACGGCGCCGTCGCGCAGAACCTTCTGGCCCTTGCGCAGCGGGCGGCGACCGTGGCCGACGAGGCCGATGAGGCGGCGTTCGCGCGCGGTGCGCGCGGCCTCCTCCAGGGCGGCGCGGCCGACGAAGTCACCCGGCTTGTCGAGCTTGACCACGCGGCCGAGCCCGGCGTCGAAGGGGGTGAGGTCGCTGGTGAGCTCCTGCCCGTACAGCGGCATCCCGGCCTCCATGCGC
Organism: Nocardiopsis sp. CNR-923; assembly: GCF_001942255.1. GTDB lineage: Bacteria > Actinomycetota > Actinomycetes > Streptosporangiales > Streptosporangiaceae > Nocardiopsis. The sequence goes on from NZ_MKKC01000068.1 coordinate 38,162, forward strand.
AGGGTGTCGCGTGCGGAGAGCCCGGCGGGGACCAGGCCGTGCCCGGCGCCCGCCTCCATGAGGGCCCTCCACACGTGCGGGGCGCGCTCGGCGGGGCGGACGAAGATCTCGAAGCCGTCCTCGCCGGTGTAGCCGGTGCGGGCGAGCAGCACGGGCTCCCCGGCCACCGTGTGCTCGTAGCCGGCGTAGTAGCGGATCCCGTCGAGGTCGGCGTCGGTCAGCGGCGCCAGGATCTCCACCGCGCGCGGGCCCTGGAGGGCGATGAGCGCGTACTCGGCGGACTCGTCGGTAACCTCGACGTCGAAGTCCCGTGCCCGTTCGGTGAGGGCGGCGGCGACCACGGACACGTTGGCCGCGTTGGCCACGACGAGGTACTCCTCCTCGCCGAGCCGGTAGACGATGAGGTCGTCCAGGACACCGCCGTCGACGGCGGTGATCATGGTGTAGCGGGCGCGGCCGACTCCCACCTTGGACAGGTGACCGACCAGGGCGTGGTCGAGGGCCTCGGCGGCCTGCGGTCCGGACAGGCGGATCTCACCCATGTGGGAGAGGTCGAAGAGCCCGGCGGCCTCGCGGACCGCCGTGTGCTCGGCGGTCTCACTGCCGTAGCGCAGGGGCATGAGCCACCCGGCGAAGTCGACCAGTGTGGCCCCGGACTGTTCGTGGATCTCGCGCAGCGCTGTCGCGCGTGGCGCGGACGCGGGCTCTGGCATGGGCACTCCCGAGAGGATGGGCGTCTTCGTGCGTGGCGTTGCCATCCTCCCCCTCTGTCATCTGTGCCTGAGAGCTTCACCGCGCGCTCGGCGTGGTTTGCACCTTCGGCGAGGGACGGCGGTCCCTGCTTTCCAGAGTGGTCTCGCCCGTACGGTCCAGCGTGCCTGAGAGGTTGTCATCGGGGAGGGATTGCTCCTTCGGCGGCCCGCATTGGCTACGCGGGCTCTCTCCCGTACGGGGTCAGCAACACGATCAGACTAGCAGCGGCGACTGCCGACACCCAAGGGCGGTCGAGGTCCCATCCGGCACGCCTGTGGAAAACGCCGTACGGGCGGTGACGAAGCGTTAGCGTGGACGCGATGGTCGGGGCGACGTGCGAAGGGGGCACGAGTGGTCACCGGTGGCAGGCGAAGGAAGCGGTCTGCGGCGCCGGGCCGCGGGACGACGCCGTGGGCCATGGCGGCCGTGGCGCTGGTCGTGCTCGTCGGGGTCGCGTGCACGGGCACCGCGCCGGAGACGGCCGACCACGTCCGGGGCGACGCGCGCCTCGTCGACCGGGTCGGCGGTGACGTCCCGGCGGAGGAACGCGAGGACCTGGAGGCGGTCTTCGAGGAGGCGGGCGTGGAGGGCACCTTCGTCCTCTTCGACACCGGTGAGCGCACGGCGACCGTCGTAGCGCCGGAGGAGGCCCGTCGGCGCACGGTTCCCGCGTCCACGTTCAAGCTGGTCAACTCGGTGATCGCGCTCCAGACGGGCGCGGTCTCCGATGTCGACGAGGTGGTGCCCCACGGCGGTGGATCCCGGCCCGTCCCGGAGCGGGAGCGGGACATGAGCATGCGCGAGGCGCTGCCCGCGTCCAACGTGGCGGTGTACCGGGAGATCGCACGCCGGGTCGGCCACGGCCGGATGGCCGCGTGGGTGGACCGGTTCGACTACGGCAACCGCGCGATCGGCGGTGAGGAGAGGGTGGACCGGTTCTGGCTGGAGGGGCCGCTGGAGGTCTCTCCGATGGAGCAGACCGCGTTCCTGGCGAGCCTCGCCCGCGCGGAGCTGCCGGTGGAGGACCGCCATCTGGCAGCCGTGCGCGAGATCGCGCTGGTCGACCGGATCGGGGACCACGCCCTGTTCGCCAAGACCGGGTGGGGCGGGACCGTGGAATCGTCGCCGGGCTGGTGGGTCGGTTGGGTCGAGCACGGGGAGGACGTGTACACCTTCGCCCTGCGGGTGCACATCGAGGAGGAGTCGCAACTGGAGCTGCGGGAACGGCTCGGGCGGGAACTGCTGGTCGAGTTGGGTGTGCTGCCGCCGGAGGCCGCCCGCTGATCCTGGCGGCGGGCGACCTCCGTCGCGGGTCCCCTTTGGAGCGGACGCGGGGCCCGGCGGCGCGCCGCCGGGCCCCGCTCGACCGGCCGCCCGGTCTCAGTCGGTGCTCTTGCGGCGCTGGCGCACGGACTCGGCCAGCTGGGTGAGCACGTGCTCGGTGGTCTCCCAGCCCATGCACTTGTCGGTGATCGACTGGCCGTAGGTGAGCGCGGCCGGGTCGCTGAGCTTCTGGGCGCCCTCCACGATGAAGCTCTCCAGCATGACGCCGATGATTCCCGCCTGGCCCTCGGCGATCTGCTCGGCGATGGCGGACGCCACACCGGGCTGCCGGGTGTGGTCCTTGCCGCTGTTGGCGTGGCTGGCGTCGATCATCAGACGGCGCGGCAGCCCCGCCTTGCCGATGACGTCCAGCGCGGCGTTCACCGACTCGGCGCCGTAGTTCGGGCCGACCCGGCCGCCGCGCAGGATGACGTGGCAGTCGGGGTTGCGTCGGTGACCACGACGGACCCGGCGCCGGCCGGGTCGACGCCGAAGAACGTGTGCGAGGCGGCGGCCGCGCCGACGGCGTCCACGGCGACCTGGACGTCGCCGTCGGTGCCGTTCTTGAAGCCGACCGGGGTGCTCAGGCCGCTGCTCAGCTGGCGGTGGACCTGGCTCTCCGTGGTGCGGGCGCGATGGCGCCCCAGGTCACGGCGTCGGCGATGTACTGGGGCGTGATCGGGTCGAGGAACTCGGTGCCGGCCGGCAGCCCCAGGGAGTTGATGTCCAGCAGCAGCTGGCGCGCGGTGCGCAGACCGTGGTGGACGTCGTAGGTGTCGTTGAGGTGGGGGTCGTTGATCAGGCCCTTCCAACCCACGGTCGTGCGCGGCTTCTCGAAGTACACGCGCATGACGACGCACAGGTCCTCGCGCAGGGACGGGACGAGGCCGAGCAGGCGCCGCGCGTAGTCCATCGCCGACTCGGGGTCGTGGACCGAGCACGGGCCGACGACGACGAGCAGGCGGTCGTCGTCGCCGTCGAGGACGCGCTTGACCTCGGCGCGCGACCGTTCCACCAGGGTGTTGCGGTCGTGGCCCAGGGGGAGTTCCCTGAGCAGGTCCCGAGGGGCGATGAGCGGCTGGTAACTCGCCACCCGTGTGTCGTTGGTGCTCGGCATCGTGATCCCCTCGGTCCCTCGGTCGGTGCTGGCTGTCGCCGCGACTGACAGTAGCGCGGTCCGGGCTGGTCGGACACGGTCGCGTGGGGTGGTGGCGCGGGTCTGGGGAATGGGAAACACCACAACGGGTGTGCCGCCGAATCGTCTCCGCACGCGGGACGGCCGTTGCGGGAACCGTTCCGCCTCGGGGCCGCGAGGATCAGTCCTTCAGCCCCGGCAGGTCCTCTTCCCAGAACTCGCCCGGGTTGCGCTCGCCATCGGTGACCGTGCCGCGTTCGGCCTCGGCCCGACGCAGTTGTACACGCCGGATCTTACCCGAGACGGTCTTGGGAAGCTCGGTGAACTCCAGGCGGCGCACCCTCTTGTAGGGCGAGAGGCGTTCGCGGGCGTAGGCGAGGACGGCACGGGCGGTGTCCGCGTCCGGAGGCACCCCCTCGGCCAGGGCGACGAAGGCCTTGGCGACCGACAGCCGCAGTGGATCGGGAGAGGGGACCACCGCTGCCTCGGCGACGAATTCGTGCTCGACGAGCACGCTTTCGAGCTCGAACGGTGAGATCCGGTAATCGGACGCTTGAACACGTCGTCGATCCGGCCGATGTAGGTGATGTGGTCGCGTGCGTCCCTGGTGGCGATGTCGCCGGTGTGGTATAGGCCGCGCCGGGTCACCTCGCGGGTCAGGTCCGTTCCGTCGGCGTACCCCGTCATCACCCCCACCGGGTCCCCGGACAGGTCGACGCAGATCTCCCCGCTGTCGGAGGGCTCGTCCGTGGTCGGGTCGGCGAGCACGATGTCGTACCCGGGCAGCGGGCGGCCCATCGATCCTGGCACGACGGTCTGGCCGGGCGCGTTGCCGACGAGCATGGTGGTCTCGGTCTGGCCGAAGCCGTCACGGACGGTGATCCCCCAGGCCTCGCGCACCCGGTCCACCACCTCCGGGTTGAGCGGCTCGCCCGCGGCCACCGCCTCGCGCAGCGGCACGTGCCAGGACCGCAGGTCGGTCTGGATGAGCATCCGCCAGACCGTGGGCGGCGCGCACATGGTGGTCACCCCGCAGCGCACGACCTGGTCCAGCAGGCGTTCGGCGTCGAACCTGGTCTGGTTGACCACCAGTACGGTCGCCTCCGCGTTCCACGGGGCGAACACGCTGCTGTAGGCGTGCTTGCCCCATCCGGGGGAGGAGATGTTCAGGTGGATGTCGGCCGGCCGGACGCCCAGCCAGTACATGGTCGACAGGTGGCCGACCGGGTAGGAGCGCTGGGAGTGGGAGACCAGCTTGGGCCGGGAGGTCGTGCCGGAGGTGAAGTAGAGCAGGAGCGGGTCGTCGGCGGCGGGCACGTGCGGGGGCGCGAAGTCCAGGGCCGAGTGCTCGGAGTCGGGGTAGCTGAGCCAGCCGTCCATGTACCCGACGCAGATCCGCGTCCAGTGGCCGCGCAGGCTCGCGAACTTCGCCGTCTCGGCGGGGGCGCTCACCACGTGCGCGATCTCGCCCCGGTCCAGCCGGTCGACCAGGTCGCTCTCGTTCAGCACGGGCGAGGTCGGGCAGACCACGGCGCCGAGCTTGATCGCCGCGAGGGTGGTCTCCCACAGCTCGACCTGGTTGCCGAGCATGAGCATGATCCGGTCGCCGGCGTGCACCCCCTGGCCGATCAGCCAGTTGGCCACCTGGTTCGAGCGCTCGGACAGATGACGGTAGGTGTACTTCGCCTCGCTTCCGTCCTCCTCCACGATCCACAGCGCCGTCCGGTCGGGGACGGATTCCGCCAACGCGTCGAAGTGGTCCAACGCCCAGTTGAACCGTTCGGACCGGGGCCAGGTGAACTCCCGGTGCGCTCTCGGCTGGTCCTCACGGAGTCGGAGCAGCAGGTCGCGCGCGGCATGGAACTCCGCCGCGCCCTCCGCGGCCCTCTGTTTCGACATCCTCGGCGACCTCCGGGTCGGGGACGGCGGCCGGGCCGGACCGTCCGCGTGCTTGGCCCGCGCGGGGCGGTGGATACGCGTGTGCGCAGCGAGTCCTACCCGGGATGCGCGCGGGCGATGCCTCCGGTCCGGGAGCCCTACTATGGGGCGCATGGAGGAACTGCGCGGACATCACGGAACCTGGCGAATCGACGAAGAGACGGTACGGATCAGGTTCGACTCGGGGCGCAAGGTTCCCACCTTGCTCAGGCACGTGAGTGAGTGCGCGGTCCCGCTGGTGGCGGTGCGTGAGGTCGAGTTCGGGCGCGGTGACCGCAAGCGCGGGTGGCGGATGCGGCTGTGGCTGGTCGACGGTGCGGACCCGTACGCGGGGCTGGGTGCGCCCGGACGGGGTGCGACGACCCCGCTGGAGCTCACCGGCCCGTATGACGGGGAGCTCGTCGCCGAGTACGTCGCGGACAAGATCACCTCCGCGGTCGGCTTGGCCCGGGAGATCGCCGGCGGGGCCGTCGACCCGCGCGAGGTGGCGCGGTCGCTGGTGGCGCGGCCTCCCTTCCAGGCCCGCACCGCCGAGGGCACGGCCACCTTCGACGGCACCCGTGTCCGGCTCCAGTGGGACGGCCTGATGGCCAGTTCGGCCAAGGAGAAGGAGAAGGCGAGGGAGTTCCGCCTCGCCGAGATCGCCGAGGCCCGGTGGTTCCCGCCGGTCGACCTGACCGAGGGCCTGCTGCGCATCGAACTGCGCGGCGTGAGCGAGGCCACCGACGTCGCACACGACTTCTTCACCCTCGCCTCCCACGGGACCAAGGGCAGCGAGGAGACCCTGCTCATGGCGGCGACGATCAACGCCCACCGCGTTCCGGCCGAGCCGGAGGCCGCGCCGCCCGGCCCGCTGCCGGCCCCGCTGGCCGAGCAGGGCGCCGAGGCGGTTCTGGCCACCATTCGTGAGTTGGGCAGGCTCCATGCGGAGGGACTGCTCACCGATGAGGAGTTCGACGCGAAGAAGGCCGAACTCCTCGGACGCCTGTGACCGGGACGGCCGCCCCGCGCCCCGCGTCCGCTCCCGCCGGGTGACCGCCCGGCGGTTCGCGACTGGAAAGGTCATCCGCCTTGCGCACCCTCTACCCGCGTATCGAGCCGTACGATTCCGGGACGCTCAACGTCGGAGACGGACACCGCGTCTACTGGGAACTGTGCGGCAACCCCGTGGGCAAACCCGTCGTGTTCCTGCACGGCGGGCCCGGCGGCGGCTGCTCGCCGACCCACCGCCGGCTCTTCGACCCCGAGCGGTACCGCATCCTGCTCTTCGACCAGCGCAACTGCGGCCGGTCGACGCCGCACGCCAGCCGGATGGACTCCGACCTGTCCACGAACACCACGTGGACGCTGGTCGAGGACATCGAGCGACTGCGCGAGATGATCGGCGTGTCGCGGTGGCAGGTGTTCGGCGGGTCCTGGGGCAGCTGCCTGGCGCTGGCCTACGCGCAGCGCCACCCGGAGCGGGTCAGCGAACTCGTCCTGCGCGGTGTCTTCACCCTGCGCGACGAGGAGCTGCGCTGGTTCTACCAGCAGGGCGCGTCGATGCTGTTCCCGGACCTGTGGGAGTCCTACCTCGCGCCGATCCCGGTCGAGGAGCGCGACGACCTCATCGCCGCCTACGCACGGCGGCTGGGCGATCCGGACCGCGCCGTGCGCCTGGCGGCCGCCCGAGCGTGGAGCGTGTGGGAGGGGTCGACGGTGACGTTGCTGCCCAACGACGAGATCCGCGCCCAGCACTCCGACGAGGACTACGCGCTGGCGTTCGCGCGGATCGAGAACCACTTCTTCAGCAACCGGGGCTTCCTGGCCCCGAACCAGCTCATCGACGGGGCCGAGAAGATCCGCGACATCCCGGGCGTGATCGTGCAGGGGCGCTACGACGTGTGCACGCCCGTCCACACCGCCTACGATCTGCACAAGGCGTGGCCGGAGGCGCGGTTCCACATCGTCGGCGACGCCGGGCACGCGTTCAACGAGCCCGGCATCCTCGACCGGCTCATCGAGGCGACCGACCGTTTCGCCGGGTAGCGACCGTCCGGGGGCCGCAGGGCCCGGCGGGTCGCGGTGGGCGGGACCCTGGAGACGACGGGAAGGGCGACCCGGCCCGGACGGGTCCCCGATCCCACGATGCGGCGCACTAGAGTCGAGGCACCCGAGATCCGCGCGACGAAGGGACAGACATGCGAGTCGAGGTCGACTTCGACCAGTGCGAGAGCAACGCCCTGTGCATGGGGGCGGCCCCCGAGGTCTTCGAGGTCCGCGACGACGACTTCCTCTACGTCCTGACCGAGGAACCGTCCGCCGAGCTGCACGAGAAGGTGCGTGAGGCCGCGCGCCTGTGCCCCAAGCAGGCCATCACCCTGAAGGCGTAGCTCCCGCTGCGGTCAGCGCCTCGTCCCATGTCGTGGGCTCGTCCAGCAGACCCCGGTAACGCATGGTCCGCGGCGTTGACCGCAACCCCAGCACCCCGGTGAGGAGCCCGCCGCGGCCCAGGAAGGCCACGAACTTGCGGTCCTCCGCAGACCCGTGCACGAACGCGACCTTATCGGCGGGTGCGGCCTGTCCCAGCAGCTGGATCTTCATCTTGTATTGGTCCGACCAGAAATAGGGCACCGGGGTGAAGGGGGTGCGCCCCGAGCCCGCGAGGAGGTTGCGGGCCGCCGCCTCCCCCTGCTGACTGGCGTTCGTCCAGTGCTCCAGCCGGATCCGGCCGCCGTAGCGCGGGTGCGGCCAGTTCGCCAGGTCGCCGACGGCGTACACGTCGGGCACGGACGTCGCCGAGAACGCGTCGCAGGCGACCGCGCCGTCGGGGAGCAGTTCCACGCCCGACCCGTGCAGCCACTCGGTGTTCAGGTGCACACCCAGCCCCGCCACCACGAGGGACGCCTCGACCGCGGATCCGTCGGCCAGCCGGACGCGCTCCACGCGGTCGGCGCCCTCGAATCCGGTCACGCCCACCCCGAGACGCACGTCGACGCCGTTCTCCCGGTGCAGTTCGGTCAGGATCCGTCCGATCCTCGGGTCGATCACCCGCGTCAGCGGCGTGGTCGCCGCCTCCACCAGCGTCACCTCCATGCCCACGGCACGGGCGCTGGCCGCAACCTCGGCGCCCACGAAGCCCGCTCCGACGACCACGAGGCGGCCGCCGGAGTCGAAGGCGGCGCGCACGGCCTCGGCGTCGTCCAGGGTGCGCAGCACGTGCACGCCCGCGAGGGTCGTGTCGGGCCGTCGCGCCCGGGCGCCGGTCGCGATGACGAGGCCGTCGTAGCGCACGGTCTCCGAGCCCTCGGGTCCCGTCACGTCGACCTCGCGCGCCCGTGTGTGGAGCCGGACGGCGCGGGTGTTCGGGCGAAAGTCCAGGTCCAGGGCGTCCAGCGCGGCGTCGTCGCGCAGCCGCAGGGCGCGGTGTCCCACGAGCCAGCCAGGAGCGCCGTTGGACGGGTCCATCCCTGCCCCGGTGAGGACCTCCTTGGACAGCGGGGGCCGCGAGTACGGGCGGTACGGTTCCTCGCCGACCAGCGTGATCCGACCGTCGAACCCCTGCTCGCGCAGGGACTCCGCGGCGTGCAGCCCCGCCATTCCGGCGCCGGCGATGACGATGTCGCTGAGGGTGTCCGGCACTGTGGTGCCTTTCCGGTGTCGGGTCAGGTCGTGTTCGCCGGGGTCAGGGCCCGGACTACAGCGCGCGGACCTCCCCGACGGGCGCGCCTCCGCCGTGGACGTCGACGCGCAGGAGGTCGTGCACGGGGGAGACGTCCACGCCGATGGCGCGCAGGGCGTCGAGTGCGACCAGGGTACGCGCCCGCTCCTCGGCGTCGCCGTCGCTGATCTTGACCGCGACGGTCTCGCCGGTGGGCGCGCCGATGAGGTGCACCCCGTCCGCGCCGATCTTGGCCACCATCCCCGGGACGCGGGTCATGAGCACGGTGTCGATCCGGTCGGCGCCCGACACGTATTCCGGGTGGGCGCTCATCGCGTCGGTGACGGCGCGCTCGGGGCTGCCCTCGGGGGCGGCGCGCATGCGCCGCAGGCCCCGGGCGAGCCCGACCAGGGAGACGGCCAACTGGGGCGCCCCGCAGCCGTCGACGGCGGTGTGCGAGACGCGTTCGCCGGTCAGTTCCTCGACGGTCTCTCGGACCAGGACCTGGAGGGGGTGCTCGGGGTCGAGGTAGTCGTCGGTGCTCCAACCCCGCTGGACGCAGGCGGAGAGCATGCCCGCGTGCTTGCCTGAGCAGTTCATGAGGAGGCGTTCGGGTTCGCGGCCCGCGCGCAGGAAGTCGCGGCGCGCCGCCCGCCCGCCGGGGATGTCCTCCGGGCACCGCAGGGCGTCGGGGGTGAGCCCTGCCTTGGTGAGGATGCGCTCGGCCTCGGCGGCGTGCATGTCCTCGCCGCCGTGGCTGCCCGCGGCGATGGCGAGGGAGCTGCCCTCCAGCGGGGCGCCCGCGCGCAGCATGGCCAGGGCCTGGAAGGGCTTGGCGGCCGAACGGGGGAACATGGGCTGGTGGACGGGGCCGCGCGCGAGGGCGATCCGCCCGGTCGGGGTCAGGGCGACCACCGCGCCGTAGTGGACGCTCTCCCGCATTCCGGAACGGGTGACCTCCGCGAGGGGCACGTATTCCGGGTACGGGCTCAGCGTCGGCCGCGGGGTGTGGGGCATGCGGGATCTCCTCGCCGTTGAGGTGCGGGTGCGCGGGGAGTGTCCATGTTTCTGTGGACACGAATAAGAACGTTACATAATGCACCTTTCTTCCGGTGTTGGGGTGGGATCAACCACTCGTGCCCCGCTCACGCTCGTGCCGGGACGGCGCCGTGCGGGCACGGTCACGCGCACGGCGGTTCGCTGTCGCGCACGGGGAGTAAGGTCGGTTCGAGTACGACCGGGCCGGACACCGGCGAACCGGCGGTGACGAGTGAGTGGAGCAGGCGATGGGAACGCTGCGGTGGGGCTCGCTGACCCGCAGGCGGGTCGGCCCGCGGGCGGCGGACCTGGAGTACGCGGTGCTCGACACGGAGACGACCGGGCTGGATCCGCGCACGGGCGCCCGCGTCGTCGAGGTCGCCGTGGTGCGGCTGCGCGGTGACGGCACGGTGGTCGAGGAGTTCAACACACTGGTGGACCCGCGCGCCGAGGTCGACGGGCGCGAGTTCCACGGCATCGGCGACAGCGACACCGTCGGCGCGCCCACCTCCGCCCAGCTGGTGCCCAAGCTGACCGAACTCGTCTCCGGGGCGGTCGTGGTCAGCCACAACCTGGACTTCGAGCAGCGCTTCCTGGCCTCCGAGCTGGTCCCCGCGGGCCTGCCCCCGGGGCAGTCCGGCCTGTGCACGCTGCGCGCCCTGCGCTCCCAGCTCGACCTGCGCCGCTACTCGCTCGCCCGCGCCTCCCACGCGCTCAGCGGGGATTGGCCCACCGGGCAGCACACCGCGCTCGGCGACGCCCGGGCCTGCGCCAAGATCCTCGCCGAGCTGCTGACCAACGCCCCCGGCGAGCTGCGTTACGACGGCCCCGAGCCGAGGATCCTTCCGGCCCCCGGTGCTCGGGGCGAGGCCGCCCGCGTGCGGTGGAAACCGCGCACGGGAGGCGGCCCCGGCGGCCTCGGCCCGCTCCGCCCCTGGCCGTCGTGCTGGCGGAAGGCCGAGCTGGACCCCGTCCTGTGCGGCGGCGCGTTCGACGAACGATCGCGTGCCGAGGCGGAACTGGCCGCCCGCCGCGACACCCGACTGCGCGCGCGGATGGCCGCGGTCGCCGCGGTGACGGGCGCGGCGGCCGCCGCGGCCGTCGGCGGTCTGCTGGTGCGCATGGCGGGAGACTCCGGCGGGCTCAGAGGCCGGAGAGCGTGAGGAAGAAGGCCACGATCAGCGCGCTTCCGCCGACCGCCGTGCACAGGGCGCGCCCCTGCTCGGTGAGTCGCGCGGAGGCCAGTTCGACGCGTGCGCGCGTGCCGACGGCACCGGCGGCCGGTCTCGGGCGTGCGGTTGTGCCGCCGCGCGCGGCGACGGCCCGGGAGCGGGCCGCGGAGCCCCGGCGCCGGGCGGGGAGGCGGCCCGCCGGAACGTAGCGGGGCACCTTGTTGAACAGGGCGAGCGACACCAGCGCGGCGCCGAACAGAATCAGGGCGAGGGACACGTCGGGGAGGGCCTCACGACTCGTCGGGTGGTCGGCTGCCCGGGAGGGGCGGGCAGCCCGATTCTCACCGAGGCCGGCCACACACCGCGACTTCGACCGCCGCGGACAGGCCCACCGCGCAGATTACGGGCCCGCCCTTATCGCAGCACGTTCAGGCGCTGGCACCGTGGGTCACGGTCCGGGTGGGTTTCGGCAGGATGGTGTCCACGGTTTCGGGGGCCACGCCCAGAGCGCGCAGGACGAACCGCGTCACCAGCGCGTGGGTCTCGTCGAGGTCGATCTCCCCGCTCACGAGCGGGATGCGCTGGGAGCCCACCACGGACAGGGTCAGCCGGGCGGTCGCCTCGGCGGGCAGCGGGTCGAACTCACCCGCGACCGTACCCTCCTCCAGGATCTCGGTGAGCAGGCGTTGCATGGGCGCGACGTGCGCCGCGAGCGCTGGTAGGCGTCGGGGCCGAGGCTGGCCCCGAGCTCGGCGGCGGGTGGGTGCGGATGGGCGACGATGCCTTCGAGCTGGAGACGGACGAACGCGGAGACCCTGCGCGCGGCGGACACCCCCGAGGGGAGCTCGCGCCTGTACCGGTCGACGAACGCCCCGCTGACCTCCTCGGTGAAGGCCAGGAGCAGCGTCGCCTTGTCGGGGAAGTAGTTGTACAGGGCCGTGCGCGTGATGCCCGCGGCGTTGGCCACGTGGGTCATGGAGACGCGGTCGATTCCCTGTGACCGGATCAGCTCGTCGACGGCCGCCATGATGCGCTCCCGGGTGCGGGCACGGTGCGCGGCGATGGTCGGTGCCGTGATCTTGGGCATCCTCCTATGGTGTCACGCCGATCGACCGGGTGGCACGGGGCGGCGACTCCGGGTCACCGTTCTGGGGCACGGGGTGACCGGCGCGGTGGTGTCCGCGCGGACACGCCCCAGGTCAGTCGACCTGGGCGCGGGGTGTGTGGCGGCGTCCGAGGTCGGCCAGGACCTCGGTGTTGAGCTGGTAGGCCAGACGGGTCTCACTGACGAGGCGGTCGGCGGCGGCCGGGGTCAGTTCGAGGGAGTCGAGCCGCGCGCGGTACTCGGAGCGGAACCGCGGCAGGCTCCCGAGCCCGTCGAAGACGTAGAAGGACAGACCCTCGTGGGTGAGGCCGTAGGTCCTGGCGGCCACCCGGCGGATGAACTGGCCACCGGACACGTCGCCCATGTAACGCGTGTAGTGGTGGGCGACGAACCCCTCGGGGTGGTCGGCCATCCGCTCGATGCGCGCCGTGTAGGCGCGGGTGGCGGGACTGGGGGAGACGCGGTCCCGGAAGTCCGGTCCCAGCAAGTGTTCCAGGTCGCGGACGAGCGCGGGCACGCGCAGGAGTTCGGGCTGGTGGAAGCGGCCCGCCACGGGATCGTCGGCCAGGGCCCGGCCCAGGTCCTCCAGGGCGACGTAGGCGAAGTAGTGCTGGGCCACCATCGCGGTGTAGCCGTCGAGGGGGAGGACGCCCTCCATGAGCGTCCGGGTGAAGCCGTGGTGCTCCGCCGCCTCGTGATCGCCCCACGTTGCCGCCCTGAGCCGTTCGGAGAACGGGACCTCGCCGTGTCGGGACGTGGGGGCCTGGGTCGTCGCGTTCATCCGAGCCGTCCGCCTTCCGCTTCGGGTATTTCATGACATGATGTCATCAACACGGGACCCGGTGTCAAGATTTATATGACATATTGTCGCAAAAATATCTGACACACCGGGGATGCGAGCCGAACATCACATCTCGCACGTGTCCGTGCATGCGCGACTGCGCGTGCGGAAAGCGGACGCAGCCGCACTGCACGTGCACCACCGAGCGGTCGCCGCGGCTCCCACGTGCGACGGAGGGACACCCGCCGCGGTGCCCGACGTTGCATGTGTCTCGTCCCGCGCGCTGGTCAACAGGTCGCCATGGCGTTTATCGTTTGGGTGTCGTGTGGGTCCGAACCGCCGGGAAGACCCGAGTGTCCAACCTCCGGGCACGCGGCGCGGCAGTGCCCCACGGACCAGCAGACCAAAGGCGATGAGTGGATACCAGGAGAACAGGGCACGATCCCGTGACGGTGATCGGCGACGAGACGGCCTGGGCCGTCACCACACACGGCGCCGCCGCGCATGACGGCGCCGTCCTCGGTGACGACGCCGCCCCGCCCCACCGCGTGGACGCGGCCGTCGAATCGGTCGACGTCCTGCTTGTCGAAGACGACCCGGGCGACGCCCTCCTCGCCGAGGAACTGCTCGCCGACACCCCACTGACGACGCGCATCACGTGGGTGCCCACGCTCGCGGACGCGCGCGCTGCCCTGAAGGGCTTCCGCGGCTGCGTCCTCCTCGACCTCAACCTCCCCGACGCGCAGGGCCTGGACCTGCTGCGCGAGGTGCTCCAGAGCGCGCCCTCGGCCGCCGTCGTCGTCCTCACCGGCCTCGACGACGAACACGAGGGCGTGGCCGCGGTCGCCGCCGGCGCCCAGGACTACCTCGTCAAGGGCCAGGTCGACGGCTCTCTCCTCGGCCGGAGCCTGCGCTACTCGCTGGAGCGCCGCCGCGCCGACGACAACGCGCGCCAACTGCACGAGGCGCGGATGCGCGCCCGCGAGAACACTCGCCTCGAACGCGGCCTCCTGCCCCAGGTCCTCCTCCAGAGCTCACCGCTGAGCCACCGCGCCTACTACCGTCCCGGCCGCAAGCGCGCCGTGGTCGGCGGCGACTTCTACGACGCCGTGGAGAAGAACGGCACCACGCACGTCATCATCGGCGACGTCAGCGGCCACGGCCCCGACGAGGCCGCGCTCGGGGTGAGCCTGCGCATCGCCTGGCGGACCCTCGTCATGGCCGGGGTCGCCGAGGACCGCGTGCTGCCCAACCTTGAGGAGATACTGGTCAGCGAGCGGGCCCAGGAGGAGATGTACGCCACACTGTGCATGGCCAGCCTGGACACCGGCACCGACCGCGTGCGCGTCCGCCTCCTCGGCCACCCGCCGCCCCTGGTCATCCAGGACGGATCGGTCGTGGAGGCCCAGGCGTCCCCGCAGCCGCCGCTGGGCGTGTTCCCCGTCGAGGCCGCCGACGTGGACGAGGTCGTCCTGCCGGTGGGCGCGAGCATGCTCTTCTACACCGACGGTCTCGTCGACGCCTACGACGGTCGCCCGCCCGCGCGGTTGGAGGTGGCTGGTCTGCGCCGCATGGTCAGCGGCGTCCTGGACCAGGGCGTCTCCCTGAGGCGCCTGCCCGAACACGTGGTGGACGAGGCCGAGCGCAGCAACGGCGGCCCGCTCCAGGACGACGTGGCGATGCTGCTCATCGCGCACGGCGTGAACGGGGACGGCGCGTGAACCGTGCGGAGGAGTCGGTCACGCGGCCCGAGGAGACCGAACCCCGCCGGACGGCGGGAACTCCGGTCGCGGGGGACCTGTTCGCGGACGGAGTGCCGCGCGGGCTGATCGGCCCGCGGGCGCCCTGGAGTCTGCGCCGCCGCGTCACCAGTCTGCTGACCGTCGTCGCCGTCGTGCTCGTGACCGCGGTGTCGGTGATCACCCTGGCCGCGCTGAACGCGCGCGACTCGCTCACGTTGCAGGTGGACTCCCTCACTCCGGCGGTGAACGCCGTCGACCAGACGCGCGCCGCCTACCTCAGCCAGGACCACGCTCTGCGCGGATACATCCTCACGCACGACCGCGAGTTCCTGGAGCCCTACGTCGAGGGCAACGTGACCCTGCTGGACAACCGCGCCGATCTCGAACGGCTGGCCGCGAACAACCCCGAGGTCGCCTCCAACGTCGAGGACCTGCTGATCGCCGGGCAGGTGTGGACGGACGAGTTCGCCGAGCCCGTCCTGGAGCAGGTGAGCAACGGAGAGAGCCCCTCTCAGGAGGACCTCCAGCGCGGGCGCGTGCTCTTCCTGGAACTCAACCGGGTCAGCGACGCCACCAACCAGCAGCTCCAGAGCGAGATCGAGCAGGCCCGCACGGGGCTCACCCTGGCGACGCAGCAGGTCGTCGCACTGCTCGTCCTGGTCGGCCTGGTCGTGGTGTTCCTGTCGGTGTTCCTGTGGGTCATGCTCCAGCAGTGGGTCCTGCGCCCCCTGGAGGAGCTGGCAGGGCACATGCGCCAGGTGTCGGAGGGTTACTACGCCCACCGCATCACGCTCCAGGGCCCGCCGGAGATCGTGCGGCTGGGCCAGGACGTGGACGCCATGCGCGAGCGGATCGTGCACGACCTGGACGAGGTGGCCAACGCGCGTCGCGCGCTCCAGGAGCAGTCCACCCTGTTGGAGCACCAGACCGAGGAGCTGCGCCGCTCCAATCTGGAACTGGAGCAGTTCGCCTACGTCGCCTCCCACGACCTGCAGGAGCCGCTGCGCAAGGTGGCGAGCTTCTGCCAGCTGCTGCAACGCCGCTACCACGGGCAGCTGGACGAGCGCGCCGACTCCTACATCGACTTCGCGGTCGAGGGCGCCAAGCGTATGCAGACCCTGATCAACGACCTCCTCGCCTTCTCCCGGGTCGGCCGGACCAAGGACTTCGCCTCCGTGGACCTGGACGTGGCGCTCGGCGACGCGCTGAGCAGCCTGTCGACCCGTCTGGAGGAGGCCGGCGCCGAGGTCACGAACGACCCCATGCCCACCGTCCAGGGCGACCGCACCCTGCTCACCCAGGTGTTCTTCAACCTGGTCGGCAACGCCGTGAAGTTCCGTGCCGAGGAGGACCCGCGGGTCCACATCGGCGTCGAACGCCGCGGTGACGAGTGGGTGTTCCGCTGCACGGACAACGGGATCGGGATCGAACCGCAGTACGCCGAGCGCATCTTCGTGATCTTCCAGCGGTTGCATACTCGCGACAAGTACACGGGAACGGGCATCGGCCTGGCGATGTGCAAGAAGATCGTGGAGTTCCACGGCGGCCGGATCTGGCTGGACACCGACGACGGTCCGCGGGACGCGGTCCGGGCCGGAACGCGCATATGCTGGTCATTGCCCGCGGACCCCGAAGAGGACGTGACGGCCGACACGGAAACCGTGGAGGGCGTCGGCGACGATATCGGGGACGAGGGGGCGGAGGACTCCGCGGACGCGGACACGAGGCCGGAGACCGCGGAGCGGTCGACGGACACCGACGCTCCCGGAGGGGACGGCACCGAGCCGGACGAACGGCTCGACACGGTGCCCTCCTCCCGGTCCGTCACCGATGGCGGTACGGTTCCCCCCGGTGACGGGGCGGGGCCCTGACACCAGGGGTCTGGAAGCTTGAGCGAGGTCATGTTGGTGCATCCCATCGAGGTGCTGCTGGTCGAGGACGATCCCGGGGACGTCCTCATGACCAAGGAGGCGTTCGAGGAACACAAGCTGGGCAACCGCCTGCACGTGGTTTCGGACGGTGTGGAGGCCCTGCGGTTCCTGCGCCGCGAGGGCGAGTACACCGAGGCCCCCCGCCCGCACCTGATCCTGCTCGACCTCAACCTGCCCCGCAAGGACGGTCGGGAGGTCCTGGAGGAGGTCAAGGCGGACGACGAGCTCGCCCACATCCCGATCGTGGTGCTGACGACCTCCGAGGCCGAGGAGGACGTGCTGCGCAGCTACCGCCTGCACGCCAACGCCTACGTGCCCAAACCGGTGGACTTCGAGCAGTTCATCAAGGTGGTCCGTCAGATCGACGACTTCTTCGTCACCGTGGTGCGCCTGCCCAAGGGATGACCGGCGCGCCCCGGCACGTGCACCGGTTCGGTCCCTCCCGGCAGGTGGAGCGCGTGAGCTGCGCGGTTATTGGTTACCGTAGGGGGCATGAGCTTGCCGGAACCGCGTGACCCCGCCGGGCCGTACCGCGTCAGCCTCGTGTGCCTGGGCAACATCTGCCGCTCACCCATGGCCGAGAAGGTCCTGACCGCCGACCTGGAACGGGCGGGGTTGGGCGACCTCGTGTCGGTGGACAGCCTCGGCACGGGCGACTGGCACGTCGGCGGGGGCATGGACCCGCGCGCCGCCTCCACCCTGCGCGTCCACGGGTACCTCACCGACCACACCGCCAGGCAGTTCGAGGACTCCCTGCTCGCCGAGCGGGACCTGGTCCTGGCCCTGGACCGCGACAACCTCGCCGACCTGCGCGCCGTGGTGGACGTGCGCGGCGCGGAGTTCGGCTTCGCCGCGGACCGCCTGCGCCTGTTCCGGTCGTTCGCGCCCGGGGCGGGTCCCCACCCCGAGGTCCCGGATCCCTACTACGGCGGGGACGACGGCTTCACGGCCGTCCTCAACATGGTGGAGGCCGCGGCCAAGGGGCTGACCGGCGAACTCGTCGTGCGGCTGCGTGGGTAGCGCCGGTGGACGGAGACCCGATCGTGTGCCCCGTCGGCGGTGACGACGGCGACGGGACCCGCGGGGGCCGCCGCCGGGACCCCGTCACCGGAACCATGGCCGAGCGCCTGACGGCGCTGCTCGGCGAGGGCGTCCGCCGCGCCGCCCGGGCCGGGACCAGCCACGACTGGGAGATCTCCTACGCCGAACTGGCCGACGGCACCCGACTCTTCGTCAAGTCGCTGCCCCGGGGCGCTCCGGCGAGCGGGGTGCTCACCGCCGAGGCGCGCGGGCTCGACTGGCTCGGCCGCGGCCTGGGGTCCCCCGCGATCGACGTCGTGGCCTGGGACGAGCGCATCCTGGTCCTGCCGTGGGTGGGGGAGCGCGAACCGTCGCCGCCCGCCGCCGAACGGCTGGGCCGGCAGCTGGCGGGGATGCACCTGAGCGGCGCCGACCACTTCGGCGCGGACTGGCCCGGCTACATCGGTCCGCTGCCCTTGGACCACACTCCCTCGCGGGACTGGGCGCGCTTCTACGCCGAACAGCGGCTCCGCCCCTACCTGCGCCGGGCCGTCGACCAGGGCGCGCTCACCCCCTCCGACTGCCGGACCGTCGAGCGGGTGGTCGACGCCGTGCCCGACCTGGCGGGGGCGGCCGAACCCCCGGCCCGCGTCCACGGCGACCTGTGGAACGGCAACGTGATCTGGCGGGACCGGGACGCCGTGCTGGTGGACCCGGCCGCGCACGGCGGGCAGCGCGAGGCGGACCTGGCGATGCTCGCGCTGTTCGGCCTGCCGTTCCTGGACCGCGTGCGGGACGCCTACAACGAGGTGGCGCCGCTGGCGGACGGATGGCGGTCGCGGGTGGCCTGCACCAGTTGCATCCACTGCTCGTGCACGTGTGCCTGTTCGGGGCCGCGTACCGGACGACGACGCTGGAGGCCGCGCGCACCGCACTTCGGGGCGGGTGAGCGGGAAGGCCAGCCCGGGCTGCGGGGCGGCGGGGTCGTCCGGTGGTTCGGGGGCCATAGATTGGGCGCATGTCTGACGTGTCCCACCACCACGAGCCGGGCACTCACGCCGCACCGGAGCTGCACGTCGCGTTGGTCGGCTACGGGAAGGGCGGCGAGGTCTTCCACGCCCCGATCATCGACGCGGTGCCGGGCCTGCGGCTGTCCGCCGTGGTCACGAGCGACCCCCGGCGTCGGGCGGCGGCCGAGGCACGCTACCCCGGCGTCACCGTCTACCCGACGCCGACCGACCTGTGGGCCGACGCCGACCGGTACGAGATCGCGGTGGTGGCCACCCCCAACCGCACCCACGCGCCGCTCGCGCGGGCAGCCCTGGAGGCGGGGCTGTCAGTGGTCGTGGACAAGCCGTTCGCGCTCACCGGGGACGAGGCGCGGGAACTCACCGAGACGGCGGCGCGGTTGGGGCGGGTGCTCACCGTGTACCAGAACCGACGCTGGGACGCGGACTTCCTGACGCTGTGGAAGCTGGTCGAGGAGGGCGCGCTGGGGCGGGTGCACCGGTTCGAGTCGCGGTTCGAGCGCTGGCGTCCCGAGGCCAAGGGGACCTGGCGCGACAGCGGTTCGGCGGCCGACGGTGCGGGCGTCCTGTACGACCTGGGGCCGCACCTGATCGACCAGGCGGTGAACCTGTTCGGACCGGTGGCCTCCGTCTACGCCGAGGTGGACGCGCTGCGCCCCGGGGTACGGGCGGACGACGACGTCTTCCTCGCCCTGACGCACGAGCGGGGGACGCGGTCGCACCTGTGGATGAGCGCGCTCTCGGCCCAGAACGGGCCGCGGTTCCGGGTGCTGGGGGACACGGCGGCGTACACCAGCCGCGGTCTGGACGGTCAGGAGGACCGGCTGGGCGCGGGGGAGCGGCCGGACGCGCGGGACTGGGGCGTGGTGCCGGAGGCGGCGTGGGGGACGCTCGGCGCGGACGGCGACCTCCGTCGGGTGCCCAGCGCGCGTGGAGCCTACCCGCAGTTCTACGCGGCGGTGCGGGACGCGGTCGGCGAGGGCGAACCGCCGCCGGTCGATCCGCACGAGGTGATCCACGGGCTGGAGGTCATCGAGGCCGCCCGGCGCAGCGCCGCGACGGGCACGGTGGTTCCGCTGCGTCAGGGGTGAACCGGCCTCAGGCGTCCGTGGCCGCGGGGGACCCGGCGGCGCGGCCGGGGGACGGGGAGGCGGCCAGGGCCGTGCGGGTGAAGTCGACGAGGAACGCGCGCAGGCGCTCCTGCTCGGCGTCCGTGACCGCGTCGGGACCCAGGACGAGGCGGGCGATCTGCGGGGTGATCTGGGGCCAGACCGCCAGGCCGATCAGGGTGAGGAGCAGCTGCCGGGAGTCGAACGCTCGGCGGTCTCACCGAGGGCGTCGGAGAGGGAGGCGACCTTGGCGTCGTAGAGTTCGGCGCGCTCCTCCTCGGCGGGCAGACGGGCGTTGCCGTAGTGCAGGGACTCCCACAGCAGCAGCCGCAGCAGGTCGGGGTGCTCACGGTGGTAGTCGAAGCAGCGGGCGACGTAGGCCGCCGGGTCGCGGTCGTCGGTGACGGTGACGGCCTGGGAGAGTTCGTCGAGCGCCTGGACGACGACGTAGCGGAAGAGCTGTTCCTTGTCGCCGAAGTGGGCGTAGATGCGTTGCTTGTTGACCCCGGCGCGCTCGGCGATCCGGTCCACGCGCGCCCCGGCGACGCCGTGCTCGGCGAACTCGTGCCTGGCGGACCTGAGGAGCAGGGCACGGGTGTTCTCGGTGCGGGTGGTGTTGCGCATGGTGACAGATTAGGCCAACCGGTTGGTTGCCGGAATCGGGACCGGCGCGGACGGGACGTTCCAGGCAGGGCCCGCGCACGGGCCTTTGGCTCTATGTTGGAGGGAGGTTGCCCCAGCGTTTCGTCCGAAGGAGCAGTGCCGTGGCCCAGGTCCTCGTGGTGGCGGACGACCTCACCGGAGCCAACGCCACCGGTGCCCGGTTCGCGCGCACCGGCATGCGCGTTGCCACGGTGACCCCCGAGCACGTGAGCCGGGTACAGGCCGACTACGACGTCGTCGTGGCCAACCTGGACAGCCGCCACGTGCCCCCCGAGCAGGCGGCCGACCTGGTCACCGACGTGGTCGAGGCGGTCTGGCCGGTGGGTTTGGTGGTCAAGCGGACCGACAGCACCCTGAGGGGAAACGTCGGCGCGGAACTGGAGGCCGCCTACGACGCCGTGCGCGAGCGGGTGCCGTCCGGGACCCGCGTCAGGGTCCTGTTCACTCCGGCCTTCCCCGGCTCCGGCCGGATCACGGAGGACGGCGTGCAGCTGCTCAACGGGCAGCCGCTGGAGCGTACCGACCTGGCGCTCGATCCCCTGAACCCGATGACCACCAGTGTCGTGAGCGACATCCTCGCCGCGCAGACCGACCTGCCGGTGCGGCATGTGCCCGTCCGGCAGATCACCCAGAAGATGCTCACCGCGGAGCTGCTCGCGGGCGACGAACCCGTGGTGGTGTGCGACGCGAGTTCGGAACAGCACCTGAACGACATCGCGGAGGCGGCGGCCGAGGCGCACCACGAGGCGGGGGTCGTGTGGGTGTCGGTCGACCCTGGGCCGACCGGGGCGCTGCTCGCCTACGCGCTGCGTCTGCGCGGCCAGGCCGGCTCGCGCGGTGCGCTGCTCGGGGTCACGGGCAGTACGACCGACCTGACGCGCCGCCAGTTGGCGACGGTGGCGCGGACGGGGGCGGTGCGGTTCGTCGATCTCGACGCGGTGGCGCTCAGTGATCCGGACGGCGACCACGCGGACAAGGTCGCCGAGGACCTGACCGAGCAGTTGACGTCGACGGGCTTCCCGGAGCTGTGCGTGCTGCGCGTGGTGACCACCGCCGAGCACGTGCGGGAGCTGCCGGTCCAGGCCAGGGCGGAGCTGCCCGGACGGATCGCCCGCCTGGTGGCGGACGTGATCAACGACATCGCGGACACGGCGGGGCCTCAGGCTCTGCCGAGCGGGTTGTACCTGACCGGGGGAGACCTCACCGCGAGCCTCCTGGACGAACTGGACGTGCACGCGGTGGACGTCGGCGGCGAGGTCGTGCCGCTGGCCGTGCACGGGCACCTGAGCGGCGGGCCGCTGGACGGCACGCCGGTGGTGGCCAAGGGGGGTCTGGTCGGCGACGACATCACGCTGGTCGAGTGCCTGGCGAAGCTGCGCAGGGCCGTGCAGACGCGGCTGCACCAGGTGCACTCGGAGGTGTCGGAGCACGTCGTGCCGACCCTGACCAGGGGCCCCGCCTGAGACCGTCGCGCACGCGCCGGGGAGGTTACGAGGACTTGCTCGCCTTCCTCACGAAGTAGCGGGTGCGGCGGGCGGCGCCGGGAGGCACCCCGGGTTCCTCCCGCGCCCGGCTCACGTGTGCTCCGGGGACGCCTCCAGGTGGTCGGCGGCCAGCTTCTCCAGCAGCTCGGCCAACACCCCGGGCGCCTCCAGCGGTCCCATGTGCCCGATTCCCGGCACCTCCCGCACCTCCTCGCACCGCGCGAGCAACGACCCGATGTGGTGCGCGTGCCACGGCGGCGTGAACCTGTCCTCGGCGCCGGCGACGACCACGGTCGGGGCGGTGATCCGGCGTGCCGCGTCCTCCAGTTCCAGGGACGCCAGGACCGCTCCCCAGCGACCGCGCGCCACGGGCTCGCACGCGTGCACCATGCGCGTCGTGAGCCGCCTGGCGCGCGGGTCCGACGACCTGCCCAGGACCAGACGCCTCAGGGCGGCGGCGGAGACGGGGTTGGCCGGGCCCATCGGCAGGGTGGCGCGCAGGAACACCTGCCCGCCGAGGCGCCCGAGCACGCCGGGCAGAGGGAAGGCCGTCGACCTTGCCACCAGCTGCGTGCATCCGGTGTTGGTGAGCAGCACGGCGGCGGCGCGGTCGGCGAACGCCCGGCGCGGACCGGCCGCCATCACGGTCATCCCTCCGATGCTGTGACCGGCGACGACCGCGCGTCGGCCGCCGGGGACGGTCGCCTCCAGGACGGCGCACAGGTCGTCGGCGAGCTTGTCCGTGCCGTATCCGGCCCTCGTGATCGGGGTCTGGCTGCGGCCGTGGCCGCGTTGGTCGTACAGGACCACGCGCAGGCTCGGGTCGAGCGCCCGGACGACCGGACCCCAGGAGGCCAGGGACGTGGCCCAGCAGTGGGCGAGGACCACGGTGGGACCGTCCTCGGGGCCGCGCACCTCGACGTGGAGCCGGGTGCGGTCGGCGGAACGCACGGTGATTTCCCGGGCCGCGCCCAGGTGTCGGATCGCCATCGGGGGGCCTCTCGATTGGGGGAACGCTCAGTCGTCGTTGGTGACGTGGGGGACCGCGAAGGGCGGGGCGCCCGCTCCGCTGACCGGATGCCCTCCCCAGAGGTCGGGCTCGTCCAGGTGGCCGGAGCCTCGTGGCCTTCGGGGGTGCGGATGCGGACGGCGCGCACGCCGCTGGCGAAGGCCGCGCTCAGGGAGGGGTGGGCCGAGAGCCGCCCCTTCCACCGGTAGTCGCCGGTCAAAGGTGAGAAGTGCCCCGCGAAGTGGGCGTCGACCTCGACCTCCCCGTCGGGCAGGGCGACGGTCACCGCCCCCCGGTACCCCTCCTCGCCGTCGTCGAACCCGCTCACCGCGCCGCCCCCGTGCGGTTGAGGCGCAGGTCGTAGTTGTGCGGGTCGAACCAGCGGGTCCGCAGCGCGTAACTCCAGGTGAACGAGGGCCACAGCGTGGTGTTGCGCCCCTCCTCGTTCAGGTACCAACTGTCGCACCCACCGGACACCCACACGGTGCCCTCCATGGACGCGGCGACCCTTCGGTTGTAGGCGCGCTGGGCCTCGGGTCTGACGCCGAGACGGTCGACCCGGTTGCGGCACGCGTACCTGAGCGCCTGCATCGTGTACCGGATCTGCGCCTCGATCATGAACACCTGCGAGCTGTGCCCGAGCCCGGTGTTGGGTCCCGCGAGCACGAAGGCGTTGGGGTACCCGGCGACCGTCGTGCCACGGAAGGCCTGTGCCGTGGAACCCCAGTGCTGGGCCAGGGACACCCCGTCGGCGTCGAGGATCCGCTGGGCGATCGGCGGGTCGGTCACGTGGAAGCCGGTGCCGAGGATGACCGTGTCGACTTCGTGCTCGGTCTCGTGCCCCGAGGCGTCGCGGGTGACGACCGCGTGCGGGCGGATCTCGACGATGCCGTCGGTGACGACGTCGACGTTGGGCTGCGCGAGCGCCGGATAGTAGTCGTTGGACATGAGGATGCGCTTGCAGCCCGCGCGGAAGTCGGGGGTGAGCTTGGCGCGCAGCCGGGGGTCCTTGACGCCGCGGTGGATGTTGGCCCGGCCGAGCCGCTCGACGACGGACAGCAGTCGTGGGTTCTTGGCGAAGCCGAACACGTAGTTCTCCCGCCCCCAGTAGATGCTCGTGCGGGCGATCCGCTGGGTGAGGGGAAGGTTGCGGAACAGCCAGCTCTCCAGCCTGGTGATGTCGCGGTCGTGGCGGAGGATCACCCAGGGCGCGGTGCGCTGGAACAGGCTGAGCGTTGCGACCTTCGGCTGGATCCGGGGGACGAACTGGATCGCCGACGCCCCGGTGCCGATCACAGCCACCCGGCGGCCCGTCAGGTCGTGACCGTGGTCCCAGTCGGCCGAGTGGAACATCGTCCCCTCGAAGGTGTCCAGCCCCTTGATGTCCGGGAAGGAGGGGTCGGCGAGCGGCCCCGCGCCGCTGACCAGGAACTGGGCGGTGACCGTGCCGCCGGTGGTCTCGATCCGCCACCGGTCGCGCCGGGGCTCCCACCGCGCGGCGGTCACGTCGTGGCGGTGGCGGACGTGGCGGTCGACGCCGTACTCTCCCGCGACGCGCCTGAGATACTCCCAGATCTCGGACTGGGAGGAGAACGAGCGGCTCCAGCCGGGGTTGGGCGCGAACGAGAAGGAGTACAGGTGCGAGGGGACGTCGCAGGCGGCGCCGGGATAGGAGTTGTCCCGCCAGGTGCCGCCCACGTCGTCGGCGCGTTCCAGGACCACGAAGTCCTCCAGGCCGGCCTGGAGGAGCCGAACCGCCATGCCGATCCCGGCGAAACCGGTCCCGATGACGGCGACCCTGAAGTGCGGTGGTTCTTCGGTCAAGATGGGGTCCCTTCGTGCGAACCGGACCGGCCCCGTGGGGTCGGGGGAGTAGGGCCCCGGGGGCGCGGCGCGTTCGCCCCCGGGGGGTGGGAGCCGTCGTCGGAGGGGCGCTGCGCGTTCCGCCCGCCGATGACGGCGTTCACGGGCTCGGCGTCAGCGGCCGAGCAGTCCGGCCTTCCTCCAGAAGCGCCGACCCGGGCCGGAGACGGCGCCGGCGGTGGTCAGGGTCGCCACGACCTTGCGGGCCGCCCAGGTCTTGGTGTCGATCCAGTGCGGGTTGGCGCTGGCGACCCGGCGGGCCTCGCCGGGGTCCAGCCCGACCCGCTCGTAGACCTTCGGGTTGATCAGCCTGGTGGTCGAGTAGTAGGTGACCAGGCCCAGGAGGAGGCGGCTGTAGGCCTTGTTCAGGGCCCCGCGCCCCGCCCAGTCCCGCGCGAACTCCTCACGCGCGTAGCGCATGTGCCGCGCCTCCTCCACCACGTGGATGCGGGAGACCGAGCGCACCAGGGGCAGGATCCGCTCGTCCGCCATCGCCTCGCGCTGGATCTGGTCGAGGACCTCCTCGACGAACAGGGCCCCCGCGAAGATCAGCGGTCCGTGCGCGATCGCCTTGAACACCCGTCCGAGGTGGTAGGCGACCGGGTCGAGTCGGTGCGCCCGCCATCCGAGCTTGCCGACCATCCTGGCGAACATGACCGTGTGGCGACACTCGTCGGCGATCTCGGTGTAGGCGTACTGGACGTGGTTGGTCGTGGGGTCGTTGCGGTAGGCGTGCCGCACCAGCATCTGCATGAGGATGGTCTCGAACCAGATGCCGACGGTGGCGACGGAGGCGACCTCCAGGCGGCTCAGTTCCCTGCGCTTCTCCTCGCTGAGCCGGTCCCACAGGTGGGTGCCGTAGAGGGAGATGCGCTCGGGGCGCAGGGCCCACATGCCGGGGTCCACCGGGGCGTCCCAGTCGATCTCGACGAGCGGGTCGAAGGAGCCTTGGCCGAACCGCGCAGCAGGCGCCCGGCGATGTCCTCACGGTCGGTGAGTCGGGGTTCGGCGGTGGTCCGAACGTTCATCTCGTCCCTCCTCGGGAAACGTGCGGCCGGGGGTCGGCGCCGACGTGACGGGCATGGAGCCCCTGGGCGATCTCCGCGTCCTCGAAAACGCCGTCCGCGAGGAGCAGGCCCAACTGGAGCGAAACGATCCGATCCGTCGTGCCGGGGAAGTGCCGTGTCAGATGCAGCGCCACCGAGCCGAGGCCGGTGGCGGCCACGTCGCGCGGCGCCCTCCGGGACGCGGCGGCCCGGACCACCGCCATGACCGTGTCCCGTGCGCGTTCGGCGGGCACGAGGCCGTCGAGGGCGACGCCGGTGGCTCGGGAGCTCTCGTGGATGGGGGTGTCGACGTAGCCGGGATAGACGGTGCTCACTCCGACGTGGGTGCCGTACTCGGCGCGCAGGCTGTCGGCGTAGGCGACCAGGGCGCGTTTGGAGACGGTGTAGGCCCCGGCGAAGGGGAAGGGGAGGTTGGCCAGCAGTGACGAGGTGAGTACGACCCGGCCCCGGCTCCGCAGGAGTGCGGGCAAGGCGGCCGAGGTGACCCGCCAGGCGCCCAGGAGGTTGACCTCCAGCGCCTGGTGGACGTGGACGTCGGGTTCCTCGCCGATGTCGACCGCCGGTCCGATGCCCGCGTAGTGGATCAGCAGGTCGAGCCGTCCGCCGAGCTGGTCGACGGCTTCGGCGACGCGGGCGCGGACCTGGGCGTCGTCGGTGATGTCGCAGCCGAGGACGCCGGGGGCGGGCTTGCGGTCGAGGCCGACGACGTTCACGCCGAGGTGCCGGAGGACGGTCACGGTGGCGCCGCCGAACGCGCCGGACGCACCGGTGACGACGGCGTTCTGGCCGGGGAGCCGCCGCAGGCGGCGCGGAAGGGGGGTCGGCATGCGATCTCCTCCACTGTCATTGCCGGAACGTTACAACGATCATTGTCACAATGCAATGGGTGGTGGGGTGGAATTTACCCGCGGGTAGCTTCGCGGTGCGCGAAGGAACGCGCCGCGGGCCGCGCGGCCTCGGCAACCAGCCGACAGCGCGTGCGACGGTCTCTAGGCTTGTGCCATGGCCGAATACCGCATTGACGAACTCGCCAGGCTCGCGGACACGACTGTGCGCAACGTCCGGGTCTACCAGGACCGGGGGCTGCTCGCCCCGCCGCGCAAGCAGGGGCGCGTGGGCATCTACTCGGAGGCGCATCTGGCACGTCTGCGGCTGATCGGCCAGCTGCTGCGACGCGGGTACACCTTCGCCAACATCGGCGAGATGTTCCAGGTGTGGGAGCGCGGCGGCGACCTCTCCGACATCCTCGGCTTCGAGTCGGCCATCGGGGACGCCTGGAGCGACGAGATCGCCGACTACGTCACGATCGGTGAGCTGCGCGATCTCTTCGGCAAGGAGGTGACGCCCAGAACCGTGAAACGCGCCGTCGACCTGAGGTTCATCGAGCGCGACGGGCTGCGCTTCCGCGTCCCCAGCCCGCGCCTGCTGCACGCCGGGGCCGAACTGGTCCGCATGGGCATGAGCGTGGACGCCGTACTCGACATCGCTGAGAACCTGCGCGACAAGGTGGGCGACGTCGCCGAGCACATGGTCCGCGTGGTCGCCGAGCACATCCTCGCGACGTACGCGCCGCTGACGGTGATACAGACCAACAGCGGGGAGGTCGCCGAGATCGCCGAACTGATCCGCCGCGTCCGCCCCCTCGCGCAGCAGGCCGTGGACGCGGTCCTGGCCCAGGCCATGGCGGAGCACATCAACGACGTCATGGGCGAACACTTCGCCCTGGCGATGGAGCACCTGCGCGGGGAGTCGAACTCCCACGCCGCACAGGGCGGTCCCGCGGGACCCGCCTGATCCGGGGGGCGTACCGGGCCCGGCCATGGGCCCGGGAGTCCAGACGGACGCGGGCGGGACGGTCTGGCGAACGCGTGGGGACGGTCAGCCCGCGGGCCGCCCCTCCCCGCGTCGCGGGGGCGGTCAGCCGCCGTGCTCGGCGGAGTCCGCGTCGGTTTCGCCCTCGGTGGTCGCGTCCGCTTCGGGCGTCTTGTCGGACTCCGCGCCCCCGACCACCGACAGCGGCAGGGTGGTGGTGTGGCGCAGTTCGGCGAAGGCACCGGCCGGGACGGCGGGGGAGTGCGGGAACACCGGTCTGAGCCGCTGGTAGGGCGCGCCCTGCTCGGGCCGGGAGTCCGCCTCGCCCTTGTTCGGCCACAGCGCCATCGCGCGCTCGGCTTGGGCGGTGATCGTCAGGGACGGATTCACGCCCAGGTTGGCGGTGACCGCGGCGCCGTCCACGACGTGGATTCCCGGGTGCCCGTACAGCCGGTGGTAGGGGTCGACCACCCCGGTGTCCGGCTCGTCGCCGATCGGGCAGCCGCCCAGGAAGTGCGCGGTCATCGGGATGTTGAACACCTCTCCGACGGTGCTGCCCGGGTAGCCGTCGATCCGCTCCGCGAGCCGCCTCGCGGCCTCCTCGCCGGCGGGGATCCAGGTCGGGTTCGGTTCCCCGTGGCCCTGGCGCGAGGTCAGCCGCTTGCGTCCGCCGAGCGGTCCGCGCCGGACCGAGGTGGTCAGCGAGTTGTCCAGGGACTGCATGACCAGTCCGATGATGATCCGCTCCGACCAGCGCCGGTTGGACAGGCTGCGCGCGAAGACGTGGGGGTGGCGCACGGCCCGCCCCAGGAAGCGCAGCCAGCGCGGCGTCCTCCCTCCGCCCGGCACCTGGATCGTGCTGAGCAGCCCCATCGCGTTGGAGCCCTTGCCGTAGCGGACCGGTTCGATGTGGGTGTTCTCGTCGGGATGGATGGACGAGGTGATCGCCACGCCCTGGGTCAGGTCCTCGGGCGGCGTCAGGTGGCGGCTCATCGCGCCCACGAGTGCCTCGGAGTTGGTCCGCGTGAGCGTCCCGAGACGGGGGGACAGCCGTGGCAGCAGCCCCGAGTCGCGCATCCGGTGCAGGAGGGTCTGGGTGTTGTACGTTCCGGCGGCCACCACGACCTGACCGGCGGTGAACGTGCGGGCGTTCTCCCTGCGGCGCGGGGCGTCGGTACGCACGGTGTCGACCGCGAAGCCGCCGTCGGGGAGTTCGCGCAGGCGCTCGACGGTGGTCAGCGGGTGGACCTCGGCGCCCGCGCGCTCGGCGAAGTACAGGTAGTTCTCGGTGAGCGTGTTCTTGGCGCCGTGGCGGCAGCCCGTCATGCACTCGCCGCACTCGATGCAGGCTCGCCGCTGCGGGCCCGCGCCGCCGAAGTAGGGGTCGCCGACGGACTCCCCGGGCGCGCCCTCGTTTCCCTCGCCGTCCTCGCCGTCGCCGAAGCACACGCCGACCGGGGTCAGGCGGAAGGTGTGGCCCACGCCCATGTCCTGCGCGACCGCCCTCAGATGGACGTCGGAGGGGGTGACCGTGGGGTTGGTGCGCACGCCGAGCATGCGTCGTGCCTGGTCGTAGAAGGGGGCCAGCTCCGACTTCCAGTCGGTGATGTGCCGCCACTGGGGGTCATCGAAGAACGCGTCCATGGGGTGGTAGAGCGTGTTCGCGTAGTTGAGCGAACCGCCTCCGACCCCCGCTCCGGCGAGGATCACGACGTCGCGCAGGAGGTGGATCCGCTGGATCCCGTACATGCCCAGGTGCGGCGCCCACAGGAAGTTGCGCAGGTCCCAGGAGGACGAGGGCAGGGTTTCCGAAGTGAACCGGCGTCCGGCCTCCAGGACGCCGACGCGGTACCCCTTCTCGCTGAGGCGGAGGGCGCTGACCGAGCCGCCGAAGCCGGACCCGACCACGATGACGTCGTAGTCGTGCCGGTCGGCGGCCCGCGCGGTGGAGGCGTCGGACGGAGGTGCGCTGCGCTCTGCGGACACGGAGGGTCTCTTTTCCAGGTCGGGTGACGCGATCCCGTGGTGCGCCGGATACGAGTCGGCAACATCGAATACGTCATCTAGAAATGTGACATCTTCTATTGTAACGTTCGTCACTACCGCCGAGTAGGTGTGTTCCATGTAACACGCGAGGCGCGCGTCGGCGCAACACGTTCCCCTCGCCCCCGCGGGTGGCGAAACCCGGAGGTCGCAGATGCCCAAGCCTTCCGATGAGACCCCCCAGGCGCCTCAGGACCCGCCTGAACCGCACGAGGGCACCGGCGGCACCCGCTGGCGGCGGTTCGCGCTCATCGCCGTCCCCGGACTGGCGGCCGCCGCCGTCCTCGGCGCACTGACGACACAGGGGCTGCTGGCCGCGTCGTTCGCCGTCTCCGGCGACAGCTTCAAGATGTCCGCCGACCGACTCGCCGGACAGGGTTTCACGCAGTACGGCGACGTGGCCGAGTCCGTCGACGGCACGGGCCGCCCCGTCGGCCTGTCCACGGTCGACACCGCCACCCTCGACAACCTGTGCATGTCGTCGCTGTGGGACCTGGGCATTGGAGAGGCCACACTGGTGATCACGGCCGGCGAGGCGGACCCGGTCGAGGGCACGGACCTGGTGCTCGACCTGGAACAGCTGCGCGGAGACGCCGAGTTCGGCGAGATCGAGATCGGCCGCGACGCCAGCACCCTGGACAAGGCCGAGGGCGGTCAGGGCCCGGCGGGCGGCTTCGGCCTCCAGGCCGACACCATCAGCGTCTCGGGCGTGGAGCTGACCACCTGGGCGGTCACGTCCGGCAGCCTGCGGCTCAGCGGCCTCGACCTCGCGGTACGCCCGGGCGAGCACGAGTGCTTCTGATCCCATGTCCCACGCACTCGACGCGCTCCGCACGGCCCGGGGAGGGTTCCGTTCCTGGCGGCGGACCCGTCCGTTCTGGGGCGGCCTGCTGCTCGCCGCCGCCGGTGCCGAACTCCTGGTCGCCCCCGCCGCGCAGAGCCTGTTCCTGCCGATCGACCTGATCGTCTACGCCGGGATCGCCGGTGTGTCGGGCACGCTCATCGGGATCCTGCTGGTCGCGATCGGCGTGCTCACGTGGTTCCAGCCGGCCCAGCACACCTTCTTCGGGCTGGTCGGACTCCTGTTGGCGCTGGTGTCCTTCGTGACGTCCAATTTCGGCGGGTTCGTCATCGGCATGCTGCTCGGAATCGTCGGCGGCTCACTCGTCTTCGCCTGGTGCCCCCGCGTGCGCGGGCGCGCTCCCCGTCGCCGCGCACGGTTGCGCCGACGTGCGGTGGAGGCCGGCCCAGACGGCGACGCCCCGGGCGGCCGGTCCGGAGCCGGGGACGGGGCGGGCGACGACGGGGCCGCCCCTCGGCCCCGCCCCCGGCCGTTGGCCGCGCTGGCGCTGCCGCTCGCCCTCGTCCTGACCGTCCAGGCCGTCCACGCACCCGCCGACTGGCCCTTCCCTCCGGGGGAGGAGCAGGAGAGGCCCTCCGCGCCGCCCTCGGAGGGGGCCGGCCCCTCGGAGAAACCCTCCGGGACCCCCTCCCCGGACCCGACCGCCGAGCCGGGCGACCCCGACCGAGGGCCGGGGGACCCCGGTGGTCGCGAGGACCCCGCCGAACCGGGGGACGGGGACGCCGGGGACGACGCCGAGGGCGCGGACGGGACGGAAGGCGACGGGGAGGAGGTCGCCGACCCGGCGGACTGCCCCCTGCTGACGGGCCGGACGGGCGCGGTCGAGACCGAGGAGGAGTTCCTGGCTGCCGTCCGTGCCTGCGAGGCAGCCGACGAGGAGGGCGGACTCCCCGAGGTCCCGGTCGACCAGGACCACGCATGCTTTCGCGGCTCGGTCCGCACCTCGGGACTGACGGCGGACCGGCTCACGATGCGCGGTGCGAGCTTCGGCGGCGTCGTGGAGTGCCCCACCGACGACGGTCCCCGCCGCTACCTGCGCCTCACCATGCGCGGGGCCGACCTGCGTGACGCGGAACTGTGGTTCGAGGACGCCGGAGTCAGGATGAGCCTCGCGCTGCCGACCCTGGTCATGGACGGCGACGTGGAGATGCACGTCACCCGCATGCACGTGCGGGTCCTCGGCATCCCGCTCACCTTCACGCCCGACTTCCCGCCCCCGCTGCTGCTGCCGTACATGATCGTCACCGACGTCGACGTGGCCAGCCCCATGGCCGGCACCGACACCATGTCCATCCCCGGCTTTGACGGCCGGTACCGCGGAGCCTGAGGGTCGCCGCGGAGTCGGCCCGGTCGGCGGGCGCACCCGCCGACCGGCGCCACGGCCGGGCCGCGGTCACCACGAGTCCGCGATCAGTCGGCTCGGCCGCCCCACATGTGACACGTACAGCGCGTCCCTGGCCCGGGTCGCGGCGACGAACAGGAGCGTCCGCTCGCGCTGGAGGGTGTGCTCCAGCGCCACCGGGTCGCCCTCGGCCGCCTCGACGGCGGCCTTGGGCGGCAGCAGGTGGTCGCCCAGCCCGACCAGTGCGACGCAGCGGAACTCCTGCCCCTTGAGCCGGTGCATCGTGCCGACCCGCACCGCTTCGCCCCCGCTGGGACCCTCCAGCGGCGCGGTGCGCACGCCGCGGGCCTCCAGTTCCTTGGCGACCCCCC
Organism: Nocardiopsis sp. CNR-923; assembly: GCF_001942255.1. GTDB lineage: Bacteria > Actinomycetota > Actinomycetes > Streptosporangiales > Streptosporangiaceae > Nocardiopsis. The sequence goes on from NZ_MKKC01000068.1 coordinate 70,393, forward strand.
GCGCCACCCAGTGGTTGCGCCCGGCCACCGCGATCTCGCTCGGGTCGACCCCGGCCTCCAACCACACCCGAACCCAGTCGCCGAGGGCGGAGAGCTCCTCGGCGCGGCTGGAGCACTCACGCACCACCGGAGCCGGACCGCGCAGGAGGGAGCGGTACCCCGCGAGGGTGTCGGCGTCGTCGTCCATCCCGAGGGCGGCACGGCGACCCAGGATCGGCATGGTCCAGTCCAGGATCTCCTGGGTGACCCGGTAGCTGACCCGCAGCCGGTGCCCGCGCCCGCGCACGTTGATGCCGAGCGAGGCCAGTGAGACACGGTTGTCGGACACCCGCTGGTGCGGGTCGGCGACGATGAACAGGTCGTCCGGCCCCTCCGGGACGGCCGCGCGCAGCATCCGCCACTGGGCCGGGTGCAGGTCCTGGGCCTCGTCGACCACGGCGTGGCGGAACAGCGGGCCGCTCCGTCCCAGCACGCGCGCGGCCTCCGCCGCGAGCTGCGGGTACGACCACAGTCCCTCGACGCGCATCGCCCCCACGTACCGGCGGACGGTCTCCCACACCTGCCGACGGTGCTCGGGCGCCAGGTGCTGGACCCGACCGCTGCGCTCACAGCGAATGTACTGCGGGAGCAGCTCCAGGCCCTGGGCGAGGACGACCTGCTCCCACTCGTCGACCAGGAACGGCCGGAGAAGGGGAGCCCGTCGGCGACCGCCACCGCGCGCCAGCGCCGGGCCAACTCGTCCTTGCCGATCAGGCGGGGCGCCACGCTCGCGTGCGCCTGGACGACGGACCGGGCGAGGCTGTCGATGGTGGCCACCCGCACCCGGGCGCGCGTGTCGGGGTCGGGGAGCAACTGGTCGAGCCGCTCGGACAGGGTCTGGGCGAGGGCACGGTTGTAGGTGGTGAGCAGGACCGACTCGCGGGGGTCGTCGGGGCGCGCGGCGGCGTCGCGCTGGGCCAGGTGGGCGGCGCGGTGCAGGGCGAGGACCGTCTTGCCGGTGCCCGGGCCCCCGGTGACCTGGGTGGACCCGTTGAAGTGCGCCTCGGCCAGCGCGTGCTGGTCGGGGTGGAGCGTGATCTGCCACTGGTCGAAGGGCGCGCGCAGGGCTCCGGCCAGCTCGGGCGGACCGGTGGGAGTGGGGTCGTCGCCGCCGGGGCCGGCGACGGTCGGACTGTCCGGGCGCAGACCGCGGGCGAGTCGCAGGGCCTCGTCGTGGGGACGCACCGCGACGATGCGGTACTGCGGAGGGACGTCCTCGGGGCGGTCGGCGTCGGCGTGCTCTGCGGCGGTGTCGGGCAGGACCACTCCGGACCAGTCGGGGGCGATGCTGACGACCCGGACGCTCGGGTCGGCGGCGCCCTCGACGGACTCCAGCGCGGGGTGGTCGCCCGCCTGGTAGGCGCGCATCGCGGTCAGCGCGAGGAGCTGGACGTCGGGCGTGAGGCGGGAGAAGTCGCTGAGGAACGTCGGGGCGATCGCAAGGGCTGACACGTCGTGATTTCCTCCGGTCGTCGACCAGGTGTCTCTGGGTGGTACAGGGGTGGTCGGAACGGATGGTGGCGCTCGGGGGACGTCGGCCGGATGACCGTCGCTCCAGGTGAAGGATGCTCGCGCTGGAATTCCGGCAAACGTCGCTCACGAGGCGATTCTCGGCATGTTGGAGGCGTGGGTCGACATCTCTGTTCATGCAGGTCAAGGCGTTCATTGCGGAAGTCAGTTCGAGATGTTCGGGCGCTTTTCCGACTCCGTTCGGGCGGGGTCCGTGACCTGCGGTTCTCCGTGCGAGATCCGTGTCTGAAAGTCGACTACTGGCATGTCCGAAACGCGACCCCGTGTGGTTCGAGGTGCTGTTCCGGGCGAGGGTGGTGGGAAGCGTGCGGTGTTCCGGGACGGCACGGGAGGAACGTCCGAAACCGGGGACGCGGAGTGACGACGCGGAGGGCGGAACAGCCCGGTCGCGCCTCGGCCGCTTCATCGTCGGGACATCCGGTCCTTCGGCGCACGAGGGCTTCCGGGTGATGCGGGCAGCGGGCTCCGTGCGGCCGGGACACACTCCGGACCGGCCCGCCTACACAGGGGGAACGGGGCCCGTGGGACGGGGGAGCCGCCGGGGCGAGCGGCTCCGCCGCTGACGATGTGGCCGGATCCGGACACTCTCTGTGCGGACGGGGACCTCGCGCGAGATCGTGTACGACACGGAGCACGCGGTCGGCGCGTGGTTCAGGACTCTGCCGGGGTCCGTCCTACCCCGGCAGAGTCCTCAACCACCCTAGAGAAGCGGTACCCAGTCCCGGGCGTCGTCAAAGCGCGCCGGGCCCTCGAACCTCGTGCTGGTGGCGAGTCCCGTACGGTCCGTGTGACCGGTCGAGCGCCATCATCGCTGAGGGGTACGACAGACGGACGGTCGGCGCCCCCGAACGGTTCCGTTCCCGGCGCGCGGTCGCACGCCCTCCCCGGCCGACCGCCCCGACCCCCGCGCGTACGCCATGATTGGGGTGCGCACGCGCGTTGGAACGAGGAAGGCGGCCGGGTGACTGTGTGGATCGTGGCGATCGGGGCTGGTGTGTCTGCCCTGGCACTGGCGCCGTTCGCGTGGACGTACCTGGCCAGCGCGGGACGCGCGGGACCCTCCGAACCGTGCCTCACCGGCCCGTCGCGGTCGTCCTGGGCGCCGCCGCGTGGAACGACGGGCCCTCGCCCCTGCTCGCCCGCCGACTCGACATCGCCGTGCGGCTCATCGAGGACGGCCGGGTCGACCGGATCATCGTCTCGGGCGACAACCGCGAGGTCTCCCGCCGCGAGACCGACACCATGACCGACTATCTCGTCGCCCGCGGCGTGCCCGCCGACCGTATCGAGGCCGACCGCCACGGCTACCGGACCTGGGACACCTGCGTGCGTGTGCGCGACCACTTCGGAGTCCAGGCGGCCACCATGGTCACCCAGTCCTTCCACCTGCCGCGCAGCGTCGCCCTCGCCCGTGCCGCCGGGATCGACGCCGTCGGCGTCGGCGACCCGAGCCTGGGCGTCCGGCGGCGCTCCACCGTCGTCGGCTACGCGCGCGAGGTCGGGGCCGCGTTCAAGGCACTGCGCGACGCCGCGCTGCGCCCCGCCCCCGCGCACGCCGAGCCTTGACACGTCCCGTGGTTTCCCACCCTCCAGCGGCTTGTTTGTAGGCTCCAGACAGGAAGGAGATGGGTGCTGCCTCCCCGCCAAGGGCGGGCGGTCCACACCCACGAATGCACATGGACGCGACCAACAGCTCACACGACGGCGCGCGGGACGTGGACTGGGCCGCGCTGGCCCCCGAGGGGGGCGAGCGGATCCCCGAACTCCTGGAGACGCTGGCCGGAAGCGACGCCGCGCTCTCCGAACTCCACGACATCATCCGCTTCCCCGCCCCGGGACACCTCGCCGCGCCCAGGACCGTCGACGCCCTCGTCGACGTCGCCTGCTCCCCGGGCACGCCGGTCACCGACCGCTGGCGGCCACTCAGTCTCCTCCTCGAACTGGTCAGCGGGAACGCCGAGGACCGCTTCCCCGAGCCGCGCGACCTCCGACAGTGGCGGGACGAAGTGGCCTGGGCGGCCTCCAACGACGCAGAGAAGGTCCGCGAGCAGTACCGGATCTGGGCGGAGGAGGCCCCGGACGAACAACGCCACGCGCGCATGCGCCAACGGCTGGCCGTCATGGACTCCCCGGACGGGGCGGCCCTCCTCCAGGCCGAACTCGACACCTACGAGGCGGTCCGCGCCCGCGTGCCCGACCTGGTCACCCTCCTGCGGGGCGGCGGCAACCGGGGCGGACTGGACCGGGCCGGGGAGTGGGTGAGCTACGTGCTCGCCTTCCTCCACGACGACGCCGAACTGATCACCGCCGAGATCACCGGAGCCTCCCAGTTCCTGCTCGCCAAGGACCTGCGCGGCGCGCCCCAGGCGCCCGCGTCCCTGAGCGAGGTGATGAGCGGCGGACACGACAACGGGGAGCCGCTGCCCGCCGAACTGTTCGCCCTCGGTCTGCTGGCCAGCCCCGAGGACATCGACACCACCGTCGCGCTCGCCCACCAGATGGGCGGCGGGAACCTCTACAACTCCTTCGCGGCCTCCGTGGCCATGGTGCTCGTGCACGGGGAGAACACCCCGCGCGAGGGGCTGCGCCGCATCGGGCGCGGCGGCGGCACCAGCCTGGGGTACGAGGGCCTGTTCAACGAGTCCTGGCCGCACTGCGGCAGGCGCTCCCCGCAGGTCCTGGGCTTTCTGGCGCTCGGGCGCGCCGGCGCGCGGGCCCGACGTGTGCGCCTGGACATGCTGCCCGGCCTGATCAAGGGCGAGGACGCCTCCCGCGCCCTGGTCGCCGGGGTCGGACTGGAGATGGTCCTCGGTCCCCGCTCGCGGGGGTTCACCGCCGAGGAGCACGCCCACGCCGAATACGGAGAGGACACGCTCAAGGTCCTGTGGGCGATCGCCGAACTGCCCGCCTCCGCCTGGGCGGACGAGGAGTTCACCGCCACCCTGCGCGCCTGGGCGCTGCCGGAGGACCCAGCCGACTTCTGCGAGTTGGTCGGCGTGGAGCCCGAGCCCGAGGAACCGCGGGCTCCGGCGGCCCCGGCGTCCGGGACACGGGGCTCCGACGCCGAACGCGGCGGCCTGTTCGGGCGGCTGTTCGGCGGCCGGTGACCGCCGGGGCGGATCAGCCCCGGCCGTCCGCCCCGGCGGCGGCCAGGGCGTCGTCCACCCCGGACCCGTACCCGCCGAGGAACACGGGATCGGGGCGCGACACCCACATCAGGACGGTGGCCGCGGCCAGAACGCCGAGGATCCGGCGCCGGGACACCCCCGCGTCCGGGACCCGTGGCCCGGTCCCCGCGGGCGCGGCGTCGCACGTCGTCACACACGGGGAGACGAATCCACGGCCCGTCGGGCTCCGGACTCGGCGCGTGTCCGTCTTCGCGCCGTGCACGGCGCTCGCCTCGCGAGGACGCCGGGCGGTGGCTTAGAGTCGCCGGATGCCAGACGAACACGAACTCACGCCGCGCCTGCGGGCTTTGACCGACTTCCTTCCCGCCGGGATGCGCGAGGGCGCCGGGATGCACGAGTACGACGGCGTCGTCGCCGACCTGTCCCCGGAGGGCGTCCGCGCGGGCCTGGCCGCCCTCGGCGGCGACCCCTTGGACGACCCCCACGACGAGGCCCACCTGTCCGCCTTCGAGGACGGCCTCCGCGTGCAGCTGGGCGAACTGCGCCTGCACCGCGCCAACCCGCTCTACCACCTCGGCCAGCTGGATCTGTCCTGCTACGACCGGGCCTACGCCCCCCGGGAGGAACGGGACCGCGCCCGGGTGGACCACCTCAGACGGTGGCCGGAGGTCGTCGACCACGCGCTCTCCGCGCTGGACCGCCTCTCCGCACCCGTCGCGCGCTCGCTCCTCGGAGCCGTCAGGGGCGCCGCCGAAGGGCTGCCCGCGAACATCCCGGGCGACGTGCGCACGGCCGCCCTGACGGCCCACGCCCGGTTGGTCGCGCATGTCGAGGAGGCCGCCGGGACCGGGCCCGCGAGCGCCGCGCTCGGGGCGCGGGACCTGAGCAGGCTCATGGGGGTCGGCGAGGCCGCCACCGTCGACCTCGCGACCTGGCAGCACGGGCCGACACCGAACGCGACCGCCTGTGCGACCGGTTGGCCGAGGCCACCGGCGCCTGGCTCCCGGGCGCGATCCGATGGAGGTCAGCCGGGAGCTGACCCGGCGGCACCCGCGCGCCGAGGAAGTCCTCGACGCCGCGCGCCGCTGGACCCGGCTCGCCCTGGACTTCACCGCCGAACGCGGTCTGGCCCCGTACGGCGACGGCGAGTGCAGCGTGGACGTCTCCCCACCGTCCCAGCGGTGGGCCACGGCGATGATGGCCTGGTCGGGCCCGTGGGAGGCGGACACCCCGTCCTTCTACTTCATCACCCCGCCCGACGCCGCGTGGTCGGAGGACGAGGCGGCGGAGTGGCTGGAGATGTTCAGCCACACCACCCTGCCCGCGGTCAGCGTCCACGAGGTCGCGCCCGGACACTACTCCCACGGCCGCGCCCTGCGCCGGGCGCCCAGCGCGGTCCGCCGGGCCCTGCACTCGATGACCTTCGCGGAGGGCTGGGCGCACTACGCCGAGGAGATGTGCCTGGAGGAGGGCTTCGGCGCGTACGCGGCCGAACGGCTGGGGGATCCGGAGTGGACCGCGACGCACTACGAGATCGGTGTGTGGCTGGAGGCGCTGATCCGCGTCACCCGTCTGTCCGTCGCCATCGGCGTGCACACCGGGGGGATGACCGTGGAGCGGGCGGCCGCCCGCTTCTCGGCGGACACCCCGCTCCAGGGCCCGGCCGCGCTGTCCGAGGCCAACCGGGCCACCTTCGACCCCACCTACGGCCGCTACACCTGGGGCAAGCTGGAGATCCTCGCCCTGCGTGAGCGGGCCCGGGAGCGGTGGGGCGACGGGTTCTCCCTCGCCCGGTTCCACCGGGCCCTGCTCGACCTGGGATCGCCGCCGCTCGGCCTCATCGACAAAGCCCTCGACGGTTAGGCGCAGTCTCCGGCGCGGTCGGTCGAGGGGTTCGTTCGGGCACGCCGGGGTGCCCGGCGACGGCACCGCGCCGGAGACGTCGGTTGAGGACGGCGGAGGGCGACGAAGCGGGAGGTGCGCCCCCCTGACCCGAGGAAGCGCGCTCACGCGGACCGGTCGGGAGCCCCCAGTTCGGCCAGTGCGGCGCGCACGCGCCCCCGTCCGGCGGACAGCGCCCGCGCCGCCCGGTCCGGATCGACGTCGGCCAGGAGCGCCACCAGCGCCACACGGGTGTCGCCGTCCGCCGCCGTCAGCGTCTGCGCGCACACCCGCTCGGTCAACCCGGTCGCCTGGGTGAGGATGGTGACGACGCGTCCCCGCAGCTTGCGGTTGGACGCGTCGACGCCGACCATCAGGTTCGAGTAGGTCCGCCCCATCCGCACCATGACGGCCGTGGAGAACGCGTTCAGCGCCATCTTCTGCGCCGTCCCCGCCTTCATCCGGGTGGACCCGGCGATCACCTCGCTCCGGTGTCCATCCCCACGTGCACGTCCACGTCCCGGGCCAGGGGCGCGGCCGGGTTGGCGCTGATCAGCACCGTCGCCGCCCCCCGTTCGCGGGCCGCCTCCAGCGCGCCGCCCACGTAGGGGGTGCGGCCGCTCGCGGCCAGCCCCACGGCGAGCGATCCCGGGGTCAGTCCCGCGGCGTCGATCCGGCCGGACTCCCAGTCGTCCTCGACCCCCTCCACCGCCCGGGTCAGGGCGCCGCTACCCCCGGCGTGGTGCGCCATCACCCACTCGGCGGGCACGCCGTACGTGGGCGGCAGCTCCGCGGCGTCCTGCGCGGCGACGCGGCCCGAGGTGCCGGCGCCGAAGTAGTGGATGGCCGCGTCCGACTCCAGGGCCGCCACGCCCAGATCGACGGCGCGCGCCAGCTCCGGCAGGACGGCGGCCACGGCGGAGGCGACGGTCACGTCCTCCGCGTTGATCTGCCGCAGCACGTCCAACGATGGAAGCAGGTCGATGTCGTGCGTCCCCGAGTTGCGGGCCTCCGTCGGGGCGCGGACGATCACCGTGTCACCGTCCCCGGGTGGACGGGTGGCGGGGCCCGTGCCCGTGGAGCCGTCTTCCGTCCCGCTGTGCACAGCGCTCTCCTGTTCGGTCCGCACCGGCAGCCGTTCCCTTCCGTCGGTGGTCGTCCCGGGCCGCCGCGGCCCGGGACGGCTCGGATCAGTCGTCGCCCGCGTCCCTGTCGTCGGGGGCCCCGCCGCTTCGTCTGTGTCTGCGGTCGTCGTTGATGCGCAGGCCGCGCACGGCCTCGAAGGTGGTCTCCAGGGCAGTGCGGCTCTCGGTGTACCGGCTCTGGGCGAGCCCCACGAAGAGACAGTCCACGACCGTCAGCTGGGCGAGTCTGCTGGCGGTCGCCCCCGACCGGAACGTGGTCTCGCGCGCCGCCGTGGTGAGCACGTGGTCGGCGAAGCCGATGGCGGAGCGCGGGAAGTTGGTGATCGCCACCGTCCTGGCTCCGCGCCGCCCCGCCTCCGCCAGTGCCTGCACGGTGTCGATCGTGGCGCCGCTGTGCGAGATGCCGATGGCCACGTCGCGCTCGTCGAGCAGCGCGGCGCTGGTCAGCATGACGTGGGCGTCCGCCCACGCGAAGGACGTCATCCCGATCCGGTGCAGCTTCTGCTGGAGGTCGGCGCCGACGAAGGCGCTCGCGCCCACGCCGTAGACGTCGATGCGGCGGGCGGCGGCCATCGTGTCGATGACGGTGCGCAGGGCGTCGACGTCGAGAGCGGCGCCGGTCTCCTCCACGGCGCGCGCGTCGGTGTAGGCGATTTTCTGGACCACGGTGACCAGGGTGTCGTCCGGGTCGATGTCGCTGGCCAGCTCGGGGGCCGTGGACCGGGCGCCGCGCGCTTGGCCGGCCTCGGTGGCCAGGGCCAGGCGCAGTTCGCGGTAGCCGCTGAAGTCGATGGTTCGGCAGAACCTGATCACGGTGGCCTCGGAGGTCGCGCAGTCCTTGGCGAGCTGGGTGATGGACGACGCCGCGGCCCGTTCGGGATCGTCCACGACCCGCCGGGCGACCCGCCGCTCGGCCGGGGCCAGGGAGGGGATCAGCGACCGGATACGCAGAACCGTGGTCGGTACGGCGGAGGCGACGGTGCCCCCAGCGGCCTGCTCACCGTTGGGCTTCGGAATTTGCGCCATGGAGGAAAGTTTCTTTCGGTCGTGGTGCAGAGTCAACGCGAGGAAGGGAAATAGCGGGAGAATCAAGGATGACAAGGGACCCGGTCGGCGGCAAGTACCGGGGTGGCGATTGCGAAATCCCAGCTCAGCGGGCACTCTGGGGCGGGGCGCCACGGCCACCCGCTCACGTCGGCGCCGCCAGGCAGGGGGGATGGTGCTGTGTCGCCACGCGACCCGGCGGTAGGCCGGCACGCCGTGACCGCCGACCTCCGACCCTCGGCCCCGTCCACGGCGGACCACCCGGCCAGGGCGCTGCGCGTGACGCTCCTCGGCCGCCTCGGCGTCGAGGTCGACGGGACCGCCCTCCCGGTGCGCGGCGGCAAGCGCCGCGCCCTCCTCGCGGCCCTCCTGCTCGGCGCCGGCCGCACCCTGACCGTCGAGGAGCTCGTCGAACGCGTGTGGGGTGTGCCCGCGGACCCGGCCAACCGCAGTGCCCTCCAGGTCCACGTGGCCCGCGCCCGTGCCCTGTTCGACGCCCACTGCGGCCGCCCCCTCATCCGGGGCGGCGACGGCGGCTACCGGATCGACCTCGCCGAGTCCGAGTCCGACCTGTTGGCCTTCCGCGCCTGGTGTGCCGCGCCGACGCCGCCGACGCCCCGGACGCCCGCGCCGACCTGCTGACCGATGCGCTGGCCCTGTGGCGCGGCCCCATTCTCGCCGACGTCGCCAGCCCGGCCCTGCACGAACACGACGTCGTGCCCCTGCAGGAGGAGTTGCTGCGCGTCGCGGAGGACGGGTTCGGTGCGGCCCTGGACCGCGGCGGCCACGAGGAGGTCGCGCACCGGATCGCCCCCGTCGCGGCGGCCCACCCCGAGCGCGAACCCCTGGCCCGGATCCACATGGTCGCCCTCTACCGGAGCGGTCGACCCAGCGAGGCGCTGCGCGTGTACGCGCGCACCCGCGCCGTGCTGGCCGAACGCCTGGGGGCGGACCCCGGCCGCGATCTACGCGAGACCTTCCACGCCGTTCTGCGCGGCGATCTGGACCCGGTGCCGCGGGTTCCTCGTCCCCGGGCACGCTCCGGCCCCGGCACGGCTGGCCCCGCCCCGGCGGGGCGGCGCGGGGCGGTGGACCCGGACCGCGCCGCCGAGGGGGCGACCGACCCGGCCGACGCGGCGGTCGTTCCCGCCGAGCTGCCGCCGTGGTCGCGCCGCTCGTGGGTCGGGAACGGGCCCTGGCCGAACTCGACCGGATGGTCGACCCGTGCGGTCTGGTCCCGGCCGGCGTGCTCGTGCGCGGACCGGCCGGGGCCGGTGCCAGCGCCCTCGCCGTGCGCTGGGCGCACACCGCCGCCTCGCAGTTCCCGGACGGACAGCTCTACGTCAACCTCCGCGGCGAGGACGGTCGGCCGCGGGAACCGGCCGAGCTGCTGCGCCGCCTGCTGCGCTCCCTGTCAGGGGACGCCGAGGTGCCTCCCGGACTGGAAGCGGACGAGACGGCCGCGCGGGCTCGGACGCTCACGGCCCACCGGCGCGTGCTGCTCGTCCTCGACAACGCGGCCTCCGCACGGCAGGTGCGTCCGCTGCTGCCCGGCGGCACGGGCTGCGCGGCGGTCGTCACGAGCAGGTCCTGGCTGACCGACCTGCTCGTCCGCGACGGGCTGCGGGTGCTGTCGATCGGAGCGCTGGAGCCGGACGAGGCGGTCGGGCTCCTGGAATCCCTCGTCGACCCCGCCCGCCGCTCACGCGCGCAGACGGAACGCCTCGCCGCGCTGGCGGGGTACCTGCCGCTGCCGTTGCGCATGGCGGTCGCGTGGCTGGACACCCACCCGGACCGGACCGCGGCGGACCTGGTGCGGCTCGTGGAAGGGGTGGACCCGGCGCGAGGGACGACACCCACGGCCCGGATGACCGCGGTGCTGCGCGCCGGGCCCGGGGAGGGCCGCTTCGGCCGCGGGGAAGTACCGGCCGGACCCGGCCCACCGGAGACGAGTGTCGGGCCGCGGGCTCACGACCGGCTTTCGCGCAGGTGAGGCTCGGCGTGTGATGAGGCGAAGGTGATCCCCGCCGCGATCCCGCCTTTCGCGCAGGTGAGGCTCGGCGACCACGGGGGAGAAGAACGCCTCTTTTGGGACGTGAGAGACTCATGAGGTGGTTGTGATCTCCGCTGGATCGGTTCTCAGGGGTGCTCACGGGGCGATCGAGTCGCTAGTGTCGATCACATGACACAGAACAACGAATCGAACCTCGACCCGGCGGGGAACACCCAGCACTTCCGTCGTTTCGTCGACGAGAACCCCGTGACGGACGAGCCCGCGCGCCGCCCGATCCTCCCGCTCGTCCTGGCCGGCGTTGGCGTGGTGCTCGTCATCGTCGTCGCCGTCGCGCTCTTCCTCGCCCTGGCCTAGACGAGTCTTTCCGAACACGTTCAGTGGTCGTAGGCGGTCAGTGAACGGCTGACCGCCTGGCCGGTCTGGAAGTTGCGCCAGATCGCGGCCGCC
>NZ_MKKC01000069.1 GCF_001942255.1 Nocardiopsis sp. CNR-923
TGACTCCGGACGGTTCGCGTGGGAACTGGCGCGTCCCACCGATCCGGACGTGGCTCCCCGGGAACGGCGACTACTGCGGGCGGTGGGCGAGTCCCTCAAGCGCCGCGCCCAGCTCGACGCGGCACGTACCCCCGAACGTTCGGCAATGGAAAGGGCTGCCTGATGGCGACCACGAAGACCCGTCCGACCGGCCGTCTGCTGACCGTGGCGCAAGCGGCCGAACGCCTCAACACCTCCGAGCGCTACCCCCGTCGCCTGATCGAGGAACGGCGCATCACCTTCGTCCGTATCGGGCGGCACGTGCGCATCCCCGAGAACGCGCTCGAAGAGTTCATCACCGCTGGCACCGTCGAACCGGTTCGGCTCCGGATGGGAAGGGCCGCGTGATGGCGGGGGAGAGGAAGCGCGATTTCGGCAACATCCGCAAGCTGGCGTCGGGCCGCTTCCAGGCTCGGTACCGAGTGCCGGACGGGGAGCTTCGCCCGGCTCCGATGACGTTCGCGACCAAGAAGGCGGCGCAACGTTGGCTGACGCTCAAGGAAGCGGAGATCGCCCAAGGCGACTGGTTCAACCCTGAAGCCGGGAAGATCCCCTTCGGTGAGTTCGGGGCCGAGTGGGTGAAGGATCGCGACCTGACCCGCAAGACGCGACGGACCTACGAAGACCTGCTGCGGCTCCACCTGAACCCCACGTTCGGTGACATGCACCTGAACGAGATCACGACGGCGGACGTTCGCCGGTGGCGGGCCTCACGGCTGCGACGCAAGCGGGGGAGGGGGCAGGTGCCCAAGGCGTACCGTCTGATGCGGGCGGTCCTCAACACCGCCGTGGCGGACAAGCTCCTCCGTGAGAACCCGTGCCAGATCGAGGGCGCGGGCCAGGAGGACACGGAGGAACGCCCGGTCCTGTCGGTGCCCGAGGTCTTCAAGCTGGCCGATGCCATCAAGCCGCGTTACCGCGCACTGGTCCTTCTCGCGACGTTCGGCAACATGCGCTGGGGCGAACTGGCCGGGCTCCGTCGTCAGTACCTCGACCTGGACAAGCGCACGGTCCGGGTTCGGGAGACGGTGACCGACGTGGGCGGTTTGTACCAGGGCAAGCCCAAGTCGAAGGCGGGCTACCGGACGGTGTCCCTCCCGGAACTGATCATCGCGGACCTGCGCCATCACATGGAGACCTACGCGGCTCCGGGGCCGAACGGGTTCGTGTTCGTCGGGGTGCGGGGCAATCAGCTGCGGCGGGGCAACTTCTCGAAGTACTGGGCGGACGCCTGCGACGCGGTGGGTCTGGAGGACGTCCACCTTCACGACCTCCGGCATACGGGCAACACCTACGCGGCTGAGGCGGGGGCGTCCCTGCGGGAGCTGATGAAGCGCATGGGCCACTCCAGCTCGAAGGCGGCGCTGATCTACCTCCACGCACGGGAGGAACGGGAACGGGAGATCGCCGACCGGCTGGGGGAGCGGGCCGCCGAGGAGCTGAGGGCACAGCGCGACGACTCGGACGACGATGACCCGCCGTTGGCAGGGGCCCGGGTGTGAGTCCGCCTCTCGCCCGTGTGGCACGTGTGTGGCACGGCGACCGGGACAGACCCCCATAAAGCGATTAGGCCAGGTGTTCGGAAAACCCCGAATGACCTGGCCTAACACTGTTCGGAGCGGATGACGGGAATCGAACCCGCGTTATCAGCTTGGGAAGCTGAAGTTCTACCATTGAACTACATCCGCGTCGTCCGGCCGACGATCCTCATCGGCTGGCAACGAACGCCATCCTAGCCCAACTTCGGGTCGCGTGGGCAACTCGCCTTCGCCCTGGGCCGCCGACCGACTCGCTCCCGTGGTGTTCTCGCAGGCGGTAGGTTCGGAGCGTGCTGCTCTCCGATCGCGATATCAGGTCCGAAATCGACGCCGGGCGAATCAGGATCGACCCCTTCGACCCCGGCCTCGTCCAACCGTCGAGCATCGACGTCCGGCTGGACCGGTACTTCCGGGTGTTCGAGAACCACAAGTACCCGCACATCGACCCCTCGGTCGAGCAGCCGGACCTCACCCGGCTGGTCGAGACCGACGGCGACGAGGCCTTCGTCCTGCACCCCGGTGAGTTCGTGCTGGCGTCCACCTACGAGGTCGTCTCCCTTCCCGACGACATCGCGAGCCGCCTGGAGGGCAAGAGCTCCCTCGGCCGTCTCGGACTGCTGACCCATTCCACGGCCGGGTTCATCGACCCCGGGTTCTCCGGGCACGTCACCCTGGAGCTGTCCAATGTGGCGACCCTGCCGATCAAGCTCTACCCGGGTATGAAGATCGGTCAGCTGTGCATGTTCCGCCTCTCGTCCGCGGCCGAACACCCCTACGGCTCCGCCCGGTACGGCTCCCGTTACCAGGGGCAGCGCGGTCCGACGCCTTCGCGCTCGCACCAGAACTTCATGCGCACGCTGATCCCCGCGGAATCCGACTGACCGGAAGCGGCCACCCGGTCCGCTCGTTCCGAAGCTATGGTCAAAGTTGGACACGTTCCGTGGACGCGCAAATCCAACCGGTTGATGTGGCTTGAATCACGATATGGTACCCAGTGGTGTAGATCACAACCGGGTCCTTCGTGTTGCCGGCATCCACCGCTAAAGGTCGACGGACCACTTTCATCCCGGTTAAACCTGTTATCTTCTAGTGACCTTCCCACTGAACCGCCGGTGTGCATGTCGGTAAGGTGGCGCCCCGACGTGACACCAGGTGGCGGTCCCGCCCCGGTCCTCGGGGTGCGCACGCGGGGGCACTGCGCCGATCAGCCGCCTGAGACGACCGCGGGTGGCGAAGGGACAGCGAAAGTCCTGTCGGTCCTCGCGGCGGGACAGCCCCACAGAGGAGAACGTGTCAGCAGTACGCGCAGACAACCTGTACAAGGTGTTCGGCAGACAGTCGGGAGCAGCGGTCAAGCGGCTCTCCGACGGCAGCCACCGTGACACCATCGCCGACCTCGACGTGACCGCGGCCGTCATCGACGTGTCGTTCGAGGTCAAACCCGGCGAGATCTTCGTCGTCATGGGTCTGTCGGGATCGGGGAAGTCCACCCTCATCCGCATGCTCAACGGCCTCCTGGAGCCCACGGCGGGCACGGTCGAGGTCGACGGCGTCGACATCTCCGCCCTTCGCAAGAAGGACCTGCTCAGGCTGCGCGGTGAGAAGATCAGCATGGTCTTCCAGCACTTCGCCCTGCTCCCGCACCGCACGGTGTGCGAGAACGCCGCCTACGGACTCGAACTGCGCGGCGTGCCCAGCGCCGAGCGCGAGCGCAAGGCACGCCAGACCCTCGAACTCGTCGGCCTCGGCGGCTGGGAGGACAAGCTTCCGCACCAGCTCTCCGGCGGTATGCAGCAGCGCGTCGGCCTGGCCCGCGCGCTGGCCGCCGACACCGACATCATCCTCATGGACGAGGCGTTCAGCGCCCTGGATCCGCTGATCCGCCGCGACATGCAGACCCAGCTGCTCGAACTGCAGGAGACCCTGGGCAAGACGATCGTCTTCATCACGCACGACCTCAACGAGGCCATGCGCATCGGCGACCGCATCTGCGTCCTGCGCGACGGCCGCGTCGCCCAGATCGGGACCGCCCAGGAGATCCTCAGCGCCCCGGCCAACGACTACGTCGAGCGCTTCATCGAGGACGTCGACCGGACCCGCGTGCTCACCGCCGCCTCCGCGCTGGAGCCAGACGTCATGGCCGACCCCGCGGCGCCGCTGGTGGGAGAGGACACCCCCATCGCCGACCTCTATCCGAGCCTGGTGGAGGCCGACCGCATCCGGGTGGTCGCCGACGACGGACGGGAGATCGGAAGCGTGTGCCGTGACTCCGTGCTCGCCGCCCTCACGGCAGGGAAGGAGAACGTGTGACCCCCGTCGACTTTCCGCCGTCCCTGCCCCTCGGCATCGGCTTCGAGGCCCTCAACCAGTGGCTCAGGACCCGCTTCGGCGTGGTCTTCGACGTCATCGGGGATTTCGTCAGCTGGGCCGTGGACACGCTCTCGGGCTTCTTCGTCTCCCCCGCCGCCGGTCAACTGGCCTTCATCGCCGCCGTCATCATCGCGGTCCCGCTGCTCCGGACCCGCCGTGTTGCGCTGATGGCCGTGATCGGCGCGGTCTCGGTGCTGTACATCCTGCACGCCCAGTTCGCCGTCGGCGACCTGTTCATCAATGACGTCCTCCCGCCCGGCCCGGTCCTCTGGCTGATCGACGTCACCGGTGAGTACGCCGACGGCTACTTCGTCGTCTCCCTGCTCTTCCTGATCGCCGTCACGGTGCTCGGGACGCTGGACAGGGCCACGCGACCGCGCACCGGCATCGTGGCGGGCGGCTGGGCCGCGGCCGTGGCGCTGGGCTGGTTCCTCCTGCCGATCGCGGTGACGGATTCGCGCGCGGTCCTGATGATCCTGCTGCTCAGCCTGCTCGCGCTCTCCGTGGCCGGCTGGAAGATGGGGCTGTTCGCGCTGGTGGCGCTCTCCCTGGTGGCCTCCGTCGGCCAGTGGATCAACGCCATGGACACCCTCGGCCTGGTCCTGGTGGCCAGTCTCATCGCCGTGGTGATCGCGCTCCCGATCGGCGTCCTGTCCGCGTACAACGACACGGTCAGCAAGATCGTCAAACCGGTCCTCGACCTGATGCAGACGATGCCCCCCTTCGTCTACCTCATCCCGGCGATCTTCTTCTTCTCGATCGGCTCCGTCCCCGGAGTGGTCGCGACCGTCGTCTTCGCCATGCCGCCGGGCGTGCGCCTCACGGAACTGGGCATTCGTCAGGTCGACAGGGAGCTGGTGGAGGCCGGTGAGGCGTTCGGCGCGCCCGGCCGCAAGATCCTGACCGGGATCCAGTTCCCCCTCGCCCTTCCCACGATCATGGCCGGCGTCAACCAGGTCATCATGCTCAGCCTCTCCATGGTCGTCATCGCGGGCATGGTCGGCGCGGGTGGCCTCGGCAACCAGGTCTACCAGGGCATCTCCCGCGGCGACGGCGCTCTGGGATTCGAGGCCGGTGTGGCCGTGGTCGTCCTGGCGATCTTCCTCGACCGCCTGACCGCCGCGATCACGCACAACACCCCGCAGGCGCGCGCCCAGAGCGCGCGTTCGTGAGGGACCGACGAGAAGTAACGAGGGAAGGAAGAGTATGAACGCGCGTCTGGCATCGCTCACGGCCCTGGGCCTGGGCAGCGCACTCCTGCTGACCGCCTGCGGCGGTGGCGGCGAGGATCTGACCGGCGACTCGGGAGCTGGGGACGAGGGCTCGGGCGGCGGTGAGATCAACATCGCCCTCATCCCGTGGGAGGAGGACATCGCGGCCACGAACATGTGGCAGGTCCTCCTGGAGGAGAAGGGCTACGAGGTCACGGTTACCGAGATCGACGTCGCCCCCATGTACCAGGGCACCGCGGACGGTGACATCGACCTGTTCCTCGACACGTGGCTTCCGGTGACCCACGCCGACTACTGGGAGGACTACGGCGACCAGTTGGAGGATCTGGGCTCCTGGTACGACAACGCCCGTCTGACGCTCACCGTCCCCGCGTACATGGAGGACGTCAACAGCATCGAGGACCTGCCCGGCGTCGCCGAGGAGCTCGGCGACCGGATCGTCGGCATCGAGTCCGGTTCCGGTCTGGTGCGCGTCACCAGGGAGGAGGCGATGCCGGGCTACGGTCTGGACGACTTCGAACTGGTCGAGTCCTCCACGTCCGCGATGCTGGCCGAGCTGGACTCCGCCTACCAGGAGGAGGAGCCGATCGTCGTCACGCTGTGGCGTCCGCACATCGCCTACGCGCAGTACGACCTCAAGGACCTGGAGGACCCCCAGGGCCTGATGGGCGATGCGGAGAGCATCCACGCGGTCGGCCGTCAGGGCTTCGCCGAGGACTTCCCCGAGGTGGCCGCCTGGATCGAGGCCTTCGACCTGTCCGACGAGGAGCTCGGCGACCTGGAGGCCCTGACCCTCGACGAGTACGAGGACGATCCGCAGGAGGGGGCGCGCGTCTGGCTCTCCGAGAACCCTGAGTTCCTGGAGCGCACCCTGGGCGACGACGCGGAGGGCGTGGAGTTCTAGCCCCCGCGCGGACGGGGCCGCGGTGACACGCGGACGCGGCCGTGGCGCCGACGAACGGGCCGTCTCCCTACCGGTGTGTTCCGGGGGAGACGGCCCGTTCACGTGTGTCGTGTTCCGGGGTCAGGGAGCGTAGTAGCCGCCCTGTGAGCCGGGCCTCCACTGCTGGCTCTGGTTCTGGCGCTCCCGCCGGGGGAGCAGGTAGGCGGACAGCAGGCCGCCGACGAACCCGAACAGGTGCGCCTGCCACGAGACGCCGGGGTGCTGGGGCAGGACCCCCCAGATCATCGTGCCGTAGAAGAGGACCACGCAGATCATGATCACGATGTCGATGGTTCTGCGCTCGATCAGGCCGCGAAGCACCGTGTAGCCGAAGTAGCCGAAGACGAGCCCGCTGGCGCCGACGGTGAGGGTGAGGGGCGAGCTGAACAACCAGACGCCGAGGCCGCTCACCAGGGCCACGATCAGGGTGGTCAGAAGGAACCGGCCGAGCCCGCTGAAGGCGACCAGGGATCCCAGGACAAGGAACGGTAGTGAGTTACCGATGATGTGCTGGAGGTTGCCGTGCATGAACGGTGCCGTGAGCACGGTCCAGGGATCGGAGAAGGTCCAGGCGCGCAGCCCGAACTCCTGGTCGAGGCCTCCGTCGAACAGCACGCTGTCGAGGATCTCGAAGACCCACATGGCCGCGAGCATCCCCGCTACGGTCAGGATGGCGGTGATTCTGGACTGCTTCACCCCATCGAGGGTAGATCACACGACCTTGCGGCGGTATGTCCCAGTGGCGTGTGGTGCCGCATGGTCGGGAGTGATCGGGGCACACCGCCCGTGCCCGGCACAGCGCACGGCCCGCCTCGCGAAGGCCCTGCCGCTCGGACCTCCCGGCGGTGCGCCGCGAGCGCGCACGCGACCCCGGCGCCGATCTGCGCCCCTCGGACGCGGTCGAGCGGACCCCGCTCAGGAGGTCAGGGAGCGCTCCCGGGGCGGGATTCCGGCCACGGCCATGAAGGACTCGACCTTGGCGGGTCTGGTCATCCCGGTCAGCGGGAGGTGTGTGCGGGCGGTCCGGCGGCTGCGCAGGGAGGGGAAGCGCTTGGGCCGACCGGAGGCGTCGTACAGGGCGAGGGATCGGATGCGCCCGGGGAGCACGTGATAGGAGCCGATGTCCCGGAAGGGGACGCTGACGGCGTAGCGGCCGCGCGTGTAGCGGAACTCGTCGTCGGAGACCTCCAGGACCGGCGGCGTGATCCGGTGCCCGTGGACCGTGAGGGCGGTCCCCATGAGTGCGAGCAGGATACCGAGGGTGATGGCGGCCCAGTGGCCGGGTTCGATGGCCACGGCGGCGACGGCCAGCGCCAGGAGGAGGTAACCGGCCGACAACTCCACGTGCTTGCGGCCTGCGGGGCAGACCATGCGGACTGTATCGGACACGGCAGATGCCTCTCTCGGTGGGTGCTGCGCGGGGGTGACGGCGGTCGCCGATCGCAGCCTATCGGCTTCCCGGACGTGCGGTCTGCGGTTTCGGACACCCCTGCTTCCCCGACGGTCTCGGGGGATCTTTGATGGTTGGTGTTTTTTGTTCTTCATGTCTCGTTGGACTAATATTCATGGGATCATCGGATGAGTAAAGCCCCGTGTCCGCCGCCCCGCGAGGGATGTGCGCTGGGGTTCGCGGCGGAAAGTTCGGGCGTTACGCGAGTAGTTTGACGTCCTATGTCCGATTTGATGCGCGGAACGCCCCGTGGTGACCACGGGAATAAACACTGTTGACCTCGCGTCCGCTTCCGCCGTTCGTGCCCGTTGGGCATCAAGCACTTTTCGGTGTGTCCGAATCCAACTTCGCTGAGTAACCGGGCTCGCATGGGCTCTATGCTGCGGAAACGCTGAGTAGTGCGAAGTGTCGCGTCCGTGTCGGGGTCATGTGTCGGACACTCCGGGCAATGGCCGCGAACGGGTTGCGGATGGGTCACGAATCCATCAGTGGGGCTATACAGACATTTCGCCTAATGGTCTTCTAATCGACTAATCGCCTAACTTCGGCGGGGTATGCGTCACACGATCGGACGCTGTGTGTTCGGCTCGTATTAGCGATCAAGGGTGTAACTGATGCACGAACGAAGGAAGACGCTCGCGCTGGCCGCGGCGGGCACATCCGCGATGATGGTGTTGACAGCCTGTTCGGGCGGCGAAGGAGGATCAGCGGACGCAGAACGCGAGGTCACCTGGGTCATCAACAGCCTCCCGGCCGCGTGGGCGAACACCAGTAGCGCCGGGGGCAGCGTCTACACGCTCCAGATGCTCTCCGGGGTGGTCCCCAACACCGGCATCTGGCAGCCGGACGGCAGCTACGAGTACAACCTGGACATCCTCGCCGAGGAGCCCGCGGCCATCAACGACGACCCCGACGCGGGGCCGTTCCAGTACAGCTTCACACTCGCCGAGGACGCCGTGTGGAGCGACGGCACGCCGATGACCGGCGAGGACCTGCGCGTCACCGCGATGATGTCGGCCTCTCCGGGCGAGGGCTACTGCACCACCTGCGACTCCCGGGGCACCACCAACGCCGACATGATCGACACCATGGAGGTCGACGGCAAGACCATCACGATCACCCTCAAGGAGGGGCTGGCCGACCCCGAGTGGATGATGCAGTTCGACTCCGACAGCCCCGGCGGCGGCTTCTACCCGTCCCACCTGGCGGAGGAGAACGGCTGGGACGTCGACGACCCCGACCAGCTCGGCGAGTTCTACACCTGGCTGCACGACACGCGGCCCGAGTGGTCCGGCGGCCCGTGGATGATCGTCGACGGCGACCTGGAGAACCAGGTCGTCAAGGAGCCCAACGCCGAGTGGTGGGGTGAGCCGGTCCAGCTCGACCGCATCATCATGCCGTTCAACACCGACGAGGGCACCTTCGTCAACGCGTTCAACAACGGCGAGATCGACGGCGCCAACCCCGCCCAGTTCAGCGAGGATGTCATCGCCGAACTGGAGGCCGTGCCCAGCGCGACCGTCACCATCGCCGAGGGCAGCACCTGGGAGCACATCGACCTCAACACCGAGAACGAGTGGCTCTCGGACGTCGAGCTGCGCCGCGCCGTCTTCACCGCGATCGACCGCGACGACATCGCCAGCCGCACCTACGGGCAGGGCTACCCCGACTACGAGCTGAAGAACAACCACATCTTCGGCAACGACAGCGACTACTTCGTCGACCACTTCGAGGGCACCGGCCAGGGCACCGGCGACACCGAAGCCGCCCTGGAGATCCTGGAGGAGGCCGGGTACGAGCTCGACGGCGACACCCTCATGCTCGACGGCGAGCAGGTGGGCCCGTTCCGCCTCCGCAGCACCGACACCGTCGTGCGCAACAACTCCGTGCAGCTGGTCCAGGCCCACCTGCCGAGATCGGCATCGAGACCACCATCGAGATGACCGACAACCTCGGCGAGATGCTCGACGGCCAGGACTACGACATCGTCGAGTTCGGCTGGAGCGGCTCGCCCTACTTCACGAGCAGCCCCGAGCAGTTCTGGCACAGCGAGAGCACCAGCAACTTCGGCGGGTTCGCGGACGACGAGGTCGACGAACTCGTCCGAGCCGCCGGAAGCGCCGCCAACCAGGACGAGGCGGCCGACTACGCCAACCAGGCCATGGAGATCCTCGTCGACCAGGCCTACGTCCTCCCGCTCCTGGCCGACCCCAACTACTTCTTCGCCAGCGACCGGGTCGCGGGCATCGAGGACAACCTCTACTCCAGTTTCCGCGCCACCTACAACATCGGTGAGTGGAGCCTCGCCGAGTAGATCGGCACAGGTCTCCAGGCCCGGGCACGGGAGCGCACCCGTCACCCGCCACCCCGCACGACCCCTCACACGGGGTCGGGCGTCCCCGGCGGACGCGCGCGGTGCGGCGCCTCCCGCGCCCGGGCCGGTCCTCGTTCACCCTGAAGGATCACACCCATGCTCGTTTACACGGTGCGGCGCGTGCTGGGCGCGATACCCGTCCTGCTCCTGGCATCCGTCCTCACCTTCGTCCTGATCGACGTCTCCGGCGATCCCCTGGCCAATCTGCGCGTCATGCAGCCACCCCCGGACCCGGAGGTCATCCAGCTCCAGGAGGAGCGCCTCTACCTCGACCGGTCCATGCCCGAGCGGTACTGGCTCTGGATCACCGGCATCGGCGGCAACGGCGACATCGGCCTGCTCCAGGGCGAGTTCGGTCCCTCCACCCAGAGCGCCACCTACGACATCGGCGCGAACATCGCCGAGCGCCTCGGGGTCACCCTGCGGCTGGTGGGCGCGGCGACCGTCTTCGCCATCGGTCTGGCCGTCCTCACGGGCGTGGTCAGCGCGATGCGGCAGTACTCCAAACTCGACTACACCCTCACCTTCGTCGGTTTCCTGGCCCTGGCCATGCCGACGTTCTGGTTCGCCGGAATCGTCCAGCAGGCCGGGGTCGGTTTCAACGAGCTCCTCGGCACGCAGTTCTTCGCCACCGTCGGCGACGGCACCTACCAGGCGCAGAGCGAATCCGGCTTCGGACTGGTCACCAACGCCCTCGCCTACATGACCCTGCCCACGATCGTGCTCATGCTGACCAGCTTCGCGTCGTGGAGCCGCTACCAGCGCACCTCCATGCTGGAAGTGCTCAACAGCGACTACGTGCGCCTGGCGCGGGCCAAGGGCCTGCCCAACCGGGTCGTGGTCCGCCGGCACGCCCTGCGCACCGCGCTCATCCCCCTGACCACGGTCGTGGCCGTCGGCATGGCGGCCATCATCGACGGCACGGTCCTGACCGAGCGGGTCTTCCAGTGGCGCGGGCTCGGCGAGTTCTTCATCCAGGCGGTGGCGGCCAACGACTCCTTCGCGCTGATGGCGTGGCTGATGCTCAGCGGCACGACCGTCATCCTGGCCAACCTCATCGCCGACCTGCTGTACGGCGTGCTCGACCCGAGGATCCGCTATGAGTGAGAACAGCGCGCCGGGCACGGCCGTCGCCGCCGAGGTGGTGGGCGGCGTCCAGCGCACCCAGCTCCAGATGATCATCCGCCGGTTCCTGCGGCACCGGCCCGCCATGATCAGCCTGGGTGTGCTGGTCCTGATCGCCCTCTTCGCCTTCGTCGGCCCCTATTTCTGGACCTGGGACCACTTCGTCCACCGGGAGATCCCGCCCAGCGTCCCGCCGAGCGCCGACCACCCGCTGGGGACCACCACGGCCGGGCACGACGTTCTGGGCCAGCTCATGCGCGGCGCCCAGCAGACCCTGAAGGTGGCGTTCACCGTGTCGCTCCTGGGCACGGCGGTCGGTTCCCTGTGGGGCGCCACGGCCGGGTACTACGGGGGGCGGGTCGACGCGTTGATGATGCGGATCGTCGACGTCTTCATGATCGTCCCGTTGCTGGTCATGGTCGCCGCGATCGCCGGCAGCGTGCGCGGCGGCACCACGTGGTGGGCGGTGGCGCTGATCATCGCCGCGTTCTCCTGGGCGCAGATCGCCCGCGTCGTCCGCGGCGTGGTGCTGTCCCTGCG
Source organism: Nocardiopsis sp. CNR-923 (assembly GCF_001942255.1). Taxonomy (GTDB): domain Bacteria; phylum Actinomycetota; class Actinomycetes; order Streptosporangiales; family Streptosporangiaceae; genus Nocardiopsis. The sequence continues at coordinate 11,612 of NZ_MKKC01000069.1, forward strand.
GGAGCAGGAGTTCGTGGAGGCGGCGCGCGCGGCGGGCGCGTCGCCGGGGTGGATCATCGTCCGGCACCTGCTGCCCAACGCGGCCGGGCCGATCATCGTCGCCGCCACCCTCCTGGTGGCCGTGGCGATCCTGCTGGAGGCGGGCATGTCCTTCCTCAGCTTCGGCATCCAGCTCCCCGACATCTCTCTGGGCCAGATGATCGGCGACGCCCGTACGGCCGCCTCGACCCGACCGTGGCTCTTCTACCCGCCGGGCGTCCTGCTGGTGATCGTCTGCCTGACGATCAACTTCATCGGCGACGGTCTCCGCGACGCCCTGGACCCGCGACAGACCATGGAGCGCCGATGACCGCGACCGACGCGACGAACAGCGACAAGGAAACCAGGGAAGCCACCGTGGAGCGCGACGACGTGGTGCTGGAGGTCAACGACCTCAGCGTGACCTTCCAGTCCGACGACGGGCCGCTCCAGGCGGTCCGCGAGGTCTCCTACGTGCTCCGCGCCGGCGAGGCGCTGGGGATCGTCGGCGAGTCCGGGTCGGGCAAGTCGGTGACGTCCATGGCGATCATGGGCCTGCTGCCCCGCAACGCACGCGTGACCGGCTCGGCGCGCGTGCTGGGACAGGAGGTCGTCGGTCTGACCGACGCGCAGATCAGCAAGGTGCGCGGCGAGCGGATCGCGATGATCTTCCAGGACCCGTTGACCTCGCTCAACCCCGTCTACACCGTGGGCTACCAGATCGCCGAGGCCGTGCTCGCGCACCGGAACGTGGGCAGGGCCAAGGCGATGGACCGCGCGCTGGAGCTGCTGGAGCTGGTGGGCATCCCGCACCCGGAGCAGCGGCTGAAGCAGTACCCGCACGAACTGTCGGGCGGCATGCGCCAGCGCGTGGTGATCGCGATCGCGATGGCCAACGACCCCGACGTCATCATCGCCGACGAGCCGACCACCGCGCTGGACGTCACCGTCCAGGCCCAGGTGCTGGAGGCGTTGAACGCGGCGCGGCGGGAGACCGGCGCGGCGCTCGTGCTCATCACCCACGACCTGGGAGTGGTGGCCGGCAACGTGGACCGCGTCGCCGTGATGTACGGCGGCCGGATCGTGGAGTCGGGGCCCGTGGAGGAGGTGTTCTACCGGCCGCGGATGCCCTACGCACTCGGGCTGCTCGGTTCCCTGCCCCGGCTGGACGCGGACCGGCGTGAGCGCCTCACCCCCATCATGGGGACGCCTCCCTCCCTCAACGCCATGCCCCCGGGCTGTTCCTTCGCGCCGCGCTGCCCGATGGCGCGCACCCGGTGCCACGAGGAGGAACCGCTCCTGCTGAAACTGGACGAGCGCGGAGACCGCGTGTGGGCCGACGTCGGCGACCCCGAGGCGCACTCCGCCGCGTGCCACTTCAGCGCGGAGCTGGGCGAGTCCACCCCGGCCGACCTGTTCCGCGCCGAGTCCGTGGCCGGACCGGACACGGAGGTGGGCACGGAGCGGGGTTCCGCACGGGAGGAGGCCACGGACCCACCGGCGGTGGACGGCACGGGCGCGGACTCCGGGGCGGGGGGCGGCGAGCCCATCCTCACCGTCACCGACCTGGTGAAGAACTTCCCGATCCGCTCCAAGGGCCTGCTCCGGCGGAAGATCGGCGAGGTCCAGGCGGTGTCCGGGATCTCCCTGGACCTGCGCGAGAAGGAGACCCTGGCCCTGGTGGGAGAGTCCGGGTGCGGCAAGTCCACGACCGCGCGCCTGCTGTTGCAGCTGATCCGGCGGACGTCGGGCGAGGTGCACTACCGGGGCCAGCCCCTGCACGCGCTCACCCCGCGCCAGATGCGCCCGTTGCGGCGCGACCTCCAGATCGTCTTCCAGGACCCGTTCGCGTCGCTCGACCCGCGCATGACGGTCGCGGACATCATCGCCGAGCCGCTGCGCGTCCACCGCGAGGGCAACGGGAAGTCCCGGCGCCGGGTCGCGGAGCTGCTGGAGTTGGTGGGGCTCAACCCGGAGCACGGCTCCCGGTACCCGCACGAGTTCTCCGGCGGTCAGCGTCAGCGCATCGGGGTCGCCCGCGCCTGGCGCTCAACCCGCGGGTGCTGATCCTGGACGAGCCCGTCTCCGCCCTCGACGTGTCCATCCAGGCGGGCGTGATCAACCTGCTGGAGGACCTCCAGCAGGAGCTGGGCCTGTCGTACCTGTTCGTCTCGCACGACCTGTCGGTGGTCAGGCACATCGCCGACCGGGTCGCCGTGATGTACCTGGGCCGGATCGTGGAGACCGGGACGACGGAGCAGCTGTTCGGAGCTCCCGCGCACCCCTACACGCAGGCGCTCATCTCCGCCATTCCCCTGCCGGACCCGGTCAAGGAGCGCACCCGGGAGCGCGTCATCGTCACGGGTGACGTCCCCAGCCCGGCCGACCCGCCGTCCGGGTGCCGGTTTCGGACGCGGTGTCCGAAGTTCGCGAACGAGCTCTCCGCCCAGGAACAGGCCCGATGCGTGGAGGAGCCACCGGAGTTGGAGGAGCGGGGCGCCGGCCACCGTGACGCGTGCCATTACTCGGAGGTGGTCGAGCTGATCTGAGCCGGGGGTCCGAACCCGGGCGCGCCCGTGGCGGACGGGAACCCCGTCCGCTACGGTCGTCTCGCCATGTTCCGTCGCGCCGCGCCCCCGTGTCCTCGGACCCCGACCGATCTCACGAGGAGATCCATGACCGCCGAAACCACCGACGGCCAGCGCCGCCAGAGGTTCCGTCCCGGGCGCCTCCGGAGGAGGACCCGGCTGGCCGCCGCCGTGCTGGCCGCGATCCCCCTGGCCACCGTCGCGCCGTTCACGGCCTCGTCGGCGCTCGCCGACACGGCCCAGGAGCAGAACCGCCTGGCCGACCTGCGCGCCGACATCGACGCTCTGCTGGAGGACCCCGCCCTGGAGGGCGCGGTGTCCGGCGTGGTCGTCGTCGACCCCGAGACGGGCGAGCGCCTGTACTCGCGCGACGGTGGCGAGCAGCTGCTCCCGGCGTCCAACATGAAGCTGTTCACCACCGCGGCGGGGCTGGACGTCCTCGGTACCGACCACACGTTCACCACGGACGTCGTGGTCGAGGACGAGTACCGTCGCCGGCACTCCGTGACCGACCTGTACCTGGTGGGCGGCGGCGACCCGTCGCTGACCGCGCAGGACCTGGACGCGATGGCCGCTGAGGTCGCCGACTCCGGGATCAGCGTCGTGCGCGGCGACCTGGTCGCCGACGACACCTGGTTCGACGACGAGCGCCTGGTCGACGACTGGTGGCCCTCGGACGAGCCCTACGCCTACTCCGCGCAGATCTCCGCGCTGACCGTCGCCCACGGGGAGCGCCTCGACACCGGTGTCACGGAGGTCGTGGCCGCCCCCGCGCGTGCGGGTGAGCCGGTCGACGTCGACCTGGGAGCCGCCGAGGGCTACATGGAGCTGGACAACCAGGCCGTCACCGTGGCGGCCGGGGAGAGCGGCTCCGTCGTGATCGACCGACCCACGGGGACCAACACCATCACGGTCACCGGTTCCCTGCCGGAGGACGCCGAGCCGGTGGTCCGCCTGCGCACGGTCGACGAGCCCGCCGCCTTCACCGGGCACCTGTTCCGGCAGGCGCTGGAGCGGCACGGGGTCAGGGTCCGCGGCGAGGTGGCCCTGGGTGAGATGCCCGAGGACCGATCGGACGCCGAGGTGGTCGCCGACCACGAGTCCGACGCCCTCGGCGAGCTGATGCCGGCGCTGATGAAGTTCAGCAACAACGGGCACGCGGAGATGCTCGTCAAGAGCATCGGGCGTGCGGTCGCCGACGAGGGTTCGTGGTCGGCCGGCATGGCCGGAGTCGAGGGGGCCGTGGCCGGTCTCGGGGTGAACACCGAGGACGTGGTCTTCCACGACGGGTCCGGCCTGTCGCGGACCGACCGGGTCACCGCCGACGCCGTCAGCGAACTGCTCGGCCAGTCGCGGGACGCCTCCTGGTACGGGACCTGGCTCGCCTCCATCCCGGTCGCGGGCGACCCCGATCCGTGGGTCGGGGGCACCCTCACCAACCGGATGCGCGGTACCGCCGCCGACGGGGTGGTCCAGGCCAAGACCGGCACGATGACCGGGGTCAGCGCGCTGTCCGGGTACGTCACCGGGCCAGACGGCCGCGACCTGGTGTTCAGCGTGGTCAACAACGACCACTCGGGCGGGGCGCCGATCCACGTGCAGAACGGGATCGCGGTCAGCATCGCCGAGTACCTGGGGCACGAGGCCCCGGTCACGACGCTGCGCCAGAACGCCCCCGCCCAGCAGGGCGGTGGTGAGCTGGAGTGCTCGTGGGAGCTGACCTGCTGATCCGTGGTCTGACCCGCTGATCCGAACCGACGCGATGGGGCGCGCACCCGAGAGGGCGCGCCCCATCCGAGTCCGCGCGCTCGGGTGCCGCTGGCCGCGTCGGGGCCGATGCCTGCGCGGCTCCCCGCCCGACCACGCTCGGCGCGGCCTCCCGCGAGGTAGGTCCGCGACCCGGGCGCCCCGCCGGCCCGCAGGCGGCTACCAGGCGCGGCGTCCGAGGTGGGCGAGCAGGCGGGTCTGCTCGTCGGCGCCCTCCGGCGGGGTCAGCTCCTGGGCGCACACGCCCTCGTGGCGCAGGTTCGAACCGAAGCGGTCCGCGGCCTGGCGCGCCCAGCGCACGTCGTCGAGGCTGATGCGCTCGTCCTGGCCGGTCGCGCGGCACAGGTCCCACCGGTGGACCACGAGGTCGAAGCCGAGGAACTGGTCGACCGCCTGGGCGAACGTGGTCTGGCCGAAGAAGCCCTCGAACTCGGTGGCGGCGCGCTCGGGGTCGTCGAGGTCGGCCTGGACCACCGCTCTGGCCGCGTTCCAGGCGGCGGCCGGGTCGTCGTCCACCGAGGGGATCTCCCCGAGTTCGCGGCCGACGAGGCCGAGGAACATGCCCTGTGTGTCCACGACGTGCTGGACCAGGTCACGGGCGGTCCAGCCCTCGCACGGGGTGTCGGCCGACCACCGGTCTCCGGGAACCGCCGCGACGGCGCGCGCGAAGTCGGTGGCGAGGCGGTGGTAGCGCTCGGCGATGTCACTCATGGCGGAACCTTCTTCCGGGAGTCGTCGGTGGCCACCAGTCTGGACCGGTCGCGGCCCCGGGGTCTGAACAAACGCGACACACGTTCGAACGTCGCGTCCTATGCTGGGCCCGTGAGACCGTACCCCGTCGCAGGGACTCGCGCGGCATCCTCGACCCGGAGGTCGGGCTGACCCGTTTCCGGCTCGACCGCCGTGCTCCCTCGGCGCCCGTCGCCCGCCTCGTGGACCGCTACTGGGTGGCCTCCTGGGATCTGGCCGGCCGTGCGCCGTACGTGCAGCGGGTCCTGCCGCACCCCGTGGTCAACGTGGTGTTCACCGAGGGCCGGGCGGGCGTCTACGGGCCCGCCACGGGCGTCACCCAGCGCCGCCTGGAGGGGGTCGGCTGGGCGCTCGGGGTCATGTTCCGCCCCGCCGGGTTCCGGCCCCTCCTCGGCCGCCCGCTGAATTCGATCGTGGACGGCGCGCTGCCGTGGTCGGAGATCTTCGGCGGTGGTCCGCCCGACCACTCCGATCCCGAGCCGCTGATCGCGTGGGTGGACGGCCTCCTCGCCGCGCGGCTGCCCCAGGCGCGCCACCCGGCGGAGGACACCGCCGACATCGTGGAACGGTTGGCCGACGACCCCGCCGTGGTCAGCGTGTCCGCGCTCGCCGAGCGCGAAGGGGTCGGGGTGCGCCTGCTGCAACGCCGGTTCGCCGACCACGTCGGACTCGCGCCCAAGACGGTGATCCGCCGGTACCGGCTCTACGAGGCCGCCGAGCGCGCCCGCACAGGGGAACGGCCCGACTGGGGCAGGCTCGCCGCCGAACTCGGCTACAGCGACCAGTCGCACCTGACCCGTGAGTTCACGTCCGTCATCGGGGTTCCCCCCGGCCGGTACGCGGCCCGGTCGCCGCGGACACCAGCCGGGTGAGGACCGCGTGCACCTCCTCCTCCGTCGGCGCGGACTCGGTCGTGCAGGAGCGCAGGAACAGGCCGTCGATCGCCGCCGCAGCCCCGGTTCTGGCCACCGGGTCGGTCAGGTGGGCGGCGAGGAAGGAATCCACGGCCCGGTTCCAGCGTTCGATCTGTGGGCGCAGTGACGGTCGTCGCGCGGCGATGAGGAAGAGTTCGCACTCGGCCAGCACGTGCGCCCGGCCGGTACCCGATCCGGAGGCGATCAGCGCGGCGAACCCGCGCAGCGCGTCCTCGGGATCGTCGGGCAGGGCGGCGATCGCGGCCACGTAGGTGTCGTTGACCCGGGTGAGGGCGTCCACGAGGAGGTCGTCCACGCCCGCGTAGTAGTACGTGACGGCACTGGGTGGGACGCCCGCCTCGGACGCCACCCGCCGCTGGCTCACGGCGGCCACGCCGTCGCGTTCGACGACGCGCATTGTGGCGTCCAGCAGGAGGCGGCGGCGCTGCTCTCCCTTGCGTCGGCGGCCGTCGGAGATGTCCTCGGTCTCACTCACGTGTCCCATTGTCGACCGGTGCGACCGTGGGGGCGCCGGGTCAGTGGGCGCCGCCCATCTCCAGCGCCGTGACTCCGCCGATGACGAGGGCGATCCCGCCCACCTGCACCCAGGTGAGGGACTCGCCGAGGAACAGGGCGCCGATCGTGGCGACCAGTGCGATGCCCGCCGCCGCCCACACGCCGTAGGCCACACCCAGATCCATACCCCGGTTCAGCGACTGGGACAGGAGAACGAACGCCGTGACGTATCCGACAGCCACCACGACCGACGGGATCGGCCGGGTGAGTCCCTCGGAGAGTTTGAGCGAGGTCGTCGCGACGACCTCGGCGACGATCGCGCCGCCCAACCAGATCCACGGCATGGAGCCCCTTCCAGAGAAACCTGATCGAATGCTCCAGATTCTACCCGTCGACCTGCTCGTTCGCGCGGGTGCCGAGGTGGGGTTGGTCTCCGTGCGGACCGGGTCTCGGAGGGCCGTAATCTCGGGACCGAAGGTTCGGACGCCCGTACCCTGCATGTATCGTCGACGGTTCCGGCGCTTTCTCCCCACGCGCCCCAGATCACCACCGCATACCGATCCGCGGGGGATCCGAACCTTTTCGACATTCACGCGTCTCACTATCGAGGGCGTGCACCAGGCACCCGGCGTTCAAGATGGAGGTCCAGACGTGACGGGCAACACCACCCCGGCGGTGACGCGTCGGTTCGGCATCGGACTGATGGCGCTGGCGCTCGCGGCCACTGCCTGCACCTCTGGGGAGGCCGAGCCGCAGAGCAGCGAGGACTCCGCCGTCGGCCCGGATCCCATGGCGTTGACCATCACCCCGGAGGACGGCGGGACCGAGGTCGCGCCGAACTCGCCCGTCCGTGTGACCACCGAGAGCGGCGTCATCACCGACGTCCAGGTCGAGCAGACCGTCGTCAGCGAGGCCTCCCTCACCAGCGCGGAGGAGGACGACTCCAGCCTCCTCGCCATGACCGGGACCCTCGACGAGGACGAGACCGAATGGGTCAGCGACTGGACCCTGGCCCCCGGCTCCGAGGTCGTCGTCACCGCCACCGCGGCCAACGCGGCCGGTGAGGAGACCGAACTCGTCCAGCAGTTCAGCACCCTGGACGCCACCCCCGGGCAGCGCCTCGAACTGGACACCTACACCACCTTCCCGAGCAGCGGCGACACGGTGGGCGTCGGCATGCCCGTGGTCGTCGGCTTCGACCTGCCCGTGACCAACAAGGAGCAGGTGGAGAGCGCGATGGAGGTGACCGCGGACCAGGAGATCGCGGGCGCCTGGAACTGGGTGTCGGACCAGCAGGCGGTCTTCCGCCCCCAGGAGTACTGGGAGCCGCACCAGGAGGTGACCGTCGACCTCCACCTGGCCGGGGTCGAGGCCTCCGAGGGCGTCTACGGTGTCCGCGACTACCAGATCGACTTCGAGGTCGGCCGGGAGCTCATCTTGACGATGAACGTCCCCGACCACGAGATGGCCGTCACCATCGACGGTGAGCAGGACCGCGTCATCGAGGTGAGCAACGGCGACGGCAGCAGCCGGATGTACACCACCACCACCGGGACCCACGTGCTCATGGAGCGCTACGAGGAGCTGACCATGGACTCGGCGACCCTCGGCATCCCCGACGACTCCCCGGACGCCTACCAGGTGGACGTCCAGTACGCCGTCCGCACCTCCAGCAGCGGTGAGTTCCTCCACGAGGCCTCCTACAACGGCAACATCGGCTCGGCGAACACCTCCCACGGGTGCACCAACCTGCGGATGGACGACGCCCGGTGGATCTTCGAGAACACCCTCATGGGCGACGTCCTGGAGACCACCGGGACCGATCGCGACCTGGAGTGGAACAACGGCTGGGGCTACTGGCAGATGTCCTGGGACGAGTGGCTGGCGGCCAGCCTGACCGGTGAGCAGACCACCGACGGCTCCGGCACCTCCGGCTCCCCCCACGGCGAGGGCCTGTGACCGACGGGCGAGGGGCGGCGGGACACGGTCCCGCCGCCCCTCGCCCGTTCCCGGACGGGTTCCGCCGTGCCGGGACGCGGCGCCGCCTGGAGCGGGCGGCGCCTCTCCTGGCGGCGCCGCGCCGCCCGCGTCATGGCGGCGAGCGCACGGCCCCTCGCGGGGAGGCCAGCGTCACCAGGCGCGCACTCCGCCGATCGGTGCGGGCAGGCGCTCGTTGAGCCAGGTCCACGTGCCGTCGTTCTCGGTGAAGCGGCGCTGCACGCGGTCGATGCCGTGCAGCGGGTTGGTGAACACCTCGCGCCACGATCCGGCGGCGCGCTCCTCCAGGTAGAGGCAGTGGGCGTCGGTGCGCATGCGCATGGCCTGGAGCGTGTGGGAGGAGCCGTCGTTGAGGTGGATGCGGTAATGGGCCATGGGAATCCCCTGGGTCTGGTCTCGTCAACGTAGGACGGCGTGTCCCGGAACGAACGCGGCGCGCCGTGCGCGCGTGGTTGGGCCAGTTTCCCGGGGCGCGTGGCCGCATTGTTGCCCGAGGGCCACGAGAATCGCTGAAGGGTGGCGGCGAGAATGCCGAGACCCGGAATGCTCCGGGGAACGGGTGCGGGTGCCGGGGCACCGTACTGTCCGCGTTCCCGGACTCTACTCCTGTGACGGGCCGTGCGGAGCCGAACAACGGGTTTACCGCAGGCGAATTCTCCTCCTCGCGACTTTGGATGGGGAGAAAGCGCTGTCAAGTCACATGTGCGAGGTCTATAACTCCATATGACCTTTCTTGATCAGTGTCGGATCCCGATCAGGCGTTGATCCCGCCGTTCACGTCGATCGCGGACCCCGTCACGAACCGTCCACCGGGGCCCGCCTGGTGGACCACCGTGTCCGCGATCTCCTCGGGACGGTCGAACCGGCCCAGCGGGACGAGGGACCGGATCCCGTCCGCGTCGGGGCCGTCTCACGGGCTGCGCGGTCGAGCCCACCCCGGAGGGGCGGGCGGCACTGCGCGACGCCGCACCGGGCCACGTGGCGCAGGCGCGCCGAGTGGTCTTCGACGCCCCGCCCGCCCGCGTGGCGCCCCGACACGCCGTCCAGCCCTTACACACGCTCTGACCAGCGCCGACGTCGGCTGGGTTACGTCTGATTCGACACCATACGTGATCGACTGGACACGAATGCACATGTGGTTTCTCGGGAAAGGGTTGCAGCCTCAAGCATCCGTTTCGCGGCTCCCTTCCCGAGACGCCCGCGACACGGAAGCAGGAAGTTCCATGAGTCGACAGTCGTCCGGTCTGAGCGTCAGCGACTTCACCAGCCTTCTCGCCCGCCTCGTCGTCGGCGGGGTCTTCGTCTACCACGGTTGGCCCAAGCTGATGGACCCCGTCGGCACCGCCGAGGGCTTCGGGGCACTGGGGATTCCCATGCCCGAGGTCGCTGCCGTCGTCGGCGGGCTCGTCGAGGTCGGCGGCGGGATCGGGCTCATCATCGGGTTCCTGCTGCCCCTCGCCGGGATCCTCCTGGCCCTCCAGATGGTCGGCGCCTACGTCTTCGCGCACGCCGGCCAGGCGTTCTCGGAGTGGGAGGCGGTCCTGGTAATCGGCGCCGCGGCCCTGGCCCTCGGTTTCGCCGGCGGGCGCTTCGCCCTGGACCGGATCATGCCGTGGGGGCGACGCCGGCGCGGGGACGACCTGGCGTAGCCGGACCGATCGCCGGCCCCGGTCCGTCTACCATGGAAAACGGGCGGCCCGGGGCACTTCTCTACTCAATTCACCATTCGGGTCGGCTGCTATAAGGATTTGTGTGTTGTGGGTCTTTCGGATCAGTAGGTAGAATCAGACGAATCCACGTCGACAGCGAGGTGGAAACGACCTCCGTCCTCCGTTTCCCTCCTCCCGGGCCGAACGGGAGCCTGATTGTCCCACCTGGCCGCATATCCGCCGCACCAGAATGCCGCTGACTGGCAACTGCGCGTCACCGACCGGAACGGATCCGTCCTCCACGGGGCGGGGGTCCTGGTCACCCCCCACCACCTGGTCACGTGCGCGCACGTCGTCCGAGCCGCCGTCGCCGACGCGGGCCCCGGAAGCCGGGTGCGCGTGGACGCCCCGCGCGGAGCACAAGGATGGACCGCCGCCGCCGAGGTCGTTGCGGACGGGTGGTGGTGGAAGGACGCCAGCCCCTGGGACGTGGCGGTCCTGCGGCTCGATCGCCCCGCCCCGGCCCGCCCGGCGGTGCTCGCCCGACCGCCGCGGATCGGCGACCGCGTCCGCGTCGTCGGCTTCTCCCAGTCGCCCTCCGGCCGTTGGGTCAGCGGGAGCGTCGCGGGATCCGGCGGCAGTCACCCCGAGTACGTCCAGATCGACACCGAACCCGGCGCGGGAACCGCCTTCACGCGTGGCTTCAGCGGCGGCGGTGTCCGAGAGCAGTGTACGGACGCCCTTGTGGGCATCGTGTGTGAGGCGGCCACCGAAGGCAGGCTGGGCTGGATGATTCCCATGTCGGAGATCCGCCCCGTGTGGGAGTCGGACCGGACGGCCCCGCCTCCCGCGCCCGTCGACACGGCGCTCCGGCCCGATCCCGACGCGGCACGCGGGGCGGTCACCGCCACCGCCCTGGCCATGGCCGACCTGGACACGCTCCTGTCCCCCGACCAGCGCCGGGCGTTCCACCAGGGGCTCGACCGGCGACTGCGCGTGCGCGTGCGCCTCGACCAGGATCCGCGCACCTTCGCCGCGCACCTGGTCCGTCTGGCCCACCACGAGTTCGACCTCCTCGCCGAGGTCCTGGACCTGCTCGACACGTGGGAGGAAGGGGGCGCGTCCATGCGCCGCGTCCGTGACGCGGCGGCACCCCTGCTGGAGTGGGGACCCGGGTGAACGCGCGGGACGTCGAGCGTCTGGCGCGCGCGCTGTGCGACGTCGAACACGTCTACTCGCCGAGGCACCGGGAACAACTGGTGCAGTACCTGCCCAGCGCCGTCCGCCGAAGCGCCGACCTCTCCGGGGAGGCCTCCGTCTTCGCCCGTGCGCTCGTCCGGCGCTGCCACCAGCACCGGCGCCTCGGCTGCCTGGTGCGCTGGGTGCTCTACCTGGAGGACCGGGGCCGGAGCGCGCTGGCGGCGGCCGACGCGGCCCGCCCGCTGCTCGTCGAGGAGGAGTACGAACTGCTCGTGCAGCACCTCGACGTCCGTGACCCGTGCGACGTGGGCACCGTCCGGGAAGATCTGTCCGGAGTCCCCTTCGACCAGGTCGAGGCGGTCTTCGAGCGCGTCCGTCCGGCGACCTTCCGAGTCGACACCCCCGAGCCGGTCACGGTCTGGGACGCCTCGTGGACCTCGCCGAACGCCCCGCGCCGAGGGGCGGGGAGCCGCCGGTGGCCCTCTTCTGCGCCGACGTCGCCCGCGACCTCAGGACGGCGAGCACGGGGCTGCTCAAGGACTGGGGCCGCGGCCTGCGCCCGTCCGACTCGCCGGGGTCGGCGCCAGGGGAGGCGTCCGGGGAGGCGCCTGTGCCGGAGCGCCCGGCGCGGTTGGTCGTGCGAGTCGGCCGGGGCACGCGGCGCGACCGCTACGACGTGGAGCACTGGACGGTGCTCAGCCAGCGCGGTGGCGGGGAACCGGAGTTCTGCGACCACGACCTCCAGGCCGACGTCGCGCCGGACATGATCGGGGCGTGGGTCGGCCTGATGCTCAGCCGGATGGAGGCCGACCCACGGGTGGCGCACCACGGCGGCAGGCGGGTCGAACTGGTCGCTCCCCTGCCTCTCCTCGACCGCCTCCAGGCGGAGGGCTGGCAGCGGGACGCCACCGGCGGCGCCCCGCTCGGCGCCCGCGCGGAGGTGGTGTACCGGGCGGAGGAGTTGCTTCCGGACCACGCGGGCCGTGACCTGTGGGGCACGTGCGTCAACAGGTGGCGTCAGCTGGAATCGAATGGCGAGGCGCTCGCACTCGACGAGTACCACGACCGGGGAATGGACGACGAACCGCTTCCGGAACGGCTGCGGGACGACCGGGTGATCGTGCTGTCGGTTCCCTCGCGTCTGAACCATTGGTATACACAGGTATGGTCGGCGATTACGCTTGGGGTTCCGGTTGTGGTCTGGCGTTCCTCGGAATTCGGTCGGGGAATCGGATCATGGCTGAATCCGGTTCGTGTGGGGCGGGAGGTGACCGTGACCTTGGAGGAAATCCGCGCGCTCCCCGAAGTTCTCCACAGCTCTCGTTCCGGACGCGTGTCACCGAGTGAGAGCGGGTACATCGAGGGCAGTCTGGAGATCGCCGTCATCTACAACGACCCCTTTCCGGTACTGCCGGAACCCCCTCCGCAACTGTCCACAGACAGCATCCGATAGCCCCCGTGGGCGCGGCTCGAAGGGCACGCCATGACCACACCCCCCGAGACGGGGTCAGTCGACTCCGCGCGGACGGTCCCGGACTGGTGGATCTTCCATGGCACCGGTCAGCCCCGCGGCCACCTCGACCTGGCCGCCCAGCTGCCGCCACCGCCGCCGTGGCGCGCCTACGGGGGTGAGCCGGACCCGGGCGCCCCGCCGCCGCACGACCACTCGTCCGACGAGGACACCGCCCGTGTGCTCGGCCGGGCGCGGTCACGGGTGTCGGCGGTCCCGCTCGGCCCCCGGCGCCGACGCCTGCTCGACCGGGTCAACGCCGCCATCCTGCTGCGCCGTCCGCTCCTGCTCACCGGTCCGCCCGGGGTCGGGAAGTCGAGTCTGGCGCACCAGATCGCCCGGGAACTCGGGTTGGGGCGCGTCCTGCGGTGGGCGGTCAACAGCCGGACCACCGCCACCGAGGGCCTCTACGTCTACGACCCCCTGACCCAGATCCACGACCTCAACGTGGAGGGCGCGCGCCGCCGCGCCCTCGGTACGGTGGACCGCCGCTACGGCGCGGACGGCGACCCCGTCGAGGCGCACCTGCGCTCCAGCGCCGAGTCCATCGGCCGCTACCTCGCCCTGGGCCCCCTGGGCACGGCCTTCCTGCCGACGAGGTCGCCGCGGGTGCTGCTGGTGGACGACTTCGACCTCGGCGACTTCGACCTCGCGGGCGACCTCCTCGACCTGTTCGAGAACGGCGGCTACCGCATCCCCGAACTCGCCCGGCTGGCGGGCGTCGCCGAGTCGGTCGAGGTCGCCACCGACGACCCCGACCGCACCGCCCGCGTCACCCGCGGCGAGGTCCTGTGCTCGGCCTTCCCCATCACGGTCGTGACCTGCAACAGCGACCGCGACCTCCCGCCTGCCTTCCTGCGCCGCTGTGTCCCGGTGCACATGGAGCTGCCGGACGCCGACGAGCTGGTGTCGCTGGTCGCCGGGCACTTCGATGGAGCCACACCGCCGGGGACTCGGGCCCTGGTCACCGAGTTCCTGCGCCGGATCGCCGACGGTCACCAGCTCTCCGTCGACCAGTTGCTCAACGCCGTGCACCTGGTCGGAACCGTGGACGGGGCGGGCACGGCGCCCGGCCCGGAGCAGGTGGAGCACTTCTGCGACCTGCTGTGGCACCGTCTCACGGAAACCGCGGGATGAGCCCCCGCGCGGAGTACGGGAGCGACGGCCCCCGGGGGCGCGGCGACCGGGCCGACCCGTGGCCCGAGGCGTTCGGGGCGCACGCGACCGACCTCGCGGACGCGGTGTTCCTCGCCGCGCTGCGCCGGGCCCGTGCGGACACGCGGCGGCGCGAACCCCCCCGCGACGCCGACGAGGAACCGCCCCACCCGGTGACGGAGTCCGGCCGCGACCCGGCCGCGGGTTCGGCGGAGGGCGGTGGCGAGAGGGCGGACGCGAGCACGTGGGAAGTCGATGCCGCGCCCTCCGGCGTCGGGGACGGGACACGACCGGGCCACCGGTGGCCGCGTCCGGTGAGCCCAGGACGGCGGAGCAGCCAGCGATATCTGGGGCCGAGGCGTCCGGAACGGCGGGCCCGCGAGCGTCCGGAACGCCGCCGCGGCCGCCGCTGGGCACGCCGGTCGACACGGTGCATCTTCCCGGCGACGCGCCGCCCGGCGGGGAGCCGTGGTCCTGGTTCGGCGCGGGTGAGGGCTCCCTGAAGGAGCGCCAGGAGTTCCTCGCGGCTCTGCGCCCGTTCAACCTCCGCCTGCCTCAGGGGCCGAGCGACCAGGTCGATCTGGTCGGCACCGCGCGCGACTACGCCCGTGACCTGCTCGCCGCCGCGCACGGGCCGGGGGCCGGCCAGGAGGGGCGGGGGGTTCCGATCGTCCCGCGGCTGCGGGCGCGCTCGCTGCGGGCGGTGGACCTGGTGCTCATCGTGGACGACGGGGTCACCATGCTGTTCCACCGGGGTGTGGCGCGCGCTTCTCCCGGCTGGCCCGGGACAGCGGCGTGTTCCGGTCGATGCGCGAGCTGCGCTTCGACTCCGGCCGCGGGGGCACCCCCGACCTGCGGGAAACCGGTGACCGGCCGTGCGCGCTCGGGGCGCCGCCGCGCACGGGGACGCGGGTCGTGCTGGTGCTCACCGACGGGCTCGGCACGGCCTGGCGGGCCCGCGCGTTCCAGGAGTGGCTCGCCGCGGTCTCCGGTCAGGGCGCGGTCGCGATCCTGCACCTGCTGCGCCCGCAGCTGTGGCGGCGTGGCGCGCTGCGCACGGTGCCCACCGAGCTGAGCGTGTGCGCGCCCGCCGGGCCCGGCCGCCCCAACACGGACTACGTGCGCGAACGGGCGATCACCCGGGCCGACGAGGAGGACCGGCCGCTGACCGGGACGGTCGTGCCCGTGCTGCCGCTGCGGCCGGACGCCGTCCACGCCTGGGCGTCCTTCGTCATGGGGCGCGACCGCGGTCGCCTGTGGGTCCACGCCGCGGAGTTCCCCGCCGAGGAGGAGCACCGGAGCGCGCGGGCCCCGGCACCCGCCGGGGGGCCTCCTCCGGGGGAGCCGGCGGCTGCGCGGGCAGGGTCGGACGCCGCGCCGCCGGGCCCTGGTGACGTCCCGCCGACCGGAACCGCGGGAGTCCCGGACCCCGGCGGTGCGCCCGTCCCCGGGCGGGCGGGCGGACCAGGCGCCGGCGGCGACCGGGCCTTCGACCCCGTCCGGGCCGTGCGCGGCTTCCACCAGACCGCCACCCGCGACGCCTTCGAGCTCGCGGTCGCCCTGGCGGCGGTCCCGCTCGTCCCGAGCATGGTGGGCGCGGTGTGCGAGGAGGTCTTCGGCGGCCCCACACCCTCGGAACTGACCGAGGTCTACTTCAGCGGGCTCGTCACGCGGCGCCCGGACCCCGACGATACCGGGGCCGACGCGCAGGGTTGGGAGTTCCGCGAGGGTGTGCGGGAGGCGCTGCTGTCGCTGGGCGGGAGGGTGCCGGACATCAGGCGGATGCTCGGACTGGCCGCCCAGCGCCTCGGCCGGGTCGACCCCTGGTTCGGCGACCTCGCCCGGATGCTCCAGGGGCAGCGCGTGGAACGGTCGGACCTTCCCGGGGCCTCCCGCCGCTGGGTGAATTCGATGAAACCCGCGATGGAGAGCATCTCGCTCTACCGCAATGACGCGGGTTCGATCGACATGTACGCCGACGCCCTTTCCGGGTCCACGGAAAGGCGTGAACCAGGGCCCTCGGGAGTCGCCGTCCCGTGGGGCGCTGGTCTACATCTGCGCAGGATCCCGGATCTGCGCACGCGACCACGGGCGACACGGGGAAAACGCGGAACCCTGCACACAGTTCCGTCCCTTCGGGCGAAGAGAATGGTATGTCCATAATCCCGTCAAGTGGGGAATGATGAATGATTCTGTCAGCTCGCCCACTTCCGGTGGACGCTCACGGGGCCGGCCGTTGAACGCGGTCTGGGTGCAGGTTCCGCGCAGGAACACCGCCTTCACCGGACGCGAGGAGCTGCTGTCGGCGCTCCGGTCGCAGCTGGTGAAGGACCAGCGGCAGGTCATCACCGCGCTCAACGGCATGTCGGGGGTCGGTAAGACCGAACTGGCCAAGGAGTACCTCTACCGGTACGCCGAGGACTACGACCTGATCTGCTGGTTCCCCGCGGGCCACAGCAACCAGCTGCGCGAGGCCTTCGCCTCGCTGGCGGCCCGGCTCGGGCTCGACAGCGTCGGCGCGGGCAGCGAGCACGTCATCCAGGACGTCCTGGAGGCGCTGCGGCGCGGTGTGCCGTTCGGGTGCTGGCTCCTGGTCTTCGACAACGCGCAGTCCCGGGAGGAACTGGAGCAGTACCTTCCTGTCGGGGGCGAGGGACACGTGATCATCACGTCGAGGGACAGCAGTTGGACGCGCAGGGGAGGGGACACCTTCCTGTCCGTGCGCGAGTTCACCAGGGCCGAGAGCATCGAGCTGCTCAAACGTCGGGGCCCCACGTCCCTGACCGAGGACGAGGCCGACCGCCTCGCGGAGGAGCTCGGCGACCTGCCGCTGGCCCTGAACCAGGCGGCGGTGTGGCTGCACGAGAGCGGCATGGACCCCGACGAGTACCTGCGGCAGTTCGCTGAGAAGTCCACCGAGATGATCCAGCTGCTCTCCCCGGTCGACCCGGACTACCCGGTCCCGGTCGCCGCCGCGTGGAACGTCTCGCTCGACCGGCTCGCGACCACCAACCCGGCCGCGCTCCAGCTCCTCCAGTTGTGCTCGTTCCTCGCCACCGCGCCCATCCCGCGCTCGCTGTTCAAGTTCGCCCGACAGATCGACGCCCCGCCCGAACTCCGCGAGGCGCTGGCCGAGCCCGCGCGGCTGGGCATGGCCATCCGCGACATCGGGCGTAACAGCCTCGCGCACATCTCGCACCGCAACGACACCGTCTCGCTGCACCGCCTGGTCCAACGCGCGGTGCAGGCGCCCATGAGCGACGAGGAGCGCGAGGTGATGCGCCACTGCGCCCACCAGCTCCTCGGCCACAACGATCCCCAGGACTCCACGATCGCCGCGCTTCCGCAGTACGCGCGGCTCGTGCCGCACGTGTGGGCCTGCGAGGCGTGGAACTGCGAGGACCCCTGGGTGCGCGCGCTGGTGATCCAGATGGTGCGGATCGCCCTCAACGGCGGCGAGGCGGACGAGGCCGAGCGACTGGCGTCGGTGGCGTTCGCGTGGTGGCGGCGGACTCTGGGTGAGGAGCACCGCAACACCCTGGACATGGCGCTCCAGATCTCCAAGGCGATGCGGGACCAGGGCAAGCTGGAGTCGGCGCGGGAACTGTGCGGGTCGACCCTGCACGCGCTGCGCCGGGTGCACGGGGAGCAGGCGCCCGAGGTCCTGGAGGCCGAGGCCGAGCACGTGCGCAACCTGCGCCTGGCGGGCCGGTTCAAGGACTCCCTCCTGGAGTCGGTCGACATCTACCACAAGCGGGTCCGGGCCTTTGGAGAGGACGACCCGCTCACCCTGTCGATGGCGCACAACGTGGGCTACAGCCTCCTGCTCAGCGGCGACCCGCAGGCGTCGGTCAACCGGTACCAGGACACCCTGGAGCGGAGGGAGGGTGTCCTGGGGCAGGACGATCCTCGGGTCGTCGCCACGGTCAACGGCCTGGCCGAGGCGACGATGGAGCTGGGCCGCTACCGCGAGGCGGAGCGGATCCAGACCGACGTGGTGCGCCGCTGCGTGCAGGTGCAGGGAGAGGACGGCGTCGGGACGCTGTCCAACGAGGCGATGCTCGCGGTGACGCGAAGGCGGATCGGCGACCACAACGGCGCGTTCGCCCTGTCCGAGCGCGCCTGGCAGCGGTTCCTGGCCAAGCAGGGCGTCGACAGCAGCGACACCCTGTACGCGGCGCTGGTCCACGCGCTCTCCCTGAGTGCGGTGAACCGGAACGACGAGGCGCTGGAGCTGGCCGAGGTGTCCGGTGAGCGGTACGTGAAGCTCCTGGGCGAGGAGCACCCCCACGTCGTGGCGGCCTCGGTCAACCGGGGGATCATCCTGCGGCGGTTGGGAAGGGCACTGGAGGCCAAGGACCTGGACGAGCGGGCGCTCACCCTGCTCCAGGAACGGCTGGGCAGCCACCACCCCAGCACCCTGGCCTGCCGGGTCAACCTGGCCAATGACCACTTCCTCACGGGGGACGTCGACCGGGCCCGGGAGCTCGACGAGGTGACGACGCAGGCCTGCCGGACCGAACTGGGTGACCGCCACCCGTTGACGCTCGTGGCCCGGCGAAACCTGTTGGTGGACCTGAACACGCAGGGCGAGGACGTGTCAGTGGAGTTCGAGGCGGTGGAGACGGCCTACCGGGACGTCATGGGACCTGAGCACCCGGCCACGTTGAGCATCCGCCAGACGGTCCGCGGGGACGCCGACATCTTCCTCACACAGATGTGAGTCGGCGGTGCGGGCCACCCGCACCGCCGTTCATCCGGAGTGGGCGAGCCGGACCAGTGCCGCCCACTCCCAGCGGGGGAAGGCCAGCATGGCGCCCACCCGGTGAGCGGAGTCCCGTACGCCGATCCGGTTCCGCTCGTGCCACGCCACCTCGACGCACTGGCTCTCACTCTTGCCCCCGCTGTGGCTGGAGACGCGCCAGGTGCCCGGTTCGCGTCCGAGCCCTCTCACGTGTCCCTCCGACGGCACCTACCCTGGACTTTTCTATACACGAGACGGCCTCGATTCTCCCAGTTCCCTCATCGGTCGCTCCTGTTTCCCGCGCAGCACGGAAAGATCGTTCGTTCGGTGATGTTTTCTGATAACGTTCGGGCTCACTTGTACATGCCCACTCCGCTGCCGATCATGTGGTCGCGGTGACCGCTCCCCCGGGAGGTGCATTAAGTGTCACGGCTCGTGCGTTTCAGCGTGGACGAAGGTGACTCCGTCGTCGTCGAGGTCGACGACGGGCGGGACGACAGCGTGCTGGTCGCGGGCGGTCGGGGGATCGAGGACGCCACGGAGACCTTCACCGAGAAACTCTCCGCCGTGCGCAAAGCGGTTTCGGCCACGCTCGACGAACTGGGAAACTCGTTGAAGCCGGACGTCATCAAAGTGACCTTCGGCGTGAAACTCACCGCGGAGGCGGGAGCGGTCATCGCCAAGTCGTCCGTGGAGGGAAATCTACATGTCCAGATGCAGTGGGGCTATGAACATCCCGAGGACGGGCAGCAGGATTAGGCGTTGGCGCCGCGACTCAGCGGTGGCCGACCACGTTGACCACGCGGCCGTTCGGGTCGCGGACGAAGAACCGACGCACACCTCACTCCTCGTCCTGGAGGGGGTGCACGATCTCCGCGCCGCTCTGGGCGACGGCGGCGTGGACCGCGTCCACGTCGTCCACCTCGATGCTCATGTCCGGTGCGACGGAAGCGGATTGATCGTGGCCTTCCCCGGCGGCGGCGGGACACACCCGCCGCCGCATTCGGACGCGCTATGCCGCTCGGGTCGTCAGCGAGGCCTCGACATCGACGCAGTAGTTCAGCTCGACGCGCTTCCCGTCGGGGGTGCCGACCGCCGCGAAGAGCGCCTCAAGTCCGATCGGCAGTTCCGTGTTCCACTCATCGTCGTCGTCCCAACCGATGTCGAGAGCGGTCAGGATGAGACCGGGACCCGAGTAGGAGAGCGCCAGTGACACATCGCCGAGCGAGGTGATGTCCAACGCGACCTCGCCCGCCGTGTTGACGCGGCTGCTGCTGACCCCGAGCACCAGGACAGGCCCGTCGTCACGTCGCAGTCGTACCTCCAAGTCCTTGCCACCGCCCACGAACACCAGTTCCTTCAGGGCCAAACCGTCGTCGGGAATGGCCAGGGACCACGTGCTCTTCGTCATCAGACCTCCAGAGAGCGGGTGTCGGATACGCGCCTCCAGTGCGACGCCTCGACCTCTGGTATACGAGTCGCTACTGACAGTTCTCGCTTCGTGGTGTGCGGGCATGGGAAAGGCCCCCGTCCGGCAGGGGTGCCGGACGGAGGCCGGTCGCCGCGATGGGCTCCCGCGTTGGGAGCGGTCAGTCGAAGAGGTCTTCGGCGCGGTCCACCGTGGCGGAGCGGCGGATCCACGCGTGCAGAGTGTCCAGGTCGGTGCAGGACTCGATCCGCTGGCGGACCTCATCGGTGACAGCTCGAACCCGGGGTGCCCGATGCTGATCGGCTGCGCGCACCATTTCGCCAGCGAATCGGTGGGGCACAGGACCACCAGCACCGCAGGGCACTGCAAACGGGTGTGGAGGTTGACCAGGTAGGCGGGCCAGCTGAACCGCTTCGTCTTCTCGTGGTCGTTCTGGCGCTCGACCACGACCGCCAGGACGTGGCGGGGTCCGTCGCGCAGCAGCACGGCCCCGTCGCTGTTGAGCTCCTTGGGTGAGAATTCCTCACATCGCGGTCGCGCTGTCAGTCGTCGGCTGAGCCGAACCACGTCCGCAGGTGGCCGACCAGGTCCCGCTGGTCCTGGCCGACCCACGCCACATGGCCGTCCGGCCGCAGCAGCACGGCGGGCGGCTCCAGTTCCTCGCTGGTGTCGACGACGTGGTCGACCCGGTCCGTCCAGCCCCCGACCGACAGCCCGCCCGTCTGGTCGAGGAGGATTCCGCGCCCGCCGTGCATCAGACCGTAGAGCCGCCCCCGTTTCAGGCCGATGTCGCGCAGCCGCCGGCCGAGCAGGTCATGGCCCTCGCCGAAGTCGTAGCGGACCCCGATCGCGGTGACCTTTCCGATCAGGTACCGGTTCACCTCCTCGAACTCCATCAGCTCCGACAGCAGTTTGCGGACCGCCCGGGGACCCGGCTCGGGGGACAGCAGTGCCATCTGCGCGCGGGTGTTGTCCAGCACGTCGGCGGCCACCGGGTGCCGTTCGGCGTGGTAGGTGTCGAGCAACCCGTCCGGCGCCCAGCCGTTGACCGCGGCGGCCAGCTTCCAGCCGAGGTTGACCGCGTCCTGCACGCCGAGGTTGAGCCCCTGGCCGCCGGTCGGCGGGTGGATGTGCGCTGCGTCCCCGGCCAGGAACACCCGGCCGACCCGGTAGCGCTCGGCCTGCCGGGTCGCGTCGCCGAACCGGGACAGCCAGCGCGGTGAGTGGATGCCGAAATCGGTGCCCGCGAAGGCCCGCAGCTGCCGTTGGAACTCCTCCAGGGTCGGCGCGGTCGCCCGGTCCTCGGCCACACCCTCGGCGGGCACGATGACGCGGTACACCCCCTCCCCGATGGGGACCGCGCGAACCGGAGGTGGGTCCTGCGGACCTCGGCCGTCACGGAGGCGAGCGTCTCCGGATCCTCGGTCAGTTCCATCTCGCCGAGCAGAGTCTCGACCTTGGCGGGCTCGCCGGGGAACGCGACGCCGAGCCCCTTGCGTACCGTGCTGCGGCCCCCGTCGCAGCCCACCAGGTAGCGCGAGCGCAGCCGCGTGCCGTCGGCGAGTTCGGCCGTCACGCCGTCCCCGTCCTGGCTCACCCCGACCACTTCGCCGCCGCGCTGGATCTCGACGCCGAGTTCGGCGGCGCGCTCGGCCAACAGGCGTTCGGTGACCTGCTGCGGGATGGCCAGGACGTAGGGGTGCGCGGTGTCCAGCCGTTCGGGCCACGCCCTGTCGATGGCGGCGAAGAAGCCGCCGGTGGCGAACTGCCTGCCGAGTGTGAGGAACCGGTCCAGCAGGCCGCGCTGGTCCATGATCTCGATGCTGCGCACGTGCAGACCCTGGGCGCGGGACTGCCTGGTCGGCTCGGTCAGCGTCTCCAGCACGGCCACGCGCACGCCGTGCAGTCTCAACTCACTGGCCAGCATCAGGCCGGTCGGCCCGCCGCCGACCACGATCACGTCGAACATCCATCCCCCATGTGTCGAAATCCAGCCAGGTGCGCGGGTTCTGGATTCCCGCTGTTTCTGGCTTCGATGGGAGATTGTGCGCCACGACCCGGGTCTTGCCGCAAGCCCCGGGGTGCGCTATACATTAAGAGTGGCAGGGAGCGAATTTATCTCCTTGCCTTTGTTTTTTCCGCCCGGAAGTGACGTGACGCACTCGTGCCGTACCACCGCCGCGTGTCAGCGGACGCCGGGAACGGGCAGGGGCGACGCTCCCGCCGGAACGCGCCGCTCGGGGTGTCCGTTGCTAGCCGTGCTGTCTGAGGGTGTCGATCAGGGCCGTCCACTCCCCGCCGGGGAAGCGGAGGGAGCCGAGGCCACGGTTCTGGGTGTCGCGCATGGCGATGGTCGAGGCCGCCAGGACGCCACGGGCCTCCACGCAGTCGCCGCCCTGGTGGTTGCTGTAGCTGGACTTGGTCCAGAGCTCACTCATCACGGGAGTTCTCCTCGAATCTCTGCCATCCGTGCCCGGGAGTCGGGGACAGTGAGCGCGGTGCCCTGGAGTTCGCCGAACACTCGCTTGTAGCTCTCAACAAGCCGGGGCTCCTTGATGGTCAGGCCTGCTTGGTGCCCCTCAATGTAGGCGAGTTCGTCACCGTCGGAAACGGTCATCAGCTTAAAGGACCCTTCCAGGCCGGGATGTCCCTCCGTCATCATCGGCACCACCTGGATGGTGATGCGCGGTCGGTAGGAGAGCGTGATCAATCGGTTGATCTGGGCACGCATCACTCCGGGGTCGCTGAACGTGCGCATGAGGGTGCTTTCGTCCAGAATGGCGGTGAAGACCGGAGGATGCGGGCGGTCCAGGATTTCCTGTCGCCGCATGCGGGTCCGCACCAACGAGTCAACCTGTTCGGGAGTGGTGTGCGGCGAGCCAAGCTGCGTGATAGCGCGGGCGTAGCACTCCGTCTGGACGAGGCCCGGGACGAGACCCAAGCCATACTGGCGAATCTCTGGCGAGTCTTGCTCCCTGTCGGCGGTCTCCTTGAAGTAGTCGATCATCCCGTTCGGGGAGAAGTACGCATCCCAGGAGTTGACCAGGACCCCACGAGCGATAAGCGCGGCGTCCAGGCGCGTTACATAGTCACGGGTCGTCCCTTTCGCTCCGGTCTCCAGTTCGCTCACCGCGCTCTGCGACACCGCCGCAGCTCTGGCCAGCTCCTGCTGCGTCATCCCGGCTCGGTTGCGGTACTTGCGCAGTAGAGCGCCGAATCGGAGCTTCGCGGGGTCGGTCTTCATCGCTGCCTCACCGCTGGTATCGCAGGGAAATCGAATCCCATCGCGAGCCATCCGAATGAGATCGACTTGTTCGATAACCCTAGACCCATGGTCTGAAGTGTTGGCAGGCTTCCTGAAAACAACGGTTTGACCTGCACGAACGGAATCCCTCGTGCATTCACGCATACCCCCGAAATCGGGACGCAAGGAAGCACGGTGAACACGGTGGCCTGGCACGTGAGCGATGACCACGCGCAGTATCGCGCCGCCGAGCGGCTGCACGAGCGGCACCGCCGCCTGTGGTGGGTGATGTGGGCTCCCGCGGCGCGCCGGTACTTCGCCTTCTACCAGGGCGACGCCGACGTCGAACCGATCCGCGCCGCCTCGCCGGAGGAGCTGGAACGCGGGATCCGTCGCGCCCAGGCGACGATCTCCCGCACGCATCCCGCGTCCTACTGGCGCTGCCCGGTCGCCGGATGCGCGTGGACCTCGGTCAACGCCGTGTTCCACAGCCCGTGCCCCCGGCCTCCCGCGGCCCGGCACTGACCCCCCGAACCAGACGTGCGCCTTTGCTCGGAGCGCACCCGGCCACAGACCCAGGAAGCCGACCATGACCCCGCAGCCACAGGCCGACCGTTCACCCCTGCCCCGCCGCCACCGCACGCGGACCGACCTGACGCCTGCGGCCCGAACGCGGCTCGCCGACCACGACGGGGACCCCCGACCCGACGAGGACCGCACCCGCGACCTGGCCCGGGCGGTGCGGGTGTTGATCGACCGCCGCCCGGAGGTCGCCCGGACTTCGGGGGAACCCTTCCCGATCTCCGGTGCCGTGGCGTCCCTGGCGCAGGTGCACCGCCTCGCCCTGAGCATCGGCGCGACGCGGGAGCCGCCGACATCCGCCGCCTGATCGACTCCCTCAGGGCCCTGCCCGGCCTGCTCGGACACGACGGGGACGCCGCCAGCGCCTAACATCCAGGACATGCGCATACTCGTGGTCGAGGACGACGACCGGGTCGCGCGCGGACTGGTCACCGCGCTGCGATCGGCCTCCTTCGACGTCCACCGGGTCGCCACGGCCGAACGCGCCCTGTCGGCCCCGCCCGCCGACGTCGTCCTGCTCGACCTCGGCCTCCCCGACGCCGATGGCATCGACCTCCTGCGCCGCCTGAGGGAGCGGCCCCAGACGGCGATCATCGCCGTGACCGCGCGGGGAGAGGAGCGCGAACGGGTACGCGGCCTGCGGGCGGGCGCGGACGACTACGTGGTCAAGCCCTTCGGCGTCGCCGAACTCCTCGCCCGCATCGACGCCGTCCTGCGCCGCACCCGGGTCGCGCGCGCCGAGGCGACGGACGCCGCACCGACCGTCGACGTCGGCGCGCTCACCCTGGACCCGGGCACCCGCGAGGCCCGCATGGGCGAACGCGACCTGCACCTGACGCGCAAGGAGTTCGACCTTCTCACCCTGTTGGCGTCGCGCTCGTCGTCGGTGGTCGCCCGCGACCAGATCCTCGACCAGGTCTGGGGCGCGTCCTGGGAGGCGTCGTCGCGCACACTGGACACCCACATCGCCTCGCTGCGCGCCAAACTCGGCTCGGCGGTGCGCATCCGCACGGTACGGGGCGTCGGCTACCTGCTCGACGAGGCGTGACACCGTGCTCCGGCGCCTGCTCGCCCTGCTGCTCCCGGCCGTGTTCGTCCTGGTCGCGGCGGTCGCGGTGCCCATCGGCGGGGTGATCGCCCAGCAGCGCACCCAGGGCGTGTACGTGGACCTGCTGGCGGACGCGGGACGGTTCGCCGCGCTGGCCAGAACGGCGCTGGAGACCGACCGGCCCGACGCCCTCACCCAGGAGATGGCCCGTTACGAGGACCTGTACGGCGTCCCGGCCTCGATCGTCGCCCCGGACGGGCGGGTGGTCGGCGGTTCGGGGAGTGTCGAACGGCTGGAGGGCGTGATCGCGGGGGTGACGACGCGGACGGGCGTCACGGCCGCCATGGCGGGTGCGCGTCCGGAGCCGCCCGGCGCGGTCTGGCCCTGGACGACCGCGCCGATGGTCGTGGCCGAGCCGATCGGCCGGGACAGCGAGGTCGTCGGAGTGGTGGTGCTGGTCGCCCCGACGAAGCGGCTGGCCTCGGACGTGCGCACCGCGTGGGGCTGGATCGCCCTGGCCAGCCTGGTGCCGTTGGCCCTGCTGACCGCGTCGGCGCCGCCGTTGTCCCGGTGGGTGCTGCGGCCGATCCGCCGCCTGGACGCCGCCACCACCGCGGTCGCCTCGGGCGACCTCGACGTGCGCGTCGACGCGGCGGGCGGACCGCCCGAACTGCGGCGGCTGACGGAGTCGTTCAACACGATGGTGGAGGTCGTGCGGCGTGCCTTGGACCGACAGCGCGCATTCGTCTCCGAGGCCTCCCACCAGCTGCGCAACCCCCTGGCGAGTCTGCGGCTGTCGGTGGAGAACCTCGCTCCGCATCTGAGCGGCCCCGAGGCACGGGAGGCGCACGAGGTCGCGGTCGACGAGGCCACGCACATGCACCGCACGCTGAACTCGCTGCTCGCCGCCACCCGCCTGGAGAGCGTGACGGGCACGGAGGCGGTCGAGCTGGGGCAGGTGCTGGGCACGCGCGTGGACCGGTGGCGGGCACTGTGCGGGGCGCGCGGGTTCGTCCTGGCCGCGGACGTGCCGGAGGGGGTGTGGGTGCGGGCCCCGGCGGGCGGTCTGGGCAGCATCCTCGACGAGTTGGTCAGCAACGCGTTCCGGCTGTCGGGGGGAACGCGGATCGAGGTGCGGGTGCGGGCCGGGCGTGCAGGGTCGGGGGAGGGGGACCGGGTGCGGATCGGGGTGTTCGACGACGGCGTCGGGCTGACGGAGCAGGAGCGCAGATCGGCGGTGGACCGGTTCTGGCGGTCGTCGCGGCACCAGAACGTGGAGGGCACCGGCATGGGGTTGGCGATCGTCGCGGACCTGGCCCGGGAGGCGGGTGGGGAGTTCCTGCTGGAGGAGGGGTTGGCGGAGGGCGACCGGCCAGGCTTGGCCGCGGTCCTCGCGCTTCCGGGGGCGTCGCCGGAGTAGGAGCCCGCCCGGAAGGGGACTCGTGCCTGGAGGAGGGCGCAGAGAGGGTCGCGCGCCGTCGCGGCGGCGGTGACGGTCGTGCTCAGATCGGCTTGTTGTCGCGGAACCAGCGCTCGGCCCCCGGGTGCAGGGGGACGTCCCCGGTCGAGATCCCGGTACGGACGTTGATCTGGGCCGCCTCCGGGCGGGTGGCCGCCAAGTGCGTGGAACGGGTGAACAGGGTGTCGGCGACCAGGTGGGCGAGGTCCTCGTCGAGGTCGTTCCGGCACAGGAGCAGGTTGGGGACGGACAGCGTCGGCGTCGTGGGCACGCCCTCGTAGGTGGTGGCGGGGATCGAGGCGGGGAAGTACGCCTCGGGGTGGGCCTGCGCCAACGCGTCGGCGGCTTCGCTCAGATCGATCAGGCGCACGGTGCGGCGCAGTGCCAGGCTCGCGATGGCCGGTGTCGGGATTCCCGTCAGCGAGAGCATGGCGTCCAGCTCGCCCCGGCTCAGCAGGTCGGCGGAGTCGGCCTGGTTCACCAGGACGGCGTCCACGGTCAGCCCGTAGGCGTCGGCGATCCGGGTGGTCGTGAACTCGGTGCCGGAGTCGGATGCGCCCAGGGACACCCGCAGCCCTTCCAGGTCGGCGAGCTCCCGCACGGGAGAGTCGGCCATGACGAGCAGGTGCAGAAAGCTGTCGTAGACGCGCCCGATCGCGGACAACCCCTCGGACTCGGTCACCTCCTCCGCCGTCACCAGGTCCAGGTTGGCCAGCCCCAGTTGTGCCTGCCCGGACGCGAGCAGCCGCACGTTGTCCAGCGACGCGCCGCTCTCCACGGACCGGACATCGGTCCCTGGCATCCGCTCGTCCAGGACGTCGGCCAGAGCCCCGCCGATCTCCCGGTACACCGCGCCGGGCGGTCCGGTCGCGATCACCAACTCCGGAGGTGCGGGCACGTCCCCGTGTCCGCACGCGGTGAGTCCGCCGACGACGGCGGCAGTCGCGCCGACCAGCACGCTGCGCCGGTCCGGTCCCCTCGCTCGCATATCCGCAGCCTAGACCCGGGACGTACGCCACGGGCACGTGCTCCGCCGTGCGACGTCCCGACGCGACGCCACCCGGGCCCGTCGCGCGGGACGGCGGAGCGCGCGGAATGGGGCACGGGGCACACTCCTACGCCTGCGGCGCACTCCCCAAACCCGCGAGCGGTGCGGGCACACACGAGGCACCGATGACGGCGCGTCCGACCTCGGGGGCACACGGTGCCGCAATGTCAGGGGAATCCCAACTCTTCCCCGCGCGGATTGCGGGGCAACCGCCCACGTGACCACCATCACTCCACCACGACCGTGTCATCACGGGGAAACCGCGAGCGACGCCGCCGCTCCAGGTTTCGCCCGGCGGGTGCCCGGCATCGACCGTCACCCCTCGCCCGCACAGGAGGAACACCATGGTCACCGACGACCCCGGCGCCGGCGCGCGCGACAGCGCGCCCGTCCCCCGGGAATCCGCCCCCCGGGATTCCGTCTCCCCGGACAAGGACCGCGCCGGCGGCGACCGCGACGTCAACCCCCTTGCGCGCGGGATCGGGCTCATCCTCGGGCCGGTGCTCGGTCTGCTGACCTTCTTCCTGCTCCCCGACATGCCGCTACCGCTGCCCGACGGCGGGGGCATGGGCGACCCGGCGGTCAACGGCCGTCTGGTCGCGGCCGTCACCGTGTTCATCGCGACCTGGTGGGCAACCGAGGCCATTCCGATCCCCGTCACCTCGCTGCTGCCCCTGGTGGCCTTCCCGGTCCTCATCGACGGCGTGGCCGTGGGCGACGTCGCGCCGTCCTACGGCTCGCCGACCATCTTCCTGTTCATGGGCGGGTTCATGCTCGCCCTGGCCATGCAGCGGTGGAACCTGCACAAGCGCATCGCGCTGACCATCGTGTCCAAGGTCGGCTCCAACACCGTCGGGCTCGTCGGCGGGTTCATGGCGGCGACCGCGTTCATCTCCATGTGGGTCTCCAACACGGCCACGACCGTGATGATGCTGCCGGTCGGACTGTCGGTCATCGCCCTGATCACACAGTTCCGGGGCGGTAGGACGGACGCGAACTTCGCCACCGCGCTCATGCTCGGGATCGCCTACTCCGCCTCGATCGGCTCGGTCGCCACGCTGATCGGCACGCCGCCCAACGTGCTGATGGTCGCGTACCTGTCCGAGTTCCACGACATCACCATCGGGTTCGGCCAGTGGATGATCGTCGGCCTTCCGATCGCCGCCGTCTTCCTCCTCCTCGCCTGGATCCTGCTGGCCCGCCTGATCTTCCGGCCGAGCGTCCAACGGATCGAGGGCGCCCAGGACCTGATCCGCGAGGAGCTGCGCGCGATGGGCCCCGTCTCGCGGCCGGAGAAGCTGGTCCTGGCCGTGTTCGTCACGGCGGCGACGGCCTGGATCTTCGTGCCGATGCTGGCCGGGAACGAGGTCGTCGGCGGCGCGCTGCCGTGGCTCGGCAGCATCACCGATCCCGTTGTCGCCATGGCCGTGGCGGTCGCGCTCTTCCTCATCCCGGCGGACCGGACCACGCGCCTGTTGGACTGGGACACCGCGGTCACCCTGCCGTGGGGCATCCTGCTGCTGTTCGGCGGCGGCATCGCGATCTCCGGCCAGTTCACCGCGTCCGGCCTGAGCGCCTGGATCGGCGGCCAGGTCTCCGCGCTCGGCGGAGTGCCGGTCTGGGTGCTCGTTCTGGCCGTCACCGCGATCGTGCTGATGCTGACCGAACTCACCAGCAACACCGCCACCACGTCGACCTTCCTGCCGGTCCTGGGCGGTGTCGCCGCCGGGCTCGACGTCGACGTCCTGGTCCTGGTGGTCCCGGCGGTCCTGGCCGCGTCGATGGCGTTCATGCTGCCGGTGGCCACGCCGCCCAACGCCATCGCCTTCGGGTCGGGCTACGTGAACATCAACCAGATGATGCGCGGCGGCGTGTTCCTCAACCTCGCGGCGCTGTTCGTCATCCTGCTCGGGATGTACGCGCTCGCCGGCTGGGCGCTGCGGATCCCGTTGTAGGGCTGCTCGGAGCTCTCTCCCCACAGGGTCGGGCGCGCGTCCCGGGGTGACCCGCCCCACCGGGGCACCCAATCCGCCGGAACGCCCCTGACCCGAGGCGGCCTGGCCGGACGGTGCTCCCGTGGCTCTCACGGTCCGTTCGGACCAGGCCGCCCGTTCCCGGGGCCGTGCACGGTGAACGCCGTGCACGGCCCTTTCGCGTGTACGGGACCGGAGATATTCCTTGACACGAATATTCTTCTTGAGGAATACTTCTGGGCATGGACGAACTCCTCGCGGCACTGGCCGACCCGGCCCGGTGGCGGCTCGTGCACCTGCTGGCCGAGCGGCCCCGGTCGGTCGCGTCCTCGCCCGGCTCGCCGGGGCGCGCCAGCCGCAGACCACCAAACACCTGCAGACCCTGGAGCGCGCCGGAGTCGTCACCTCCCAGCGCACCGGTCAGCGCCGCGTCTACGCGCTTCGCCCCGGTCCACTGCGGGACCTGGCGGCCGCGCTCGGGCGGCTCGCCGACGCCACGGAGCGGGCCGAGGGCCCCCAGGCCGTCTTCGACCGCTACGGGCTCAGCATGGGCACCGAGCGGCTCGCGGCCGAGGAGGGGGCGGGGTGGGCCGACGGGCGCTCGTTCGGGTTCCACCGCGCCCTGGCGGGAGACTCGGAGACGGTCTGGCGCCACCTCACCGAGGCGTCCCTGCTCGCCCGGTGGTGGACGCCCGAGAGCCTGCGCACCTCCGAACTCGTCTTCGAGGCGCGTCCGGGCGGTCGGATCCTCCAGGAGTACCGCGAGGCCGAGGACACCGACGGCTCCGAGCCGGTCGTCGGGCGCGCGGAGGGGGTCGTCGAGGAGGCGGCCCCCGGTGAGCGCCTCGTCTACCGGCTCTCGCCCCTGCTGCCCGACGGCGGCCCCGCCTTCACCGCCCACGTCGCCATCACGCTCCGACCCACCGGGGCCGGGACCGATCTCGACGTCGGCTACCTGATCACCGACAGCACGGTCGAGTCCGCCGACTTCGTCGCCGGCATCGAGATCGGCTTCGGCCAGAGCCTCGACCAGCTCGCGGCGCGCATCGCCGCGGACGCGCCCGACACCGGCAGCACTGCCAGCACCGACAGGAGAAGCTCATGGGACGACTGATCATCAACACCGCCATGACCGTCAACGGCGCCTTCGAGGCGCCGGTACCCGCGTCGAGCGGTGGGTGGCTGGTCACCGACCCCGACAGCATGCGGGCCTCGTTGGAGATGTGGCGGGCGGCCGACGCCATGCTGCTCGGGCGCAGGACCTACGAGGGCCTGTCCACGGTGTGGCCCGAACTCGCGGGCGTTCCGGGGTTCGGGGCGTACGCGGCGCGGATGAACGGCATGCCCAAGTACGTCGCGTCCCGAACGCTGCGCGCGCCGCTGGAGTGGAACGCCACCCTGCTCGACGGAGACCTCGCCGACGCCGTGAGGGCGCTCAAGGAGGAACACGACGGCGACATCGTCCATCCCGCCGCCGGTGAACTCGCCCGCGACCTGATCGCCCACGGTCTGGTCGACGAGTTCTGGTTCACCGTCAGCCCGTACCTGTGGGCGACCGGGCCGCGGATCCTCGACGGCATCGGACCCGTCCGGCTGGAGTTCACCGCGCGACGACCTTCCCCTCGGGCGTGGTCCGCCTCTGCTACCGGCCCGCCCCGGACGGCGCGTCCTCAGCCGGATGACCGCCGGGGAGCCATGCAACGCGGGGGCACGGGATCTCGTCTGAGGGGGAGCGGGGCGGTGCGCCGCCGAACTTCGCAAATTGGACAATGGGGACATGACCCACTGGCTCCTGCGCAACGGTTTCACGAGCTTGCTCACTCTGCTGTTCGGTCTCGGGATCGTCGCGCTCCCCACCCTCGCGGTCGCCGCGATCGCCCCGGACGGCACCGCCGACCTGGAGGACTACCGGGCGGCGGGGCCGTGTTCCTCGGCCCCGGCCGGGCCCTCCGACTGCCTGTGGACGGTGGAGCTCACCGTGTCGGATGTCCACCTGGACGACCGCGGCACCAGGAGCCCGTCGTACACCACGGTCCTGACGGACGCGCGCGGCGGCACGTGGGAGTCCTCCTACGGCGACCGGGGTCCCGTCGTCCACCGGCTCGACGTGGGAGACCGGGTCACCGGTACCGTCTGGCGAGGCGAGCTGACCGAGATCGCGTTCGAGGACCGGACCCAGGCGACCAGGGACGCCCCGGCCGACCTGCGCACGCGGGTCCTCATCGGCGCGCTGGTCAGCGTCCCCAGCGGCCTCCTCTTGGCGGCCACGAGCCTGTGGCGGCTGGCCCGCCTTCACGAACCCGAGCCGACCGAGGGGATGGGCGCGACGCTGGGCCTCTCCGGCACGCTGATCGCCATCGCGTGCCTCGCCCTGGTGCTGACCAGCCGCCTGGGTGAGAACCTCTGGGCGGTCCTGGCCGTCTGGCTGCCGCTGAGCGCGCTGGCGGCGTTCGGGTTCCGCCTCTCCGTCACTCGCAGGCGGGCCAGGACGGCCGAGGGCGTCGAGGGCGCGGACGGATCCGCTGCGCCCTAGACCGGGGTGTGCCGCAGCGCGGCCTCCACGCGGACGACCAGGTCCCGGGCGAAGGACTCCTCCTCCTGGCGCCGGAAGATGTACAGCCACGCGAACACCGGCCCGAGGATCAGTGAGTGGGCCAGGTCGCGCTCCGGTGGCGCCTCGATCTCGCCCCGCGCGACCGCCCGGTCCAGGGCGGCCCGCACACACGCCCGCTCCCGGGCGAGGAAGGTCTCCTCGAACCGGTCGGCCAGGGCCGGATCGCTCAGGAAGTCCGAGATCAGACCGGGGGCGGCGGCCCGGGCGGTCGGGGCGCCCAGCGAGTCCAGGATCTCCCGGACGAGTGCGGTCAGGTCGGCGGTGAGCGACCCCCCGTCGGGCGGCGGCTCCAGGTCCACGTCGTGGACGGCGGCGGCGAAGACCAGTTCGTGCTTGGAGGCGTACCGGCGGTAGATGGCCGCCTTGCCCACCCCGGCCGCCGCCGCGACGGCGTCCACCGTGAGCCGCGAGTAGCCCTGCTCGGCGAGCACCCCCCTGGTCGCGGCCAGGATGGCCTGGTCGACCCGTTCGTCCCTGGGGCGGCCCACCATCAGAGCGCCGCCTCCGGCCGCACGCGGCCGTCGCCGCCCCGGGCCGCGCGCCGCGCCCTGACGATCAGCAGAACGGCGGGGATCCAGAGCAGGGGGAAGGGCGAGGGGAACATCGCCCCGGCCACCGTGCACCAGACGCCGAGCGTCCACGCGACGAAGGCCGGAGGGACGATCGCCCGCAGACCCATCCACCGGATGATCAGGCCCAGCGTGGCCACCGGCACCCCGAAGGAACCGACGGTCAGCCAGAACGCCCCCAGGGACGGGGGCGGCTCGGCCAGGCTCCCGCCGATCGCCCACAGCGTGCCGGTGAACCAGCCGGGGACGTGGGTCGTGGTCAGGAGGAGGCCGATCACGGTGTGGGCGACACCGAGGACCGTGACGCACCATCCGGCGACCACGACCGGGCGCAGCGGTGCGGCGGCGTCGGGGGCGGCCGCGCGCTCGGAACGGGTGGAGGCCATGGCGACTCCTTTATGGAACGATCAGTTTCGGAACGACTTGTCTCGTAATATGCCACGCCGCAGAAAGTCCTCCCACCCGACCCCCCGTCAACGCCGCCGCCCCGCCCGACCAGGCGCGAAGCGGGGCGAAACACGGGGAAACACCGGCTTCACGCCGCGACGCGGCCCCCGAAGCACGGCCTTCCTGCCGTCGGGCCCCATGGACACACCGATGTATACACGGCCCGACCAGAGGAGCGACGGAACGGCCACCTCGCGTCGCGACCGGGTCTACGCCCTCATGCGCGAGGAGTTCCACGCCGCCCTCTCCCAGGCCTCCGGCAACCGCGCCCTCACCGAGTCCCTGGTCCCCCGTCAACCAGCGCGTCCGCGCGACACGGTCGAGGAGGGCCAGCCGATCGTCCGGCTGGAGGCGATGAAGCCGGAGGTCGTGGTCCGGGCGCCCCGCGCGGGTACGGTCTCCGGCATCCAGGTCGCACCCGGACAGCACCTCGAC
Source organism: Nocardiopsis sp. CNR-923 (assembly GCF_001942255.1). Classification (GTDB taxonomy): domain Bacteria; phylum Actinomycetota; class Actinomycetes; order Streptosporangiales; family Streptosporangiaceae; genus Nocardiopsis. Next base: position 45,269 of record NZ_MKKC01000069.1, read on the forward strand.
CCGGGGCGCGCCATGGCCGTCATCACGCAGGGAGGAGCCTCCTGATGCCCACCCGCACCGAACGCGTCCACGACGCCTACCGGAGGATCGCCGAGGCTGACCGGCCCGAGGTCTGGATCACCCCGCGCCCCGAAGCGGACCTGCTCGTGGCGGCGAAGGCGGTCGAGGACCGGCTCGCGGCCGGGGAGGAACTGCCGCTGGCGGGGACGGTCGTCGCGGTCAAGGACAACATCGACGTGGCGGGTCTGCCGACCACGGCGGCCTGCCCGGAGTTCGCGTACACCCCGGAGACGAGCGCGACCGCCGTCCGGCGGCTGGTGGACGCTGGCGCGCTCGTGCTCGGCAAGACCAACCTGGACCAGTTCGCCACGGGGCTTTTCGGTGGTGGGGTTCGGCTGCGAACCATCCGCCGCCGAGGGCACGGAGGACATCAGCCGCCACGGCGGGTGGCTTGCCTACCGGGCGTCCCTGGAGGGCTGAGTCAGGCGAGGAGCCCCCGTTCGTCGCGCGACGAACGGGGGTTTTCCGCTGCGCTCCGCGGTAGCCCATCAAAGCCATTCATTTCGGGCGAACGGGATTGTTCTGGCGTGATCAAGGTGGGGATATCGACCTTAATTAATGCCTCCTGAGCTGCGGCGATGTGCTCCCGGTCGAACTTTCTCCGAAGAACTTCGCGGAAAAGTCCCCCACCACTCCCCCCACCCCCTATTCTGCTACCGAACACCCAACTTCATACACGGAAGACCCCGCGACGATTGAACACGTCCGGGGTCGTGGCCAGCAACCTCAACCCTTTAACGCAAAGGAATTGCCAGCATGCGCGATTATAGCGCGGCCTTCTTCGCCCTGCTCGGGATGTACCTGAAGGCGCTGTTCACCCCCGCACGCGGCCGTCACTCGGCCGCCGCCCGCCGCCGTCGTTCCACCCGGGTCCGCCCCTACGCGCCCGCCCCGGTCGAGGCCACCGCGCCTCCCGTCCCGAAGCCCGTCTTCGCCGTCGATCCCGCGCGAGCCCAGGCCGAGGCCACCGCCCGCCTGCACGGCTGGATCCCCAAGCAGAGGCCGCCTGGGGGCGACCTGCTCGCCGCGCCCGTGCAGCCGACGCCGGGGGAGTTCGACGAACTCGCCGCCCTGGTCCGCACCTGGCAGCGGCAGCGGATGCAGCAGGCTCAGCGGCGTGCGGCGGTGGCGGTGTGAGCACCCTCGACATCATCGTGCCGGGCCTCTACTGGCCCTACCGCTCCTACGCGGGCGAGCTGTCCGAACTCGCCCGAGTCCGGGCCGATCTCGGTCGCGACCTGGTCGGTTTCGAGCCGGACCTGGTGGACGCCGTCCAGCTCGTCACCAGCGAACTCGTGGCCAACTCCGCCAAGTACGCCCGCCCGGGTGGGGAGGTCATCCGCACGATGTGCCTGCTGGACGGGCGGATCCTGCGGGTGGCCGTCAGCGACCCCGGCGGACCGACCCGGCCGCGTATCCCCACCGAGCGCACCGCCGACGAGTGGGACTCGGCCGAGGGGCAGCGCGGGTTGCTGCTGGTCGAGAACCTGGCGACCAGTTGGGGGTTTTACGCCTTCCCCGAGTGGTCGGGCTACGCCACCCAGGTCTGGGCGGCGTTCGACCTCGACCCGATCTGACCCGCCGCCGGTGCCCCGTGGACAGGCGACCGTTCACGGGGCACCGGGGCGTCAGCGGGTGACGCTCGCGAGCAGCTTGACCCACTGGTCGGTGTCGAAGGCCAGGGAGCCGTGTTCGCGGTGTTTGGTGTCGCGGACCTCGGCGCCGGACTCGTGCTCGCGGACCTCCACACAGTCGGCGCTTGAGGGGCTGTAGCTGGACTTGTGCCACATGGTCAGATCATTCCTTCCATCTTTTCGCGGGATTGTTCGGCGGACAGGGCTGACCCAAGTGCCCGCTTGAATTGGGAGCTCATCCGTTCGTGGTCGATGGTGTCGTCGTGTAGAACCACGCCTCGGTTGTGCTCGCTGGCGGTCACCACGCCGCCGTCACACAGGTGGAAGAGCATCAGGGGTGACACCAGGCCGACGACAGCGCCGTCCGAAAGCAGGTGTACCCGGGCGCGGCCACCGTCCCGTGGTGTTCGACCTGTCCGACTTCCTCATCCGCGCACACCTGGACGCCCGCCTGACCTCCGCCGGGTGGGACGGTCGCCTGATCCTGCCGGAGACGGTGGTGGACCTGTCCGACATCGGCGCCGTCTACCACCGCCGCTGCCCGCCCTTCGATCTGCCCGAGGCGATGAACGCCGACGAACAACGCTTCGCCCGAGTCGAGGGCCGCTTCGGGTTGGGCGGGGTGCTCGCCAGCCTCGGAGCGCACTGGGTGTCGCACCCCTCGACGATGGCGGATGCCGAATACAAGCCCGTTCAGTACGCCGCCGCCGTCCGGGCTGGCCTGGAGTTGCCGCCGACCTGGGTCGGTAACGTCCCCGAGTCCACGAGCGCGTTCCTTGCCCGGCAGGGCGGCGCGGGCGTGTACAAGCCGCTCGGTGGTGCCTTTCACGTCGAGGGGTGTCGAACACAGGTCGTCTACGCCAACCGGATCACCGACACCGAAGAGCTACGTGACAGCGCACTCGCCCTGACAGCGCATTGCTTCCAACAGTGGGTGGACAAGGACTACGAAGTTCGCGTCACGGTTGTCGGGACGCGGCTGTTCGCCGTGGCCATCCACGCCACCTCCGAGGCCGCCTACGTCGACTGGCGCACCGACTACGCCTCTCACCGCTACGAGGTCGTCGAAGTCCCTGACACGGTACGCGAGGGTCTGGAACGCTACATGCGGGCCTTCGATCTCACCTACGGGGCAGCCGACTTCATCGTCTCCCCGGATGGGAGTTGGACCCTGTTGGAGGTCAACCCCAATGGGGAATGGGGGTGGCTCGCCCATCACTGTGACCTGCCCATCGGGCAGACCATCGCTGACCTACTGGAGAAAGGACAGACGTGACCGGTGCCGCGCATCCGTCCGCGTCGGTGCTCACCGATCAACTCGCGCAGGCAGGCGTGTTCGCGTCCGGCTCGCCGTTGTCCGAGGCGTTCCGCCGTGTCGACCGGGGCGCGTTTGTCCCCGCCTTCGCCCTGAACGAGCACACCCCACAGGGCACGCGGTACCGCCTCGTGCGCCGGGACGTGGCCGCGCAGCGCGAGGAGTGGGCGTCCCATGTCTACGCCGACGAGACGCTGGTCATCGAGGTCGAGGGGGAATCGGTCGCACGCGCTCTGCCCGAGGGCGCCGGCACGGGTCGGTGGACCAGCTCATCCACGATGCCGAGCCTCATGGCCCGGATGCTCGACGAACTGGGGTTGGACGACAATTCCCGGGTCCTGGAGATCGGTGTGGGTTCGGGCTACAACGCGGCCATCCTCAGCGAGCGTGTGGGTTCGGAGCGCGTGACGAGTATCGACATCTCACCGCGCCTCGTCTCCGACGCCACCGAGCGTCTCGCGAGGGCGGGCTATCACCCGGTCGTCGCGGAGTACGACGGCCACAAGGGCTATCCGGACCGGGCTCCCTACGATCGGATCATTTCCACCACGGCCTTCACCCACGTCCCTTCGGCGTGGATCGACCAGGTCGCACCCGGTGGGCTGGTCCTGGTGAACATCGCGGGCGGTACCGGAGGTGCGATGCTCAAGCTCCGGGTGGGCGACGACGGCAGGGCACAGGGCCGCTTCCTGCCGGAGTGGGCGGGGTTCATGCCCGCGCGGAGTCACACGCCGCGCGCACGCGTGACGGTGGACGACGAGGGCGAGTCCGGTGTGAGTACGTTGGACCCCTCCCTGGTTAGCGAACCGGCGTTCGCGTTCGTGGCCCAGCTCGCCACGGTCGACGCCCACACGGTGCTCAGGGTCGCCGACGATGGCACCGAGTTCCTCGCCCTGGAGGGCGCGGACGGGGCGTGGGCGGAGGTCGACACCGAACCGGTCGACGGTGGGTTCGCGGTGTCCCAGGGCGGCCCGAGGCGGTTGTGGAGCGCCCTGGAGGCCACCCACGCGTGGTGGGTGGCCAACGGAGAACCGGACTGGTCGCACTTCGGTGTCACGGTGCACGCCGAGGATCAATGGGTGTGGTTCCAGAATCCGGACGGTCCCCGCTGGCCGCTGACGTGAGGCATGATCCTGCGAGCCGCTCCAGCCCTCTGCCCGGGGTGGTGGGCCGGGTACGGGAGGAACACGCCTCCACACACGGGGCCGTCGATCATCGCGTGGTGTGCGGGGACGCCAGGGCGGCCAGGTAGTCGTCGAGCAGCCCGACCTGGCGGTCGGGCGGGAACGCGGCGGGGTCGAACAGAGCCTGGACCACCAGGCCGAGCACGAAGGACTGGGCACCGGCCGCGATGCGCGCCGGATCGCCGGGGGGCAGTTCGCCGGTCCGCTGGGCGGTGGCGACCAGGTCGCGCAGCCTGTCGCGGCTTCGCGGTGTCCGAACGGCTCAGCACTCCAACGTTCGGCGGAGGAGGCGGATCAGGTCGGCATCCTGGAGCGGGACGGCCTCGGACGGCCGACGCCCCGCCACCCGGAAGGTGGCGGGGCCGTCCCGTCGCCGGTCAGGGGAGCGGGGTCAGGTGCTCTTCCCGGCCTCCGACGGGGAGGTCGCGGCCTGTGCGCGGTAGTGCCGGTTGCGGGCGCCCAGGATGACGATGGCGAGCACGGTCGCGATCAGCGACGCGATGAGCACACCCGACTTGGCGTGGGTGAGGTGCTCGGGCGAACTGGCGAAGGACAGCTCCGTGATGAGCAGGGACACGGTGAAGCCGATGCCCGCGAGCTGTGACATGCCGACGAGGTCGATCCATCTGAGACTGGGGTTGAGCTCGGCGGCGGTCAGCTTGGTCATGACCCAGGAACCGCCGACGATACCGATGACCTTGCCGACCACGAGGCCGAGGATGATGCCCAGCGCGGCGCGGTCGGTGAACACGGCGCCCATGCTGTCGAAGGCGACACCGGCGGAGAAGAAGGCGAAGATGGGCAGCGCCAGGCCGGCGGACCAGGGGCGCAGCAGCTGTTCGACGCCGTGGCTGGGGTCGTGGTGCTCGCCGGGCCGCTTGGAGGTGCGCATGAGCAGACCCATGGCCACGCCGGCGATCGTGGCGTGGACGCCGCTCTCGTGCATGAGGGTCCACACGATGACGGCCAACGGGACGTAGACGAGCCAGTTCGGGACCGCCGAGTCGTTGAGCTTGGCGGCCAGGCCCTTGCCGCGCTGGAGGTACCAGAAGACCACGAGGCCGAGGCCGGACACGGCCAGGGGACCGAAGTGGATCTCCTCGGTGTAGAAGACGGCGATGACGATGACGGCGCCCAGGTCGTCCACGATGGCCAGGGTCAGGAGGAAGGTGCGCAGCGCCGGGGGCAGCCAGCGGCCGATGACGGCGAGGATCGCCACGGCGAAGGCGATGTCCGTGGCCATCGGAATGCCCCAGCCCGGCATGGTCTCCGGTGTGGAGATGTTGACCGCCGCGTAGATCGCGGCGGGGATGGCCATGCCGCAGACGGCGGCGATGATCGGCAGCATGGCGCGCCGCGGGTTGCGTAGTTCGCCGTTGACGAACTCCTGCTTGAGCTCGTTGCCGACGACGAAGAAGAAGATCGCGAGGAGTCCGTCCGCCGCCCAGGTCTCCAGGGTGAGGTTCAGGTGCAGCGACTCGGGTCCGAACCGGATCCCGCGTAGGTGCTCGTAGGTCTCGCCGAAGGGCGAGTTGATCCACAGGAGCGCCAGTAGTGCCGCGCCGATGAGGACGAAGCCGCCGACGCTGTCACTGCGCAGGGTGTCCGCGACGCGGTTGAGCAGCGGGCTCGAGGGAGTGGGGTGCTCGATCGGGTCGATGCTCATGTGCGACGCTCCAGGACGTGACTCGACAGGGACTCGCCGACCAGTCTTCCCGGCACACCTGAGGCGCTCGGCGCCCCGCCCATGTTCACGGACCCTTGGGTGGATGTCCAGCCCAGAGGGCATGTGTCCGCGCCGAACCCGATTCGGTCGTTTCGCTATCGGGGAGGCGGGGACCGCGGCGGTGGGAGCCGCCGTCGGCGACCGGGACCAACGGGTTGGTTGGTTGTTGGCCCGGTCATGTCCCTGCCTGGAGTTCCGGTGACTACACGGCGGACATCGGGTCCTGTGATAACAGGCACCAGGCATCATATGTCAATGATTCGGGCGAACGGCCCGAGGGTTGCTCGGTGACGTCCGCCACTGACGCGCGCTCCTCCGGGTGTGCTCGGCGGGATTGCGCCGACGAAGGGGACTCCTACCCGAATGCGATGCTTTGATGTTCGTGTTCCGGTCATGAGAAATGTGACGCGCGTCCCATTCGTGCTCCGTGGGTTCGGTGCGGTCCGGGGAGAGGTCCGTGATCCCTGGTCACGGGGTGTCCGCGGCTAGCATGGGTGGTCGCGCCGAGCGGCGTCATCCGCCTCCGCGCCTCGGGCATCGGGGCTGGTGCGGCCGAACGCGACGGGTCTGGCATGACACGCGTCACCCGCGTACAGTCCGAAGATGGAGTGCCGGGAAGACTGGTCGGCGTTGAACACCCCTATCTGGAAACCAGGCGGCTGATGCTCGACTCCCACGTGCGTGGCGCGCACGTCTACCGATCCGAATCAGGTGCGCGAACCGTGCGCACCTGGTGCGAGGACGAGATCTCCCGGTGGACCGGGCTCGTTCCGCTTCCCGCGGTCACCTCCGAGCTCGGCACCACGCGGGCATTCCGCGCGTCGGCGGGGGCGGCCGGAGCGGGCACCCCCGTCGTGCTCCTGAACGGCACCAACTTCAACACCGCCAGTTCCGTCGAGCCGCTGCGCGTCCTGGCCCGCGACCGGCCGGTCATCTCCGTCGACGTCCCCGGCCAGCCCGGCCTCAGCTGCGGAGTCCGTCCCCGGTCGCCGCGTACCGCCGCCTACGGGGCCTGGCTGGACGAGGTACTGCCCCAGCTGACCGACGAGCCGGTGATCGTCCTGGGGCACTCCCTGGGCGCGGCGATCGCCCTGGCCGCCACCCCGTCCGAGCTGACCAGGGCGCTGATGCTCGTGAGCCCCGCGGGGCTCACCGCAGCCGGGCTGACCCCCGAGGTGATGCGGGCGGTGCTGCCGTGGATGATCGGGCCGCGCGACAGCAAGAGCACCCGGCTGCTCAACTCCATGAGCGGACCCGAACACGTCAGCACGGGCGTGCACCCGCTGGCGCCGTGGATGACCCTGGTCGCACGGCACTGCCGGACCAGCCTCGCGCCCGGACCGCTGACCATGGAGTGCCTGCGGCCGTGGTCGGACGTTCCCCGGATCGTGGCCACGGGATCCGACGACACCTTCTTCTCCCCGGCCCGGCTGCACGGGCCCGCCCGCCGCCTGCTCGACACGGACGTGCACGTGCTGGAGGGAGCCGGGCACCTCGCCCTGCACGAGTGTCCCGAACGCGTCGCCGCACTCCTGCGCGAGTTCGACTGACCGGTCCCGGGGCGCCACGGCCGGGCCCGGGTCCCGGGGGTGCGCGGCCGACCGCGGGGGAGGCGGGACGGCGGCGTGCGGATGCGGGCACCTCCGGACATCCACGGGTGAGCGCCATGGCGGCGGCCGCCCCTACCCGCTTAGCGTCGAGGGACACACGGCACCCCTCACTCCAGGGAGACATCTCATGCCCCTCACCGGTTCGCCAACCGCTCCGCCGCCCGGAAGCCCCGGCGGCAGCGACTTCGCCGAACTGTCCAGGCTCGTCCAGGCCGCGGGCCTCATGGACCGCACCCCGGTGTACTTCGGGGTGCGGCTGGCGCTCATCGGTCTGGCCTACGCCGGTGCGTGGGCGCTGTTCGTCCTCGTCGGCGACTCGTGGTGGCAGCTCGCCACGGCGGTGGCGATGGCGGTGGTGTTCGGTCAGGTCGGCCTGGTCTCCCACGAACTCGCGCACCGCCAGATCCTGCGCAGGCGCGGACCCAGCGAGTTCGTCGGCCGCATCGTCGGCAACCTCGGCATCGGTCTCGGGTACGGCTGGTGGCAGGACAAGCACACCCGGCACCACGCCAACCCCAACCACGAGGAACTCGACCCCGACGTCCAACCCGAACTCCTCGTGTGGTCACAGGACCAGGCGCGAGCGGCCCGGGGGCTGCCCGCCTTCCTCGGCCGGTGGCAGGCGTTCCTCTTCTACCCGCTCCTCACGCTGGAGGGCCTCAACCTGCACGTGGGCAGTGTGCGCGCGCTGTTCCGGCCCAGCACCAGGCATCGCCTCCTGGAGGGCGTCCTGCTCGGCGCCCACTTCGTGCTCTACCTCGCGGTGGTGCTCACCGTGCTGGAACCGCTCCAGGCGCTGGCGTTCGTCGCGGTCCACCAAGGGCTGTTCGGCGTCTACCTCGGCTGCGTCTTCGCCCCCAATCACAAGGGCATGCCCACGCTGAAGAGGGGCGAGAAGCTCGACTTCCTGCGCAAGCAGGTGCTGACCTCACGCAACGTCCGGGGCGGGTGGTTCACCGACATCGCCCTGGGCGGTCTGAACTACCAGATCGAGCACCACCTGTTCCCGAGCATGCCCAGCCCCCACCTGCGGCGGGCCCAGCCCATCGTGCGCGCGTACTGCGAGCGGATCGGCGTGCCGTACCACCAGACGGGATTCGTGCGCTCGCACGTCGAGGCACTCGTCCACATGCACGCCGCGGGCGCCCGCTCCGCGAGCGACGGAGGAGGTGAGGGGCCGGGAGCGGTCACCTCTCCGAGCCTCGTGCTCGACGGTCCACCGCCACCCTCCCGGGCGGCGGCGGATCGGACGTGTCGGGTCCGAGCGGCAGCGCTATTCGCCGCGGGGCCAGCTCACCTCGCCGGCCGGGTGGACCGACTCCAGGAAACGGGGCTCGAACAACGGCTCCAGCGCGGGGATCTCCTCCAGCTGGCCGTTCTCCACCAGAACGGTCGCCTCGTCCTCCGTGCGGATGAGATCGATGCTGCCGAGCGGGTCTCCCTCCACCGTGTAGGTGCTGACCAGCTCGTACTCCTCCTGCCAGATGCGTGCGTTGTGCACGACGTCGTACTCCTGCTCGTCCTCCAGGGCCGCCGCGAACTCGACGCACTCGGTGACGTGGTCCCGGCAGTACTCGAACGCGTAGGAGAGCGACCGCAGGAAGTCCTCCACGACCGTCGGGTTGGCCTCCGCGTACTCGGCGTCGGTGGCCATCACCCCGAACGACCCGACCACGCCGAACTGGCCGGGCAGCCATTCGATGAACCGCGCGTCCATGGCGTCCAGCAGGAACGGCTCGTTGGACCGGTACGCCGTCAGCGCGTCGACCTCCTCCTCGACCAGGACGGAGGGGTCGTAACCGACCTCCACCAGCTCGATGGAGTCCAGGTCCACGCCCTCGGAGACCAGCATGGCCGCGACGGGCGGAGGCAGGGCGCCCTTGTGTCCGAGCATGGTGCCCGCCAGGTCGGTGAGCTGCTCCACGTCCGGGCCGGTCAGCAGCGTCGCGATCGGCACGTGCCCGTAGGTGGCGATGCCGATCACGTCGATGCCCTGCTCGTGGGCCTGGAGGATCTCCCCCTCGTTGCCCATCGAGGTGAACTCCGCCTCGCCGTTGCGCACCGTCTCGGCGTTGCCGAAGGTGTCACCGGTGCCCGGAACGATCTCGATGTCGAGGCACACGTCGTCGAAGTACCCGAGCGCCTCGGCCGCGACGGCCTCCAGGATGCTCACCGAGGCCTGGTACCGATAACCGGTGAGGTAGGTGACCGTGCCCGCGGCCGCGTTGGTCGCGCACCGCTCGTCGTTGACGACGGCGGCCGAACCGGCCTCCTCGTCCTCCTGTGCGCCGCCGCACGCGCTGCTCAGGAACAGGACCGAGACCGCGGCCGCGGATCCGAGGCGCGACCGCCGCCGTGGGGGTGGGGGGTGGGGGGTGGACATGGCCGGTGACTCCTTCGTGTCGGGGGCACGTGCCTCCGGGGCGGAAACAGGTGCGGTACACGACAGGACGTGCTTCATGGTGTGCGGTCGATCGCGCGCCGTAGTGGACGGGGCTCGCGTCGACCTACAGGGCTGCCGGGGCTGGGGACGTGGTGCGCGGGACGGGTACGGCCACCTTGCGTGCGGACGGTGACGATCAAAGGTGACCGTGATGATTCAGCCCAGGGAACACGCCTGCTCAGCACGAGTCGTATGCCGCATAAATCAGGACTTTAGTGGACTAAAACCCCTGTGGTATAGGGGTGCGGCACGCTGGTCACTGTGGGCTAAGGCTACGTGGGCGTACGCGCCCGATCGTCACCCGGCGTGATGTGGCGCTCGTCACTCGACATCGGGGCGATGGGGGCCGCCGTGGGATGACGGCGGCCCCCACCCCCCGCACCCCGGCACGGGGAGCGGGGGTGGGGAGTGGTCCCGGTCAGCGGCTCGTGGCCGTGACGGCCTCGGGGCGCAGACGCGGCATGACCGCCTCGCCGAACGCCGCCAGGTCCGCTTGGTAGTCCGGGAAGATCAGCATCAACCCGTCCAGTTCGGCGAATCCGACGATCTCCTGGATCCGTTCGGTCACCGTGTCGGGCGAGCCGACGACGAACGGCGTCTGGAACGCCTCGTCCTCCGGCTTCTCCGCGGTGAGGGAGAGCGCCTTGTCCGCGGGCAGCCCCCACGAGCGCTTCATGTTGACGATCGCGTCGATGTCCGCGCCCCGCCCGTACTCGGCGCGGCGGGCCTCGGCGGCGGCGTCGGTCTCGTCCATCACGACGGTCAGCATCGAGTACGTCCTGATCCGCCGACCGAGCGCCTGCGCCCGCTCACGCACGTCGCGGCTGGCGTCGCGCAGGCCCTCCAGGGTCGACGCGGTCAGGAACGACCCGTCGCAGTGCCGCGCCTGGAAGTCCAGGCCGGTCTCGGAACGGCCCGCGCTGATCAGCGTCGGCATCGGGTCGGGGTGCGGACGCGACCGGCAGTCCTCCAGACGGTGGAACTCACCGTCGAAGGTCACCGAGTCCTCGGTCCACAGCCGCTTGACCAGTGCGGTCCACTCCTCGGTGAACCGGTACCGGTCGGCGTGCGACAACTCCTCGCGCCACAGGCCCATCTGCGCGAACTCGTCCACGTAGGAGCCGACCACGATGTTCAGCCCGGCCCTGCCGCCGCTGATCTCCTGGAGGGTGGTGAACATCTTCGCGGTCAGGGCGGGGTGGAACAGGTTGGTGTGGACGGTCGACCACACCTTCACCCGCTCCGTGGCCTCGGCGAGCCCCGACATCATGGTCATGGACTCCAGGGTCCGGCCCCAGTGGTCGGTGGCGCCGTCGTAGCCGCGCCACTTGCCCATCGACATGATGAAGTCGAAACCGTTCTCCTCCGCCAGGACGGCGGAGCGGCGGTTGTACTCGTAGCTCGCCTCGGGGTGCGGAGCGGTCTCGGAGATGATCCACCCGCCGTTGCCGATCGGCAGGAAGAGACCGTACTCCGTCGGTGCCGTCACACCTGGTTCAGTCATTCCTTCAGACTCCTTGGTCACTTCCGTGCTCTGACTACTCTTCGGCGGGCCAGGTCACTTCGCCGTTGGTGTGGACGCCCTCCAGGAAGCTCGGCTCGAAGAGGGGCTCCAGCTCCGGCAGTTCGTCGAGCTGGCCCGCGTCCACGAGCGTCTGGCCCTCGGCCTCGGTCGCTTCGAGGTCGATGTACCCGACCGGGGCGTTCTCCCGGGTCGTGCCCGTGGCCAGGTCGCTCTCCGCCTGCCAGACGCGAAGGTTGTGCTCGACGTCGTAGCCCGAGTCGCTCAGCTCGGCCGCGTAGGCGACGCACTCCTCGCCGTTCTCGGTGACCACGCAGTACTCGAAGGCACGCGACAGTGCCCGCAGGAAGTCCTCGACGACGGTCGGGTTCTCCTCGGCGAATTCCGGCGAGGTCGCCATGACGCCGAAGGAGCCGACCACGCCGTACTCCTCGGGCCGCCACTCGGTGAACTCCTCGCCCATGTCCTCCAGGAGGAACGGCTCGTTGGAGCGGAACGCGGTCAGCGCCTGGACCTGGTCGCGCGGCAGGACGCTGGGGTCGTAGCCGACCTCGACCTGCTCGACCTCGTCGAGGTTCACGTCCTCGGTGGCCAGCATGGCCTCCAAGGGAGCGGGCAGCATGCCCTTGTGACCGAGCGTGGTCCCCTCCAGGTCGCCGAGCTCCTCGACGTCCGGGCCGGTCAACAGCGTCGCGATGGGCACGTGCCCGTAGGTGGCGATGCCCATGACGCTGATGTCGGACGTGTTCGCCTGGAGGATCTCGGCCTCGTTGCCCAGCGAGGTGAACTGCGCGGTGCCCGCGGCGACCAACTGGGCGTTGCCGATCGTGTCACCGCTGCCGGGCTGGATCTCCACGTCCAGGCACACGGAGTCGAAGTACCCGAGCGCGTCGGCGGCGATCGCCTCCAGGATGCTGACCGAGGCCTGGTACTGGTAGCCGGTGACGTAGGTGATCGTTCCGGCGGCCTCGTTGGTCGCGCACCGTTCGTCGTCGACGATGGTCGCGACCGCGGGCGCCTCGTCCTCCTGCTGCCCGCCGCACGCCGAGACCAGCAGGACGGCGGACGCCGCCGCCGCCGAGGCCGCTGCGCGTAGGCGCCGGGGGCGGGGAGGAACGATGGGGATGGTCATGCGGACAGCTCCGATCATGAGGGGTTTGTCAGTTGAGACTCGTGCCAGAACAGGAGTCTGCGCTCCAGGAGGGCGGTGAAGGCGAGCATGAGCACGCCCATCGTCGCCAGGCAGGCGATGGCCGCGTACACATGGGGCAACTGGGCGTTGGCCGCCGCGTTGCGGATCATCGTCCCGAGCCCGCTGGAGGACCCGGCCGCGACGAACTCGGCGACGACCGCCCCCACGATGGACAGCGGAAGGACCACGCGGAGCGCGGCCAGGGCGTAGGGCAGGCTGCTGGGAAGTCGCAGTTTCAGCAGCACCTCCAGCCGGGAGGCGTGCAGCGTCCTGAACACGTGCAGCGCCGGACCCGGGACCGAACGCAGGCCGGTGGTGACGTTGATCAGGACGGGGAAGACGGTCACGATCGCCGTGACGATGACCTTGGGAGTCATGCCGAACCCGAACGCCACCACCAGGGCGGGCGCCAGCGCGACGACCGGGGTGACGTTCAGGACGACGGCGAGCGGCATGATCGCCCGGCGCAGGACGGGGATCTCCGACATCAGCAACGCCAGGACGAACGCCGTTCCGGCTCCCCACGCCACGCCGAGCAGCGCGATCTGGAGCGTGGACCAGGCGTTCTCCACGAAGAGCACGGGGTCGGAGACCAACGTCCGGCCGACCTCGGAGAGTGTGGGAAGGACATAGGGGTGCTCGGCGGCGATCCACGACCACCCCGCGCCGACCAGCGCGACCGCGACGACGGTCGGCAGCCACACGCGTGGGGACAACGGGGATCGGCGCCCTCGGCGCTTCCTGGGGCGTCGGGGGCCGGGCGGGTTCCCGGACACGGGACGCGGTCGACGCCCGCCGATCTGTTGACGGTGGCCACGTTCTCTCCTCCCGTCACTGCGGGATCAGGTCGTCGGGGGCGGCGCCGCTCTCCCATGCGCCGAGCAGCGAGGCGCGGACGCGGTCCTCCAGGGCGTGCCCGCGGGGACCGGTCACCTCGTCGCCGCGCGGCCGGGGGAGGTCGACGGGGATCACCTCGTGCACGCGGCCGGGGCGGGCGGACATGACCACGATCCGGTCGGAGAGCGTGACCGCCTCCCGGACCGAGTGCGTGACGAACAGGACCGTCGTCGACATGCGCTCCCACAGGCGCAGCAGGTGCCACTGCAGCGCCTCGCGGGTGAACTCGTCCAGGGCGGAGAAGGGCTCGTCCATGAGCAGCAGGTCGGGGCGCGTGCCGAAGGCGCGCGCGATGGCGACGCGCTGACACATGCCGCCGGACAGCTCGTGCGGGTACTTGCGGGCAGCGTCCTCCAGCCCGACCATCCTCAGCAGCTCGTCCGGGTGCTCGGCGCCCTTTCCGGCCCTGCGGTTGACCCGGGCGGGCAGGGAGACGTTGCGCCGCACGTTCAGCCACGGCAGGAGCGCGGGGGTCTGGGGGACGAAGCCGACGGCCTTGGCCGCGCACATCTGGCGGGGCGTGGCGTCGAAGACCGTCACGGCGCCCTCGTCGTAGTCCTCCAGACCGGCGACGACGCGCACGAGGGTGGACTTGCCGCAGCCGCTGGGGCCGATGAGGCTGACGAACTGTCCCCGGGGGACGTCGAGGTCGATGCGGTCGAGGGTGGGCCGGTGCGGGTCGCCGCCCTCGTAGATCTTGGTGAGCCCACGGACCTCGATGCGTTCACTGGTCACGCGGCGGCCAACCTTCGGAAGCGCCGCCCCTGGTAGACGAGCGGGGCGGTCTTCCCGGCCCGGACGCGGGCGACGTCGACGAGGAACATCGTGTGGTCCCCCGCGGAGTGCCGTGCGTGCACCCCGCCCTCCAGGATGACGGCCGCGCCGGGCAGGACCGGGGCGCCCAGGTCGCCGCGGGCGAACTCGGCCGAGCCGAACTTGTCGGCCCCCCGCGTGGCGAACAGGGTGGAGAGGCGCTCCTGTCCGTCGGCGAGGACGTTCACGGCGACGGTGCGCGCGTGGGCGAACGCCTCGTGGCACTCGGCGGTGGTCGCCAGGAAGACCCCGATCAGCGGCGGGTCGGCGGACACGGAGACGACGCTGTTGGCGGTGAAGCCGTGGCGACCGGACTCGACCTCGGTGGTGATCACGCAGACGGACGTGGCCATGCGGGCGAGGCCGTCGCGGAAGGCGGAGGGGTCGCGGTGGGCGTCGGCGGCGTGCGGGCTGGGTTCAGGAAAGGTCAAGCCTGCTCCTCAGGGGACGGACACGTGCGCTCGGCCGCCGCGGGGAGGGGGCGGCGGCCGAGCCGGGGGACGGTGGAGTCTGCCGGATCACGTGCGTACCGGGAGTGCGTCGATGACCGAGGAGAGCGTCCGCGCGTGCCGGTCGTACCAGCGCACGGCGGGGTCGGTGTCGCTGCCCAGCTCCCCGAGCACGGCCTCCTTGAGGTACAGCGCTGGGGTGGGGCAGATGGCGGACAGCTCGACCAGGACCGGGCGCAGGGACGCCTCGGGGGCGGACGAGTGCGCGTCGGACGCGCCGACCATGAGGGGAACGCAGACGGTGCCGCGCAGCGACTCGGGGGGCATGCGGTCCAGGAAGGACTTGAGCAGGCCGGTGAACGTGCCTTGTAGACGGGGCTGGCCGCGACGAGCAGGTCGGCGGACCGCACGGTGTCGACGGCGGAGTCGACGTCGGCTGCGCGGGGGTCGAGCACGGCTGGGCCGTAGGCCGACAGGTCGACGGTCTCGACCGGTGCGTCGGACCGGATCGCGGCCGAGAGCAGACGAGCGAGGTGCTCTGCCGCGCGTGCGGTGCGTGAGCCCGAGCGGGGATTACCTACCAGCGCTACCACATGGGATGAGCCCACGGGACACCCTCCAGACAAGACTCCTCCGGTGGGGAACCGGAGACTTCGACGGAGAGCGGGCGGAAGCAGGATCGTCGACGGCCCGCGGAGATCGTTGACCCGTCAAAGGTAGGGGCGAAAAATGGATGAATTGTGAAGAAGTGGTCACGGGACGATATCCATACGCTGCACGTTCCGCCCCTCGTCCACCAGGTGGACCTCGATCCGGTGAGCGGCCAGGGCCGCGGGCAGCCAGGCGCCGTGGCCCAGCAACCGGGTGAAGGGCGTGCTCAGCGCCAGGACGGCCCGCGCGTCGGGAAAGCCGGTGTCCCTGAGCCAGGCGAGCTTGAAGGCGTCGGCGATGACCTTGTTGCGTTGGTTCGACTTGATCTGTCCCCAATGGATGTAGCACTGGCCGAGCACGGTCGTGGGGGTGTCGTCCGCGCAGTCCACGCCGACTCGGACGCCGCTCGGGAGGGTGAACTCCCGGGGGGCGAGCGGTGTTCCGAAGTAGGCGGAGAGCGTCGCGTGTGGTTCTGAGGGACCTGTACGGTCCTTGGTGTCCATCAGCGCATGTCTCGGTGTGTGCCCCATGTGACGAGACGATAATGCACGGGAACCCGCAAGGCACGGGGCTTGTGCCTTTGTGCTCACTCTCGGCGAGAATTTCCTGGGACTTCGTCTCGCCTCGTCGCGCAGAGTCGCGTGACGCTCGTCACATCGCGTGCATCGGCGTTGATCACGACCATCGTGGTGGTCGTACGGTCGGGGCGCTGGGACCCCTCCGAACATGGGAGAACGACGTGGCGACCGACATCCCCCGAACCGCGACCTGGCGTGCGTGGCTGGGCCTCGCGGTGCTGACGTTGCCGCTGCTCATGTCGGCCACGGACATGACCGTCCTGTTCCTGGCGCTGCCCGCCATCGCCGCGGACCTGGCCCCCAGCAGCACGCAGCTGCTGTGGATCCTGCACGTGGCCTCGTTCCTCCAGGTCGGCGTGGTGCTCACCATGGGGTGGTTGGGCCCGCGGATGGGACACCGGCGGCTGCTCACGGCCGGGGTCGCCGTGTACGGCGTGTCCTCCCTGGCCGCGGCGTTGTCGTTCGACCCGACCATGCTCATCGCGACGCGGGCGGTGATGGGGATGGCGGCGGCCTCCCTGCTGCCGAGCATCACCTCCCTGCTGCGCGTGATGTTCCCCGACACGCGTCAGTTCTCCGCCGCCATCGCCGTGGTCATGAGCTCGTTCTCGGCGGGGATGGCGATCGGACCCCCGCTGGGCGGTGTGCTCCTGGAGTACTTCTCCTGGGGATCGGTGTTCCTCATCAACGTTCCCGTGGCGGTGCTCCTGCTGCTGTTCGCCCCGCTGCTGCCCCGCGTCGAGGGGGAGCGGGCACAGCGCCTGGACCTGCTCGGCGTGGTGTTCTCGGTGCTGGCCGTCATCGCGGTGATCTTCGGGCTCCAGGAGATGGCCGACGACATGGCCAGCGGGTCCGGCGCCCGATGTGGCCGTACCTGGTCTGCGTCGCGGCGGGGCTGGTGCTCGGGGCGCTCTTCGTACGGCGGCAGCTGAGCGTGCCGGAACCCCTCCTCGACCTGCGGCTGTTCTCGACGCCCGCGTTCTCGGTGTCCCTGGTGGCCATGCTGCTGATGCTGCTGGGCGCGGGCGGGGCCGACATGCTGCTGGCCCAGTACCTACAGGCGGTGGAGGGGATGTCACCGGGGCGGGCGGGCCTCCTGCTGGTCGCCCCCGCCCTGGGCTCGATCGTCGGCGGCCTGCTGCCGACCGTCCTGAACCGGTGGGCCCGGCCGGGCTTCGTCATGGGGTTCGCGCTGCTGGTCGCGGGAGCCGGGGCCGCGGCCATGGTGTGGTTCGTCGGCGGTGGGAAGCTGCCGGGAATCGTCGTCGCGGCGGTGGTGATCCAGTTGGCGCTGGGGCCGCTGTTCACTCTGAGCTACAACCTCATCATCGCGTCCGCGCCGCTGAGGAAGGCGGGATCGGCCGCCGCGATGGGTGACGTGGCGGGCGGCTTCGGCAACGCGCTCAGCCTCGCCTTCCTGGGCAGCCTCGCCGCGGTGGTCTACCGGCGGCTGCTGGACGGCGCGGGGCTGGAGGAGGTCCCGCCGCACGCGGTGGAGGCGGCGGGGGAGAGTGTGGGCGGCGCGACGGCGGTCGCGGAGACACTGCCCGGCGGGATCGGGGGCGAGCTGCTGGAGGCGGCGCGGTCGGCGTTCACGGTCGCGGTCCAGACAGGATACGGATTCACGGCGGTGGTGCTGGTCCCGGTGGGGCTCGTCGTCCTGTGGGCGCTGCGGGGCGTGCGGTTGGAGGGCCTCGGCGGCGGCGCGGTCGGCGCCGGAGCCCCCAACGACGACTCCGACGGCGGGAGCGACGCCGAGCGGAGGGAGCCGCAGGACGCCTGACGGCTGTGCCGTGGATGCCGTCCGTCGCGCAGCGGGGCAGGCGTCCTGCGGCACACGCCCTCGGACACGAGCCGGACGCCGGCCTCCGCACGGCTGAGCCGTGCACCGACGGAGGGACGGTAACCCGCGGTACCCGCTCGGCACGCTGACGGGCCGCGGTGACGGGAGGCCGCGGGACGCCTCCCCGCCGGGGAGCCGCCGTCCGGTCCGCTGGGCCGCCGGGAGTGGCCCGCCGCCGACAGGTCCGATCACTCCGTCCGGGCGCGCGCGGCGTCGGGAGGTCGTCGGTGCAGGCCCAGCGCGCCCAGCTCGGTCCGCGAGGCGACGCCGAGCTTCGGGTAGGCCTTGTACAGGTGGTGGCCGACGGTACGCGGGCTCAGGAACAGCCGCGCGCCGATCTCCCGGTTGCTCAGGCCGGTGGCGGCCAGCCGGACCACCTGGAGTTCCTGCGGAGTGAGACGGTCCCACAACTCCTCGGCGGCGTCACGGGCGAGGGTGTCGGTCGCGCGGATCTCCCCCGTCGCGCGCAGCTCGGCGCGGGCCCGCGCCGCCCACGGCTCGGCACGCCAGCGGAGGAAGTCCTCCGACGCCGTGCGCAGGTGCCGCCTGGCCTCGGTCATCCGTCGACGGCGGCGCAGCCACTCCCCGTAGAGCAGCCGGGTCAGGGCCTGGTCGAAGGGGAGGGCGTCCAGCTCCAACGCCCTCTGGAAGTCCGCCCCGGAACCGTCGATCAGGGCCCGGCACCGCAGCGCCACCGACCGTGCCCAGGGCTGCCGGGTCGCCTCCGCCCAGAGGGCATACCGGTCGGCCGCGTCGGCGGCCCGGTCCGGCCGTCCCAGCCGGAAAGCCGCCTCGACCAGGACGGGGAGACCGCCGACGACCCCCATGGGGCGGTCACCCGCCACCACGTCCTCCAACCGGACCACGGCCTCCTCATAGCGGCCCCGCCCCAGGTCGAGCAGGCTGAGCGCGGCGGCGGCCTGCGTGCAGGCGGGGGCCACGCCGAACTCCAGGGGTTCGGCGGCCAGCTCACGGCAGCGACCGTCGTCCCCCTGACGGGCGGCGATCAGGGCCCCGGCCGCCAGAAGCTCCACACGCGCGTGGTCCTGACAGGTCTCCGCAGCGTTTCGGAGGCCGTCGTCGATGGTCGCGCGCGCGTCGCGGAGTCGGCCGAGAAGGGTCTGGGTGTGCGCGAGCACCACCTGGACACCGGGCAGGACCGCCAACGCGCCCTGGTGGCGGCATTCGCGTTCGAGGTCGGCGGCCAGCCGGCGGGCGCCGTGGAGGTCGCCCACGACCAGGTGCAGCCGGGCGCGGGTCACTCGGTCGTGCGGCGTCTCGGCGGCCGGGGAGGGCTCGGCGAGGAGGGAACGCAGTTCGCGGACGCCCTCGGCCACGTGCCCGACGTCGAGCCGGTTGGTCGCGAGCGCCGCCCTGGCCAGGGCCCGGGCCGATGCCCCCTCGGGGAAACGGGCGGCGTACGCGCCGATGCCCGCCACGCAGTCGAAGTCGTTGGCGACCCACGCAGCCCGGACGGCGTCGACCAACAGTGCTCCAGTCTCCTCCGCGCCTTCGCTTCCTCCCGCAGCGCCGGTGCCGCGCGCGCCGAGGGCGCCTCGGGCGGCCCCCTCCCCTGGGGTGTCCTCAGGTCCGCCTGCGCCGCCGGTTTCCCTGTCCCGCTCCGGCGGCGCGGTGCCGTGAGCGCCGTCGGTGCCTGCGCTACCCGAGGTTTCCGGGGCGTCGCTGACCACTCGGGGTCCGGCCGCTCCGGCGCCGTGACCGATCGCACGGACGCCCGTACCAGGATCAGTGACCCCCGCGTCCAGGACGGTGCCGAAGAGGATCCGGTGGGCCTCGCCCGCCTTCCCGTCAGCCACGGCGAGGCGCGCGCGCAACCGGGCCACGGCGGCCCGCCCCGCCAGGTCCTCGTGGGACGGGTCGACGCGGGAGACCAGCTCGGCCGCGCGGGCGAGGTCCCCGGCGTCGAAGGCCGCTTCGGCGGCGTCCACCGTGCGGCGACTCCGGTCCCGGAGGCTGGGGCTCAGCGCGGCGGCGCGTTCGTAGGCGGTTGACACGGCCGAGAGCCCGCCACGTCTGCGCGCGCGCTCCGCGGTTCGCGCCAGGAGGGCGGCGACGCCTTCATCGGGCTCCGTGGCCGCGGACGCCAGGTGCCAGGCGCGGCGGTCGGCGGTGTCGGGCGCGACGCGAACACCGCCGCCAGCGCCCGGTGCGCGGCGGCGCGCGCGTCCGAGTCCGCCCCCCGGTAGACGGCCGACCGGACCAGCGGGTGGCCGAACTCCACCCGGCCCTCGGACACGTGGAGCAGCCCCTCGCGCTCGGCGGGGCGCAGGTCGTCCCGGCGGACGCCCAGACCTGCGGCGGCGCGGAGCACGGCGGAGACCTCGCCGGAGTCGTCGGCCGCCGCGACCAGGACCAGCGTGCGCGTCGGCGCGGGCAGGGCGGCGACCCGCTCGGCGAAGGCGTCCAGGACCCGGCCTGGTTCGCCGGACCGGCGGTGCGGGCCGCCGTCACCCGACAGGGTCAACGCCAGCGGGTTCCCGGCAGCCTCGGCCAGCACGCGTTCCCTCTCCCGGCGCGGGAGGTCGGCGGCGCGCTGCCGCAGTAGGGCCTCGGCGTCCGCGCGGGAGAGCCGCCGGACGGGGAGTTCGTCGACGTGGGGTGTGGCGAGCTTGGGCGCGTGCGGCTCCCGGACCGCCATGAGGACGGCGACCCGTTCCGCCTCCAGCCGCCGGGCCGCGAACAGCAGCGCCTCGGCCGAGGCCTGGTCCAGCCAGTGCGCGTCGTCGACCAGGCAGAGCACCGGATCGGTCTCCGCGAGGTCGGCCAGCAGGGTCAGGACCGCCAGCCCGACCAGGAACCGGTTCGGCACGCCGCCGTCGTCCGCCCCGAGCGCGCCGCGCAGCGCCCGCGCCTGGGGGCCGGGCAGCGCGTCCACCCGTTCCACGGCCCTGCCCAGCAGCAGGTGCAGACCCGCGTAGGGAAGTTCGCTCTCCGTCTCGACCCCTGCTCCGCGCAGAACGCGCATGCCGGTCGCCCCGGACCGGGCGTACTCCAGCAGCGCCGACTTGCCGATCCCGGCCTCGCCCCTGAGGACGAGCGCGCCGCCGCGCCCGGACCGGGCGGCGGCGACGAACGCGTCGATCCTCGCCGTCTCCCCGTCCCGTCCCCACAGCACGCGCCCACGCTACCGAACCGCGGTCGGCCGCTGGTGGAACACCTCCTCCCGCACGATCCGACCGGTCCGGACGGTGAACAGCGAGATCTCGGCGTAGGCGCGCCGCGGCCCCGTCCGCGGGGAGGTGGAGACGGTGGAGACGAACGTGAACCGCACCGCGAACCGGTCACCCCGGACGAGCGGCTCGTCGACCTCGACGCCGTGGATCTCCCCGGTCCCGGCCACCGCCTCCAGCCGCCGCTCCATGCCGTCCACCCCGAACTCCACCGGAGACCCGACCATGTCGTCCGATGCGACCAGCACGTAGTCCGGCGCGGTCATGCGGTCGAGGACCGCCCGGACGTCGCCGTGCTCGATCGCCCGCACGTACTCGGCCGCCACCCGCGCCGTCGACGGCACGCCCTCGGAGACGGCGTTCTCGGGGAGGAAGTCCGCCAGGTGGTCGGCCACCCACCGCCGGTAGGGGAGCGCGGGACGGCCGAGCACCTCGGCGACGTCGGCGGTGACCGGCTCGGAGACGCGCGTCATCGTCGCCATCTCGGCCATGGTGTCCTCGACCGCGTCCTCGGGCAGCCAGGTGCGCAAGGCCTCGCGCGTCTCCTCGGGGGTCTGCTCCTCGAAGCGCAGGTCCAGGCCGGTGACCTCACCGATGATCCGCACGCGTTCCGCCTGGCTCAACACCTCCGGGCCGGTGACCGCGAACACCGCGCCGACATGGTCGTCGGTGGTCAGCGCGCGGACGCCGACGGCGGCGAGATCGGCCTCATGGACGACGGACCTGCGCCAGCCCGCGAACCCCTCGCGGACCACACCCCCGCCGCGCACCTGTTCGGCCCAGGCCAGGTCGTTGCCGGCGAAGCCCCCGCCGCGCACGAAGGTCCACTCCACCCCCGACTCGCGCAGGATGTGTTCGACCCGGGCGTGCGACGCGTTGACGGGGTCGTTGGGCTCGGCCGCGCCCGCTCCCGTGGAGGACAGGTAGACCACCCGGCGGACGCGATCGGCGATCAGGGCCAGAACCCGCGGGGCGACGGCGTCGGCCTGGAGAGTGGGCCAGACCAGGAACACGCGGGTCACGCCGTCGAGCGCCGCGTCCAGGGAGGCGGCGTCGGACAGGTCGCCCCTGACCACCTCCACCCCGGCGGGCAGGCGGGCCGCCGACGGGTCGCGCACCAGCGCGCGCACGTTGGTCGCTCCCGCGTCGAGCAGCTGCCGTGCCACCTGGCCCCCGACTCTGCCCGTGGCACCGGTGACCAGGTACGTTCCCTCGTTCTCGTTCATGTGGACGACGCTACGGATCGACGGCCGGACGCGGCATCAGTCAACCGACTGGCGTGACCGGGGTCCGCTACGACCCGCAGCCCTGCTCCCGGTCCCTGGGCAGCCGGACCGACCGCCGGTGACGGAACACGTCGAGCGGGTTCCAGCGCCTCTCGCGCCGTCGGGTGGGAACCGCGGGCGAGTGACGGGCAGCGCCTGTCGCCGGGGCCGACGGCGGTCATCGGAGGGAAGGCGTGTCGGTCATGCGAGACGCCCGAACTGTCAGGAGAACCGAACGCGGCCGGCGTACCCCGCCCTGTTCACACGAAGAGCGGTCATGTGGATGCCGTGGGGCACGAGCTCCGGGTCTGCCCTCCACGGGACGGGTGCGCCTGTAGGGTCCCGGGGCGGCTGGGGCCGTGCCTGGTGCCTTCTGGTCCCTCAGGCCTCGGCGCCGCACGTGGCGGCGGGCTCGCGGGTCTCCTCGGTCTCCCGTTCCTCGCGCTGGGTCCTCAGCTCACGGCGCTGCCAGCCCGGCTGGGCTCGAAGGGTCCACATCAGTTCACGCTCGGCTTTCCCTGGAAGTTGCGGATGATCTGTTCCAACAAGGAGTGGCTCTTGCTCTCGGCTGGCATGAGCAGCCACGCGAGGATGTACACGAACACGCCGCCGCCCAGCAGGGCGAAGGCCGCGAAGGCGACGCGGACGATCGTCGCGTCGACGCCGAGGAAGGCGGCGATACCGCCGCAGACACCGGTGAGGAGGCGGTCGGAGTCACTGCGGACGAGGCGTCCTCGGAGTTTTCCGTTCATGTCTCCAGCCTGCCGGTCACCGACGACGTTTCCCATCGGGGACAGCCCTGGGCCGCCCCTGACATCCCCCGGAGCCCCCCGGGCGGGGAGGGGCGCCGACGCGTCCCCGCACCGACTTGGACGGCCGCGGAGGGCGTGTCGTTCCTGAGGCGTGGAGCACACTCGGGGAGGGGTGGGGCGCGGGATCTCCCGGCATTCAGTTCGCACACTAATAGTTAGTCCACCAATAGAAGTGGGGCGATGGCGCGACGTCGACGGCGGTGGCGGCGCGGGGCGGAGTCCCATGGACGGCGCCCACGCCCTGCGGGGCGCCGTCCCGTCGGCGGTCGGGTCGTCAGGCCGACCAGTGCGGCACGGTCCGAACGCGGAACGTCGAAGGCTCCGGCGGTGGCGCCGCCCACCCGCTGGCGGCGACGGAACCGAGCCGTACCGGCCCGCCAGCCCCCTCAGGCGGCGGCGACGGCGTCCCTCTCCGGCTCGGACCGCTCCCGCTCCCCGAGGGTCGTGGCGAGCGGGTGCTCCTGGACGAACCAGGCGAGTGCGAAGCCGACCAGCACGATCGGCACGGCGAAGAGGAAGATCGGCGGGAGCGCCCCGGCGAACGCCTCCACGACGAACTCGCGCACGGGATCGGGCAGGCCCTGGAGTATCTCGGGGGTCATGGAGCTGATCCCGGCCTCCCCGCCCTCGAACGCCACACCGTCGCCCGGAAGGCCGGCCATCCGGGCGTTGAGGCGGGAGACGAAGATCGAACCGAACACCGCGATGCCGAAGGACGCGCCGATCTGGCGGAAGTAGTTGTTCGCCGAGGTCGCCGATCCCAGGTCGTTCCGGGGCGCAGAGTTCTGCACGATGAGCACGAGGTTCTGCATGACCATGCCGACGCCCAGCCCCAGCACCAGCATGCTGAGACCGTTGTAGAGGTAGGGCGTGTCCGCGTCCATCCGCGAGAGCAGCACCAGGCCAACCGCGATGACGGCGGTGCCGATGATCGGCCAGTGCTTGTAGCGTCCGGTCGCGCTGATGAGTCGCCCAGTAGTGATGTTACTGGTGAGTATGCCGAACACCATCGGGAGCATGAGCAGCCCGGACTGGGTCGCGGTGGCGCCGTTGACCATCTGGAGGAACGTGGGCAGGTAGGAGACCGTGGAGAACATGGCGATGCCCACGGTGACGCCGATGAGGGCGGTGAGCACGAAGTTGCGGTCGGCGAAGAGCCGCATCGGGATGATCGGCTCGGCCGCACGCCGCTCCACCAGGACGAACAGGACGGCCGCCAGGACCGCGCCCGCCGCCAGACCCAGGATCTGCGGGCTGACCCAGTCGTAGGTGGTCCCGGCCCAGCTGGTGAGCAGGACCAGGCACACGCTCGTCGTCGCCAGCAGGACGGTCCCGAGGTAGTCCAGCTTGGGCCGGGGGCCCGACGGCTGGGGAAGGCGGATCATCGTGGCCGCCGTGACCAGGGAGATCGCGCCGAGCGGCAGGTTGATGTAGAAGATCCAGCGCCAGTCCAGGTGGTCGGTGAAGAACCCGCCCAGCAGTGGACCGGCGATCGCGGAGACGCCGAACACGGCGCCGATGACGCCCATGTACCTGCCGCGCTCGCGCGGGGAGACGACGTCGGCGATGATCGCCTGCGCGCTGATCATCAGACCTCCGCCGCCGATCCCCTGGAGGGCGCGGAAGGCGATGAGCTGCGGCATGTTCTGGGCGAGCCCGGCCAGGACGGAGCCGAGGAGGAACACCACGATGGCGAAGACGTACACGTGGCGGCGGCCGAAGAGGTCTCCGGCCTTGCCGTAGATGGGCATGCCGACCGTGGCCGCGAGCATGTACGCGGTGACCACCCACGAGAGCTGCTCCAGGCCGTGCAGCTCACCGACGATCGTGGGCAGCGCCGTGGCCACGATCGTCTGGTCCAGCGAGGCCAGGAGGATCGTCAGGACGATCGCTAGGAGGATCCAGCGCAGCCGCGAGCGGCTGACGCCCTCCTCGGGTCCTGGGTGTGTGGAAGGCATGCGACTCCGTTCGGGAACGAACCCCGGGAGGCCCCTGGGGCGGTGTGGATACGCGTCAGTCGTCGGAGGGTGCGTAGGCCCGGCCGACGTTGCGGAACGCGTCGCGCAGCACGGCGCGCATGTCCGCCGCGTCCTCTCCTTCCGTGAAGTGGAGGGACTTCATGGTCTGCCGCGTCACGGCCATGGCGGTCGCGGCGACCAGTTGCGGTCGCGCGTCCTCCGGTGACGCGCCGGTCCGTTGCGCGATGGCCCGGGAGATCTCCTGCTCCACGTTGTGGAAGCGGGCGAGCATGCCGGGCACCAGCTGGGGCTCACGTTCCATGAGCCGCTTGCGCAGGTGCATGGCCTCGCGGTGCGCGGCGAGAGCCTCCGGGCTGATGAGGGATGTGGTCAGCAGGGTGATGAGGTCGTCGACGAACGCGCCGGTGGGGCCGCCCTCGGCGAAGACCCTCCGGGCCTGCTCGTCGGGCGTCGGCGGAACGTCGCCGAGGAGGGCTTCCTCCTTGGTCGTGAAGTAGTTGAAGAACGTGCGCGTGGAGACGTCGGCCTCGGCCGCGATCTCCTCGACGGTGACGTGCTCCAGACCGCGCTCCAGAGTGAGCCTGGCGGCCGTCTCCTCAAGGGCGCGGCGCGTGGCCTGCTTCTTGCGTTCACGCAGTCCCATGGTGTCCTCTCCCTTGCACGGTCAATATTTGCATGACGTGCAAGCTTTCTCAATGTGTATTGTTTCACTCCGTGCAAAGCAAGACGGCCCCGCCCGGGGGGCGGAGCCGTCGGTCCGTGCGCGGTTGCCTACATCTTCGTCGTGCGCAGGGGGCGGACGTACACGACCACCCTCTCGTCGGAGGGCTGGTGCCAGGGGTAGTCCCTGTCGAGGTACTTGTGCGACATCGCGTTGATGAAGCCGAGGTCGGCGTCGTCCTCCACACGGTCCACGACCCCGCGCACCTCGAAGTAGTGGTAGGGGTTGTCGGGGTCAACGGCGGAGATCGCCAGACGGTTGTCGCGGTCGAGGTTGCGGATCTTCTGCCGGGTCCTGGTCTGGCTGAACCTCAGGAACTCCCCGTCCCAATCGATCCAGACAGGGCTCGAATGGGGTTCGCCCTGCGGGCCGATGGTGGCCACGTGGGCGAACGCGCGCTTGGTGAGGATGTTCTGAACTTCTTCCGGGACGGTGGTCATGGCGTGCTCCTCGTCGTCGGTCGGGTTGACGGTTCCGAGTACACCAACGGATCGGGGAAGCGTAAAGGGGGACGGGGGGTCCACGTGCCATGGGGGGTTTGCGAACTCGGAGGCACGCGCTGGGCGCACACGTCGACATGTGGACCGGGAACCTCAGTAAGCTGCCCGTTGTCCCCCTTGTCCCACCGAACGCGCCCGGCCCCCTCGACGTTGCCACCAGCGACCCGGACCGGAGCAGAAACACCCAGGAGCAGACCCCTCCGTGTCCCTCTTCGAAGCAATCTTCCTCGGCCTGGTCCAGGGGCTCACCGAGTTCCTGCCCATCTCCTCCAGCGGCCACCTGCGCGTGGTCTCAGCCCTGTTCGGCTGGCCCGATCCGGGAGCGGCCTTCACCGCCGTCAGCCAGATCGGGACCGAGATCGCGGTGATGATCTACTTCAGGAAGCGGATCTGGGCGATCCTGTCCACGTGGTGCAGGTCTCTGATCAACCGGGAGCTGCGCGCGGACATCAACGCACGCATGCTGGTACGTCATCATCGGCTCGATCCCCATCGTCGTCCTCGGTCTGCTCTTCGAGGAACAGATCGACAGCGTCTTCCGTGACCTGCGACTGATCGCGCTCACCCTCATCGTCTTCGGTGTCATCCTCGGCGTCGTGGACCGCTACTCGCGCAAGCACCGCGGTCTGGAGGACCTCACCGTCAGCCGGGGCCTGGCCTTCGGGCTCTTCCAGTCCCTCGCGCTCATCCCGGGTGTGTCGCGTTCCGGCGGGACCATCACCGGTGGGATGCTCCTGGGCTTCAACCGCAAGGACGCCGCCGAGTACTCCTTCCTGCTCGCGCTGCCCGCCGTGTTCGGCGCGGGCGTGTACAAGCTCACCGACATCGGCGGCGACGAGTACGCGGGGTGGGCGGCCACCATCGTGGGCACGGTCGTCGCGGGCGTCGTCGGGTTCGCCGTGATCGCCTGGCTGATGAGGTTCATCTCCACGCACAGCTTCATGCCGTTCGTCTACTACCGCGTGGGCCTGGGCATCCTCATCCTGACCCTGGTCGGCTTCGGCGTGCTCAGCCCGCAGGGCGGGGCCGAGTCACAGCCCGGCCACGGTGAGGTCATCGCGGAGGAGACGGTTCCGGCGGAGGAGTCTGCCGAGGCCACGCCCTCTGCGGAACCCTCGGAGCAGCCGTCCCGCGCCATCCCGAGCGTCGACCCGACCACCGGTTGGGAGATCGACTCCGAGGTGGGTCTGCCGCGCAACCCGGGCACGGGGCTTTACTACGACCCCGAACTCGGGATGGACGTCAACTACGACCCCGTCGCCGGGCTGGCCACCAACCCGGTGACCGGCGACCAGTACGATCCCATGGAACGGTACGAGACCGTCGAGTGACCCCCGCCCCCAAGCGCCGCGGACACCTCCTCCGGACGGGGTCGCTCGCCGTTGGAGGCGTTGGGCGGCCCCGTGCCGCCGTTCGGGTCAGCCGCTCGGATCCCGTGCTGCTGCGGTAGAGTGGTCTGCGGCGAACGCCGGGGCCGTGGAGCCGAGGCGGATCGCGGGCCCCTAGCTCAATTGGCAGAGCAACGGACTTTTAATCAGCGTGAACATTCCGCTTAGTCGCAACAAACCCGCAGGTCAGCGCCGTTGCACGGGACAATCCGGGCGGCTGTTCCACCTCAGTTTCGCTCGATGTGCGCTCGTCAGCCGCGTCTGTGCTTCGAGGTCCGCGAGAACCTCGCCGTGGTGTGATCCGTGCACCGTTCCGGTGGCCCCCTGCCAGTGTGAATGCGCGGTGTTGTTTTCCTGGGGCGCCGGACATGAAATGATCGACTGCTTTTTCAGCCTTGGCTCGAAGCTGGCGTGACGGTACCAGGCTCTCACTGTCGGAATTTGCATAGAGGGAGTCGAAGAAGAGTCCGAGCTGCAAGGTAAAATCCTGGTGGCTGTTGACTCTTTTGGCGCCACAAGCTGTTCCTGCGGAGATCTTCGCGCCAAGAGTGGTGTTCTCTGCTGAGCACCCTGAGTTATGGTGGGCCTGAGTGGTCTAGGGCTAAGCCGCTGGTCGCGACTTTGACTGGCAGCGTCGAGCCCCCACACGTGGCCGGGTAACTTTACCTGTATATTGCCACCATGACGGTGACTGCAGCAGCCCCTCCCCCCAGCTGGCCTGAAGATGCGCTGCGGCTTAACACCATCTGCCCGTACTACACGATGTTCCCGCTGGATTTCCCACTCCAGCAGCTTGCTGCCCATCCTGAGGCCACGCGGGTGCTCGACCCGTTCTGCGGGAGAGGCACCACGCTGTATGCGGCTCGCCTAGCCGGACTGCCGTCAGTTGGTGTCGACATCAACCCCGTCGCTGCTGCCATTGCTCAGGCCAAGCTCATCCGGGTCACGCCTGGCGCTGTGGTTCGGCTTGCGCGGCAGATTCTCAATCGCGGCATGCCGGGTGAGGTACCCGAGGGCGAGTTCTGGCAGTGGTGTTACGAGCGCGAGACATTGCGCGAGCTGGTGATACTCCGTGAAGCCTTGCTAGAGATGACTACGCCAACAGCGGCGATGCTGCGGGCGGTCCTACTCGGCATCCTCCACGGCCCACGCAACAAGAACCTACCGTCGTACCTGTCGAACCAGATGCCGCGCACCTACGCCTCCAAGCCTGCCTACGCGGTGAAGTTCTGGAGAACGCGTGACATGGAGCCTGTACGCATCCCGGCTCTAGATGTCATCGAGCGACGGGCTAAGCGCCTGCTGGACGCCGCCCCGCTCGCCCACGGCGGCCGGGTCTACCTTGGCGACTCCATCGAGACCCTCAATGGACTGAGACAGCGATTCGACTTGGTAGTCACCTCACCCCCGTATTACGGCATGCGTACCTACGTAGCCGACCAGTGGCTGCGCTCGTGGTTCCTCGGTGGACCTGCGGAAGTCCCGTACAGCACCCATGGGCAGATCGCTCGCCAGCCGAACCAGGAGGCGTTTATCCAGGCCCTAGCGAGGTGTGGGCCGCCACAGCCCGCCGATGCCGCCGCGCGCCCGACTCGCAATCCGCTTCGGTGCCCTGCCCTCAGCTCGCACCAACCCGGAGGAGCTGCTTCTAGCTTCCATCAAGGAAGCGAAGACCGGGTGGGTCGTCAAGGATGTTCGGCAAGCTGGCACTCCACCCAAGCGCGCCCGACAAGCTGCGCAGTTCGGCAAGGCTGGCTCTGCTGTAGACGAGATCGACGTTGTTGCCGAGCTGGTCGGACCGTCCCGCTGATCGGGCAATCCGGACATTTCCTGGAATCACGTGTCACATTGTCGCTGCCCCGTGCCATGCTGTGGAGACAGATATGTGAACCACCCGTCTGTCACAGTCCGAACGTGGTGTGGGGAGAGGCATGTTCGACGCCGACCAGATCAAGCAGCTCAAGCAGCTGATCGGCGACCAGGTCGAAGCCGGCCGCGCAGAGTTGGACAAGCTGGTCGAGCAGGCCCGGGCCATCAGCTCCGGGGTCAAGGTGATCAAGCCTCGAGCGGGAACGTCGGTAGCGCTGATGGCGTCCGACGGCGGTAACAACAAGGTCGCCTTCAACCCCTTCTACCTGCAGGTCGTCCGCGTCGTGGACTCCAACGGCAAGGAGCTATGTCTGGAGGTGGTCTCCCCGATCGCCGATGTCGAGGCTTTAGGGAGACGCCAGTTCCATGAGGACGGCAGCCCACGCACCGCCCTGGGAAAGATGATGCAGGGGTTGGGCGTGGACACGCTCAAGGACCTGTCACCGATGATGTCGGGTAAGTCGCCTAGCTGGGTCCTGGTCTTCCGAGACCTGTGCGAATGGGCCACGCTCTACGATCTGATCTGCCACCGCGATTACGCTGTCGACACCCTGATCGTCCGCGACGGCCTGCTACGCAGCAAGATCTTCCACGGCGAACTGTTCGTGAAGATGGGCGAGCAGATGTACGACGCCATCGAGCGGATCTGGCGCCGCGACCGACGCAAGGTCTGGCTGGTGGGACTGGCAAAGAAAACCCAGGTCCTAGAGTACTACCGGCTAGCTATCTCGTTGTCGGGCGTATTCGACAACGGCGCCGCCTGCTTCGCCAAGGTCCCCGCAGAGATGCTCGATGAGGCATACCTGTGGGACGAGTACACCCGGGACGTCAAGGACGATTCCCCTGGCGAGAAGCCGAAGTTCAATTTCGGCTCGATGTACTTCGTCCGCTTCGGCCCGTACTCCGGCGACCCGATCTGGACCGTGGACTTGATGTCTCACCAGGACAAAGAAGCCAGGCGATCTTCGGCTACTTGCAGGCAGACGCGGTGGCTGGCTTCCCCATCCCTCTCTACCCCAACTGCATCCAGCAAGCTGACAGCTTCTCCCGGGTCGCTGACCTAGACCTGGACATCATCGAAGACCAGCTTGTTGACGCTGTCCGTGACCAGGTCGGCGAGGATAAGGCTCCGGTCATCGACGCTCTGCGGTTGGCCTCCGACGTGGCCGCCCGCCGCTACGAGTAACACCTCTCATCCTGTCAGTCCCACACATCCTGTGGAGCAAGAACCGTCATGAGCCTGTTCGAGCGCGACAAAGTCGTCGGCACCTTCCGCGGCTTCTCTGAAAGCGGCATGGAATTCCACGCCGACCTTGTCCTACCGCACCACGACGACTTCCAGACCACGGCCATGCACGGCCAGTTCGTCCTTGTCCAGCTCGAACACGAACAGGAGGCGATCCTCGGGCGAATCACCACCATCGCCTCTCAGGGACGCCTGGTGTCCCCCATCGGCGAGGACTATGCCACCCGTGCGGTGCGTGATCAGCGGCCAATCCCCGATGAGCTACGGGAACGCTACCTGAAGTACAAGGTCGACATCCGCATCCTCGGTGTGCTCCGTGAGGACGGCGGCAAGCACATCTTCGTCCCCAGCCATCGGCGCCTTCCGCAAGTTGGCGCTCAGGTCGCACTTCTGTCTGACGACCTCCTCGCGGAGGTCGTCAACGCCAAGGACACCGCCGACGGAGCGGTCCCCATCGGCTATCTCGCCTTCGGCGAGTTTGTCTACGCTGGCAACGACAAGCGAGTGGGCGACACGTCCTGGATGAGGATCCAGCAGCCAGCGATCATGCCGACTTTCCAGATCGAGAAGCTCATCGCTCGGCGTAGCTTCGTCTTCGCTCGTGCTGGCTTCGGCAAGTCCAACCTGGTCAAGCTGTTGTTCTCAGCGCTCTACGAGACGCAACCCACCGTTCCTCGCCTCAACGGCGAGTTCCGTAGGTACGGTGATCTTCGATCCGGATGGCGAGTACTTCTGGCCCGACTTCAAAGGTCGTCCCGCACTGTGCGATGTACCACACCTGCGCGACAAGCTCGTCGTCTTCACCAACCGCAAGGGGCCCAGCGAGTTCTACGACTCCTTCGTAGTCAACGGTGTCAAGCTCAACATTAAAGAACTGAGCCCCGCGCGAGTGCTCGGTATCGCATTGCCGCCGGAGAGGCAGGACCACCAGAACGTCGTCAAGCTCAAGGCACTCGATCTGCCACGCTGGGGTCAGCTCGTTGACCTGATTCACCGCCACAAGGGTGGCACTGACCCGGCTGAGGCCCAGAAGATTCTCAACATCAAGGGAATGTCGGATGTCGAGATCAACGCCGCGATCAGCAATATGACGCGCGTGATCAACGCTCTCCATGACCCCAACAGCAAGCTACTGAGCGCACTGAAGGACTGCCTGAGCCAGGGCAAGCTGTGCGTGGTCGACATCTCGCAGATGCGCGGCGCCCAGGGACTGCAGTTGGCCGGTGTGATCCTCGGTGACATCTTCGAACACAACCAGAACCAGTTCACCGAGGCTGACCCAAAGTCCATCCCCACCATTGCGGTCATTGAAGAGGCCCAGTCCGTCCTCGGCGGCTCCAATCAGAGCGAGGACGGCCCCTTTGTCTCCTGGGTTAAAGAAGGTCGCAAGTACGACCTCGGCGCCCTCTTGATCACTCAGCAGCCTGGCAGCCTCCCCCACGAGCTGCTGAGCCAAGGCGACAACTTCTTTGTCTTCCATCTGCTGTCGCAGGGCGACCTAGTTTCCCTAAAGAAGGCCAATGCCCACTTCTCCGACGATCTGCTTGCCACGCTGCTCAACGAGCCCCTCGTCGGCAACGGAATCTACTGGTCCAGCGCCCCCGGCACTGACCAGAATTCGCGCCCTTATCCTATCTCCGTGCGCGTGTTGAGCTTCGAAGACGGCAACGAGAGGGCGGACCCTAAGTACGACAAGCCAGCCCCCGAGCACTTCGCGGCCCAGGAGCGTTTTCGTGTCGATACGCGACGTCGCGAGGCCAAAGAAGCGGCTGCTGCCCTTGCTTCCCGCCACACTGGCGACGAAGATATCGACGATACGGAGTTGCCTGCCGACGACGGCGCTATCGCCATCCTGCACCTCGACAACACTACCGACTTCCATAGCCGGATCAAGAGTGCACGCGGCATCAAGTGGTCACATATCGCCTACATCCTCAAGACGAAAGCGCCGGAGCACGCCGTACGCACGAGCTCCGACTGGCAGTGGGGATACGAGCTAGTCCTGAGGGCATTAAACGAGCTGTATCCAGACCAATGGATCCGGGACCGCCGGGATGATGACACTGGAAAGGTCGCGACATTCGTCATGCTAAAGGAGTACGGTCCGGAATCGGAGTCGGAGTCGGATGTGAATGATACTCCGATCGAATCCGCGCAGAACGAAGAGGAGCCCCCATTCTAAATACGAGTCGTCGCTGAAAGGAGCGAATCTCTGTTTGGTGGACGCACAGGGGTAGGGATGAAAAAGTCTTTATTGAGTAGGCCCCCAGGGGCTCGAACCCTGAACCCACGGATTAAAAGTCCGTTGCTCTGCCAATTGAGCTAGGGGCCCGCGATTCACCTCGGACCCATGGCCCTGGCGCTCGCCGGAGACCACTCTACCGCAGCAGCACGGGATCCGGGCGGTTGACCCGGGCGGGGACACACCACCCGACCGCCACACCGACGAGCACGACAAACCCTGCCTGAGGCGGAACTCCGGCGACAGAGGAGCGAACACCGAGCACACGAACCAGGCCAGGAAGCACAGGACCCCGTCGGAGTCGGGGTCGTACCCGAGTGCTCCAACGGGGACCGGGGTGGCGAGTTACGCCTTCGCGCTACCAGGTTTGAGCATCGCGGCGGTGGCCTCGGCCGCCGCCTTGGCCACCTCGGGGAACACCGTTTGGTAGGTGTCCTGGGTGAAGTGAGTGGTGGCGTGACCGAGTTCGGCGGAGACCACCTTGACGTCTACCCCGGCGGCCAGACTCATCGACGCCGCCCCATGGCGTAGCCCGTGCAAATCGATGGGCGGGAGCCCCGCCGCCCGGCTGATGCGCTGAAACCAGTCCGTGACCTGGGCCGGGTGCCACGCCGACCCGTCCTGGCGCGTGAACACCAGCCCCGAGTCGACCCAGTCCGCTCCGGCGGCGAGCTTGGCCTCCAGTTGACGGCGGCGCCAGGCCCGCAGGATCCTCACGGTGCCGGTGTCCAGGGTGATGGTTCGTTGCCCTGCGGCGCTCTTGGGTGTGCAGGTGTGGGTTTCCCAGCCGAGCTGGACGATCTGGGTGCGGATGTCGATCTCGCCGTCGCTCATGCGGGTGTTGGCCCACGGCAGACCGACCGCTTCACCTCGCCGCAGGCCCTTGACCGCGATCAGGTGGTACAGGGCGAACAGCCACGCGTACTTGCGGGCGTGCTTGAGGAAGCGGATGGTCTGGTCCGGGGTCCAGACCATCACCTCACCGGGAATGGTGCCGTCCTTCTCCCACTGGGCGACCCGGTCCGCAGTCCACACCAGCGGCTTCTTCCTCGGGCATGAGGGCAGACGGGCGTGGGAGGCGGCGTTGACCACCACCGGCAGGTCCGGGCGGCGCACTGCTTCGGACAGGGCGCTGCGCAGTGTGGCGCGGATGCGGTGCTTGGTGGACAGCGACACCACCTTCCTGCCCCGCACCGAGGCCACGACCGCCGGATCACCGGACTCCCGGCACTCCAGGATGAGCTCGTTGTCCTCCTCGATCCCGGCGAACATCGCCTCCACGTGGCGGGCCTGCAGCTTGTCCAACCGGAGCCGCCCCAGGTGGGGGACGAGGTGGTTACGGATGTGCCCGGCGTAGGAGCGGCGAGTGTTGAGGGTCAGTGCGGGCTTGCCGTCCAACCACTCGGCCAGCCACTGCTCCACGGTGGGAACTGAGGGGCCATCAAAACTCCGGACAGCTTCTCTTGTGAACTGTCAGACGGCGAGACGATAACTCAGATGCTCGTCCTCAACCTCTTGGGGAGTCCTGTACCCGAGTGCCGGAATGAAGCCTCCGTTGATTATAGAACCCTTCGATGTACTTGACAAACTGAGCCTTTTTCATCCTGCTTCGCGGAGTTGAAGCACCAGCACCGCGCGGGTGATCTGGCCGGCCCGGTGCGGGCAGCAGCGTAGGCGGCGTAGGACATCCCAGTTCTTGAGTTGGGCGATCGCGCGCTCGCCGGGTGCGCGGAGCTTGGCGTGGGCAGAGT